>NZ_BAAAZE010000008.1:457742-1019610 GCF_039536745.1 Actimicrobium antarcticum
AGCCGGTCACTTCTTTTTGCTTCGCCAAAATGAAGTAACCAAGAAAAAGGCGACCGCTAGACCGCTGCCCTGCGGGTTCCCAAATACCGTGCCCGGTCAGTGGGAGGGCCGCAAACTCGCTACGCTCAGACAGTGCGGCCCTCTTATCCCCTGCCCGGACACGGTATTTGGCAGCGGCCTTTTATGCGGAATTCAAGGTCAAAACCAAGCCCAGCCTTGGTATTTGAATGACGACCACGCTCGCTTTGCGCGAGAAAGATGGCTTGTAAAAGCCTTGTAGGTTTTGGTTTTGACGTTGGTTTTGACGTTGGTTTTGACGTTGGTTTAGACGTTGGTTTTGACGTTGGTTTTGAACTCGATGTCGATCACGACGAGGAAGTTTTCTTGCGCAAAGCGAGCCTGGCCATCAATCAATCACCAAGGCTGGGCTTGGTCTTGACGTTGAATTCCGCATAAAAAGATCGCTGCCAAAAACCGGGTACGGCAAGAGGATCAGAAGCCCACACTGTCTGAGGTGTAGCAGGGGTTTCGGATCGCATGCGATCCGCCTGCGGAACGGGATCCGCTTGCAAGCGGATCTGCGCTCTGCAAGGGCAGCGAGTTTGCGGGCTTCCCTCTTGCCGTACCCGGTTTTTGGGAACCCGCAGGGCAGCGGTCTAGCGGTCGCCTTTTTCTTGGTTACTGCTTTTTGGCGAAGCAAAAAGAAGTGACCGGCTGCCGGGCCGCACCCGGCTTGCCTCCACGGAGCGCAACCCGTTTTAGCTACCGACGACTGCACGCCGTGGCGACCTAGAAGGCAGCTTGACGCATGTTGGGCTTCGCAGCCCAACAAAACTACCGCAAACCGCAAACCGCAAACCGCAAACCGCAAACCGCAAACCGCAAACCGCAAACTGCACAAGAAGCTTGACGCATGTTGGGCTTGGCAGCCCAACCTAAGATTTGGCAACGTTACCGATGTTTTTTTGCCTTCCAAAGCCCAGCTTGAAAAGGCTGCCTTGACCTAGTCAGCGTTTGCAAAACCACCTCGTGCACGTCATCGGCTGTAAATCGTTTGCAGTGCGGCTCCTAGCGGGGGGCACGGAGATGGGCAAACACCATTTGGCAAAATCGTATCCCGCGATCCACCTGGTTTCACGCATTCGCTACGGATTGATCCAGTCCATCCCCCACTGCGCGTCAGCCCAGCGATACAGCGCCCGGCGCTGACCGCGTGAATGCAGGTACAGCCATTCGATCTGCGCAATCTCCACTACCAGTACGACAAAATTGGACCGGCCTTCGGCGATCTCCTCGCTGCTTGATGCCTGCGCATCGTTGTCGGTCGGCGTGGCGCAAACGGCTGCTGGCAAGGCACCGGAAAAGCAGCGCAATCCGGCTGGTGACGCATCGCGCCAGCGTTGCTGCGCGAGCGCGTCGTCGGTATGCAGACTGGCATGGCCACTGATACGCAGCTGGACCTTGCGATGTGCATCATAGAACGTCACCGCCACGCGCGGATCGTGGCCGAGTTCGGTGACTTTGCCGCTGCGCAGGTCGGTGTGAAACACCAGCTGACGCAGCTCCGGATCGACCGCGCGCAGCACCAGTACCCGCGCTTGCGGGCCACTGTCGGACTGGGTCGCCATTACCGGGGTGCGGAACGGCGCTTTCCGGTCCTTGGTGGCGCGTCCCAGCATCAGCCATGCGTAATGCAGTGATGCGTTCAGGTCGTTGTAAAAATTCGGAAATGGTTCTGCCGGGTGGTCGATGGTGTGCATGGTTTTATCTTGACCTGACCATTAGCCGGCGACTTTGCCGATTTTTTCCAGTGACTGTTCGATGAAATCCCCGTCCGCATCCGAAAAACGCAGCTTCACCGGATACCATTCCAGGCCGGGAGCCAGCCAGATGTCGAGCTGCTGGCCTTTCGAGTCCGGTGGCGGCGCACGGGTGATGTGCACTGCGCGTTGCTCGCCGAGCGCGGTCGCCATTTTTTCTTCGCCGCTGACCTTGAACAGCCATGGCTCCGCATCACGTGCACCGGCCACAAAAAAATCCCAGTCCGAATTGGCCTTGAAGGCCGTCGGGTTGGCCCGTGCCACCGCGATCAGTTGCCAGATTGCGCTGTTGCGATCCTGTTCGCCACCGAGCAGCGGATAGCTAGTTGCTGCCGGTACAAACGTGATGGTCTTTGTGGCGCGGTCGAAGGTGGTGGTGGTGGCTTCCTTGCGCCAGCGTTTTTCGATAAAGGTCGCTGGTGCCAGACCGAAGGCGTCCACCGACCCTTCGCTGTTGGCTTCGACGATCTTGCCGACCAGCGCGGAGCGGGTTTCGGTGGCAATGCTGAATTTGCCGGCGCTGTTGCGCCATGTCAGTTTTGCTTCGCCATTGAGCGACAGACCGCTCTGCCGGGCCCGGATCGAATACGCCAGATCGGCTGACGGTGGCAACGAGAACTGGCGTTTTGGCGCAGCGTGCTGCGCACTGGCTGGCAGGATCGTGCCCAGCAGCAGGGTGGTGGCGGCAAGACGCCGCAATGCTAGGGATGACAGCATGGAAACTCCGTTCAGAAATGCCGCTAGCGAGATGCCAGCGGCGTAATGGATGACATCGACATAGTGAGCGTGTCGCCGTTGGTTTCGGTCTGGCGCAATCGCACCGGATACCATTCGCGCGACGGCGCCAGCCAGAATTCGACCTGGGTGTCGTACGAGCCCGGACGCGGCGTCCGCAGGAAATGCCAGGCCGTGACTGGCGTGCCGCCCAGCGCCAGTTGCTCTTCGCCGATGACCTTGATGTGCCAGGTTTCGGCATCGCGTACGCCCGCCACGAAGAAGTCCAGTTCGGTCCCGGCGGCGAACTGCGCCGCATCACCGCGGCCGATGGCGGCCAGTTGCCAGACGATGCTGGCGCGATCCTGTTCGCCGCCATTGCGCGGATACGTTGCGGTCGACGCGGAAAAGCTGATGACCTTGTTCTCGCGCTGGAAATGGGTATTCGTTTCGGCTTTGCGGAAGCGCTTTTCGCTGTAGCGCAGCGGCGTGATGCCGTCATCGCCGAGACTGCCTTCGCTGCGAAATCCCAGCACCGTAAAAAACAGCACGCCCGCTTCGCCATTGATCTGATAGGTGTCACCGGCACTTTGCCAGCTGATCTTGCCGCTGCCATAAACGGTCTTGGCGTCGCGCAATGCCTGCACGTCGTATTTCACCTCGGCCGAGGGAGGCGGTGCGGTTTTGAAGATGCGTACCGGCTCCGGTTCGACTACCGTCGCAACGGCCACGGCAACCGGCTCGGGCGCGATGACCGGATCGGGTAGTGCTTGCGGCACGGTTGCCGCCGTGGCGACGACATCGGTCGCGGCCTCCTGCGCGACCGGTGCCGGCAGATCGGCGGGGATGTCGGCCGCGGCTTTGGCCACCGGCGATACGACGGCCGGGCGTACGACACGTGGCTTCGCGGGTGCCGGTTTCGGCGGTGGCGGCGGTGCCGGAACCGGAACCGGTTCGGCTATCGGCGACAGCAGAATCGTCACGACTTCCTCATGCCGCACGCGCTCGACCGGATGGCCCAGCCGACTGCTGGCCCAGTTGAACGCCAGCAGATGCAGTAACAGCGAGACGGTCACGATCACCAGCGCGTTGCGCCAGCGCTGGAACAGGTTCTCGGGAGATGCCGTAATGATCATCGCCACAGTGTAAACGCAGTCACGGCCGATCACCTTGCGGCGTAACATCCGGATGCATCCGGCGGTGGCCGCACGGGTAGAATGGCGCCTTTTTTAACGGGAAACTCCATGCGACGTCTCTTGCTGGCTGCATTCACCTGCGGCATGTTTTCTGCGGCGTATGCCGAATTGGCAACCCAACCGGCAACCCAGCCTGCACCGATCCGGATCGCCATGATCGAAGGCATGTCCGGCGCGTTCGCCAATGCGGGCGAGGCGGTCCAGCGCAACCTGCTGCTGGCGATCGATGGCGTCAATGCCCGTGGCGGCGTGCGCCTGAAAGACGGTCGCCACAAGCTAGTGTTGAGCATCATCGACAACAAGCAGGCCATCGAAGAGTCGCTCATTGCATTGCGGCAGGTGACGGACCAGCACATTCCCTTCGTCGTGCAGGGCAATAGTTCAGCGGTCGCCGCCGGTCTGATCGAGGCGATCAACCGCCATAACGAACGCGCACCGGATAACCGCGTGCTGTTCCTGAATTATTCGGCGGTCGACCCGGTGCTGACCAATGAAAAATGCAGCTTCTGGCATTTCCGTTTCGATGCCAATACCGACATGCGGATGCAGGCACTGACCGACGTCATTCGCGGCGACAGCCGGGCCAGCAAGGTCTATCTGATCGGCCAGGATTACAGCTTTGGCCGACAGGTGGCCAAGGCCGCGCGCACTCAGCTGGCGGACAAGCGGCCCGATATCAGCATCGTCGGCGATGAGCTGCACCCAATCGGTAAGATCAAGGATTTCGCGCCCTATGCGGCAAAGATCAAGGCCGCCGGCGCCGATACCGTCATCACCGGCAACTGGGGCAATGACCTGACCCTGCTCGTAAAAGCTGCCAAAGAATCCGGCATGAACCTGAAGTTCTACACGTTCTACGGCAACGGCCTTGGTGCACCGGCGGCGATCGGCGACGCCGGCGTCGGCCGCGTGCGGGCGGTGGCCGAGTGGCATCCGAATGTCGGCGGTGTCGCCAGCGACCAGTTTTACCAGTCGTTCCGTGACCGCTATCCGCAACCGAAGGATGACTACGTGCATCTGCGCATGCGCGTGATGATCGCGATGCTGGCCACGGCGCTCGAACGCGCCGGCAGCACCGACGCCGCAGCCGTGGCACGGGCGCTCGAAGGTGCGCGCTTCGGTAACGGCTTCCACGATGCCACGATGCGCGCCGCCGATCACCAGCTGATCCAGCCGCTGTATGTCTCGGTAATGCAAAAGCAGGGCGATGGCGGCGTGCGCTTCGATAACGAAGGCAGCGGATACGGCTTCAAGACCGAGCGGTATTTGCCCGCGCAAGCGACAGCATTGCCGACCAGTTGCGTCATGACGCGCCACTGACCTGCGCTGGAAGCCTCGCTGACCGGCATCGAATTTGCCATGAATAGTGGGTGAGTCGGCATGTTTCTCTGCTAATCTCGATTCTTACTCTTGGGGAGATGACGATGATGAAATCAACGATGCCGAACATGCCCGGTGCAATGACCGATACGCTGGAATTCATGAAGAACATGTGGGGCGGTATCACGCTTCCCGGCGCCAGCATGCCGGGGATGGTAATGCCGACCTTGTCAGTCGACGAAATCAACAAGCAGATCGCCGACCTGAAAGCGGTCGAGAGCTGGCTAACCCTGAACATGAACATGCTGCACGGGTCGATCAAGGCACTTGAGGTACAGAGTGCGACGATCGCCACGCTGCAATCGATGAGTGCCAACTTCACGGCAGCGATGAAGCCGCACGAGTCCGCGGCAGCGGCGCAGCCGGCGCCGTTCGGGACATCGTTTTTCAAGGCCACAGAGCCGGCTCCGGCGCCTGCACCACCAGCGCCGACGCCCGAACCAGTCGCCGCCGCGAGCACTGCGGAAGTACCGCAAATAGCCAATCCTGCCGCCTGGTGGACCATGCTGCAGGAGCAGTTCCAGCAAGCGGTGGCGAATGCGATTCCGGCGGATGGTGCCGGGACGGCAGACAAACCGAAGGCGGCCAAGGCGCCCGCTGCGGCCAAGCCCGTGAAGAAGGCTGCGGCGGCTGTGAAGCCGGCAACGGTGCGCAAGACCTGAGGGCTTGCTGGCTGGCGCGCCAGGGCTTGGGGTACGACGCGTGACGTTGGATACGCTGCCTGCTGCCTGCGGTAGCTAAAACGGTTTGCGCTCCGTTGATGCAAGCCGGGTGCGGCCCGGCCGCCGGTTTTTTGCGCGGCGGCGTTGCGGCTTTGGGTCGTAGGTTGGGCAGCGAAGCCCAACATGCGTCAGGTTGCTTTGCGGGTCGCCGCGACGCGCGGACTGCGGTCTGCGGTAGCTAAAACGGGTTGCGCTCCGTAGATGCAAGCCGGGGGCGGCCCGGCAGCCGGTCACTTCTTTTTGCTTCGCCAAAAAGCAGTAACCAAGAAAAAGGCGACCGCTAGACCGCTGCCCTGCGGGTTCCCAAATACCGCGCCCGGTCAGGGGGAGGGCCGCAAACTCGCTGCGCTCAGACAGTGCGGCCCTCTTATCCCCTGCCCGGACACGGTATTTGGCAGCGGCCTTTTATGCGGAATTCAACGTCAAGACCAAGCCCAGCCTTGGTGAATCGATCATGGTTGGGCTCGCTTTACGCGAGAACGATGGCTTGTAAAAGCCTTGTAGGTTTTGGTTTTGATGTTGGTTTTGACGTTGGTTTTGACGTTGGTTTTGACGTTGGTTTTGACGTTGGTTTTGACGTTGGTTTTGACGTTGGTTTTGACGTTGGTTTTGACGTTGGTTTCGACGTTGGTTTGGAAGTCGATGTCGATCACGACGAGGAAGTTTTCTCGCGCAAAGCGAGCGCTGCACTGATTCAATTACCAAGGCTGGGCTTGGTCTTGAATTCCGCATAAAAAGATCGCTGCCAAAAACCGGGTACGGCAAGAGGATCAGAGACCCGCACTGTCTGAGGTGTAGCAGGGGTTTCGGATCGCATGCGATCCGCCTGCGGAACGGGATCCGCTTGCAAGCGGATCTGCGCCCTGCAAGGGCAGCGAGTTTGCGAGTCTCCCTCTTGCCGTACCCGGTTTTTGGGAACCCGCAGGGCAGCGGTCTTGCGGTCGCCTTTTTCTTGGTTACTGCTTTTTGGCGAAGCAAAAAGAAGTGACCGGCTGCCGGGCCGCCCCCGGCTTGCATCTACGGAGAGCAACCCGTTTTAGCTACCGACGACCGCACGCCGTGGCGACCTACAAGGCAGCTTGACGCATGTTGGGCTTCGCAGCCCAACCTACAAAACAGCGAAGCAAAAAGAAGTGACCGGCTGCCGGGCTGCCCCCGGCTTGCATCAACGGAGAGCAAACCGTTTTAGCTCCCAACGACCACGCCGGATTGGCAAGCATCCCAGCACCTTGATGCACGCATGGCTTCGCAGCCGACCCGCGGACCGGCCGGCCCGCCGAAGCTACCGCGCAGGCTGCGCCGTCGCCACCCGCAACGCAGGCGCCACCAGCAACGCCAGTATCGTGCATCCCACCGCCAGGTAACCGACCACGTTGTAATGCTCGATCTGCCCGGTCGGCGAACGCGTGATGATCAGGCCGGCAATCAGCGACGCCAGCCCCGAAAACGCCATCTGCACCGACGACACCAGGCTCATGAACGTGCCCCGCACCTGCGGTGGCGCGACGCCGCTGACCATCGCCATGGCCGGCACCATGCGGCCCGGTACCAGTACAAAGAAAATCGTCGAGTTGATCAGTACCAGCCACCAGGCGATCGGCGTCAGATGCGTGGTCACGAGGATCGGTATCAGCGAGGCCAGTGCTATCCAGCGGAACACGGTCAGTTTCCCCTTCTTGTCCGCCATCCGGCCGATCGCCTGCGATGTGAAAAAGGTCGCGGTACCGCCGCACAGGTAGACCAGCGTGATGAACGATTCCGGCAAGCCGACATTGGTGGTCATGTATAGCGCGATGTACGGAATCACCGTGAACCCGCCCAGCATCATCAAGGCCATGAAGGCAAAGCCTTTCAGGTGCTGCGGATGTCTGGCAACCAGGAAGATTTGCTGAAAAATCGTGCCTTCGCGTTGCTGGTGCATGTGCGCGGTCAGGCTGGGCAGCAGGCGGTAGCCGATCACGAAAATCACCAGTGACAGCGCAACGATAAAGAAAAACGGTGCCCGCCATCCCAGTGACGGAATGTGATTTGCCAGCAGCAGGCCGAGCGGTACACCCGCCACCGTTGATAACGAAAACGCTGCCATCACCGTCCCCATTGCCTTGCCGCGCCGCTCGAACGGGATCACGTCGGCCACCATGGTTTGCACCATCGCACCGAGGATGCCGCCGAACGCACCGGCCAGCGCACGCGCAATCAGGAGTTGCGAAAAAGTCTGCGCCAGGCCGCAGCAGAGCGTGGCCAGCATGAACAGGACGTACAGGCTCAGCACCAGTTTGCGACGGTCGAAACGTTCGATGTAAGTCGCTGCCAGCAGGCCTGATATCGCGGCCGTGAAGGTGTACGACGACAACAGCAGACCGAACTGGTGAGTGTCGATCTGCAGCACGCGGATCAGTTGCGGGCCCAGCGGCATCATGATCATGAAGTCGAGGATGTGGGTGAACTGGATGCCGGCCAGCGTCAGCAGGACCAGCCATTCGGTACGGGGCAGCAGACGGGGTGGAGTGGTATTCAATGGTGAAGGGTTCGCAGTAGAAGGTGATTACGGAGTGTCGTTGCCAGTGGGGCTGAACATGTGGTGTCGATCAATCGGGTTGCACTGGCTGGGTTTCTGTTCCGGGACCGAGAGCAGGTTCTTGGCCGATATGATACCCAAAATCGTTTTTGCACAACGCCGACGTGTACGGCGTTGTGCATCACTTGGATCGTGAGATGCATGAGCACCTGCGGCATGTCGACGAGCCTGTTGAAAAGGGATGGTGACTGTGAAAAAAATCGGCCTTTTACTGCGATAACGTATTTATTAAAATCCGAAATGCGTCAACAAAAGTCGCTGAGCATCCAATAAATTACTTTAAAGAAACTTAATTTATGAGCCAGTCGGATATTAAATTGAGCAACGCAATGGTGTGAGTCCAGCGGCGCAACACTCTCCGGAGTGCATCTATTGCAAAAACAGATGGCTGCTACGCTTCGTTCGCAACAAGCGAAAACGGGATCACGCTGTTTTATTTTTGGTCTGCAATGAATGAGCAGGTGACATATGCCAAGTCCGAGCATAAAGATCTGGTGCAGAGGGGGCTATCTGATCCCTGCTGCGCAGGCGGTCTTTGTCGCGGGGCAGGCGCGCCAGCCATAACTTAATCGGGGAAGGCCAAGGGCACCGACATGCAGTTCAATGTGGTCGTCACGACTAGTGAGTCGGGATATTGCCCAGCTCGAGACTGCCATCCATGCGCTGGATCAGTCTAGCCCGCCGAAAGCCGCATTGGCGGAACAGGCTTGGGCCGCCTCCACCACGTTGTCCGAACAAGCGCGACGTCTGGCCAGCGACGTGAACTTTTTCAGGATGGATACAGAGGTCGGGGAGGCCAGCTTCAGCCGCTCCTAAAAATGAGTGAAGCACGACCCGACTTTTTTAGATAAGACTGCAAGGAAATCTTTTGCTGAAGTAAAGTCGGGAGTCTATGATCTGCCTGGCGACATTCCACAGCGCACCGCATTTTTGCCCAATGTGCACTGTTCCGCGATAACGGCATGCCCTCCGCTATCGCACTTACCGGCATACCTGATGCGTATTTACAGCCTGCTTTCGATGGGCCTTCCACGTTGCCTGCAGTTTTTCAGAAGCCGATCCGCGCAAGCCAGAGCGATGGGCTTCGTCGTGCTGGTCTGTCTCGGATTCATTGGCACGGCGATCTGGAGCAACTGGAAAGCGCATGACATCCAGTTGCGGGAAGCCACCACAGTCACCCGTAACATGACAGGCTTCCTTGCGCAGCATGCCGACGATACGTTCAGGGCAGCCGATACGGTGCTGCTGGGACTAGTGGAGCGCGTCGAGCGCGACGGTATGGCACCTGCCGCATTACCACGCCTGCATCATTGGCTGCAGCAAAGCGTCGCGCAATTAAAAATGCTCAACGGCATATTTGCCTACGACCAGGACGGTACGTGGATCGTCACCTCGCAGGATTCCATTCCGAACAACGTCAATAATGCGGACCGCGAATATTTTCAGTATCACAAGACGCATTCCGATCGCGGCTCGCATATCGGCGCGCCAGTCAAAAGCCGCTCCACCCAGCAATGGATCATTCCGGTATCGCGTCGCATCAATCACGACGACGGCAGCTTTGCTGGCGTTGTCCTCACCACTATCGAGGTGGATTACTTTCTGAAATTTTATGACAGCTTCGATATCGGTGAGGCGGGTGCAATCTTCCTTGCCTCGAAAGAGGGTGCAATCCTGGCGCGACGGCCGTTTGAAAGTCGGATGCTTAACCAGGATATTTCTAAAGGGACTGTCTTCACACAGCTGCGTACACAGGGACCCGGAACCACGATGCTGACATCAAAAGTCGACGGCGTCGAACGGCTCTACAGCTATCGTCGCGTTACCGACTATCCGCTGGTCGTCGCCACCGCCCTGTCGAGAATCGACATACTTCAGGATTGGCGGCAGGACGCTTATCGCTCGGTACTGGAAACCGCCTTTCTGATCGTCATCCTGGCCTCGATAGGCTGGCGGCTAACCAGCCAGATCGGTCTGCGCGAGCGCACCGAGGATGCGTTGCGCGTGGCCAAGCTTGAGCTGGAAAACCTCAATCGGTCACTGGAAATTCTGTCTCTGCAGGACAGCCTCACCGGCTTGGGAAACCGGCGTCATTTCGATCAGGAACTGGCCCGTGCCTATCGACGCGGATTGCGCAATCAAACCAGCCTCGCGCTGATCATGATTGATGTCGATTACTTCAAGCGCTACAACGATGTGTACGGCCATCCCGTTGGCGACGAGTGTCTGCGCAAGCTTGCGCACGCACTGGACGAGGCGCTGTGCCGTCCGAATGACGTTGCAGCGCGTTACGGCGGCGAGGAACTGGCCGTACTGCTGTCGGAAACAGATGCCGCTGGTGCACGGGTCGTGGCAGAGCGCATCCGGTCAAGCATTCAAGCGTTGTCGATACCGCACACCGGCAATCCTGCGGGCCACGTCACGGTCAGTCTCGGTGTCGCGATGTGTTTGCCGGAGCAGCCGGAAGGTGGTGCGAGTCGTCTCGTCGACGCCGCTGACCGCGCTTTGTATGCGGCAAAAAACGGTGGACGCAATCGCGTCTGCTTTGACGAAGTACTGTGATGTGACGCCGCCGGCAAGCCTGCGGCGCGACACGGTAAATGCGCTGCCGGTCCTAGCTGCGACCCGCCCGCTTCAGTAGGCGCATCAGCCCGCCCAGCACCGGCAGCTTCTCGTACAGTTCTTCGGCAGCATCCCAGTAATCCCGGTGCAGGCAGACACGGCCATCGGCATCGAAGCGCACATGGGTGGCGCCGCGTATGCATTGCTCCTCGCGCGAAAAACGTTTCATCCGGAACAGGAAGTCCCAGGTCAGGAACGCCTGATCGCCTTGCAGCACGTGGGTGGTCACGACGAAGTGCGGCGCATCGACCTGCACGAACATGTGGCGAAAAATCCGTGCAATCTCGTCGGTGCCGCGCACTTCGTTGAACGGGTCTTTGAAGAAGGCGTCAGCGCTGTAGATCGTTGCGATGCGTGACGCGCTCTCCAGCGTCAGCGTCGCAAAAAAATCGACCACGCCGGCAAGCGCGTCGCTACGGTCCGGTGCTTGTGTCATAAGCCGGTCACCTTGCGCACCAGCGGGAAGTACCAGCGGTACGGCAGCAGTCGCGCCAGCCGTACCCAGTTCGTGAAGCGCTTCGGAAAATGGATATGGAAGTCGCCCGCTTCCAGTCCCTCGATCAGGCTGCCGGCGGCGGTGCCGGCACTGATCAGCGCCGGCATCTTGAAGTCGTTGACGGCGGTCATCGGGGTTTCGACAAAGCCCGGATTGATCAGGTAGACCGCCAGCCCGCGCGGATGCACGTCGAGGTAGAGCGACTCCGACAGATTGATCAGCGCGGCCTTGGTCGGGCCATAGATCAGCGCTTTCGGCAGGCCGCTGAACCCGGCTACCGAGGCGACGATACCGATGCCGCCGCTGCCCTGCGCCAGCAAACCCGGCAGCACTGCATCGAGGCAATTGAAGACGCCGCGCAGGTTCAGGTCGATTAGCTGGTTGACCTTGGCGAGATCGAACGTGTCGGCACGCATTTCGTTGTAGCCACCGGCGATGACCAGCACCAGGTCGATGCCCTGCCAGGCCTGCAGGATCTGGTCGCGTGCTGCCAGCACAGTCGCATGGTCGGTGATGTCGAGCGTTGCAACCAGTGCAGTAGGCTTGCCATCGGCGATCTCTTGCAGCGGTTCGGCACGCCGCGCCGACAGTGCCACGCGGGCACCCTTGGCCAGTAACTGACGCGCCGTTTCTGCACCGATGCCGGTGGAGGCGCCGATGACCCAGACGCGCTGCCCGGTCCAGTCACGGATCGCCGGATTCATCATGGCCGTTTCGTGAACGACAGCGTCACGTCACCAATGTGAAAGCCGAACTTGCTCATGGCGGCACGATTGAGCATCACGCGCTGGTCCATCAGATACATCCAGTCTTCCATCGTGACATTGATGACCTTGCCATCGACCGGCAACGCCAGCACGTATTTCCAGCGCAAGGCATTGCCGGCCACCACGCCCTGGGCTTCGCCGACCACATCGGCAGCGGTGCCGACATAGGTGCCGGCGCCGGTCTTGCGCAGGGTCCAGATGCGTCGTTCCTTCTTGCCATCGGAGTAAGTGAAGTCTTCGTCGAGGGTGCCGACATCGCCTTTCCAGCTACCGACCATCACGACGCTGAAGCGCTTGATGACTTCGCCCGAGCGATCCTGGAACATGCCCTGCGCATCCAGCGTGCCATTGAAATACTGCTGCAGGTCGAGGGTCGGTTTCTGGTCGGCATAGCGGGCCGGTTCGACCGTGCCGCAACCGGCGATCAGGATGGCGCAGCAGAGTGCGAGGAGGGATTTGAGAATACGCATGATGGACTCCGAAGAAATTGAATGACAGATAGAGAAAGGATTTGAATCACGCACAATCAAATTGCACGCAGCGGCGCACGCCACAACAGTGCCGCCGCGACCAGTTTCAAACCGCAAGGCACGACGGCATAGGCAACACTCAAGGCCTGTGCCCCGGTGGCACCTTGCACTCCCGGCACATAACCCAGTTGTTCCAGCAACGGCAGCGAGACGCCCGCCGCCAGCGCCAGGTTCATTTTTGTGGCCCAGCTCCAGGCACCGAAATACACGCCTTCGCGCTGGCCGCTGTCGCCGGCCTTGCCGATGACCGCCGCCAGCAATGCCGGCGGTAGCGCCAGATCGGCGCCCAGGGTCACACCCGACAGCACGCAGATCACGCCGAATGCGGTGCCGTCGCCGGCGGCCAGCCCATAGGTCCAGATGAAGACAGCCACCGACAGCAGCATCGCGCCCAACCACGCACGGGCTTCTCCCAAGCGTTTTGCCAGCGCCACCCAGAGCGGCATCGAGGCTGCGGCGGCGACAAAGTACAGCACCAGAAACAGGCCGGCATACTGGTCCAGCTGCAACCGGTCCTTGGCAAAAAACAAAAACAGCGTGGCCGGAATCGCGGCGGCAATACCGTTGACCAGAAACACCGCAAACAGCCAGCGAAACAGTCGCTGGCGAAATGGCATCAGCAACTCGGCGATGCCGCCATGGCTGCGCAGCACACGTGCCGGCAACGGCGCACGGCGTGCCAGCAGCATCGCAGCTAACAGCAGCACCAGCAGGAACGCCAGCGTCAGCCACCACGGCGCAGCCAGCGCCGGTAGCGCCGCGGCAATGATCACGCCGACCAGTCCGCAGCCTTCGCGAGTGGCGGTCAGGCGGGCGCGCTCGGACGGCGCCTGCGTCAATGCCGCGCCCCAGCTCTGATGACTGATTGTGGCCATGCTGAAACCGATGTATACCACCAGCAGCGTGGCCAGAAACCAGGTCATCGGCAGCGCGCTGGCGGCGTCCGGCGGATGAAAGAGTCCGATGAATCCGAGGGCGAGGAAAGGCAACGACAGCAGCACGAAGCGCCGGTAACCATCGGCCCGGCGCGAGCTATCGATCCACAATCCAAGCGCCGGATCAAGGAAGGCATCGAACAGTCGCGCCAGCAGGAGCGCGGTGCCGACCAGCGTCAGCGACAGGCCAAACCGCTCGGCATACAGCTGTGGCACATAGACATACACCGGCAACGCCACCATCGCCAGCGGCATGCCGAACAGGCCGTAGGCAAACAGATCGGAGCGTGACAGCCGTGCCATCAGCGCGGCGCTGCATCCATCAGCAAGGCATCGCGTAATTTGCCAGCGCTGGTTTTCGGGTCGAGCCAGATGGCAAAGAAGGCCCGGGCGAACGCGGGGTCGGCGATCTCGCCGAGCAATTTTCCATCGTGATAAAAGCGCGCACCCAGCGCCGGCAAATACACGCCGGTAATGTGCGTGCCGTCCTGCACATCCGGAAACAGCGCAGTCATTTTTGCCAGCCAGGTGGCCTGCTGTTCTGGCGTACCGAGACCGAGTTTTCTGATTTCATCATCGCTGGCTTCGGCGATTTTTTTTCCGGCCAGTGCGCGTGCATAGGTCAGGTCCAGCGCCAGTGGCGCTTTCAGGTCGTAGCCTTTGGCACCGACCCACAACGCGGCGTCGTAAATATGCAGCCCGAACCAGCGGAACGTGCCCTGCCCGGACAGGCGCGCATCGGGTACGTCATTGCGGATATGCGCCGGCGTTGCAGCGAACACTGGCAGTGCGAGTAGCAAGCCAAGGAACAGCGCCAGCAACCGGCGCGCGATCATGGTTTTTCCAGCGTGAACTGGGCGACGTCGATGCTGCCGGCGCGAAAACCGGCTTCGCAATACGCGAGGTAAAACTCCCAGGTCCGCAAGAAGCCGTCATCGAAACCCTGCGCCTTGACCCGTGGCAGCCGCTCCTTGAAAGCACTGCGCCATTCGGCGAGCGTGCGGGCGTAATCGAGGCCGAACTTGAATTCGTTGACGACCCGCAAGCCATGCTCCGCAGCGTAACGCTTGAACACCGACGGCGAAGGCAGCATGCCACCCGGAAAGATGTATTGCTGGATGAAATCGGTACCTTTGCGATAGCGCTCGAACAGCGCATCGTCAATCACGATGGTCTGCACGCAGGCCCGACCGCCGCTCTTGAGATTGCGGGCGATGCAGTCGAAATAGCTGGGCCAGTAGGATTCGCCGACCGCTTCGAACATCTCGATCGAGGCGATGCCGTCGAACTGGCCACTGGTGTCGCGGTAATCCTGCAGCAGCAGTTCGACCTGGTCGACCACGCCGGCATCGGTGAGGCGCTGGCGCGCAAAATCGAGCTGTTCGGTGGACAGTGTCAGGCCGGTGACATGGGCATCGGCATCGCGCGCAGCCATCTCGGCGAAGCCGCCCCAGCCGCAACCGATTTCGAGAATGCGGGCGTCCTTGCCGACCTGCAGTTCCGACAGGATGCGGCGGTATTTGGCGTTCTGGCCATCCTGCAGGCTATCGACGTGGCCATTGGCAAACAGCGCACTGGAATACGTCATCGACGGGTCCAGCCAGAGCTGGTAAAAATCATTGCCGATGTCGTAATGCGCATGGATGTTCTTGCGGCTGCCGGACTTTGAATTGCGATTGAACAGATGCTTGATGCGGTACAGCAGGCTGCCCCACCAGGTGCCGTAGATGACTGATTCGACGGCGTCGCGATTGCGCGTGAACAGCTCGATTAGCGCCGGCAGGTTGTCGGTGGACCAGTGGCCGTCGATGAAGGTTTCGGCGAAGCCGATGTCACCGGATTTCAAAGCGGCACTACAGACTTCCCAGTTGTTGAGCTTCATTGTCACCGCAGCGGAGTTGTCGCCGAAGCGGGCCCGTTGTCCGTCCGGGAATTCCATCACGATGGCGCCATGCTCGATCTTGCGCAGCAACTGCAGGACGAACTGCACCTGGGAGGGAAAGGCATCGGTCGAGAGTTTCTCGATGCGGACAGGAAGATCGGCGGAAGTGATGGTCATCGGGTCAGCTCTTGGGACGGCGGTACAGGTTTGCTAAAAAAAGGCACGCGCTTGATGAACAGTTTCAGCGCTTGCCAGTGTATGCGTGCGACGACCCCGAAGGTCATCAGGGGATAGCCAGAAAATGCGCGCAGCACAGTGCGGTCAGTGAGTGGTGCTGCCACTCCGGAAATGCTGGTCAGCAGCAGGGGACCGCTGGCATCGTCGTGGTCGATGCGGGCGACGGTGTGCTCAGTCTTGCGTGCGGTGCGCATGAAGCGAAAGCGGTACGCCCCCTCGGTCGCGCAAAACGGCGAGACATGAAATACCTTGCGCGCAGTGAGTTCGATCCCGTACGGCATGGCTGCGCCGGTATCGAGCAGGTAGCAATGCTTTTCGCCGAAGGTATTGCGCACTTCGCACAGGATCGCCCGCAGCGCGCCATCGGGCCGATGGCAAAACCAGAACGAGACCGGATTGAAGACATAGCCGAGCACGCGCGGGAAGGCCTGCAACCAGACTTCGCCGGTGGCGTCATCGATGCCCTCGGCCTGCAGCAGCTGGTCGATCCACGGCAGCAGCGCTTGCTTGCCATCGCCATGGTCGCTGTCATGAAACGAGAGCAGGTTGAAGCGATTGCGTGAAAACAGGCGCGGGCCGAAGTCGTCGCCTCCCAGCGTGCGCAGCGGCAGGCGCAGGTAATACACGCCGTAACCGAAGTCATTCGCCACCGGCCGCAGGCGGCTGTGCAGTACCTTGCCGAAGCAGAGTTGCGGGGTGGCGGGAGCGGTCGGAGTGGCTGGCGTGGCGGGCGTAGACATGTCAGGCGGCCTCTGCAACAGGCTCGGCGGTGGCTTGTCGGGCCGTGATCGCGGCAATCGCATGGGCTACCGCGAGGCCGGATTTCAAACCGTCTTCGTGGAAGCCATAGCCGGTCCAGGCACCGGCAAACCAGGTGTTCTGCTTGCCCTGAATGGTCGGCAACTGCGACTGCGCGTGGATCGCCGTGGCGTCGAACACCGGATGGGCGTAGGCATATTCATCGATCACGCAGGCCGGGTCCGGCTCGTCGATCGGGTTGAGCGAGACGATCACCGGGGTCTTGAACGGCAGCGGTTGCAGCTGATTGATCAGATAGTGCACGCAGACCTTGGGCGTCTGGCTGTTCTCGCTCTGGTAATTCCAGGCCGACCAGGTCTTGTGGCTTTTTGGCAGGCAACTGGCGTCGGTGTGCAGGACCGCACGGTTCGGTTCGTAGCGCACCGCCGACAACACGGCGTGTTCGGCGCTGGTCGCGTCCTTGAGCAACTGCAGGCTCTGGTCGCTGTGGCTGGCCAGCACGACATGATCGAACAGATGGACCGTCTCGCCAGTGTCGACGGCGATGCGGTCGGAATGAATACGTGTGATGGAACGTACCGGCGTGTGCAGCGCGGTCTTGCCGATGCCGGCCAGCAGCTTGTCGACATACTGCCGCGCACCGCCGCGCACGGTTTGCCATTGTGGCCGGCCATTGACCTGCAGCAGGCCGTGGTTATGGCAAAACCGCACGAAGGTCGACAAGGGGAACGCCAGCATTTGTTCGGTAGGACAGGACCAGATACAGCCTGCCATCGGCAGCAAATACCAGGCGCGGAACTGTTCGCTGTAGCGGTGCTGGTCCAGGAAGTCACCGAGCGAAATCCCGGACGCCAGATCGTCACCGGCCAGCGCCATCGCGGTAGTTTGCTTGTTGAAGCGCAGGATGTCGCGCAGCATCGACAGGAAGCGCGGGTTGAACAGGTTGCGGCGCTGGGCAAATACCGCATCCAGATTGCCGCCGGCCCATTCGAGGGTACGCCGGGCCAACGGCAGTTTGACCGAGAATGACATATCGGTACCGACGGTCTCGACATCGAGCTCCTGGAACAGGCTGACCAGATTCGGATAGGTCTTGTGATTGAACACCAGGAAGCCGGTATCGACACCATAGGTCTGGCCATCGAGTGTCACGTCGACCGTATGCGTATGGCCGCCGAAGTAGTCATTGGCTTCGAATAGCGTGACGTCGTGGCCGCTCTGGGTCAGGCGGTAGGCGCACGACAGGCCGGAGATTCCGGCACCGACAACGGCGATTTTCATGCGAGCGTCTCCTGCTCGGACTGCAACTATAAAAAGGCGGCCCGGCTGTGCCGGAATCCGCCTGCAAACGTGCTATTTCAGTAGCTGATACCTCATACGCAACGGCACCGGCTATGGATTCACTGCGGTGCTTGCCAGCATCGTTCAGAGTTTTTGACCCAGCGCCTTTTCGATGGCCCCGACCAATGCAGGATTGGTCGGTTCGATCTCGCTGGGGAAGCTGGTCACGACCTTGCCGCTGCGATCAATCAGGTATTTATGGAAATTCCATTGCGGGGTCTTGCCGGTGGCTTTGCCTAGCGCAGCATACAGCGGGTTCGGATTCGCACCGGTGACGACGGCCTTTGAAAACATCGGGAATTTCACGCCATAGGTATTGAAACAGAAGTCGGCTATTTCCTTGCTCGATCCCGGTTCCTGCTTGCCAAAATCATTCGATGGAAATCCGAGCACGACCAGGCCTCTGGACTGATACTTGGCATACAGTGCTTCAAGACCCTGATACTGGCTGGTGAAGCCGCAGTAGCTGGCGGTGTTGACCACCAGCGTCACCTTGCCTGCGTATTGGCACAGGTTCTGCGGGGCTTCATCCTGCAGGCGTTTGAATTGCTGTTGCAGCAGCGCAGGGCAGGCTGCCGGTACGGGTGTTTGCGCCAAGGCTGCCGGCAGGAAGCCGGCATTACCTAGAATAAACAGGAGTGTCGCAACGAGTCGCTGGGTCAGATTCATGATGGTGAACTCACTGGTATTATTCTGGGCTGACCAGTTTAACTTATTTCAGAGAGCGCCTCCCGATGGGTCGTTCGATGCCGCTCTGGCACGGTCAGTCGGGATTGCGTGACGCTGTAGATCAACGTGCAAATCAACCTTGGTGACGGGATTTTCGATGCAGTCAGACGTGATGCGCAGGGTGTGTTCATGATGCGAAGGATGGTGCTGATCCTCGGCGATCAATTGACGCTGGACAATCCGGCCCTGGCCGATTTCGATCCGCAGCAGGATGTCGTGGTCATGATCGAAGCCGCCAGCGAAGGTATGGCGGTGTGGTCGCACAAGGCGCGCATCGTGCTGTTCCTGTCGGCCATGCGGCACTTTGCGCTGGCACTTGGCGAGCGCGGCTGGCCGTTCGTGTATGTGAAGCTGGACGATCCGCTACCTGGCGATTTCGCGGTGCGCCTCGGTGCCGTACTGGCCCGCCATCAACCACAGGCGGTGTACGTGGCCGAGCCTGGCGAGTGGCGCATGCAGCAATTGCTCGAAGAAACCTGCACGACGGCGCAGACCACCTTGCGGCTGATCGACGACACCCATTTCCTGTGCAGCAAAACGGAATTCGCAACCTGGGCCAAGGGCAAAAAAGAGCTGCGGATGGAGTTTTTCTACCGCGTGATGCGCAAGAAGCATCGCGTCCTGCTGGACGGTGACCAGCCCGAGGGTGGCGAGTGGAATTACGATGCCGAAAACCGCAGCGCGTTTCCGAAGCGTACCGGCCCCGGCACTATTCCCGCGCCTGCCAGTTTTCCGCCCGATGCGATCACGCGTGAAGTCATCGCGCTGGTCGACAGCGAATTCGCCGATCATCCCGGTAGTACCGATCAGTTCATCTGGCCCGTCGACCGGGCGCAGGCGTTGCAGGCGCTGGCGCGCTTCATCGACACGCGCTTGATCCAGTTCGGCACCTTTCAGGATGCGATGTGGACCGACACTCCGTTCGGCTGGCACGCGTTGCTGTCGACCAGCCTGAACCTGCACTTGCTGTCGCCCGCCGAAGTGGTCGCTGCCGCCGAGGCGGCCTACCGTGCCGGCCAGATTCCATTGGCCAGCGCCGAGGGGTTTATCCGCCAGATCCTGGGCTGGCGCGAATTCATCCGTGGTGTCTACTGGCTGGATATGCCGGGCATGAAGCAGGCCAATCACTACGACCACCAGCGGCCGTTGCCGCGTTTTTACTGGACCGGCGAGACCGGCATGGCCTGTATGAAAGCGGCGATCGGCCAGACGCTGGAGCACGGCTATGCCCACCATATTCAACGACTGATGGTGACCGGTAATTTCGCCTTGCTGGCAGAACTCACGCCGCAGCAAGTCTGCGACTGGTATCTGGCGGTCTACGTGGATGCGATCGAATGGGTCGAATTGCCCAACACCGCCGGCATGGCGCTACATGCACTGGGCAACCGTTTTACCAGCAAGCCGTATATATCGAGCGGCGCGTATATCAAGCGTCAGAGCAATTATTGTAGTGGCTGCAAATATGATCCGGCGCAAAGGGTAGGCGCCCAGGCCTGTCCGTTCACCACGCTGTACTGGAATTTCATTGACAAGCACGAAGCCACGTTGACCGGCAACCCGCGCACCGCACTGATGGCAAAAAATATCACGCGATTGTCATCCACCGAGCGCGCCGACATCCGTGCACTGGCGGCGCAGATGCTGGCGTATCCCGACGCGCTATGACTGCTGATGCTGCCGCGCGAATCCGCAACGGCGGCGACTGCGTACAATCCTCTACGTGCTAAGCGACCACCTGCGCTTACCCTTTGCGGGTTTGTTGGTAAAATCCACCGGTTACTTCATCTTTCTTAAGGCACTTATGCTGTACCCAGAATTGTTTAAATCGCTTGAACAAGTCCGCTGGAACATGGAGACCGACATTCCCTGGGACCAGTTCGACGCCGCCAAACTCACCGACGAGCAAGCACAAACGATCCGCATGAACGCGATCACCGAGTGGTCGGCATTGCCGGCGACCGAAATGTTTTTGCGTGACAATCGCGGTGACAGTGACTTTTCCGCCTTCATGTCGGTCTGGTTTTTTGAAGAACAGAAGCACTCGCTGGTACTGATGGAATACCTGCGTCGTTTCCGCCCGGAATTCGTGCCGACCGAAGCCGAACTGGACAACGTCCGTTTCGAATTCGATCCTGCGCCGGCGCTGGAAACCCTGATGATGCATTTTTGTGGCGAGATCCGCCTGAATCACTGGTATCGCTGTGCCTCCGACTGGCACACCGAACCGGTCATCAAGCAAATCTACAAGATGATCAGCCAGGATGAAGCCCGCCACGGCGGTGCTTACCTGCGCTACATGAAGAAAGCACTGGGCGAATCCGGCGACACGGCGCGCGCTGCCTTCGCCAAAATTGGTGTGTTGATGGCATCAGCGCGTCGCACCGAAAAGCCATTGCATCCGACGAATTTGCACGTCAACCAGTCACTGTTTCCGAACGACACGGTGCAGTCGCGCTTGCCGGACCCGGACTGGCTCGAACACTGGCTTGACGGCCAGATCAAGTTCGATGGCGAATGGGAAAAGAAAGTCGTCGAACGCATCCTGCACAATATGTCTCTGTTGTTCGAGCGCAGCTTTGCCACGGTGCAGGAACTCAACCGGTTCCGCAAAGAAGTCGTCAATCGGATGGCACCACAAGTTGCCGCCAATTAATCTTTCGCTGGTGTAATCTTGAAGCCGCAAGTAATGTCTTGCGGCTTTTTTCATTTTCAGGCGAGGAGTACTCTCATGGCAGATTTCGAGCACAAAATATGTCGGCGCACCGAACTGGCCGCGCGCATCGCCCATCTTGCGCAGCCGGTGGTGATGACCAATGGCGTTTTCGACATTCTCCACCGGGGGCATGTGACGTATCTGGCGCAGGCCCGCGCGCTGGGTGCGTCGCTGGTGGTGGCGATCAATACCGACGCCTCCGTGAAACGCTTGGGCAAGGGCAGCGATCGGCCGTTGAACCATTGCGCCGACCGGATGGCCGTGATTGCCGCACTGGAGTCAGTCTGTCTGGTGGTCGCATTTGACGAAGATACCGCCGTGGAAGTGGTGGGCGAAGCGCATCCGGCGATTTATGCCAAGGGTGGCGACTACGACATGAGCGATATCCCGGAAGGACGAGCGGTGATCGCTTATGGCGGACGTGCCATCGCCATCGATTTCAAGCATGACCGATCAACCACGCAGTTGCTGTCGAAAGTCCGGCAGGCGCCCGAGGCTGACGACGTTTCCTGAGCGCGGTCAGTGCACCGTACTCAGCGCATCAACACGCACTTTGATATCCAGCGGCGCTGCTTTCTCGAAGGTCAGTCGTACAGGTAGTTGTTGACCCGCAACCAGTGGTGTTGCGACTCCCATCAACATGACGTGGTATCCGCCGCCGGCTGCCATGGCGACTTTCGCACCGGGCGGTAGCGCGATGTCCGTTACTTCGCGCATCTTCATCATGGTCCCGTCCATCGACATCGTGTGCAGCTCGGCAGACTTTGCCCGTGGCGTGGCAACGCCGGTCAGTTTGTCGGCAGTTTTGCCGGTGTTCTCGATGGTCAGATACACCGCTGCACTTGACTGGCCTGGAACGGTGGCGCGTGCATGGGCGTTGCTGATTTTTAAGTCGCCCGTGGTGACATCAGCCGCATTCGCGAAATGGCTGATCATGACAGTCGCAATAAAGATCAGGGTGCGTAGACGCATTGGATGTGTTCCTTTTAAAAAAGTAAATGAGAAGTTCCGGGTTCAGGCACCGCCAGCGAAACCGTTCTGGCGCCAGGCTTCGTAGACCACCACCGCCACCGTATTCGACAGGTTCAGGCTGCGGTTGTCCGGACGCATCGGCAAGCGAATGCGCTGGCCAGCGGGAAACGATGCGCGCAGTGCCGGATCGAGTCCCTTGGTTTCGGAGCCAAACACGAATATATCGCCGGCTTGAAATGCAATGCCGGCAAAAGGTGTCGCGCCGTGGGTGGTCAGCGCAAACATGCGCGCCGGATTCGGTTGGACGGTGGCGATGAAGCTGGCCCAGTCCGGATGCACTTGCATCGTTGCGTAATCATGGTAATCGAGTCCGGCGCGACGCATCTTGGCATCGTCGAGCGGAAAGCCGAGGGGCTCGATCAGATGCAGCTGCGCGCCGGTGTTGGCGCACAGCCTGATGATATTGCCCGTGTTCGGCGGAATTTCCGGTTCAACCAGTACGACGTGAAACATGCTGTCCTCAAAATGATGGTGTCTATGGGTGCGTCGGTCATCTGGTTATCTTGGCAACGTGCGCGCAAAGACGAGATTGGTGACACGACGTGCGCCAAAGCGCTTGAGCGTTGTGGCCAGCTCGTGCAGGGTTGCGCCGGTAGTCATCACATCGTCGACGATCCCGATATGCTGACCCGCAACCAGACCGATGGCGCGATGTGGCACGATAAACGCGCCACGCAGATTCTTCTGGCGTTGCCGCGCTGCTAATCCGGCCTGCGCCGGTGTCTCGCGCACGCGAGCAACCAGTTTTGGCACCAGCCGCAGTGTAAGCGAACGCGCTAGCGGCCGTGCAATTTCAAGCGCCTGGTTGAAGCCGCGTTCCCCCAGACGCTGGCTGCCAAGCGGGACTGGCACCAACAGCGTCGGCCAATCAGTCGGGCGCAGCGCGCTGTAAGCCAGCGCATCCTGCAACAATGAGGCAAACAGCGGCGCCAGTGCCAGCGCTGCGCCAAACTTCAAGGAGAGTACCAGTTGGTCTATCGGCGGCAGATAGTCTGTCGCTACGATCGTGGCGTCGAATGCAGGCGGATCACTGAGACAATGTCCGCAAATTGGCGACGCGGCGGTTGGCAACGCACAACGTTGGCAGCGTGACGGCTGGTGTTGAAAAAATTGGGTGCGGCAGGGCGCGCACAGGGCTTCCTCGCATAGCGCGGCGCACAAGGCGCACGACGATGGGATGATCGACCGCAGTGCTAATCCGGAAAATTTTCCCCATGTCCAGGTGCGATGCCTCACGGCAGCAAAAATTCTGTTGAGCGTGTAAACTCAGTCAAATCAAAATGAGTTAACCCGAACGATTTTCCTGGCCTGCGTGACTCCCGTGACATTACCGAACTCCAATATCGACAGCAAGCTGAGTGCGCCCATCGACCTTGGTCGCGTGCGGCAATTGTTTGCCAGGCCGCACAAGCTGGTCGAGTCGGAGTTCCTGCGGCGGGAGATTTCCGCGCGAATG
The DNA here is from genome assembly GCF_039536745.1 of Actimicrobium antarcticum. Taxonomy (NCBI): domain Bacteria; kingdom Pseudomonadati; phylum Pseudomonadota; class Betaproteobacteria; order Burkholderiales; family Oxalobacteraceae; genus Actimicrobium; species Actimicrobium antarcticum. Next base: position 481,655 of record NZ_BAAAZE010000008.1, read on the forward strand.
CAGGAGCGTTTGGCGCTGGTTAAAATCACCCCGCAACATATTCTTGATGCCGGATGCGGCGCCGGCGCCGATGTGCTGCCGCTGCAAAAACGTTTTCCGTCGGCACAGGTGCTGGGTATTGACGCGGCTGCCGCCATGGTTAACGTGGCGCGTACCAGTCAAACCGCGGCGCGCTCTTCGCTCAATAAACTGGTGGCACAGTGGTTGCCAGTGCGCCAGAGCGGTGCCGCCCTGATCTGCGGCGACTTCGCCAGATTGCCCTTGGCGAAGCAAGCAGTCGATCTTGTCTGGTCGAATCTGGCGGTGCACTGGCATCCCTCTCCCGACCAGGTGTTCGCCGAATGGCGCCGTGTGCTGCGGGTCGATGGTTTGCTGATGTTTTCGTGCTTCGGTCCGGACACCTTCAAGGAGCTGCGGGAGGCATTCGGGTCGACCGAGCTTTCCCCGCATGTGTTGCCCTTCGTGGATATGCATGACTTCGGCGACATGCTGGTGGAAGCCGGCTTCTCGACGCCGGTGATGGATATGGAAACCCTGACCGTGACGTATCAGACCGTCGACAAATTGCTGGCGGATGTGCGGGCGCTCGGAGGGAATCCGCTCGCTACCCGACGACCAACCCTGACCGGGCGACGTCGCTGGCAGCAAATGATCGATCGGCTGGAGCAGTCGCGTCGCCCGGATGGCACCATCGCGCTGACCTTCGAGGTAATTTACGGACATGCGTTCCGGCCTGCGCCGCGGACGACTGCGCGGGGCGAGTCCGTCATCCGGCTGGATTTTCCCAAGAGGCAATGATGGCGCATGCATACCGGCGGGTGGATGAGCATCGTCAGCCGGCACTTTCTGGTTGCCTGCAGAGTCGCGGCGCCGCATGGCTGGCGGCTTTGGGAAAGCGGTTATTCCGCTTGATGCGAAGGCGATTTCCGACATATACTTCGTCGGTTTTTCGCTGTGGCTTTTTAGTGCAATCATCGAACTGTTGCTCGCACGGTGGGTATGGTGGATAAGCTTGAATGGGTGCTGAAGCGCAATTGCTCGATAACACCGGGCCAGCTGGCAAAGTTTTACGCCAGCCTGTGCGTAGTCTCGCTGCTTCTCGCCGGTTTTTTTACGTTCCACGGTGCCTGGTACGTGTTGATCTTTTCGTTCGTCGAGCTTACTGCGGTCGGTGCAGCTTTTTTGTACTATGCACGGCACGCTTGCGACAGGGAGTGCATCAGATTGCTTGAAGGCTTTTTGTATGTGGAGCTGATCGAGTCAGATACAAGTCGGCATTTCAGTTTCGATGTCGATGCATTGAAAGTCGATGCCCCGTCGCGCCCGGATAGTCTCGTGCGGCTCAAGGGGCGCGGAAAGCAAGTCGAAGTTGGCCGGTTTCTGACCCATACCAGGCGCCGTGCTTTTGCGCAGGAATTGCGACAGGCACTGGCATCAGGTGTTGCACGTCCAGTCAGTGATTATCGTTCCAGGTTGTGAACGCCCGTACTACAGAATTATTAAATTGGGTTGTTGAGGAAAACATGAAACAAGTGAAGCGCCTTCAATCGATGATGTTTGCAGCCTCCATGGCGGTAAGCGGTCTGGCTGCTGCAGCGGAAGTCCAGGATATTCCTGGCGGTCCTGCAGTCCGGCAGCTCAATCTCCATCCAGGGGTCACCAAGATCGCCGAACAGATCTACTCTCTCCATACGTTCATGCTGATCATTTGTCTGGTGATCTTCGTGGCCGTTTTCGGCGTGATGTTCTATTCCATCCTCAAGCACCGCAAGTCGCTGGGTCACAAGTCAGCAACCTTCCACGAAAGTACTGCCGTTGAAATCGCATGGACCATCGTTCCGTTCGTGATCGTGATTGCCATGGCGCTGCCGGCAACCCGTACCGTCGTCGCGATGAAAGACACCTCGAATGCCGATATCACCATCAAGGCGACTGGCATGCAGTGGAAGTGGGGTTACGACTACCTCAAGGGCGAAGGCGAGGGCATTGCGTTCCTGTCGAACCTGTCGACCCCGCGTAGCCAGATCGGTGCGCCGGGCCTGGCACCGACTGAGGCGCGAAGCAATACGTATTTGCTCGAAGTCGACAATGAAATGGTCGTACCGATGGGTCGCAAGATCCGCATCATCACCACAGCCAATGACGTGATTCATGCCTGGGGCATGCCAATCTTTGGCGTACAACAGGATGCGATTCCCGGCTTTGTGCGTGACGCCTGGTTCAGGGCCGAAAAACTGGGCACTTACCGCGGTCAGTGCGACAAATTGTGCGGCAAAGAGCATGCCTACATGCCTATCGTCGTGAAAGTTGTTTCCGATGCGGACTACAAGGTCTGGGTCGATGGCAAGAAAAAAGAAATGGCATCGAAAGCAGATGATCCAAACAAAGTCTATACGGTTGACGAGCTCAAGCAGCGCGGCGAAAAAGTCTATAGCGCCAACTGTGTAGCTTGCCACCAGGCCACCGGCAAAGGCGTTGCTGGTGCGTTCCCGGCGCTGGACGGTTCAGTGGTTGTGAACGGTCCAACGGCAGGTCAGGTCAACATTTTGTTGAATGGCAAGAATGCGATGCCAGCCTGGAAAGCCGTGCTGTCCGACACTGATATCGCTGCAGTAATCACCTACACCCGAAACAGCTGGTCGAACAAGGCTGCCGAAAATATCGTTCAACCAGCCCAGGTTCTGGCTGCACGCAAGTAATTGACTTCAGGAGATTGAGATGAGCACTACCACAATCGATCACGCACACGGCGACGTTCACGACGAGCACGGCCACGACGATCATCCGCACGGCTGGCGCCGCTGGTTATACGCAACCAATCACAAGGACATCGGCAGTCTGTACCTGTGGTTCTCGTTCATCATGTTCCTGTCCGGCGGCGTCATGGCGCTGGTCATTCGTGCCGAACTGTTCCAGCCTGGCCTGCAATTTGTCCAGCCGGAATTCTTTAACCAGATGACCACGATGCACGGCCTGGTGATGGTGTTCGGTGCGATCATGCCGGCCTTCGTCGGCTTTGCAAACTGGATGATTCCATTGCAGATCGGTGCCGCCGACATGGCGTTTGCACGGATGAACAACTTCAGTTTCTGGCTGCTGCCAGTGGCTGCGTTGCTGCTGATGGGATCGTTCCTGGTTCCCGGCGGTGCAGTCGCTGCAGGCTGGACGCTATACGCACCGCTGTCGACCCAGATGGGACCTGGCATGGATATGGCGATTTTCGCGATCCACATCATGGGTGCCTCATCGATCATGGGCTCGATCAATATCATCACCACGATTTTGAACATGCGCGCTCCCGGCATGACATTGATGAAGATGCCAATGTTTTGCTGGACCTGGCTGATTACGGCTTACCTGCTGATCGCCGTCATGCCAGTGCTGGCCGGTGCGATCACGATGACACTGACCGATCGTCACTTCGGTACGTCGTTCTTTAATGCCGCCGGTGGCGGTGACCCGGTCATGTACCAGCATATCTTCTGGTTCTTTGGTCACCCTGAGGTGTACATCATGATTTTGCCGGCGTTCGGCATCATCTCGCAGATCATTCCTACATTCGCCCGCAAGCAGTTGTTCGGGTATGCATCGATGGTGTATGCAACGGCATCGATCGCCATCCTGTCCTTCATGGTCTGGGCGCACCACATGTTCACGTCCGGCATGCCGGTAACCGGTCAGCTGTTCTTCATGTACGCAACGATGCTGATTGCCGTTCCAACCGGCGTGAAAATCTTTAACTGGATCGCCACGATGTGGCGCGGATCGATGTCTTTCGAAACCCCGATGCTGTTCGCGATTGGCTTCATCTTCGTGTTCACGCTGGGTGGTTTCACCGGTCTGATTCTGGCCGTCACACCGATCGACATCGCGGTCCATGACACGTATTACGTGGTTGCCCACTTCCACTACGTGCTGGTTGCCGGTTCACTGTTTGCCCTTTTTGCCGGTTTCTATTACTGGGGTCCAAAGTGGACGGGCTACATGTACAAGGAATCACGCGGCAAGTTTCATTTCTGGGCATCGCTGATCACCTTCAACATCACGTTCTTCCCAATGCACTTCCTGGGATTGGCGGGTATGCCGCGTCGCATCGCTGACTATCCTGCGCAGTTCACCGACTTCAACATGCTGGCGTCGATCGGTGCAGCAGGCTTTGCTGCCTCGCAACTGTACTTCCTGTTTGCGGTCGTGTTGCCATCGATCCGCGGCGGTGAAAAAGCCCTGGCCAAGCCATGGGACGGTGCAGAAGGTCTGGAGTGGACAGTGCCAAGTCCGGCGCCTTTCCATACGTTTGAAGTTGCACCAATCTTCAAGTAAAGAAGACAGGCGGGCATCGTCCCGCCTTTCATTGAGTTTATGGCGAATCCAAAAAAACAAAACAACCTGCGTACTGCACTGGTGCTGGCATCGATTGCAGTGATGTTCTTTATCGGTGTCGTGGTCAAGCACGTATGGTTCGGTTGAAGTGACGCAAGAATCCGATGAAACCGACGAGAGCTATCGTCGGTACGCGAAAAAAATCAATGGGCAAATGCTCGGCAAGTTGCTGTTGATCGCGATACTGATGTTCGGGTTTGGGTATTCGCTGGTGCCGTTGTACAAGCGTATTTGTGAACTGACAGGCTCGAATGTGCTGAGCACCCAGGAATCAAGTGCGGCAAGCGCAGTACGTAATACGCAGATCGACACGTCGCGCTACGTCACGGTGGAATTTGACGGAAATGCGCAGGGCCCGTGGCGCTTTCGTCCAACCATCAGTAGCCTGCGTGTACATCCTGGCGAATTGGCCAATGTTGTTTATGAAGTCGTGAACAAGCAGTCCCGCGCCATCAATGCGCAAGCGATACCGAGTTATGCGCCGCAGGAAGCGGCGTCCTACTTCAAAAAGCTGGAATGCTTTTGTTTCAAGCAACAAACGCTGGGGCCGAACGAAGCGCGGCAAATGCCGGTGTCGTTTTATGTTGATCCGGCCCTGCCGAAGAACGTGACGACAATCACGTTGTCCTATACGTTTTTTGAAGTGGGCTTGCCGACAGCAAAGGCGGTAAGTCAATAGGAAGGCGGTCGCAGTAATGCAGCACAGCAAGCAGGATACGAACAACGTAGTAAAGCGGAAGATGTCTTTTTTTGCCACGATGAAGGCTGTGTTCTGGTCTTTTTTCGGTGTCAGGAAAGGCAAGGACTCTGCCCATGATGTGGAAAACCTGAATCCGATTCATGTGGTCATTGCCGGCGTGCTCGGCGCATTGATCCTGATTACGATACTGATCCTCATCGTGAAGCTGGTACTGTCAAAAGTTATTATTTAAATTTGGTTCAGGAGATGTGAATGAGTGCTCAACAAGCTGGCGCGTCAAGTTATTTCATACCGGGCCCTTCCCGGTGGCCAGTGATGGCAGGAGCAGCATTGCTCGTTACGATGCTCGGTGCATCCGGCTGGGTCAATGGCACCTCGTGGGGCATGCCGCTGAACATGGCGGGTCTGCTGGCAGTGATCTTTGTGCTGTATCGCTGGTTCGGTGATTCGATTGCCGAGTCCGAAGGCGGCAAATACAGTGCCCGCATCGATGTCTCGTATCGCTGGAGCATGGCGTGGTTCATTTTTTCTGAAGTGATGTTTTTCGCCGGTTTCTTTGGCGCCTTGTTTTATGCACGCAGCATCACGATGCCGTGGCTGTCGGACCTGGACCACAAGGTGCTGTGGCCGGACTTCGCCGGTCAGTGGGGCAGCATCGGACCTGCCGGAACAGTCGAGCCATTTACGTCGATGGGTCCGTTTCCGATCCCGACCATTAACACCGCATTGCTGCTGTTATCCGGCGTGACCCTGACGATCTCCCACCACGCCATGCGTGCCGGACATCGCATGCAGACGGCGGCCTGGTTGTTCGCTACCATCATGCTCGGCGCGACGTTCATGGGCTTCCAGGTGTATGAGTACATGCATGCTTACTCGGAACTGAACCTGAAGCTGACATCTGGCATTTACGGTTCAACGTTCTTCATGCTGACCGGATTCCACGGATTCCATGTGACGCTAGGCGCAATCATGCTGTCCGTCATCCTGTATCGTGTTCTGAAGGGACACTTCACTGCGGAGCAGCACTTTGGCTTCGAAGGCGCTGCCTGGTATTGGCACTTTGTCGACGTGGTCTGGCTGGGCTTGTACGTCGTGGTGTACTGGCTGTAACGCGTTCGCCTCGCCGATCTGGCAAAAAAAGCCGCACCTCGGTGCGGCTTTTTTACTGGGTGTGCAGTCTAGTGCAAGCCAGTCGGCTGTATCCAGCCCATCCGGTATGACACTAGCAGCAGTCCGAACATCAGGATGGAAAATCCGACGCGCATGGCGAGTGCATATACGGTGCGGTTGGTCTTGCCCTTGTCTCTCATCAGAAAGACGAATGCCGAGCCGAGGCTGCCAAGTATCAGGATGAAACCGATGGCGATGAGGATTTTCATGGTGCTGTCTTGCCGTGTGCCGCCCCGACGCAGTACATGCGAAGCAGCAATTCGTGGCCTGTGTTAAAAGTTGATTGTAATGCGAATCCGATTCCACTTCCGCCTCATTCCCTTCGTTGCTGCTTCCCTTCTGGTGTTGCTAGGCATTGTGCTAGGGCAATGGCAGACGCAACGGGCACTCGCAAAGCAGCAGATCGAGACCAGTCTCGCAGCGCGCGCAGCAGCCCCTGCTCTCGTGCTTGGAGAGAACCTCGTCAAGCCTGAAGACGCCGAATATCGCCGCGTCAACGTGCGCGGTCATTTTGTTGCGGACTGGCCGGTCTATCTCGATAATCGACCGTACAACGGACGTCCGGGCGCGTATGTGGTGATGCCTTTCAAAATCGACGGCAGCTCGCTGCATGTCCTGATCGAGCGCGGCTGGATTCCGCTGAATATTGCAAATCGCAGTAAAATTTATCCGTTTCAGACGCCCGCCGGTGACGTCGACATCAGCGGAATCGCGCGCCGTCGATCCGGTCATGTAATGCAGTTGGGTAGCCCGGCACCGCTAACGCGTGGCGCCATGGTGCAGAACCTGGATCTGGCGGAGTTCGCGCAGGCATCCGGCATGACACTGCAGCCTATCCTGATTGAACAGGCAGCAAGCCCGAATGACCAGCAAGAGGGTTTGGTGCGCGACTGGCCGAAGCCATCGAGTGGCATCGACATGCATCGTGGTTACGCATTTCAATGGTACGCACTGGCCTTGATGGCATTTATCTTTTTTGTAGTGACAGGATTTCGACGTGAAGCAAAATAAATTATCTCCCGCTGCCATCACCCCGCAACAGGCGCAGCAATCGTCAGGCCGCTGGAAACTGTTTGCCGTATTCGCGGTCTGCGCGTTTCCGCTGATTGCGTCCTACTTCACGTATTACGTGATCAAGCCGCAAGCACGCACCAATTACGGTGACTTTATCGACTACATGGTGCATCCGATACCGGCCGACCTGAATTCGACGGCGCTCGATGGCAAGCCAGTTGCCTTGAAAGAGTACGAAGGCAAATGGATCATGTTGCAAGTCGATGGCGGCGCCTGCGCAGAACCTTGCAGCAAGAAGCTGTACGACATGCGCCAATTGCGCCTGACTCAGGGACGTGAGCGTGACCGTGTCGAGCGCGTCTGGCTAATTACGGACAAAGCTCCCCTGGACACCTTGCTGATGCGCGAATTTGACGGCACCCGCTTGTTGCGGGTGGATGCCGCAGCGGTGGCCCGCTGGCTGCCAGTGGAGGCGGGCGGCAACGCCGCAGATCACATTTATCTGATCGATCCGCTTGGTCGCCTGATGATGCGTTTCCCGAAAGATCGCGATCCGAACCTGATCAAAAAAGATCTCGGCAAGCTGCTCAAAGCTTCCAGTATTGGTTAGCCCGCGATGCTGATTCAACTGGGCATCATGGGCCTACTGGCCGCGATACTGCCGCTGACCATGGTGTGGGTATCCTCCGATGCCAACAAATATCGCAAGCTGGCCGCAGTGACGTTGTTTCTGACGTTTGACCTGATCATCTTTGGTGGCTTTACGCGGCTGACCGATTCGGGCCTGGGTTGCCCTGACTGGCCCGGCTGCTACGGCCATGCGAATCCGTTTCAGGCACACGAACATATCAGCGCTGCACAAAGCGCCATGCCCACCGGGCCCGTTACCGTATTCAAGGCGTGGATCGAAATGATCCATCGTTATCTGGCGATGGGTGTTGGCGTGCTCATCGTCTCGTTGATGGTAATTGCGTGGCTGCGCTGGATCAAGTCGGCACGACGGCATGCGCGTTTCGCACCGGCCATGCCGACGCTACTTTTTCTGTTCGTCTGTTTGCAGGGGGCGTTCGGCGCATTCACGGTCACCATGAAACTGCAGCCGATCATCGTGACTTGCCACCTGTTGCTCGGCCTCGGATTGCTGGCGATGCTGACCTGGCTACATGTCCGTCAGCGCGAACATCCTGCGTTATCGCCGACGGCAGTCTCGCTGCGTGGGCCGGCGTTACTGGGGGCGCTGTTGCTGTTCGTTCAGCTTGCGCTGGGTGGCTGGGTGAGTACCAATTATGCCGCGCTGGCGTGCACTGATTTTCCGACGTGCCATGGCGTCTGGCTGCCACAGATGGACTTTGAAAATGGCTTCACGCTATGGCGCAAACTGGGTATGACAGCCGACGGCGAGTACCTGCCGTTTCCTGCCTTGACAGCGATTCATTACGTTCACCGCAGCTTCGCTTTTGTGGTCGCGGCAGTGCTCGGATGGCTGGCACTTCGCGCCATGAAGATTAGCGGGATGCAGGTTGTGGGTCGCTGCCTGCTTGCCGCTCTGGCCGTGCAGCTCTGCACCGGATTGGCGACGGTCTACTTTAACTGGCCGCTGGCGATCGCGGTTCTGCATAACGCGGGTGCGGCACTGCTGGTGCTGATACTCACCATGTTAAACTACAAGACCCGTCTCGCACCCCACGGTGCGCCAGCTTCCATTGCCCGACCGCCCACGGCGTACTGACCCTGACCGAATGACCACGCTGACCTCTTCCCTGCCGAACCGTTTTGCCCAGTACTGGGCGCTGACCAAGCCGCGTGTGACCCAACTCGCGGTGTTCTGTGCCGTCATCGGCATGTTCCTGGCGACTCCGGAGTTGCCAGACTGGCGCATCGCTGTTCCCGCCACCATCGGTATCTGGTTGCTGGCCGGCGCCGCATTTGCGGTCAATTGCCTGGTCGAACGCGAGATCGATTCGCGCATGGCGCGTACGGCACGTCGACCGATGGCGCGTGGCGACATCACGGTGCCGCAGACCTTACTATTTTCGGGCGTCATTGGCGGGATCGGAACCTGGGTGCTGTATCACTTTGTCAATCCGCTGACCATGTGGCTGACGTTCGCCACCTTTGTCGGTTACGCCATCATTTACACGATCATCCTGAAACCGGCGACACCGCAAAACATCGTCATCGGCGGACTGGCCGGTGCGATGCCACCAGCGCTAGGCTGGGCTGCGATTGCCAATGATGTACCGATGCAGGCATGGATACTGGTATTGATCATTTTTATCTGGACGCCGCCGCATTTCTGGTCGCTCGCGCTGTATCGTCGTGATGATTATGCGAAGTCGGGCTTGCCGATGCTGCCGATCACGCACGGCATGGTATTTACCCAATTCCATATCTGGTTGTACACAATTGCCTTGGTCGCAACCACCTTCCTGCCGTATGCGGTGAACATGAGCGGATTGATCTATCTGGTCAGCGTGATACTGCTCGACATCGTCTTCATGTGGTACGCATGGCAGGTCTATCGCCACTACACCGACCAGATTTCGCGCAAGATGTTTGCGTACTCCATCCTGTACCTGGCGCTGTTGTTTGCTGCGCTGCTGGTCGACCATTACTTTAAAATCTGAATCCCATGCGCCTCATTCAATCACTTTTGTTAGTTCTTGCGCTGGCTACAGTCGCAGGCTGCGAGCCAGCATCGACCACCAGCGGCGGCGATATGAAGTTTTCGCCGGTTACCAGTCAGTTCAAGAACACCGATGTCACCGGTCTCGAGTACGCGAAAGATTTTGCGTTGACGGACCACAACGGCAAGCCGCGCACGATCGCCGACTTCAAGGGCAAGGCCGTGCTGATTTTTTTCGGTTACACGCAGTGTCCTGACGTGTGCCCGACCACGATGGCTGAAATGGCTGCCGTCATGAAAGAGCTGGGGCCGCTGGCGGACAAGGTGCAGGTGCTGTTCGTGACACTCGATCCGGAGCGCGACACGCAAGCCTTGCTATCCAAATACGTGCCCGCTTTTGACCCACGTTTTCTGGGCTTGTACGGTGACAAGGCGGCAACCGAAAAAGTCGCGAAGGACTTCAAGATATTTTTTCAGAAAGTGCCTGGCAAATCGGCCGACAGCTACACCATCGACCATACCGCCGGCAGTTATGTATTTGATGCGCAAGGCCGTGTACGTTTGTTCGTGCGTCACGGTCAGGGTGCAGCACCGATCGCGCATGATCTGAAACTGCTGCTGGAAGCACCCTGAAATAGCGGGTCGCGAATAAAAAAAGGCGCTCGTCAAAGCGCCTTTTTTATTGCGAGAACAGCCCGCTACATTATTCGAACGCCGTCAACGTTCCCTTCATTTTTTTCAACGCAACCACCTCGATCTGGCGAATACGTTCGGCAGAGACGCCAAACTCTTTTGCCAGTTCATGCAGCGTCGCACCTGATCCATCATCATTGGCCAACCATCGCGATTCAACGATCCGGCGCGAGCGGTCATCCAGTTTGCCCAGTGCCTGTGACAAGCCTTCGCTCTGTAACCTGTCGTATTGCAATGCCTCCAGCACGTTGGTTGGCTCGTTGCGGTCGGAGGACAAATAGGCAATCGGTGCAAATTTGTCGTCTTCGTCATCGGTTGGCGCTTCCAGTGCGATGTCACGGCCTGACAGCCGCGTTTCCATTTCAACGACTTCTTCGCGTTTGACGTTGAGTACCAGTGCCAATGCATCCACCTGTGCTGGCGTCATCGAATCGAGACCGACTTTGTGGCTGCGCAAATTGAAAAACAATTTGCGCTGCGCCTTGGTCGTGGCGACCTTCACCAGGCGCCAGTTCTTCAGGATGTATTCATGCATCTCGGCCTTGATCCAGTGCATTGCATACGACACCAGTCGTACACCTTGATCCGGATCGAAGCGCTTCACGGCCTTCATGAGGCCAATGTTGCCCTCTTGGATCAAGTCGGCGTGCGGCAAGCCATAACCCAGGTAACCACGGGCAATCGACACGACCAGACGCAGGTGCGATAGCACCATACCTTGCGCAGCGCCGAGATCGTTCTGATCCCGCAAACGTCGCGCCAGTGACATCTCTTCTTCGTGCGTCAGCATCGGGAGACGGTTGACAGCGGAAATATAGGAATCGATGTTGCCCAGCGTGCCGGTGAAACCAAGCGCCAAGGCGTTGCCCGGAGGGACCATTGCAGTTTTTGTAGCAGATGCTTCCATTATTTCTCCTTGCTTCCGTATAGGAATGGGCCGGTGGGTAAAACGATCCGGCCAGTGACGGCAACCATATTAGCACTCTCGCTAAATGAGTGCTAATGGCCATCGTTGAAGTTCCACATAGGTATTCACTATGAGCAGAGACTGCTAGTGACTGATCGCTGATCAGGTTCGCGCGAAAGTACTTGGAGTCCGGGCAACCGGGAAGGTTGCATGATTAATGATACTAACGGATCAGTGATCCGAGGCAGATGCCAGGTGGCGAGAGACGGAGAGCACTGCGCCGGCGAATCCCAGTAACGCGCCCAGTATCAGGAACAGTACCGTGGCCATGGAATCGAGCGGCACAAGCCGGAATTCCGATGCGTACAGACGAGCAAATTCAGCGACAGCTGTGTTGATCGGACGCAGAGCCAGTGCCACCAAAACGGTTGCAAGTCCGGCAGCGCACACGCCCAGCAGTGCACCTGTGTAGTAAAAGGGACGGTAAATGAAGGCGTCGGTGGCACCAACCAGTTGCGACACCATGATCTCTTCACGCTGCGTCAGGACCTGCAGGCGTATCGTATTGAACACCACGGTAACCACGACAATTCCCAGCGTAGTGGCCAGAATCAGCAACACCACAGTCAGCAAATGCACCAGCGCCGACAAACGTTTGATCCAGGCAGAGTCCACTTGAACATGTTCGACGCCTGGCAGCGCTTGCAGGCTGGCAGCAATGGTATCGACTGCGGTCGCTTCGGCAGCACTCTCGAAGCGCGGCAGTTTGATCAGGTAGCCGTCCGGGAGTGGATTCGCGCCGAGTATCGCCAGTGCTTCGGATAGCCCTGACTTTTGCTTGAGAAGGTCAAGTGCCTTTTCGCGCGGCAGAAATTCGATTTTTCCTGGTCGCTTGTTCTCCACCAGGATTTTCTTAATGCCCTGTCCGAGTGACAGCGCGTCGCTGCGCGAAAACGTCATGTCCAGGAACACGCTGATTTCAGGCTCGACGACCAGTTCTGCGGACAATGGTCGCAAGTTCTCGAGAACCGTCAGTCCGGTCAACGGCAGGGCGAATGCAATGGCAATCACCAGTGCATTGAGTAAAAAGCTCACTGGCGCACTGATGGCATTCCGGAAGGCCTGGTGCAACGCAAAAAAATGGTGACGCAGCCAGGTGTTCATGCGCTCGCCCCAGACGGCCAATGGTCGGTCAATTGGCCGTGTTTCAAATAAATCACCCGACCGGCCGCACCAAGAATCTGTTCGTCATGGCTGGAGACCACACACGTCACACCGGCACCGTGGAATGACCTGAGTGCATCAAGAACCAGATTGGCGCTCTCGCGATCCAGATTCGCAGTCGGTTCGTCCGCCAGGATAATTTTTGGACGATTCACGATGGCGCGGGCGATAGCCACGCGCTGTTGTTCACCACCAGACAACGACAGTGGCGCCGCCAGTGCTTTGTCGAGCAGCCCGACCCGATCCAGCGCGGCGCGCGCACGTCGCTCCGCATCGCTGCCGGAGGCGCCGCAGACCAGCAGTGGCAGCATCACGTTGGCCAGTACGGTGCGGTCCTGCAACAGGCGTTGTTGCTGCAGGATCAATCCAAGATTGCGTCGCAGATACGGCAAACCGGAGCGGTTGAGCTTGCCGACATCCTGACCATTCACGCGCACAGCGCCGGCCGTCGGACGTTCGATCGCCGCAATCAGCTTCAGCAGCGTTGACTTGCCGGCGCCGGATGGGCCCGCCAGAAAAACCATTTCCCCATCGGCGATCTCCAGTGAGATATCGGCCAGGGCGGTGGCTTCGCGTGCATAGCGTTTCGTGACGTGCTGGAATTCGATCATCGGTCAGTAGGCGTCGGTGTGGGCTTGGGTTTGCAATGCATGTGCCAATCGATCAGTCACTCGCGTCACCCAGCAGGGCGGTGACAAATTCTTCAGCATTGAACGGTTGCAGGTCTTCGATCTGTTCACCAACGCCGATGAAGTACACCGGTATTGGCCGCGTTCTGGCAATCGCGGCAAGAACGCCTCCCTTGGCGGTGCCGTCCAGCTTGGTCACGACCAGGCCGGTCAAACCGAGGGCATCGTCAAATGCCTTCACCTGCATCAACGCATTCTGTCCGGTGTTGCCATCGATGATCAGCAGGATTTCGTGCGGCGCATCGGCCATGGCCTTGGCCGTCACGCGCTTGATCTTCTTCAGCTCTTCCATCAGGTGCAATTGCGTAGGCAAACGGCCGGCGGTATCCACCATCACCACATTGATTCCCTTGGCGCTGGCGGAATGCACGGCATCAAACGCGACTGCCGCGGGGTCTCCCGATTCCTGGGCGATGACCGAGACATTGTTGCGCTCGCCCCAGATCGTCAATTGCTCGCGTGCCGCCGCACGAAACGTATCGCCCGCAGCCAGCAAGACCGATTGTCTATGCGCCTGAAGGTGCTTGGCCAGCTTGCCGATCGTGGTGGTTTTGCCGGCACCGTTGACACCGGTAATCATCATCACCATCGGTTGATGACGGCCGAGTTCAAGCGGTTTTTGCAGCGGCTCCAGCAGCTTGATCATCAATTGACGCAGCGCTGATTTCACTTGCGCAGCCTCGGTCAGTTTCTGATCCTTGACGCAGCGTTTTAGTTCGGTGAGCAGGAACTGGGTGGCGTCGACGCCGGTATCGGCCATTAGCAATGCGGCTTCGAGTTCCTCGTAAAGATCGTCATCGATGCGTGCACCAATGAACAGGGTAGTCAGGTTGGAGGACGTCTTCGACAGACCACTTTTGAGACGCGCCAGCCACGAGCGTTTTGCTTCTGCCGGCGCAATGGCGGGAAGGGCAACGGGAGCATCCTCCTCTATCGGCGCTTCGACGACTGGCGCGGCGATTTCGGGGACGGAATCAAGTTCTGGTTTGGGGTTTTTTTTGAAAAAGCTGAACATCGCAAGTTGGGTGTAGGGGCTTCGCAGAACGGCTGCGCACGCAAAACAACGTCGAGCGCCATTCTAACAGAGCATGTAACCGCCGAATCTGCTGCGCAGCGCAGGATCGATGGTTAAAACTCGCTATACTCCCGATCCGATGACGCCGCGGCATGAACTGGCGTACCGAACCTCTCCATAAGATAGCCATGCCAAAAAAGCCGACCCAAAAACCCGCTCCCAAGCCGCGTCAACGACCCGTATTGGCCCATCAGGTACGCATCATTGGCGGCGACTGGAAACGCACGCCACTGCCGGTGCTGGACTCCGCAGGTCTGCGCCCGACCCCGGATCGCGTGCGCGAGACGGTCTTTAACTGGCTGACGCATTTGCTGGATGGTCAATGGACTGGCGTGGCGTGCCTTGATCTGTTTGCCGGTACCGGCGCACTCGGTTTTGAAGCCGCCAGTCGCGGTGCCGCACGGGTGCTGCTGGTTGAAGAAAACCAAGCCGTGGTGCGCCAGCTTGAAGCGAGCCGGGATAAATTACACGCGGGTCAGATCACTATCCTGCGCGGCGATGCCCGTACGATGGCGCAGGGTTTGCAACGTCGCCTGACCGGCCCGGCCGACCTGTTCCAGGTGATCTTTCTGGACCCGCCGTTCCATGCAGAATTATTGCCGGCGATGTTGCCCTTATGCGCGGATTTGCTGGCCGATGGCGGATTGGTCTATCTCGAAGCCGGTCAGGCACTCGACAACGAGAATTTGCCCGAGTGGCTCAACGGCTGGCAAGTGGTCCGTGCCGATCACGCCGGCATGGTTTTTTTCCATTTGCTGCAGCGCCAGAATCGCCCGGAAATTGAGGCATAATGCGGTTTCCAAAATAAGTGACACTCCAGGGAGCTACGATGGTCACCGCCATATATCCAGGTACATTTGATCCACTCACGCGGGGTCATGAAGATCTGGTGCGACGTGCTTCCGGACTCTTCGGGAAGCTGATTGTTGGCGTCGCAGACAGCAAGAACAAACGACCGTTTTTCGATCTCGAAGAACGTTTGACGATTGCCAATGAAGTACTGGGTCACTATCCGAACGTGATCGTAGAAAGCTTTTCCGGCTTGCTGAAAGATTTCGTGCGCCGGCATGACGCACGCGTCATCGTGCGCGGATTGCGGGCAGTATCGGACTTCGAATATGAATTCCAGATGGCGGGCATGAACCGGTACCTGTTGCCGGAAGTAGAGACTCTGTTTCTGACACCGTCCGATCAGTACCAATTCATCTCCGGCACCATCGTGCGCGAGATCGCCATTCTTGGCGGTGACGTGTCGAAATTTGTTTTTCCGTCAGTTGAAAAATGGCTCAAGGAAAAAATCGCAGCAGGGCAGGAATAACGGAGTCCGTACCATGGCATTGCTGATTACCGACGAATGCATCAATTGCGACGTGTGCGAGCCGGAATGCCCGAACGACGCGATTTTCCTCGGGCCGGAAATCTACGAGATCAATCCGGCCAAGTGCACCGAATGCGTCGGACACTACGATGAACCGCAATGTCAGCAAGTTTGTCCGGTCAGTTGTATTCCGTTTGACCCTGCCTGGCGAGAAAGCAAGGACGAGCTCCTGCTGAAATTCGACCGACTGCAACACGCAAAAAAATCTGCTTGATTTCTGTAAGCTACCCGGCCTTCGCGGCCACGTTGCCGATCACCTGATTGCGGCCGCCTTCCTTGGCCTGGTATAGCGCTGCATCGGCGCGGGCAATCAGTTCACTGGCGATTTTTTCAATCGAACGGGCGGGTTCGGTCGCATTCAGTTCGGCAGCGCCTATCGACACGGTCGCACGCAGCTCTTCCTCGTTAGACAGCACGACTGGCTGGTCCGCGATACTGGCGCGTATCCGCTCTGCAACCGCCAGCGCATGGGTCAGTGGCGCATCGATCAGCAGTACCACGAACTCCTCTCCACCGAACCGTCCGAGCGCATCGCTGAGCCGTAATTCGGCCTTGATGCGCGCCGCGACCTGTTGCAGGACCTCGTCGCCGCCCTGATGGCCGACGCTGTCGTTGATTTTCTTGAAATGATCGATGTCGATATACAGGCACGACAATGAAAATTCCTGCCGCCGGGTGCGACCGATTTCCTCCCGCAAACGCAGTTCCAGATAACGGCGGTTGTTCACGCCGGTCAGCGAATCGGTCAGGCCGATACGTTTCAGGCGTTCATTGTTGATCACGTTTTCGAGGCAAATGGCGATGATCGATCCGAGGTGTTCAATGAAGTCGGTCGCCATGCCGTTCGAAAACCGGCTGTCATGCAGACTGCCCAGACTGAGGAAGCCTATCAGGCGTCCCTGGCGCATCAGAGGCACGATCGCCATGCTGACCGGCGTCAGCACCTGTTCCGGAAAGAGCGCCCCGTATTTTGCTGAATTGAACTTGCCCAGAAAGGGACTTTTCAGTGCCACCAGCGACAATCCCAGATCGGCCTCGCGATCACTGAACAACAGGTTTGGGAATTCGGATTGATCGATCGCCAAATCGGCCATGATGCGACGAATATCGTAGTCGGCATCGCTCAGGCAAAGCGTGACCACATCCAGCTGGGATGATTCGGACAAGGTATCGAAAATGCTGTCGACCAATTCGCGCAATCCATTGGCGGCAATGAATTTCAGATCGAATTCCTGATGTCGGCGCATGATCTGCTGGTTACGCTTCGCCTGTTCCAGAAGCTGCACCAGGCGGTCACGCAATTGCATGTTTTCAGTGACCAGCTTGTTGGGCATTCTTGGCGGTTCCGATCAGGCAGTAAAAGTAGTTAAATAAACATTGGCATGATGTTATCAGGCAAATACTTCCTTCTTGGATACTATCTTTTGTAATGCCGAATATCTACTAGTGGTTGCTATTTGATCGTGTGTATTGACGCATCCGTTGGTTGCCCTGACTGACCAATCCGCTCGAATTCGGAGATTACCTGGCCGCCAAACAGCAGGAAGGTGGCGGCAATTTCGAGGCTTAGCAAGACGATGATCGCCGTGGTCAGCGAGCCATACACCAGGCTGACCTGAGACAAGGTCGAGAAGTACCAGAGCAAGACATGGCGCGTCAGTTCCCACAGCACCGTCGCCGTGATACCGCCTATGAGTGCATGTCGCCATGACAGGCGGCCAACCGGCATGACGAAATAGATCGACGTCAGCACCAGGATTTCACCCGCGACTCCCAGCAGATACAGCAGCAATCCCGACACGCCGTGCAGCGACCATTGATAGCCGAGAAATTCCACGCTCTCTTCTCCGAGTGCCTGCAACGTGCCCGACACCAGCGTCACCAGTAACAATCCGATGCCGAGGAACAGGATGTAGCAATACGGCAGCATCGCAGAGACCAGGAAGTGACGACGCCGGATTGCCACCCGGTGCACGAAAATCACCGACATCGCATTTTCCAGCACCGTGAATGCCAGCGAACTGAAAAAAAGCATGGTCCCCAGCAGGACCCAGCCAACGACATCCCGGTGTTCCAGAAACTGCGCCAATTCGCCAACGATAGCGCCCGATTGCCCCGGTACCAGCCATTCCAGATAGCGGCCCAGCGTGGCCAGCAGTTCTGCCTGATTTACCAGATGCGATAGTGCAATGACCGTCAGGATCAGCAATGGGACGATCGACAATAAGGCGTAATAAGCAACCGCACCGGCCAGCAACAATCCTTGATTCGCGCGGAATGCGCGCAGGCTTTGCAGCGCAAACCGGCCTGGATGAAGAAGGACATAGCGTACCTGGGAGGTGACGAGTTGCATGGTGAAGCCATTTAATGTGGGTGCGACATGATGGGGATCTACGCTCACGCGGGTTCTGCCGAGCGCGCAGCGCGGTCATCATATAGCGATAGTGTTCCTCGTACCTGCCCGTTCTCTGTCTGGTTCGGCGTCAGCGGTTTTCAAGGCAACAACACAGACCTGAAATTCGGCTTGTTCTGGCAGGGCATGAAGGTATGATCAGACCAGCATGTCTGTTGTCTTGATCCAAACTTTCAATCCGGTCTCGTCGAAAAGTTTCTTTATGCTCACATGGTTGCGCAGTTTTTTTAGCTCGCAGGGCAGGGCCATTTCTGGCAGCGGCGATATGGTCGTTCCTCCTGCTGTGGACGTGACCGTTTCCGTGGTCGAAAACAAAACCGACGCCGACACAGGTGTCGTCAACGCCTACGGTATCTCCTGGATGCAACGCAACGAAGTCACTGCTGATTTTACGCACTGGCTATTCGATGCCAATGATGAGGCCGGGATTTTCGTTACGCCAGCAGAAAAAAGAGTGCTGGAAGAACTCGGTCGTATTGTTGAATCACCCCAGTCCGGTAGCAATTTGGTGCGTCGTCTGCCCGGTGTTCTTCCGCAATTGCTGCAAAGCCTGCGTTCGGACACCTTTTCGGGTGCGGCGCTGGCGCGCATGATTTCGCATGATGTCGTCCTGGTGGCGGAGGTGCTACGGCTAGCCAACCATACATCGCACGGGGTCAAGGAAGCCATGACCAGCATCGAGCATGCGGTGCTGGTTCTCGGTCAGAGCGGGTTGCGACAACTGATCAGTGGTGTGGCGTTCAAGCCGATCATCGATCTGAAATCCGGCCATTTCACACGCAGCATCGCGCCGCGACTCTGGCAACAATCAGAGCAATGCGCACTCGCAAACCGGCTATTGGCCGAACATGAGCATGTCAATGCGTTCGAGGCGTTCCTGGCCGGGCTGATCCAGAATGTTGGGCTGATCACTTCCTTGCGGGTCCTGGATCAGGTTGCGGAAGGCGATACCACGTTGGGTTCCGCCAGCTTTTGCAACACGCTGATCGAACACGCCCGCAACTTCTCGTGCAGTATCGCAAGGGAATGGCAGTTTTCAGAGGCGATCACGACGGCCATCGAAGAGCAGGGCAGCAAGTACAACCTGGCCAGCATGTCACCGATGGGGCGCATCCTGTCTAGCGGCGATTTTCTGAGCAAGGTGCAATTACTGGAAGCGCATCAACTGCTACGCGCGGATGCGACCAGCAGCCTGTCACCGCTCGCATCGGCCTGTTTGCAACAGCTAGGCCAGGCAGCGTTGATGCCGGAGGTCGCTGCGGTACCTCCCGGCGCATAAAAAAATCCCGCGACAAAGCGGGATTTTTCAAGACCGTGCCGACATTCGCCAGGCAGGGATCACGGCACGCATCTAGACATTGAACAGGAAGTTCAGCACGTCGCCATCCTTGACCACGTACTCTTTGCCTTCAGCGCGCATCTTGCCGGCATCCTTCGCGCCCGCTTCACCCTTGAAAGTAATGAAATCGTCGTACGCGATCGTCTGGGCGCGGATAAAGCCGCGCTCGAAGTCGGTATGAATCACGCCGGCTGCCTGCGGCGCGGTATCACCGACATGGATGGTCCATGCCCGTACTTCCTTGACCCCCGCCGTGAAATACGTCTGCAGGCCCAGCAATGTGTACGCCGCACGGATCAGCCGATCCAGGCCGGGTTCCGCCATGCCCATGTCGGCGAGGAATTCGGTCTTGTCGGCGTCGTCCAGGTCAGAAATTTCGGATTCGATCGAGGCGCAAATCGCCACTACGGGCGCGTTCTGTTTTTTTGCGTAGTCATTCAACTGATCGAGCAACGGATTGTTCGTGAAGCCGCTGTCCGAGACATTGCCGACATACATGGCAGGCTTCGCCGTAATCAGGCACAGCGGCTTGATCAGCGCCATTTCTTCGGCATCGAGCCCCATCGCACGCACCGGCAACGCCAGGTCCAGTTGCGGCATGATGCGTTCCAGAATTGCCACCAGCTTGGCGGCATCCTTGTCGCCGGAACGGGCTTTCTTGCTCTCGCGATGGATCGCCTTTTCGACGGCAGACATGTCCGCCAGCGCCAGCTCGGTCTGGATCACTTCGATATCGTCGAGCGGATTGATGCGGCCTGCGACGTGGATCACGTTGTCATCTTCAAAGCAGCGCACCACATTGACGATGGCATCGGTTTCGCGGATGTGCGCGAGGAATTGATTGCCCAAGCCTTCGCCCTTCGAGGCGCCTGCGACCAGGCCGGCGATGTCGACGAATTCAACGGTGGTCGGCACCATCCGTTGCGGCTTGACGATCTCCGACAGCGCATCCATGCGCGGGTCCGGTACTTCGACCATGCCGACGTTAGGTTCGATGGTGCAGAAGGGATAATTTTCGGCCGGGATACCGGCCTTCGTCAGCGCGTTGAAGAGGGTGGATTTGCCGACGTTCGGGAGACCGACGATGCCGCATTTGAGACTCATGATGTGTGCTTTGCCAAAGAAAAAATTCAGAGCGCTATTTTACCGTAGCGTGGCGGTGTCGCCGCAATTACAGCGGCATGACCAGCGCCGGATCTGGCCGCGCGATAAACGCCGCGAGTGCATCACGCAGTCGCTGACCCGCGCGGATCGCCGTGCGCCAGTCTGCGATGCGGGCAGCATGATCCAGCCCGTGGTGCATGAAGTCGCTGCGATCGGGCAGCTTCTGGCGCGGGAGTGCCTGCAGGAAGCGTTGTGACGGGCTGATCAGGATCACGTTATCGAGCCAGTGACGGTGCGTGCCACGACCGGCCCGGCGCCAGCACAATGGCTTGTCGAGCCAGCCCGGCACCAGATGGTTCGTGAAATGCGGGTACAGCACCAGGCCGCCTTCCGGTTGCCCTGCGAGACGCGCATACGGCAGCGCCAGGTGGTAGTCGATCAAGCCGCCATCCCAGTAGGTCCCGGGAGGCGCATGCGGAATCGCCGTGACAGGCGGCATGATGAAGGGCAGCGTGCCCGATGCCAGTAATGCGGTGGCGAGATTGTCCTGCTGCAGCGGGGCAAAGCGGGTATCGAAGGCATCGAATGGTGTTGCTAGCCACGGCGTCGGTTGTGCGCTGAAAATAACGCGGTCAAGATGGCGCGCGAGCAGCTTGCGCGAGGCGAGGTTGGCCAGTGTCGCAGTCGCAAATCCGGCCACTGTTTGTGCGCTGCGCGTGGGCTGCTGCAACAACCCGCGACCGCGCGAGACCAGAATGTTGAGCTTGTGCTGCGGATGGTCGACGATCTCGTTTTCGTGACCGCCGACAAAGTCCTGCAAAATCCTGATGCAGACCTCGCTGACCAGTTGTGGTGACGGCTTGCGCGGATAGCGCTGTTCGCAATACAAGTCGCCGAGCCGCTGGAATGCGGACGCCGGATCTGCATGGCACGCAGCAGCCATACGCCACGCACCGATCGATGCACCGATCAGCGTGCGCTGGCGCGGTGCTTGTGGCAGCCACTCGCCAAAGAGAAACTGATCGATCGCTTGCAGGATCAATCCCTTGGGGCCGCCGGCAGCGCCTGCAATGGCGGCCACGTCACCAGCGCGCAAGCCGTGACGGCGCAGGTGGTCGAGTGCTGCCGGACCGGCCTGTATGGTCAGCACGCCGTCGCTGCCCATGCTCATTGGGCAGTATGCAGTCGCATGGTTGCGGCATCGAATTTGCCGTCACACAGCATCGGGATGATATCGATGCTCTTTGCGATCGCGTCGTCCAGCAAAGGTTGTTCTTCCTTGCGCGGCCTGTGCAGCACATAGTCGGCCACCGGCTGTTGCGAGCCCAGCGTGCGCGGATGGCCGATACCGATGCGCAAGCGCCAGTAATCTTGCGCGCCGAGCGCGGCGGTAATGTCCTTGAGTCCGTTATGGCCACCGGAGGAGCCGCCTTTTTTCAGGCGCGCGGCGCCCGGTGACAGATCGAGTTCATCATGCACGACCAGCACTTCCTCGACGGCAATTTTGTAAAAACGCGCGAGTGCGCCGACCGATAGTCCGGAACGGTTCATGAAGGTTTGCGGTTCCAGCAACCAGATATCCTGGCCATTGATGGCAGCCCTGGCGGCGAGCGCATTGAATCGCGTTTCACGTACAAGATTGCAGCGAGCAATCCCGTTGGCCAGGTTGTCGACCAGCCAGAAGCCGGCGTTGTGACGGGTTTGTTCGTACTCGGGTCCCGGGTTGCCGAGACCGACGATCAGGCGTATGGCCATAGTGGTATTGAAATGGAAACAATGATTGTAAGCCGGGACAGCAAGCGGCAGCGCGCGAGCACAGTGCGTAACGACATGCATCCTGCATGAAAAAACCCGTCGCAAGGGACGGGTTTTTTGTGGGCCGGGAAAATACCGGACCAGAGAGAATTACTTCTTCTCAGCAGGTGCGTTTGCAGCGGCTTGGGCAGCGGAAGCAGCAGCGTCAGCAGCTTCTTCGACTTTACCGGCAGGGATCGATGCAGCAGCAATCGTCGGATTGTCGTCGCCACCATGGATCACGGCAGTCACGCCCTTTGGCAGTTGCAGATCGGCCAGGTGAACCGACGTACCGATTTCCAGCGCGCCCAGGTCAACTGTCAGGAACTCTGGCAGGTCTGCTGGCAGGCAGGTGACTTCCAGCTCGCTCACGACGTGGCTGATGATACCGGACGACAGCTTGACGGCTGGCGATACATCCGCGTTGATGAAGTGCAGTGGCACCTTGACGTGGATCTTCTGGCTGGCGTCAACGCGCTGGAAGTCAGCGTGCAGGACCAGTTGTTTGTAGGCGTGGACCTGGAAGTCGCGCAACAGAACTTTTTCGACTTTGCCATCGATTTCGAGGTCGAGGATAGACGAGTGGAATGTCTCTTTTTTCAGCGCGTGATACAGCGCGTTGTGGTCGAGACTAATGTTGACCGGAACGCCACTACCACCGTAAACGATGCCTGGGGTCTGGCCTGCAATGCGCTGGCGGCGGCTCGCTCCGGTCCCCAGTGCTGTGCGTGCAAATGCGATAACTTTCATGTAAAACTCCAATGGTTGCAAGGACTGGCCTTGCGATGAAAATCCCCCGCGACCAGGGGATTTGAAAACGGATGCGTCAAGCGCATCCGGGGTTTGGTAGTGACTACAGCGGGCGGTTTGTGGCCGCTGCTGCGTATTCCACCAGCCTTCGCATTACTGCAAAGGGGTCAACGTTCTTTGCAACTTATTCGGCAAACAGTGACATCACCGAATCGCCGGTACTGATGCGCTTGAATGTTTCTGCCAGCAACTCTGCACAGCTCAATTGCCGGATCTTTCCGCAGGCACGTGCTGCTTCCGACAGAGGGATCGTGTCCACGACCACCAGTTCATCCAGCGTGGATGAGGTGATCCGCTCGATTGCCGGGCCCGACAGAACCGGATGCGTACAGTAGGCAATCACTTTTTTGGCGCCACGGTCTTTCAGTACTTCCGCTGCCTTGACCAGAGTACCTGCGGTGTCGACCATGTCATCCATGATCACGCAGTTGCGACCTTCGACTTCACCAATGATGTTCATGACTTCGGAGACATTGGCTTTCGGGCGACGCTTGTCGATGATGGCCAGGTCGCAATTGAGGCGCTTTGCCAATGCCCGGGCGCGGACGACGCCGCCGACATCCGGGGACACCACGAGCAGGTCATCATAATTCTTGGCAACCAGGTCGCTAAGCAGGATAGGCGATGCATAGATGTTGTCGACAGGAATATCAAAGAATCCCTGAATCTGGTCTGCATGCAGATCCATGATCAGAACCCGTTCGACGCCGGCTTGCTGCAACATGTTGGCGACGACCTTGGCCGAGATGGCGACACGGGCCGAGCGTGGACGACGGTCCTGACGGGCGTAGCCGAAATACGGGATCGCTGCGGTGATGCGTCCGGCGGATGCACGTTTGAGCGCGTCGACCATCAGCATCAGTTCCATCAGGTTGTCATTGGTAGGAGCGCAGGTCGACTGCAGCACGAACACGTCCTTGCCACGCACGTTCTCGTTGATCTCGACGACGATTTCGCCATCGGAAAACTTTGAAACGACTGCTTTGCCAAGTTCGATGCCAAGTTGCTTTGCAACTCCTATGGCGAGATCCGGATTTGCGTTGCCGGTAAAAACCATCAGGTTATCGAGCGCCATTGTGGGGTTCCTGGAAGCAGTCGTTAAAAAAATTAAACAGCAAAATAAAAAGCCGCCAAGGCCCGACGTTTCAGTCTTGCGTTGGCGGCTAGCGTATCTATTTTATTATTTTTTTCGTTTCGTTCAATGGCAGGGGAAGAAGGATTCGAACCTTCGAATGCTGGAATCAAAATCCAGTGCCTTAACCGGCTTGGCGATTCCCCTACGCAACCTTGCTTTTGATGTGGTGCCGACGCTGACCTACGCGTTGTACGACCCATCAAAAAAATTTCATTTACTTCACTGCAAATGCGACAGCGGGTGTTCATCGAGAGCCCGTGCGATCCATGCTCTCCATTTCTTCGGTACTGATGCAAGCACTGCTTCGGCTTCATCTCTGGTCTCGAAGGCGCAAAAAACGCACGCTCCGGAACCCGTCATTCTTGCTGTTCCATGTTGCCCCAGCCAATCGATGGCCTCGGCAACTGCCGGAAACAACTTTGTCGCCACAGCTTGCAAATCATTCCTCCCGTTGCGAATGTATGCCCCGGAAAAGTCCAGCATTTTGACGGGTTTCGAATTCCTTGTCAATTCAGAAGATGCAAATATTGCTGCGGTCGGAATAGACACGCCGGGCTCGATGACAACAAACCAATGATCCGGTGTATCGATACGCATCAACTGTTCGCCGACGCCCTCCGCAAAAGCATTGTGGCCGAACAGGAAAAAAGGGACGTCGGCACCGAGCTGCAGGCCAAGCGCCATCAATTGCGAACGGCTCAGTCCGGTCTGCCACAAATAGTTCAGTGCGAGCAGCGTGGTGGCCGCGTCGGAAGATCCACCGCCTAGACCGCCACCCATCGGCAGGTTTTTCCGGACAGCGATATTGGCGCCGTTGTTGCTGCCGGTGGCCTGTTGCAGCAGGCGCGCTGCGCGCACGATCAGGTCGCTGTCGTGCTCCACACCGGCAACAGCGGTAGTGCGCAGGATGACACCGTCGTCCCTTGTATCAAAATCCAGCGAGTCGCTGCGATCGATCAGCTGGAAGGCTGTTTGCAGCAAGTGATAGCCATCGGCCCGTCTGCCGGTCACGTGCAAAAAAAGATTCAGTTTGGCCGGGGCAGGGCAATTGTGCAGGACGCGCGCCATCGGCGGACTCAACCCGGTTGCCAGCTGTCGATCACGATCCGCAGTCCGACATCGCCTGCCTGTGGCGTTGTGCGTGACAGGTCGATGCGCTTTGGCCGTGCTGGCAACGCAGGGTCACTCGCTTCCCAGCTGACGTATTGCAACTGCCAGCCGTCGTTCGTCACGATGGGCGTCGTGCTGGTCGACGAGGCAGTCACGCGTTCACCGGCGACATTGGTGGCCTGGCCTTGCAGCCAGTCACGCAATCCGGCCAACGGCAGCGGCCAGCCCAGAGCCTCGGTTGCCAGTGCATCGGGGTCGGCAGCGGTACGCGTAGGCTGCCCCGCCTGCGACAGCGTGGACTCCGCCGGACCGATGGTGATGGTGGCCAGTGTCTGCCCTAACGGCGAGCGCAGCGTGACGAGCGTGTTCCCGGCGCGTTGCGACCAGCTGAAGCTGCCGTGGACGGCTTCTTCCTTGCCATTGTTCTGATATCGCACCGAAAGCCGACCACCCAGCTCGATGCTCGTGACCGGACGGACGGTCGTGGCCGGCGATGGAAGAGACGGAGGCGGTGCCAGGCTGGCACAGCTGGTCAGCGCACTGCCGACCAGTATTGCGGTACAGGCAACCCGCGCCAGACCAGCCATCACAGCTGTACCTGAAGTCGTGCCAGCGTACTCTTCAGGGAATCATTTTTGGGGTCCTTGGTGCGGGCATCGCGCCAGAACTTCTGGGCGTCGGATTTTTGACCGCGGACCCACAGTACTTCGCCCAGATGGACCGCAATTTCGGCATCCTGACGCAGCGTGTAGGCGCGGCGTAACAGATCTTCCGCTTCCTGTAATTTGCCTTGGCGGTACTGGACCCAGCCCATGCTGTCGAGAATGAACGGGTCGTTCGGTGCCAGTTTCAAGGCCTGTTCAACCAGCTTGGCGGCTTCCGGCAAACGCAGGTTGCGCTCGGCCAGCGAGTAGCCCAGCGCGTTGTACGCGTGCTGGTTGTCCGGTGCCAGTTTGATGACGGTGCGCAGCGCAGTTTCCATCTTGTCGAGGACATTGGATTTTTCAGCGGCCATGGCGAAGTCATAGAGCAGGTCGATGTTTTCCGGGAAACGGCGTGTCCCAGTTTCGAGGACCTGAAACGACTGCTGCTGCAAGTTGGCATCGCGCAGAATTTGCGCATCGGTCTGGATCACCAGGATTTGTTCGCGTTCACTGTCGCCTGACAGGGTTGCCAGTAATTGACGTGCCGAAGCGAGTTGCCCACCTTGCGCCATCAGTTGGGCACGTTTGAGCTGTGCGCCGAAATACGCTTCGCCTGGTCCGATCTGCGCCAGATAGATAAGCGCGCCGTCGATATCCTTGCGCTCTTCGGCGATCTGCGACAGCACCAGCAGCGCTTGTGCCGGATCGCGCGCTGAATCGGGTTGCTCGGCCAGCAGCTTCAGGTACGTCGTCAGGTATTTTTCGGCTTGTTTGAAATCACTGGTTTGTGTGCTCAGGATGCCGAGTGCAAACAGGGTGGTCAGGTCGTCCGGTTGTGCAGTGAGCAGGGTTTCGAATTCGACGCGCGCTTTGGCATACTGGTTTTGCTCGACCAGCATGCGGCCATAGGCAATGCGCACTTCGCGGCTTGCCGGGTTTGCTTTCAGAAACGCCTTGAGAGACTGAAGAGCTTCATCCTTGTCAGTAATTACCTGCGCCAGCGTCAGTGCCGCAATGTCCGAGTTCGGCCTGGCATTGAGTGCCGTCACTGCTTCGGCGCGTGCACGAACGCTGTCATTGCTGGCGAAGGCGGCCTGGGCCAGCGCGATGTGTGCTTCGGGAAGATCAAGGTAGGGAGCCGACAATTTCTCCATGATCACGAAGGCTGCCTTTTTGTCCTTCACACGCAATAGCAAACGCTGAATCTGCAACAGCAGGATGCCACGGCTTTGCGGGCGGACATCACGCAGGCGTTGCTCGAATACTTCCTGTACTTCTGCCAGGTCGTCACCGATCAGGATCAGGCCAAGGTAATACTGGGTGGCTTCTTCGGAGGTTGGCGCCAGTGCGCGCCAGAGTCGTATTGCGGCCAGCGCTTCGTCGGGCTGTTTGGCACCGATCGCCATTTCAGCGGCGCGCCGTGCCAGGCGCGGGTCCGCGGTTTCCTTGGCGGATGCCAGCATGCTGGCGTAGGCCGGTTGCCATCCGCCGCGCTGGAAGGAGATTTCCGCAGTCAGTATCTTGAACATCAACTCTTCCGTCAGTTCGACCGACGGAAGGCCTTCGTTGGCGCGCTTTTCTGCGGCAGTTTCATCGTCCTCGGGTGTGGCGGCTATGAATGCGGCAGGTGGCGCTTCTGCAGTGACAGCGTAGGCCGGCGACGTCACACCGGGAAGCCCGGCGCAGGCGGACAACATGGTCGACAGCGTTACAATGGCGAGTGCGATTTTCAAGTGGGGATCCTGGCTGTTCAAGCGGTTTTTCATTCTACGCTCAACCTACCGGATTCGCGTGGCGGTGCGCCGGTAACCCCGGCCTGCGCTGCGGAATCGGTTTCAAATCTGTTTCATTTGCTGCAGCAAGGAGTGTGCGCCAGTCATGCCCGAATTACCTGAAGTCGAAGTCACCCGCATGGGGATCGCGCCGCATATCGATGGCCGCATCGTCAGCGCGATCATCATGCGACGCAGCGGTTTGCGCTGGCCGTTTCCGCCGGATCTTGCAGAAATATTGACTGGTCGCACTGTGCGCGCGACCGGTCGGCGCGGCAAGTACCTGCTAATTCAATTTGACCATGGCACGTTGATCATCCACCTCGGTATGTCTGGCCATTTGCGCATCCTGCCACTCGCAACGCCCGCAGAGAAACACGATCATTTTGACCTGGTCACCGGCGACCAGGTGATGCGCCTGACTGATCCGCGGCGTTTCGGCGCCGTGCTCTGGCATCCGCAGGCCGACGGTCCGGCGGATGCACACGTGCTATTGCGTGGACTGGGCATCGAGCCGCTGGGTGCCGTGTCGCTGGCACAGACACTGTTCTCGCAAACCAGGGGGCGCAGCGCTGCCATCAAGCAGGTGCTGCTGGCGGGCGACATCGTGGTTGGAGTAGGCAACATTTATGCTTCCGAAAGCCTGTTCAGAGCCCGCATCCATCCCAAAACACCGGCGGGCCGCATCGCGCTGGCGCGCTACGTAACGTTGGCATCCGAGATCCAGAGCACGCTGGCGGCGGCAATTGATCAAGGTGGCAGCACTTTGCGTGACTTTGTGGGGGCAAACGGACAGTCGGGGTATTTTCAGCAGAGCTACTTCGTCTATGATCGAACGGGGCTTCCCTGTCGCGTTTGCGGGCAGGCGGTGCGCCAGATCAAGCAGGGGCAACGCTCGACGTTTTATTGCGTTCATTGCCAGACCTGACCTAATTTGCAGGAGCACGACGATGCAACATCGCCGTGAACGGAGAAAGAGCGGGGGACACATCGTGAGTAATCTGGTTCAGACATTCGAGGAGTACAGCAGCTGGCGCGATGATGTTCTGGTGGCGCTGGCACGCTACCGCGACCACATAGAGACACTGCAACTGATGGACCCCGTCAGCGAACAGCGCTTTGAACAGATGGGTACCCGCCTGTCAGCAGACAAACTGACCATTGCCTTTGTCGCCGAGTTCTCGCGCGGCAAATCAGAGCTGATCAACGCGATTTTTTTTGCCGGATACGGCCAGCGTATTTTGCCTTCCTCGGCCGGTCGCACCACCATGTGCCCCACCGAGCTGTTGTATGACGAGACCTCCCCGCCGTCGATCCGATTGCTGCCCATCGAAACCCGCGCCGAGTCGCAATCGACCAGCGATCTGAAAGGCCAGGAGCATGCCTGGACCGTGCTGCCGCTGAACCTGTCCTCCGGAGATGGCATGCTCGAAGCATTCCGGCAAGTCAGCCTGACCAAGCGCGTATCGATTGCGCAGGCGCAGAGCTTTGGCCTGTATGACGAGCGCGACCCGGACCTCGGCCTGTCCGTCGATGACGACGGCATGGTGGAAATTTCCCGCTGGCGCCACGCCATCGTCAATTTCCCGCATCCGCTGCTGCAGCAAGGCCTGGTCATCATCGACACACCGGGACTCAATGCGATCGGCACCGAGCCCGAGCTGACCCTGAACCTGATCCCGAACGCCCACGCCGTGCTGTTCGTGCTGGCAGCAGACACGGGCGTGACAAAAAGCGATATTGCGATCTGGCGCGACCACATCGGCACCGGGGCAGGGCGCATGGTGGTGCTCAACAAGATCGATAGCATGTGGGATGAATTGCGTACTCCGGCCGAAGTCGAGCAGCAGATTCGCCAGCAGGTGACCAGCGCGGCCCAGATGCTGGGCCTGCACGAGAGCCAGATCTATCCGGTCTCGGCACAAAAAGGACTGGTAGCCAAGATCCACCGCGATGACGCACTGCTTGCACGCAGTCGCCTGCCGTTGCTGGAAAACGCCTTGTCCAGCCAGCTGATCCCGTCACGCAAGCACATCATCCGCAGCCAGCTCTCGGGCGATATCGACGAGCTGGCCGCAACCAAAAAAAACCAGCTGTCAGCGCGCACCCGCAGTGTCGTCGAGCAGTTGCTGGAACTGAAAAGCCTGCGCGGCAAGAACCGCAACATCATCGAACACATGATGAAACGGATCGATATCGAAAAACGTGAATTCGACGGCAGCCTGATCCGGTTGCAGGGAACGCGCGCCGTGTTTGCGCGACTGTCCAGCGAAGTCTTCACCAGCCTCGGAATGGAAGTGCTCAAGCAGGACATCAAGCTGACGCGCGAGTCGATGGATAGCAGCATCTTTTCATCGGGTTTTCGCGATGCAGTGCGGCGCTTCTTTGCGCAACTCCAGAATAATTTGCAAACCTCCGCGCGCAAGACGGACGAAATCACGGCAATGATGACCGTGATGTACCGCAAATTTTCGACCGAACATGGCTTGGCATTGTCGACGCCGATGCAGTTTTCCCTCGACAAATACATGAAAGAGATCGACATGATTGAAGGGATTTACCAGCGCCAGTTCGGTGCGGCGGTGATGCTGACCACACGCAATGGCGTGCTGATGCAGAAGTTTTTCGAATCGATCGCTTCACGGGTTAAACAGAGTTTTTCACAGGCCAACCAGGATGTTGAAGCCTGGCTGAAGGTGGTGATGGCGCCGCTGGAAGGGCAGATCAGAGAGCACAAGGCGCAACTGAAACGCCGTCGCCTGTCGATCGAGCGCATCCACCTCGCCACTGACAGTCTGGAAGAAAAAGTCTCGGCGTTCGAGCAAATGGAGGCAGATTTGTCGGTGCAGCTGGCGCGCTTGCTGGTGCTCGAAAATGCGTTGAACAATGCGCTGCAGGCAGACTATGTGGCGCAAGCGGTGGCTGCCTGATGGCGAAAATGCCAGTGGTAGCGGCTGCCGACTATATCGATCCCGAGTTTTCTACTGTCGTAGTGTCCTGGCAGAAACAGCACGGCCGCCATGCGCTGCCCTGGCAGAACACCCGTGACGCCTACCGCATCTGGTTATCCGAAATCATGTTGCAGCAGACCCAGGTTGCTGCGGTCATTCCGTACTATCAAAAATTCCTGATCAGCTTTCCGGATGTCGCGTCGCTGGCCGGTGCCAGCGCGGAATCCGTCATGTCGCACTGGAGCGGGCTGGGTTACTACACGCGTGCACGCAATTTGCACCAGTGCGCCAAACGTGTCGTGGCCGAGCATGGTGGCGTATTTCCGAGCGACCCTTTGCTGCTGGCCGAGTTGCCCGGTATTGGTCGCTCCACGGCGGCGGCCATTTCTGCATTTGCCTACGGTACCCGGGCCGCCATTCTTGACGGTAACGTCAAACGCGTATTCAGCCGGGTCTTTGGTGTCGAGGGTTTTCCTGGCAGCAAACCGGTCGAAGACCAGCTCTGGTTGCGTGCGGAGGCGTTGCTACCGCAGGCGGACTTTGACGTCGACTCCGCAATCGGGTCATACACGCAAGGGTTGATGGATCTGGGTGCCACGCTGTGCACGCGCATCCGACCCGATTGCGCGCGTTGCCCGCTGGCGTATCGCTGTGTTGCGCTGGCAACTAACCGGGTGCACTTGCTGCCGGTGCGCAAACCCAAAAAAGCCGTGCCGCAGCGCCAAACCTCCATGCTGGTCATCGTCGATAACGGTCAGGTCTTGCTGGAGCAGCGTCCTGATTCCGGTATCTGGGGCGGCCTGTTGTCGTTGCCGGAAGTTGAGTTGCTGGCACCGGCTGACCTGGATGGCGAAGGTGACCGGACCATTTTTGATCAGTTGCTGGAACAGGCCGTGAGCCCTTTCGGCGTGACCGCTTCGTGCGTGCGCCTGATGCCTTTTTCGCACGCATTCACACATTTCAAATTGCAGATTTCGCCGTATGCCGTGCACTTGTCGCAGCGTATCGAACGGGCCGGGCAGGACGGCCATGTCTGGTACCACACCGATCGCCTGGCCGATGCGCCATTGCCGGCGCCGGTAAAAAAATTGCTGCTGGGGTTATTCCACTCGGAGGATCTGTTCGGGCTGGCGTGAACCGAACCGGGCGAACATGCCGGTTATTCCTCGTCGATCCACTCCACGCGGTTACGGCCGCGCTCCTTGGCCCGGTAAAGTGCGGTGTCGGCACGCTCGATCAGTGCCGCCGCATCTTCACCCGACCTGAACTGTGCCACACCGATCGATAGCGAAATCGATTTTTGCGGCAACACGCCCTGCAAATCCAGGAAATGCGCATAGACCCGTAACCGCTCGGCATGCATGACAGCGCCTTTCAGGCTCGTGTTTGGTAACAGATGCATGAACTCGTCGCCACCGTAGCGTCCGATCACATCGCTGTCACGGATACTGTCGAGCGCCACGCGCGCAAACTCGCGCAGGATGACATCACCGACCAGATGGCCATGCTTGTCGTTGATATCCTTGAAATGATCGACGTCAATCAGGCACAGGCAAAACGGAATCCCTTCGGAATTGGCCCGGGCAATGGCGGTATCGAGTTCGGTTTGCAACTGGCGGCGGTTGTACAAGCCGGTCAGTTCGTCACGGATGGCCTTTTCCTCGAATTGTTGCAGTTGTCGACGGGTCAATTTCAAGGTTGCTCGTAGCTGTCGAATCCGTCCGCCTACCGACACCATCAGCGGCAACGTCAGTGCCACGACGATCCACTGCAGCAGGTCCAGCTTCAGGGCATCACCAAAACCTTCGCGATAACTGCGCAACAGGATCATTGCCAGATACCCCGCAATGGTGCCTGCCGCGAGCACCGTCAGCGAAGACCGGCTAAGCCGAAACGTTCCGTATGAAAAGGCGATCAGCAAGAACGGCCCAAGTACCAACTGCGCCGTGCGGTCCAGGTAAGCAACGCTGAGCATCGTGATCACGGAGGCGACCACCTGAGCAAACGTCAGACTGCGGTCATAAAAGTGCGTATTGAGTTGCAGCCGGAAGATAACGAAAAAGAACAGCATGAAAAACGTCAGCGTGCCCGCACCGACCAGAAATGCGACGGGATTCACTTGATCTTGCTGGAAAAAAACGAATATGGTCGCCAGATAGAGCAACGACGCGATATTCGCTTGTGAGATTTTTTGCATCCTGGCCGATCCCGGGAGTGTGCGGCGCTTGGCGATATGGGAATGCATGGATGAACGCGGTCGACGGTGAGCTGCCAGGATAGCCTGGCTTTTTCAGCCTGACGCAACCGTGGTGTGTCTACCCGTCAGCGGCTTTGCATTCGGCTAGTTTAATGCCTTAAAACAACAAATTTCTGACGAAAAGTTTGTGCATCTTCGGTATGGATCATGCCTTCCACCTTGGCCTGGCAACGGTCAGGTCGTCAGGATCTGCTGTTGTTTCAGATAAGTCATGATGATCGCCAAACGTTGTGCAACATCGGCAGTTTCGAGTAGCGCCTGGCGCATCGGTAATGGCATCGGCAGAATCTCGCTCCACCGATTGGCAACCCAGCCCATGTCACCGAATCGCAATGGTGTGGCAAATGGGTAGTCTGTCGGATTGTCCTGGCCGACGCGTTGATCAAAGTCGTCAGTGATCGCTTTTAGCGCCGCCGCACACGCCGTCAGCATGGGGTCCGTTGTCACTAGCGTATCTTCCGCGAGGTAATCCACCAGCCCTTCCATGCGTCCATCTGCCAGCACGCGTGTTTCACGGATGCGAAAGCGCAAGCCACCCTGCGTGCGTATCATCAGCAGCCCGCCGGCTTCCATGTCCCAATGCACGATATTGGCGAGGCAGCCTACTGCTTCCGGTTGCGTCGTCGCACCCGTTTCCTTGCCGGTGCGAATAGCCACGACGCCGAATGGTTTTTCGTTGCGCATGCACTCGCGCACCATGTCGACGTAACGTGTTTCAAATATCTTCAGTGGCAAGATGCCATCAGGGAAGAGCACAGTCTGCAGCGGGAACAGCGGCAACCAGTCGTTAGTATTATCGGATTCAGTCATGTCAGTCCAGTTCTCGGTGACGCAGCACCACACGTTCCGCACCCCGGAAGTACTGCGCCAGATGCTCGGCCATGTACACCGAGCGGTGCTGGCCGCCAGTACAGCCGATCGCAACGGTCAGGTAGCTGCGGTTATCTTGTTTGAAGGAAGGTAGCCACTTTTCGACAAAGTTGCGAATATCGGCTAGCAGCATGGCCGCATCGGGCTGGCCATCCAGAAACGCGATGACCGGCTGGTCGCGGCCATTCATTGGCCGCAGTGCGATGTCGTAATACGGATTTGGCAGCACGCGTACGTCGAACACCATGTCGGCATCGAGAGGCACACCGTATTTGAAGGCAAACGATTCGAACAGCAGGGTTAGCGGCGTCTTGTCGGTTTCGACCAGGTCCCTGATCCAGCTGCGCAGTTTGTTGGCGGACAGTCCTGAGGTATCGATCACATGGCCGAGACCTTCGATCGTGACCAGCATTTCGCGTTCGTGCAGGATGCATTCGGTCAGGGTCGGTCGGTCGTTGGGCGACTGGTCAGGGCGCAGCCGATGCGACAACGGATGGCTGCGGCGTGTTTCGGAGAAGCGTGCGATCAGGGATTCGGTCTTTGCACTCAGGAACAGGACCTTGACATCATGGCCCTCATCCTTGAGACGGCGTATGTCGGCAGGTAATCCGCTGAGCGAGTCGGCGCTACGGGCATCCATGGCCACTGCCAGGTTTTCGCCATGATCCTGCATCCGCGTTGCCACCAGCGCGCGCAGCAACGAGGGCGGCAAATTGTCGACGCAAAAGAAACCGGCATCTTCGAGAGCGTTAAGCCCGACCGATTTGCCGGAGCCGGAGATACCTGTAATCAGAATAATGCGCATAGGCGACGATAATACCGCAAGCCTTGTATCAGAGTGCGCCATCGCCACTGCGCCAACGTGCCACGCCGCCCGCGATCAATCGCTGTCCATCGCCTTTTGCTGGCGCACCATGAATTCGCGCAGGGTGTCGATGCCGCGTAGTTGCAAAATGGTGTTGCGCACCGCAGCTTCCAGCAAGACCGCCAGGTTGCGACCGGCCTCGACGGGGATCACGACTTTGCGGATGGGCAAGCCCAGCACTTCTTCGTGCTGGGCATTCAGCGGCAAGCGTTCGTAATTTTCTTCCAGCGTGCTGCGCCGGACCAGATGCACGATCAGTTTCAGGCGCATTTTCCGGCGTACGGCGGTTTCGCCAAAAATGGCTTTGATGTCGAGCAAGCCAAGTCCCCGGACTTCCAGCAAATTCTGCAGCAAGGTCGGGCAGCGTCCTTCGATCATGTTGGGTGCAATACGGGCGAATTCCACCGCATCATCGGCCACCAGACCGTGCGAGCGCGAGATCAGCTCCAGCCCGAGTTCGCTCTTGCCCAGACCCGATTCGCCGGTGATCAGCACGCCCACACCGAGCACATCCATGAACACACCATGCATCGTCAGATGCTGCGCGAGTTTCTTGGACAGATACACGCGCAGATAGTCGATCACCTGTGCTGCGGCCAGCGGCGTGGAAAACAACGGGATGTTGCGTTCGTCGCAGACTTCCATGATTTCGGGAGGGGTGTCCAGGCCTTGCGCAATGATGAAGGCCGGCGGTTCACCAGCGACCAGTTCGCCGGTCTGGTAGCGCCGCGATTCGGGTGACAGGCGCTGGTAGTACTCGGTTTCCTGGTGGCCAAATACTTGTATTCGGCCCGGATGGATCAGGTTCAGGTGACCAACCTGGTCGGCTGCCGACGCGGCATCGCCGGATATCAGGCGCTCACCGCCGGAAAACCCGCCAAACCAGCCCAACTCAAGGGTTTCACGATTTTCATCGTAGATTTGCTGGATCGTCAGCGGTGTGAGGGTCGGCATCGCGGTTAGCTGTCTTGCAAGCTGCTTTGCCAGGCAATCAGGCGGGCATGAACAGACAGCGGATCAGGGTCGGTGGCCAGTATCTGGCGGAAGGCATCATCCGAAAACATTTCGGCGATTTCGGACAGGATTTCGAGGTGTTGTTGTGTGACATGGTCCGGGATCAGCAAAAAGATCAGCAGGCTGACCGGTTGGCCGTCCGGTGACTCGAAAGGAATCGGTTCGCTCAGGCGGACAAATGCTGCCAGCGGCACTTTCAATCCCTTGATGCGACCGTGTGGAACGGCAACGCCGTGTCCCAGCCCAGTCGAGCCGAGTCGTTCACGTGCAAACAAGTTTTCGGATACCGTCGAGCGGGCAATGCTGCAATTGTTCTCGAAAATCAGGCCAGCCTGTTCAAAGGCCCGTTTTTTACTGGAGACTTCAAGCCCGAGCACGACATTGTCGGGGGAGAGGATTTTGGCAAGGTTCGTCATGTCTCGGATGTCAATATAGCGTCGCACGATAAGTGAATTCGGGCGGATTATAGACTTGTTTTCTATTTCTCAAAGGTCATAAAACGTTTCGTCGGCCCTCAGATCGTGCTGAAGTCCACCGAATCAATACTACGTCTGCACGTTGGGTCCGTAACTATCTTTCACGTCAATTTGCTCGCGATCACTGCCTTGCGTTGCGCAGATTCGACGGCGCCCTTCCGGTGCTGAAATTGCTACGCCACGGATTGATATCCAGCCCGCCGCGCCGCGTGTACCGTCCATAGACAGCCAGTTTCTGCGGCCGGCACTGACGCAGGATGTCCATGAAAATCCGCTCGACGCATTGCTCATGGAATTCATTGTGTTCCCGGAAACCAATCAGGTAACGCAGCAGTCGTTCCTGATCGATGGCCGCGCCGATGTACTTGATCTGCACGCTGCCCCAATCGGGCTGACCGGTGACCAGACAATTCGACTTCAGCAAATGCGACACCAGTGTTTCTTCGACCGCCGGTTCATGCTGCGCGGCGCGCAGCAGGGCCGAATCGGGCGTGTACGTATCGACCTCGATATCCAGACGATCCAGCAAGATGCCGTCGAGTTCGCCAAAACGCAGCGTGCCGAACTGGTCCGGCAGTGCCAGTGTCAGCTGGACCGGTGCACCGAAGCCGTTGGACAGATCGGTGCGCAACCGCTCCAGCAGCGCCTCCGTGCCCTCCAATCGGGTCTGGTTGAAACTGTTCAGATACAGTTTCAGTGACTTCGATTCAATGATGTTCGGTGAATCTGCCGGCACCGTGATGGTGGCAATCGCGATCTGCGGTTTGCCGCGCAGGTTCAGCCACGACAGTTCGTAGGCGTTCCAGATATCGATGCCGAAGAATGGCAGCGTGCTGCCGGTCACGAGGCCAAGTTCGTTGCGCTTGTCCTGACGCGCGATCGAAAACAGCAGCGAGGCATCGTAGTGCGACTGGTAAGTCGCCGGTTTGCCGAGCAGCGACGCTTCTGGCGCGCCGGTTGGTGGCGTCGTGATCGTCATCTGCATCAACCCAAAAACAATTTATAGACCGGATTCGCGCTCTCGTCCTGAAAGCGGTACCCCAGCGTGGCCAGGAAGTCGCGGAAGGCTTTCATTTCTTTTTTCGGCACTTGGAGGCCAACCAGAATACGGCCGACATCGCCGCCCTGATTACGGTAGTGGAACAGGCTGATGTTCCAGTTCGGTGCCATGCTATCGAGGAAGCGCATCAGCGCACCCGGCCGCTCCGGAAATTCAAAGCGATACAGCAATTCATCCTGTGCCAGCGCGCTCTTGCCGCCCACCTGGTGGCGGATATGCAGCTTGGCCAATTCGTCGTGGCTCAGATCGAGAGTCTTGAAACCGTATTTCTCGAACTGCGCGGCGATCTTTGCCGATTCGTCGCGATTGGCGATCTGCAAGCCGACAAACACATGCGCGGCAGCCTCGTCGCTGATGCGGTAATTGAATTCGGTGACATTGCGTGGTCCGACCAGTTCGCAGAAGCGCCGGAAGCTGCCGCGTTCTTCCGGGATCGTGACGGCGAACACGGCTTCGCGGGATTCACCGACTTCGGCGCGCTCGGCCACGAAGCGCAAGCGGTCGAAATTCATGTTCGCGCCGCACGCGATGGTCACCAGCGTTTCATTCTTGAGCGGCTTTTTGGTTTTCAGTGAACGCTCGATGTAGGCCTTGGCGCCCGCTATCGACAGAGCGCCGGCCGGTTCAAGAATACTGCGCGTGTCCTGGAAGACATCCTTGATCGCCGCGCAAACCGCATCGGTATCGACCAGGATGATTTCGTCGACCAGCATCCGGGCAATGCGGAAGGTCTCTTCGCCGACCAGCTTCACGGCGGTGCCATCGGAAAACAGCCCGACATCCGGCAGCGTGACGCGCTTGCCCGCCTTGATGCTGCGATCCATCGCATCCGAATCGGTGGTCTGCACGCCGATGATCCTGATGTCGGGCCGCACTGCCTTGACGTACGCGGCGATGCCGGCAATCAGCCCGCCGCCACCGATGGCCACGAAAATCGCATGGATCGGGCCTGAATGCTGGCGCAGGATTTCCATGCCGATGGTGCCCTGGCCGGCGATGACGTCGGGATCGTCGAACGGATGGACAAAAGTCAGCTTGAGTTTTTTGGTCAGCGTCATCGCATGGTCGTAGGCATCGGTATACGAATCAC
The DNA here is from genome assembly GCF_039536745.1 of Actimicrobium antarcticum. Taxonomy (NCBI): domain Bacteria; kingdom Pseudomonadati; phylum Pseudomonadota; class Betaproteobacteria; order Burkholderiales; family Oxalobacteraceae; genus Actimicrobium; species Actimicrobium antarcticum. The sequence goes on from NZ_BAAAZE010000008.1 coordinate 520,218, forward strand.
CGAACAGGACGACTTCGCCGCCACGGCCCTTGACCGCGTCGATCTTGACCTGCGGTGTGGTGGTCGGCATCACGATGACGGCACGGCAACCGAGTCGCGTTGCGCTCAAGGCGACGCCTTGTGCATGGTTGCCGGCCGACGCGCAAATCACGCCGCGCTTCATTTGTGCCGGCGGCAGGTTCGCCATCTTGTTGTAAGCGCCGCGCAGCTTGAAGCTGAAGACACTCTGCATATCCTCGCGCTTGAAATAAATGCGGTTGCCGACGCGTTGCGACAGGCTGGGCGCAAATTCGAGCGGGGTTTCAACCGCCACGTCGTAGACGCGCGCGGTAAGGATTTTTTGCAGGTAGTCGATGGTCATGGGGTCGCTGTCTGGAAATGCTCTGCAAAGTGATCAGTCGATCCGGGCGGCTGGCTGGCCTGCAGGAATTCGGATCACGAATGCAAAAGGGGAGTATGCGTCGGGACGACATTATAATGGAGTGCCCCTTCGACCCCCCGATGTTGATCGCCGGTAGTTCGCCAATAAAACAGAAAGGCTAGTCTTGAATCAGGAACTGCCCTCGTCCTTTCATTTTTTTGCATGATCGAAGCCTTCACGCTCTGGCTGCTCAGTATCCTCGCTGCACCGGAGGTGGGACTGACATCGGTCTTTCTGGTCAGCTTCATTTCTGCGACCCTGCTGCCACTGGGGTCGGAACCCACCGTGTTTGCCGTGATCAAGGCCAATCAGTCATTGTTCTGGCCGGTGCTTCTGGTGGCGACAACCGGCAACACGCTCGGTGGCATCGTCGATTACTGGATGGGTTACGGTGCAAAAAAAGCCCTCGCACCCCAGCAATACGGTCGCTGGATGCGCTGGGTCCAGTATTTTGGTCCGAAAACCATGTTGCTCAGCTGGTTGCCTGTCGTCGGTGATCCGCTGTGCACGCTGGGCGGATGGGCAAGGTTGCCGTTCTGGCCGTGCGTGTTCTATATGGCGATCGGCAAATTCAGTCGGTATCTGGCCGCCACGACATTGCTGATGTTCGTGCCGGATGACTGGTGGCGTCAGATCGGCAACTGGTTTTGATGCTTTCAGTTAATTTTTTCAGTCAATGCATTTTAGTAATTTTTTAGACCGGTTTCCTTTCCTTGTTGGCTGTAAGGCTGTTCCGTTCTGGTCCGGCCCAATACGCTAAAATGCTTTTTTTAGAATCACGCAGGACATCATCGATGAACGCCCCGGCACATATTCAGTCCTTACTCGCAGACGGCGGTCACGCCGCAGCGCCATCGCGCTTGCGTGAAATTCCCTACAATTACACCTCTTTTTCTGATCGCGAGATCGTCATCCGCCTGCTCGGCGAAGAGTCCTGGCATCTGCTCGATGAACTGCGCGGCGCCCGCCAGACCGGTCGCTCGGCGCGCATGTTGTACGAAGTGCTGGGAGATATCTGGGTGGTCCGGCGCAATCCGTACCTGCAGGACGACATGCTCGACAATCCGAAGCGGCGTCAGGCATTGATCGACGCACTCAATCACCGTCTGGGCGAAATCGACAAGCGCCGCATCACCACCGATCTGGCCGAAGTCGGCGACGCCGCAGCGATGCGCCGCAGCGCCAGCGTCGAAGCGTTATTGCGTGCAGCACGCAAGACCGTAGCAGATTTTGGTGACGAATTCCGCCGCACCTACGATTTGCGCAAGCGTACCAACAAGGTCCTGGCGCGCTACACCCAGAAAGACAACATCAAGTTCGACGGCTTGTCGCGCGTCTCGCATGTCACCGACGCCACCGACTGGCGGGTCGAATATCCGTTCGTGGTGCTCACGCCAGACTCCGAAAACGAGATGGCCGGCCTCGTAAAAGGCTGCATCGAACTTGGACTGACCATCATCCCGCGCGGCGGCGGCACCGGTTACACCGGCGGTGCAATTCCGCTGACGCCGTTGTCGGCCGTAATCAATACCGAAAAACTCGAACAGCTAGGCGCCGTCGAAATGACGCGGCTGCCCGGTGTCGAGCGCGATTATGCAACCATTTATTCCGGCGCAGGCGTGGTGACCAAGCGCGTCTCTGACGCCGCTGAAAAAGCCGGTTTCGTGTTCGCCGTCGATCCGACCTCGGCCGAAGCATCCTGTATCGGCGGCAATGTCGCCATGAACGCGGGTGGCAAAAAAGCCGTCCTGTGGGGCACCGCGCTGGACAATCTCGCCAGCTGGAAGATGGTTGATCCGAATGGCGACTGGCTCGAAGTCACCCGCATCGGCCACAACCTGAGCAAAATCCACGATGCACCGATGGCGACGTTCGAACTGGTCTGGACCCATCCTGCCGAATACGGCGTGGTCAATCCGCCGTTCAAGACCGAAACCCTGAACATCCCCGGCCGCTCGTTCCGCAAGGAAGGCCTCGGCAAGGACGTGACCGACAAATTCCTGTCCGGCCTGCCGGGTATCCAGAAAGAAGGTTGCGACGGCCTGATCACGTCGGCGCGCTGGATTCTGCACAAGATGCCGAAGCACACGCGCACCATCTGCCTGGAATTTTTTGGCCAGGCGCGCGAAGCGATTCCATCGATTGTCGAAATCAAGGATTACCTCGACGGTGAAACCCGCAAGGGCGGAGCGATCCTGGCCGGCCTCGAACATCTGGACGAGCGTTATTTGCGCGCCGTCGGCTACGCCACCAAATCCAAGCGCGGCGTGCTGCCGAAAATGGTGCTGTTCGGCGACATCGTCGGCGACGATGATGTCGCCGTCGCGCAGGCGGCTTCGGAAGTCGTGCGCATGGCCAACAAGCATGTCGGCGAAGGATTTGTCGCGGTCAGTCCGGAAGCCCGCAAGAAATTCTGGCTCGACCGTGCCCGCACCGCCGCGATTGCCCGCCATACCAACGCCTTCAAGATCAACGAAGACGTCGTGATTCCGCTGAACCGGATGGGCGAATACACCGACGGCATCGAGCGTATCAACATCGAACTGTCGATCAAGAACAAGTTGCAGCTGGTTACGGCACTCAGCGAATTTTTCAGCAAGGGCAACCTGCCACTGGGCAAGAACGAAGACGCCGACGGCGACGACATTCCGGCCGCAGAAATGCTGGAAGACCGCGTCACGCAAGCGCAAGCACTGCTCGATGTGACCCATGCACGCTGGACCTATGTGCTGGCCAACCTCGATCTGCCGCTGGCCGATGCCAGAACGGAACTGGTCGCGCTCGGCATGCACAAGCTGGCCGCAAGCTTCGATGCACGTCTGCTGCAGCAACCCGATGCGACCGTCTTCGATGTGGCGCAGGACCGCACCATCCGTATTTCCTGGAAAACCGAAGTGCGCGCCCCATTGCGCCTGGCTTTCAGCGGCGCGGCCTTCAAGCCGATTCTCGACGAGTGCACTGCCATTCACAAACGCATCCTGCGTGGCCGTGTTTTTGTGGCGCTGCACATGCATGCGGGTGATGGCAATGTGCATACCAATTTGCCGGTCAATTCCGATGATTACGACATGTTGCAGGACGCCCACGCGGCGGTGGCACGCATCATGATTCTGGCGCGTTCGCTGGATGGCGTGATTTCAGGCGAGCACGGTATCGGCATCACCAAGCTGCAGTTTCTGACCAACGACGAGATCAAGGACTTCCGCGCCTACAAGATGCGCGTCGATCCGGAGGGGCGCTTCAACAAGGGCAAGATGATGGACATGCCGGGTCTGGAAGCCGACCTGCGCAATGCCTACACGCCATCGTTCGGCCTGATGGGCCATGAGTCGCTGATCATGCAGCAAAGCGATATCGGCGCGATTGCGACCAGCATCAAGGATTGCCTGCGTTGCGGAAAATGCAAACCGGTCTGCGCGACGCATGTGCCGCGTGCCAACCTGCTGTATTCGCCACGCAATAAAATTCTCGCCACGTCGCTGTTGGTCGAAGCCTTTTTGTACGAAGAGCAGACCCGGCGCGGGATTTCGATCAAGCACTGGGAAGAGTTCGAGGATGTCGCCGACCATTGCACGGTCTGCCACAAGTGCCTGACGCCTTGCCCGGTCGATATCGACTTCGGTGAAGTGTCGATGAACATGCGCAACCTGCTGCGCAAGATGGACAAGAAATCCTTCAATCCGGGTACTGCCGCATCGATGTTCTTTCTCAATGCGACCGATCCTGCGACCATCAACGCGACTCGCCAGGTCATGATCGGCTGGGGTTACAAAGCCCAGCGACTGGGCCACGACCTGCTGAAAAAGTTCGCCAGAAAGCAGACCAAGGCGCCGCCATCAACCCACGGCAAGGCACCGATCCGCGAGCAGGTCATCCACTTCATCAACAAGAAGATGCCCGGCAATCTGCCGAAAAAGACCGCGCGTGCCTTGCTCGATATCGAAGACGACAAGATCGTCCCGGTGATCCGCGATCCGCAAAACACCACGGCCGATACCGAAGCGGTGTTCTACTTCCCGGGTTGCGGCTCGGAACGGTTGTTCTCGCAAGTCGGCCTGGCCACGCAAGCGATGCTCTGGCATGCCGGCGTGCAAACGGTGCTGCCGCCGGGCTATCTCTGCTGCGGTTATCCGCAACGCGGCTCGGGCGATTTCGACAAGGCGGAAAAGATCATCACCGACAACCGGGTGCTGTTCCACCGGATGGCCAATACGCTCAACTATCTCGACATCAAGACCGTCGTGGTGTCCTGCGGTACCTGTTACGACCAGTTGCAGGGCTATGAATTCGAGAAGATTTTCCCGGGTTGCCGCATCATCGACATCCATGAATTCCTGCTCGAAAAGAACGTCCGGCTGGAAGGCGTCACCGGGACCCGCTACATGTATCACGACCCGTGCCACAGCCCGATGAAGCTGCAGGACCCGCTGAAAACCGTCAACAGCCTGATCACCACGATCGATGACAAGAAGATCGAAAAGAACGATCGCTGCTGCGGCGAATCCGGCACGCTGGCCGTGGCCCGCCCCGACATCTCGACCCAGATCCGTTTCCGCAAGGAAGAGGAAATGGTCAAGGGCGTCGACAAGGTCCGTGCCGATGGTTTTATGGGCGACGTCAAGATCCTGACCAGCTGCCCGTCGTGTCTGCAAGGCTTGTCACGTTACGATGACGATGCCGGCACCGATGCCGATTACATCGTGGTGGAAATGGCCCGTCACATCCTCGGACCGAACTGGATGCCCGAGTATGTCGCGCGTGCCAATAACGGCGGCATCGAACGGATTCTGGTCTAGTCATGGCGGACAAGTTGCCGGGCTGCGAATTGTGCAACAACGATGGCGGCGAAGTCATCGTCAGCAACGACCAATTCCGGGTGCTGCTGGTCGACGACGCGGGCTACCCCGGTTTTTGTCGGGTCGTCTGGACCGCTCATGTCGCCGAAATGACCGATCTGCTACCGGCCGAACGCAGCACGCTGATGGCGGCGGTGTGCAAGGTTGAAATGGCTCTGCGCGAGGTCATGGCGCCGCACAAGATCAACCTCGCGGCGCTCGGCAACATGGTGCCGCACCTGCACTGGCACGTGATTCCGCGTTTCACGGACGACGCGCATTTTCCGGCGCCGGTCTGGGCCGCGCCAGCACGTGTACCATCGCCCCATACGCTGGCTGAACGCTGCGCCTTGCTGCCGGTCTTGCGCGCGGCGCTGCTGCTTCATTTTGGGCACTGAGTTCACACCCTGAATTCAGACCCTGACAACACATTTTTCCGGATATTCGACATGGCAGGTTCCAAGCAATCCCCTCCCAAGGCCAGCCCGACCGGGCTGACCGTGCATCGCAAGTCGCGCATGCTGGAAATCGGTTTCGACGATGGCCAGACCTTCACGCTGCCATTTGAACTGCTGCGCGTGTATTCGCCGTCAGCGGAAGTCCGCGGCCACGGCCCCGGCCAGGAAACGCTGCAGACCGGCAAGCGCGAGGTCGACATGACCGCGCTGGAGCCGGTCGGCAATTATGCCGTGCAACCGCATTTTTCGGATGCGCACGATACCGGGATTTTTTCGTGGGAGTATCTGCACTGGCTCGGTGAAAACCAGCCGTCTCTGTGGGCCGACTACATGGCGCGCCTGCAGGCGGCAGGGTACGAGGGCGAGTCCGGCCGTGATGTTGTTGCATTCGCCAAGTCGACTGGCGCAGGCAAGAGCTGCGGCAGCAAGTCCTGAGCATCCCCCCTACTGATAGCAGCGCAACCGAGTTCATCCATGACCAACACCACCCACTTCGGCTACCAGACCGTTGACGAACAAGACAAGGTGCATAAAGTCGCCGAAGTATTTCACTCGGTCGCGGCCAAGTACGACGTCATGAATGACCTGATGTCGGGCGGCCTGCACCGGCTCTGGAAAGCCTTCACGATCGCCCAGGCAGGTATCCGTCCCGGTTTCAAGGTGCTCGACATTGCCGGTGGTACCGGCGACCTGGCCAAGGCCTTCGCCCGCAAGGCCGGTCCCAGCGGTGAAGTCTGGCTGACCGATATCAACGAATCGATGCTGCGTGTCGGCCGTGACCGGCTCTTGAACAATGGACTGGGAACCCCCACCTTGTTATGCGACGCAGAAAAGTTGCCGTTTCAGGATAATTATTTCGACCGCGTCAGTGTCGCCTTCGGTTTGCGCAACATGACCCACAAGGATGCGGCGCTGGCAGAAATGCGACGTGTGCTGAAGCCGGGTGGCAAGCTGCTGGTGCTGGAGTTCTCAAAAGTCACGCCGGTATTGCAAAAGCCGTATGACGTGTATTCGTTTTCCGTCCTGCCCTGGCTGGGGCAGCGCATTGCCGGCGACGCCGACAGTTACCGCTATCTGGCCGAATCGATCCGCATGCATCCCGACCAGGAAACCCTGAAGACGATGATGCAGGATGCCGGTTTCGGCCGGGTCGACTATTTCAATCTCACAGCAGGTGTGGCTGCACTACACACCGGTATCAAATTCTAGGAGCATGGCATGAAAAAAACCCTGTTAGTACTGATGCTCGCGTTCAGCGCGATGACCATGGTCGCGGCAAATGTCGAAGCCCGGCGTCTGGGCGGCGGCGGTTCGTTCGGCAGGCAATCGCAAGGTGTCAGCCGGCAAGCGCCAAGCCAGTCGTCGCAAGCCGCCAGTCAGGCGCGTCCGGCACCCGCTGCAGCACCGGCTCCCGGCGTGACGCCACCGAAGCCTGCCAGCCCATGGCGCGGCATGCTGGGTGGTGCGCTGCTGGGACTGGGTCTGGGCGCAATGCTGTCACACTTTGGTCTGGGTGGCGCAATGGCCAGCATGATCAGTACCTTGCTGATGGTGGGTTTGCTGGCGGCGGCGGCGTTCTTCATCTTCCGCATGTTCAAGCGCAAATCCGATGACAGCACCAGCAAGCCGGGCTATGCCTATGACGCACGCAGCAGCATGGGTGGTAGCGCTAGCAACAGCGGCGGCTACACCCCTGAAATCGGTTCCCGTATCGAGCCATCCAATTACCAGCCTGCGGCACTGCAATCGGTGACGTTGGCAGGCGCAGCGGTCGGTGCAGCCAGCGCGCCATGGGGCGTGCCGGCAGACTTCGATGTGCCAGGTTTTTTGCGGAATGCCAAGACCTACTTCATCCGCCTGCAAGCCGCCTGGGACAAGGCCGATATCAACGACATCCGTGAATTCACCTCGTCGGAAATGTTCGCCGAGCTGCGTTTGCAAATCCAGGAACGCGGTCCGTCGCCGAACAACACCGACGTGGTCACGCTCGATGCAGAACTGCTCGGCGTCGAAACGGTGGGCAACGACTACCTCGCCAGCGTCAAGTTCTCCGGCATGATCAAGGAGTCCGAGAGCGCCCCGGCAGCGCCGTTCGCCGAGGCCTGGAATCTGTCCAAACCGCTCTCCGGTGGCGGTGGCTGGATACTCGCCGGAATCCAGCAATTGTCTTAATTGCAGGATGTCCTGGCGTCAGCGCAAATAACGCCGGCAAACTGATAAACTCAAAACCGCCCGTGTATGGTCACGGGCGGTTTTTTTATTGACGATGACACTCTCTCCGCTCCCCCAAGTTGTACCCGCCGCCATCAACCACTTGCTCGAACAGGAGCCGTGGGCGCGCACCCGGCTGATCGCGCATGCCGGCAAGGTCGCCTGCTTTGACCTCGGCCTGCTGACCCTGACGATGCAGATTACGCCCGATGGCATGGTGCGCAATGCCGATGCCGGTGCGGTGCCGCAAGTCACGATCCGTATCAAGCCGGCCGATGTGCCGCTGATCCTGCAAAACCGCGCACGGGCTTTTTCGTATGTGACGATCGAGGGCGACGCCGACCTGGCCAACACGATTTCGCAACTCGGTCAGTCACTGCGCTGGGAAGCCGAGGCCGATCTGAGCCGCCTGGTTGGCGACATCGCCGCCGTGCGGATTGTTGCCGGCGCGAAGTCGCTGGTACAGAACATCAGCAGCACCCACCAGAAGCTGGCCGAAACCACGGCCGAATATTTTCTTGAAGAGAATCCGATGTTGATGCGCCCGCAAGCGGTACGTGACTTTGCAACAGATGTGGCGCGCCTGCGCGACGATGTCCAACGGATGGCCAAGCGGATCGAACGCCTGAAAGGGCGCGCGCAATGATCTTCAAATTGCTGCGGGTATTCAAGATTGGCCGGGTTGCGATCAAGTACGGACTGGACGACATTGCGATGTCGGGCCTGAAGATTCCACGGATTGCCAAACTGATCGACACGCTGATTTTCTGGCGTGATATTTCGGCGCCGCGTGGCGAGCGTTTGCGCCGTGCGCTGGAAGAACTCGGCCCGATCTTCGTCAAGTTCGGCCAGGTCCTGTCGACCCGGCGCGATCTGATGCCGGCCGACATCGCCGATGAACTCACGCGCCTGCAGGACCGCGTGCCGCCGTTCGATTCCGAAGTGGCGATTGCCCTGATCACCAAATCGCTGGGCGCCCATCCGTCCGAGTTGTTCGCCAGTTTCGAGCGGGTGCCGGTGGCCTCGGCATCGATTGCGCAGGTGCACTTTGCGGTACTGAAAGATGGCCGTGAAGTGGCCGTCAAGGTGCTGCGTCCCGGCATGAAAAAATCGATTGATGAAGACGTCGCGCTGATGCACGTGGCGGCCGGTCTGGTCGAGCGCCTGTGGGCGGATGCCAAGCGACTCAAGCCGCGCGAAGTGGTCGGCGAGTTCGACAAATATCTGCACGATGAACTCGATCTGATGCGGGAAGCAGCCAACGGCAGCCAGCTGCGGCGTAACTTTGCCGAGTCGACGCTGCTGATGGTGCCGGAGATGATGTGGGATTACTGCTCGTCGTCAGTGATCGTGATGGAGCGCATGAAAGGCGTGCCGATTTCGCAGATCGACAGACTGCTTGCTGCCGGTGTCGACATGAAAAAACTGTCCAGCGACGGCATTGAAATCTTTTTCACGCAAGTGTTCCGCGACGGTTTTTTTCACGCCGACATGCACCCCGGGAATATCCTGGTCTCGATCGAACCTGCCACGCTGGGCCGTTACATTGCGCTTGATTTCGGCATCGTCGGTACGCTGACTGACTTCGACAAGGATTACCTGTCGCAGAATTTCCTGGCGTTTTTCCAGCGCGATTACAAGCGCGTGGCCGAAGCCCACATCGAATCGGGATGGGCGCCAAAAAACACCCGGGTCGATGAACTCGAATCAGCAGTGCGGGCCTGTTGCGAGCCGATCTTCGACCGACCGCTGAAAGATATTTCGTTCGGCCAGGTCCTGTTGCGCCTGTTCCAGACCTCGCGCCGCTTCAATGTCGAAGTGCAGCCGCAACTGGTCCTGCTGCAAAAGACGCTGCTCAATATCGAAGGCCTGGGACGCCAGCTCGATCCGGATCTGGATCTCTGGAAAACCGCCAAGCCCTATCTCGAACGCTGGATGCAGGAGCAGATCGGCTGGCGCGGCTTGCTCGATCGCCTGAAAGCCGAAGCGCCGCATTACAACAAGTTGATTCCGCAATTGCCGCGCCTGGCGCATCAGGCACTGCTGCAGATGACATTGCCGCAAGACGACAACAAGGTCCTGCTGGTCGCGCTGCTGGCCGAACAGCAGCGCACCAACCGCCTGATCGGCACCGTGGTGTATTTTGCCGGTGGTTTGCTGGGTGGTTTGTTGCTGATGCGTTTTGTCGGGCGCTGGCTGTCCTGGTCGTTTTAGGATGCGCCCGGTACCGCAGTTTGTTCAGCGTGATCCGCTCGCTCCGGGATTCTGGGACGAACGCTTCGAACACCAGTTCATGCCCTGGGATCAGGGTGGTGTGCCGCCCCAGCTGGCGCGCTTTGTGGCGCAGGCGCCAGCGCCGCTGACGACCTTGATTCCGGGCTGCGGTCTGGGTTATGAAGTGCGGCATCTGGCGCAGGCCGGATGGGATGTCACTGCGATCGATTTTTCACCGGCTGCGGTGGCAGCGGCGAAAGCGGCGCTGGGCGAATTTGCCGGCCATGTGCAGCAAGCCGACTTTTTCAGCTTTGTGCCACCGCAACCCGTCGGCTTCATGTATGAGCGAGCATTTCTGTGTGCGCTGCCACGGGCGCGCTGGCCGGCGGTGATTGCGCACTGGGCCGCGTTGCTGGCACCCGGCGCGCTGCTGGGCGGATTTTTCTTTTATGATACGGCGCCCAAAGGGCCGCCGTTTGGCGCCGACCGGGCTGCACTGGACAGTGCGATGCAACCGTACTTTGCATTGCTGGAGGATGCGGCGGCGGAGCAATCGATTGCGGTATTCGAGGGCAAGGAACGCTGGCAGTTATGGCGCCGGCGTTAACTGCCGCGTCGGGATCGCATGACCATTAATTGCCGCGAATCATCGTTATAATTCGCCGATAATTTTTAAATCGGTTCAGCGGCGATCTCGCCCGCTGACCCTGCGTCATTCACCCACTTCGCGCCCAAGGAGCCGCCATGCACGCCCTGATCTGGTTTGTCATTCTCTACTGGGTGATTTCGGTTGGTATCGGGTTGTATGCGGCGCGCTTCGTCAAGAATTCGCGCGACTTCGCCGTTGCCGGTCGCTCGTTGCCCATGTCGGTCGTGACGGCAACCGTGTTCGCGACCTGGTTCGGCTCGGAAGCCGTGCTCGGTATTTCATCGACCTTCGTCAAGGAGGGTTTGCGTGGCGTGGTGGCCGATCCGTTCGGCTCTTCCCTGTGCCTGGTGCTGGTTGGCCTGTTCTTCGCCCGTCCGCTGTACCGCATGAACCTGCTGACCATCGGTGACTTCTACCGCAACAAGTTCGGTCGTGCCGTCGAAGTGCTGGTCACGCTGTGCATCGTGGTGTCGTACCTCGGCTGGGTCGCAGCCCAGATCAAGGCGCTCGGACTGGTCTTCAATGTCGTCTCGGGTGGCTACATTCCGATGGAGACCGGCATGATCATCGGCGCGGCCAGCGTGCTGGTCTATACGCTGATGGGCGGCATGTGGTCGGTCGCCATTACCGACTTTCTGCAGATGATCATCATCGTCGTCGGTATGCTGTACATCGGCTGGGAAGTCTCGGCCATGGCCGGTGGCGCCTCGGTCGTGGTGGCGCATGCGGCCAATGCCGGCAAGCTCGATTTCTGGCCGGCGCCCAGTGCGCGCGAGATGCTGTGGTTCGGCGCGGCGTGGATCACGATGATGCTGGGTTCGATTCCGCAGCAGGATGTATTCCAGCGCGTGGCTGCCTCGAAAAATGAAAAAATTGCCGGCCGCGCCTCCATCCTTGGTGGCGTGCTGTATTTTTGTTTCGCGTTCATCCCGATGTTCCTGGCCTATTCCGCCACGCTGATCGATCCGCAGATGGTCGCGGGCCTGATTGACACCGACCCGCAGCTGATCCTGCCGACACTGATCATGACCAAGGTGCCGCTGATCGCGCAGGTGATGTTTTTCGGCGCGCTGCTGTCGGCCATCAAAAGCTGCGCCAGCGCGACCTTGCTGGCCCCCTCCATTTCCTTCACCGAAAACATCCTGAAGGGCTTGTTGCCGCCACAAACCGACAAGCAATTCCTGTTCGGCATGCGCTGCGTGGTCCTGATATTCACCGTGATCGTGACCGTCTTTGCGCTCAACAGCCAGTCCAGTATCTACAAGATGGTCGAGAATGCCTACAAGATCACGCTGGTGGCGGCGTTCGTGCCACTGGCGTTTGGCCTGTACTGGAAGCCGGCCACCCGACAGGGGGCGCTGGCATCGATCATCCTTGGCTTGTCGAGCTGGGTGTTGTTCGAGCTGTTTGCCCCGGAGGGTTTCTGGCCGCCGCAACTGGTGGGGGTGCTGGCCAGTCTGGGTGGGATGTTGCTCGGGTCATTGATGCCGCAGGTAATGCGTAGCGCCCCCCGGCACGCGTTGTGATTGCCAGCGCAAGCTGAAATGGGCCGGTATTGCTCTTGTCGCTACCGGTGGACAAGACCGCCGTCCGGAGATTGGGCTTTGCAGCCAGCCCCTTCAAGGTGTTCGTCGGGCCGCAAACTTCATTACGCAAGCTACCGACTGTAGGTTGGGCTGCCAAGCCCAATATGCGTCAAGTTCCGTAGGCGGTCAATGTAGACGGAAGCGGTGTGCTGCGTCGGGTAGCGCGTGGCTGGATGCTTCGGAGCGCTAACAACGTCTGCTACCGACGACCGTATAACCACCTCACAGGAAGTTTGACGCATGTTGGGCTTTGCAGCCCAACGATTCGGCAACGTCACTGTGATTATGTTTGCAGCTCAGTCTACGATTCCGGCCGTGCATGAAACGGTCAGCGGTGGGTTATGCTGCAAAGCCCAACTTGCTCCAAGTTACGGCACGGGTCGCCACGGCGGTACCGTGACCACAACCATAATCACCCATCGGTTTCACCTCGAAAACCTTTATAATCCAAGGCTTTGAACGCATTTTGCGGGGATTTTTTCATGCCGATTTACGCGTACCGCTGTGAAGCGTGTGGTTTTGCCAAGGATGTGCTGCAAAAGATATCCGATCCGAAGTTGACCGATTGCCCGAGCTGCGGCAAATCGACCTTCAAGAAACAGCTGACAGCTGCCGGTTTCCAGCTCAAGGGTACCGGCTGGTATGCCACCGATTTCCGTGGCGGCACCGGTAGTGCAGTGCCACCGGTCAGCGCGGCAGAACCTGCGTCCAAATCCGGCGAAAGCGCGGCACCGGTCTCTGGTCAGGACAAGCCAGCGACACCGGCCGCAGCACCAGCGCCTGCAGCAGCGCCGGCCAAATCCGATTCCGGCGGTAGCACTCCGTCGGGCACCTGATTTTCCCCGATCCGCCACCAACGTGGCAACAAGGTCTCGTCACCATGATTCGTAAATATTTTGTCACCGGCCTGCTGATCCTGGTCCCGCTCGCCATCACGTTGTGGGTGGTCAATCTGATTATCGGCACGATGGACCAGTCGCTGTTGCTGTTGCCGGCGCGCTGGCGGCCCGAAGTGCTGTTCGGATTTGCGATTCCCGGACTGGGCACCATCCTGACGCTGCTGATCATCTTTTTTACGGGACTGGCGACGCGCAACTTTGTCGGCAATCATGTGGTCATCTGGTGGGAGCGTCTGCTGACCCGCATCCCGGTAGTCAATTCGATCTATTCCAGCGTCAAGCAGGTTTCGGATACCTTGCTGTCATCGTCGGGCAATGCCTTTCGCAAGGCGGTGCTGGTCGAGTATCCGCGGCGCGGCAGCTGGACCATTGCTTTCCTCACCGGTGTGCCGGGTGGCGATGTACGCAATCATCTGACGGGCGACTTCATCAGTATTTATGTGCCGACGACACCGAACCCCACCTCGGGATTTTTCCTGATGGTGCCGCGCAACGAGACCATCGAACTCGACATGACGGTCGATGCAGCGCTGAAATACATTGTCTCGATGGGCGTCGTCGCTCCCGAGCATTTTGAAAAGAAAATCATCATTGATCCTGCGAAGGTCGTTAGCTAGTCAGCTAGCTGCGGCGCAGGCACCACAGAACAATCGAATCACTGAATACGGAAACCGAACATGTCCATGCGAACCCAATACTGCGGCCTCACTACAGAGGCGCTTCTCGGCCAAACCGTCAGCCTGTGCGGCTGGGTACATCGCCGGCGCGATCACGGTGGCGTGATCTTCATCGACCTGCGTGATCGCGAAGGTCTGGTACAGGTAGTCTGCAATCCCGAGCAGGCCGAGGTCTTCAGCACCGCCGAAATCGTGCGCAATGAATTCTGCATGCGCGTCACCGGCGTGGTGCGCCTGCGTCCTGACGGCACCATCAACAGCAACCTGGCCTCGGGCAAGATCGAAGTCCTGTGCGAAGAGCTGGAAGTCCTGAACCCGTCGGTGACGCCGCCGTTCCAGCTGGATGACGACAATCTGTCCGAAACCACCCGCCTGACGCACCGCGTGCTGGATCTGCGCCGTCCGCAGATGCAGAACAACCTGCGCCTGCGCTACAAGGTGACGATGGAGGTGCGCAAGTTCCTCGACCAGCATGGCTTCATCGACATCGAAACACCGATGCTGACCAAGTCGACGCCCGAAGGCGCGCGCGATTATCTGGTGCCATCGCGCGTCAATGCCGGCCAGTTCTTTGCGCTGCCGCAGTCGCCGCAACTGTTCAAGCAATTGTTGATGGTGGCCAACTTCGACCGCTACTACCAGATCGTCAAATGCTTCCGCGACGAAGACCTGCGTGCCGATCGCCAGCCCGAATTTACCCAGATCGATTGCGAAACCTCGTTCATGAACGAGCAGGAAATCCGTGACATGTTCGAGGGCATGATCCGGCTGGTCTTCAAGAACGCACTCGACATCGACCTGCCGAACCCGTTCCCGGTGATGCCGTATGCCGAAGCGATGGGCATGTACGGTTCCGACAAGCCCGACATGCGCGTCAAGCTGGCGTTCACCGATCTCACCGACGTGATGAAGGATGTCGATTTCAAGGTCTTTTCGGGTGCGGCCAACATGCTCGGCGGTCGTGTGGTGGGTATGCGCGTGCCGGGTGGCAGCGCGATGCCGCGTTCGGAAATCGATGCCTACACCCAGTTCGTCGCGATCTATGGCGCCAAGGGTCTGGCCTACATCAAGGTCAACGAGATCGCCAAGGGCCGCGATGGCCTGCAGTCACCGATCGTCAAGAACCTGCATGACGCCGCATTGACCCGCATCCTGGAACTGACCGGTGCGCAGGACGGCGACCTGATTTTCTTTGGCGCCGACAAGGCCAAGGTCGTCAACGATGCCATCGGCGCGCTGCGCGTCAAAATCGGCCATTCCGATTTCGGCAAGAAGCACGACCTGTTCGATGATGTCTGGAAGCCATTGTGGGTAGTCGATTTTCCGATGTTCGAATACGACGAAGAGGGCGACCGCTGGCATGCCGCGCACCATCCGTTCACGGCGCCCAAAGACGGCCACGAAGATTTCCTCGAAACCGATCCGGGCAAGTGCATCGCCAAAGCCTACGACATGGTCCTGAACGGTTGGGAACTGGGCGGCGGATCGATCCGTATCCATCGCGCTGAAGTGCAAAGCAAGGTCTTCCGCGCGATGAAGATCGACGACGATGAAGCGCAGCTGAAGTTCGGCTTCCTGCTCGATGCGTTGCAATACGGTGCACCGCCGCATGGTGGTCTGGCGTTCGGCCTGGATCGCATCGTCACGATGATGACCGGTGCCGATTCGATCCGCGACGTGATCGCCTTCCCGAAAACTCAGCGTGCGCAATGTCTGCTGACGCAGGCGCCATCGGCTGTCGACGAGAAGCAGCTGCGCGAGTTGCACATCCGCTTGCGCAGTGTCGAGCCGGTGGTCAAAGGCTAAAGTCGTTTCAGGGCATAATCAAAAGGCGCGAGTTTTCGCGCCTTTTTTTTCGCTTGTTTGTTCATCGTTTATCGTCCATCGTTCACCGCTCCCCTCCATGACCACACCCCAATTCAAGATCCCCGAATCCGTACTGGTAGTCATCCATACCACCGAGCTCGACGTACTGCTGATCGAACGGGTCGACAAGCCCGGTTTCTGGCAATCCGTCACAGGCTCGAAGGATGCGCCGGACGAACCGCTGGCCTTTACCGCCGCCCGCGAGGTGGCAGAAGAAACCGGCATTCTGATCACCCGCGGCGGTGCGCCCGCGCCGTCCGACCTGCGCGACTGGCTGCAGGAAAACCTCTATGACATCTATCCGGTCTGGCGGCACCGCTACGCACCGGGCGTCACACGCAACACCGAACACGTCTTCAGCCTGCAAGTGCCGCGCGATATCGTCATCACTC
Organism: Actimicrobium antarcticum; assembly: GCF_039536745.1. Taxonomy (NCBI): domain Bacteria; kingdom Pseudomonadati; phylum Pseudomonadota; class Betaproteobacteria; order Burkholderiales; family Oxalobacteraceae; genus Actimicrobium; species Actimicrobium antarcticum. The sequence continues at coordinate 536,426 of NZ_BAAAZE010000008.1, forward strand.
TGTCTGCTCGCGAACATACGCAGTACCAGTGGCTCCCGTATCATCTGGCTGCCGATCAATGTTTCTCTCCGTCGAATGCCGAGGCTATCTTGCAACTACCCGCCAGACTGCGTGCACCGGAGCCACCAGGCACTACATGAAAATCCGTATTGCGACTTACAACATCCACAAGGGCGTGTCCTCGTTCGGCAGCAAGCCACGCATCGTTGCGCTGAAGCAGGCGCTGACGACCATGCAGGCCGACGTCTATTTTTTGCAGGAAGTACAGGGTCGGCATGACCTGCTGGCGGCGCGTCATGCCGCTGCATGGCCGGGTCAGTCCCAGTATGAATTCCTGGCGGGCGATTCGCACCAGAGCGCTTATGGCATGAACGCGGTATACGACCACGGCCATCATGGCAATGCACTGCTGAGCAATTTCCCGATTGCCTCATCGCGCAACCAGGATGTGTCGGACCACAAGTACGAAGCACGCGGCATCCTGCATTGTGTGATCCACAACGATGGACTGGATGTGCACTGCTACGTGGTCCACCTGGGCCTGTTTGCCGGAGGGCGTCGGCGTCAGGCTGATGCATTGATCGAGGCGGTGCAGGACTCGGCGCCACCTGGTGCGCCGGTGATCATCGCCGGTGATTTCAATGACTGGGGTAATAGTCTGAGCGAGATGATGCGCAGCCGGCTTGGTGTCAATGAAGTATTCGACGAGCGTGCACCGCGCTTCGGCATGGGCAGCTTCCTGAGTCGCCTGCGCGGCGCGACGCCAAAAATTCAGCCTGCCCGCACATTCCCGGCAGCGATGCCTTTCCTGCAACTGGACCGGATCTATGTGCGCGGCTTTCGGGTCGAGTCTGCCGAGGTGCTGCACGGTGCGCTGTGGGCGCGCCTGTCCGATCATGCACCGATCGTTGCGACGCTCCAGCTGACATGAACCGAACCGGGTTGCCGCGATGCGCACAGTAAGCTTTGTCGCTGACAATCAGCTCAGGCTGCTTGAGTGCGGTGCAGAGTTTTTCCCTGCGCTGATCAACGCGCTTGACGTTGCGAGTGCCGAAATTCATCTGGAGACCTACATCTTTGCGGACGATGCGATTGGCGCCAGCGTCAAGGCGGCGTTGATCCGCGCAGCCAGCCGCGGCGTGATGGTCTATGTGGTTACGGACTGGATCGGCACCGGCCGGGCGCAGTCGGGCCTGCTGGACGCCGAGTTTCGCGCTGCCGGTGTCCACCATCGGAGTTTCAATCCGTGGTTTCGGCGCGGTCTGGCGCGTACGCATCGCAAAATGTGCGTGGTCGACCGCTCGCTTGCCTTTATCGGCGGACTCAACATCAATGACGACATGATCTCGGACGACGACTCCCGCAGCGTTTTGCCGGAGCCGCGCTGGGATTTTGCCGTGGAAATCCGTGGTCCTCTGGTGGCGGCGATGCACCGTGAAACCGAGGCGCAATGGCTGCGCCTGGGTAGCCTGAAAATCAAAGTGCGCTGGGAATTATTTCGTGAAACACGCATCCTGAGCCGTGCGGGTCGTGTCGGCAGTGCGCTGGCCGGACTGGTGATCCGGGACAATCTGCGCAACCGTCGCACCATCCAGCGTGCCACGTTGCGGGCACTCGGCGGAGCCCACAAGAGCGCCGTCCTGACCACGCCGTATTTCGCACCGGGCCGCAAGATGCGCGAGGCGCTGTCGCAAGCCGCCTTGCGCGGTATTGATGTGACGCTGCTGCTGGGAGTAGGTCAGTTCCGCATGCAGGACGCGGTGGCGCATTCGTTTTATCCGAAGTTGCTGGAGAGTGGCGTCAAGGTGGTCGAATTCCGCCGCACCCAGTTGCATGCCAAAGCGGCGGTCATTGATGACGACTGGGCTACCGTCGGCTCCAGCAACTACGACGGATTAAGCCTGTTCCTGAATCAGGAAGCCAACGTTGTCATCAAGGACGCCGCGTTCGCGACGACGTTACGCGGTCATCTCGAACGCGCCATTGCAGCCAGTGCGCTGATTGCGCCCGAAGCATTCGCCGGCATCGGCCGGCTCGAACGGATCTGGTACGGCATGGCGTATTTCCTCTACCGGAATGCCCTGCGCCTGGCCACCTTTGGACGGTATTCATGATGCCCGACCAGATTCCCGCCGCCGTCATGTTACACCTTCACCCACGCGCCCTTGTAAATGACCGGCCCGGTTGGCCCTTTTTTCGGCAGCGGCGCGCCGCCTTTGGGCTCCAGCGACACTGCCAGCAGAGGGATCGATTGCGGCGTCATGTCGGTCGGCAGCGGCAGAGTGATGCTGCCATCGCTGGCCAGCAGGCCGAGGGAACGCGGCATGCCGTCCTTGGGTACCGCCCACAATTCCAGACTCTTGTCGGCAGCGATATTCTGGTGGTTGACGAGTTTGATCGTGACTTGCCGGGTTGCCGGATCCCCCGTAGCCAGCGCCACCGGTACGGCTTGATCATCCGTCAGCATGGCCACATACGACGTGCCGGGTGCGACGGACTCAGGTTGCCGGGTGACCAGCACACCCACCAATATGGTCGCCAGCGCAGTCGAGACCATGCCAAGTCCGCGCCAGAACGCCAGGTCTTCGCGCAAACCGCGCCAGAATGCATAGCGGTCGCTGGTCCGTTGCGTGTCCGGCAGATTCAACTTGCGCGCGATACCACTCCACACACGCGGCGGTGGTAGTTCGGCTGATGCAAATTCGGCGATCGGACACAAGCGGTCTTGCCACTCCGCCACGGCGCGACGCAGTACGGCGCTGTTCGCCAGCAATCCATCGAAGCGACGCAGGGCGCCGCCTCTGAGGGTGCCAAGCACATATTCGGCACTCAGGCGTTCGATGAGTTTTTCGTTATCGAGAATGTTCATTCTCCTTCTGCTTTCTTCAAACAAACCCGCAGTCGCTCCAGCCCGCGTCGGATCCAGGTTTTGACCGTGCCGATTGGCAGATGCAAATGTTCAGCGACTTCGCTGTGAGACATGTCGTGATAAAACGCCATTGCAATCGCCTGGCGATGCAGTCCGTCGATGCGTCCGAAGCAAATCGCCAATATTTTCGACTCCTGAGTCAATTGCAGCGTCTGGATCGGTGTCGGGTCAGCGCTTTCAAGTGCGTCCATCACATCCTTGTCAAAGTTGTCTGCATCGATCTCGACCGTGTGCTCCACCCGGCGCAGTAGATCAAACGCCTTGTTGCGTACGATCGTGGTCATCCATGTCATTGGCGCGGCCAGACTGGCCTGATAGCTTGCGGCGTTATTCCAGATGCTGACAAAACTTTCCTGCAGCACCTCTTCCGCAGACTCGCGCTTGCCTAGTATACGCAGCGCAAAGCCAAACAGTTTCGGAGAAGTTGCATCGTAGATATTTCGAAATGCCGCCGGGTCCTTGCGCGCGACTGCGGCAAGCAGAATCTTGAGTTGCTGGGGGTCGGGAATAGACAATTTTGGGTCCGTCAAGAGAGGTGGGCGAGCTGCCGACAGGCACCGTTGTAATTAGCCAGTATTTTTGTACACGGAGGCTACATCATGGCAGCACTTTTTGCTTGGCTGATTGATAAAAAATCGGCATTGAGGCCGTGCGGCAGGCGCGACTGAAAAGGTAGACCGCTACAGCTACAATTCAGACTAATCCAACTCTACGGGCTTCCATGGACAGTATTTCCGTACGCATCGACAAGTGGCTCTGGGCGGCGCGTTTTTTCAAGACCCGTTCCCTCGCAACCGACGCCGTCGATAACGGCAAGGTGCGCCTCAATGGCGCACGGACCAAACCTGCGCACAGCGTCAAGCCGGGCGACTTGCTGTCTATCCACAATGGCGCTACGGAATGGGACGTCCACGTGCGGGCGTTGGCGGAGGTGCGCGGATCGGCGGACGCGGCGCGCACGCTGTACACCGAGACGCAGGACAGCATCCGGCGCCGTGACAACGATGCCGAGCAGCGCAAGCTGTATCGGGAGCCCGGTACCACGCTCAAGGGACGTCCCACCAAGCGCGACCGGCGTGCGCTTGAACGCAGCAGTTCGTGACGCTGCAGTACCCATTTGACAGCTGTCTTCCCATTATTTAAGACGCACCGCACGGTGTGTTGCTTGTATAGAACTGCCACTCTAAGTTCCCTCTTTACTTTTAAGGGGGGGTGCATAATAGTACGAACGTACGATTATTTACGGTCATGGTGTCTTCATGGCCATACACAGACAGGATAGACCGTGGCAAGCAACAGCTCAGACGCATCGACCAAGTTCATGCGCAAAGGTGAATTGACCCGCGCCGCTATCCTTGATGTCGCACTCGACTTGTCCAGTCGGGACGGCCTCGAGGGACTCACCATCGGCCTGTTGGCCGACAAGATGAATATGAGCAAATCGGGCGTCTTTGCCCATTTTGGCTCACGGGAGGATCTGCAGATCGAAGTGCTGAAGCTGTACCACCAGCATTTCGAGCAGGAAGTGTTTTACCCCAGTGTCACGGAACCCCGCGGCTTGCCGCGCCTCAAAGCCATGTTTGCGCGCTGGATCAAGCGCGTGACGATCGAGATTGCCTCCGGCTGCATCTACATCAGCGGTGCAGTCGAGTACGACGACCGTCCTGGCGTGATTCGTGAAGAGCTGGAGGGCATGGTCGTGGCCTGGCAGGCAGCGCTGTTTCGCTGCGTTGAACAGGCCACCGAGATGGGCCATTTGCGCGCCGATACCGATCCGCAGCAAATGGTCTTCGAAATGTACGGATTGATCCTGGCCCTGCATCACGATGCCCGATTCATCAAGCGACCCGGCAGCGTGGACCGGGCCAATCTGGGGTTCGAGCGGTTGTTGCACAGTTACCAGAATCCCGCGTTGGCAACTAACGACGCAGCAGGCCAACCGGCCTCAGATAAACCAACATCGGCTGTCAATAAAACAGCCTGAACCATCATCTATCAGGAGAATAAATCATGGGCCAGTACATCGCACCTTTACGTGACATGCAATTCGTTTTGCATGAACTGCTGCAAGTCGAAGAAGAACTCAAGGCCATGCCCAAGCATGCCGAGACCAACCGCGAACTGATCGACCAGGTACTGGAAGAGGGCGGCAAATTTACCTCGCAGATTCTGTTCCCGCTGAATCATTCGGGTGACCGCGAAGGCTGCCACCTTGACAAGGTGACCCATGAAGTGACACCGCCAAAAGGCTTCAAGGCCGCTTACAAGCAATACGTCGAAGCCGGCTGGCCGTCGGTCTCGTGCGACCCCGAATTCGGCGGACAGGGCTTGCCGCTGGTGGTCAACAATTCGTTTTATGAAATGATGAATTCAGCGAATCAGGCCTGGACCATGTATCCCGGTCTGTCGCACGGTGCCTATGAATGCCTGCACGAACACGGCACGCCGGAACAGAAAGCGCTGTACCTGCCGAAGCTGGTCTCGGGCGAATGGACCGGCACCATGTGCCTGACCGAATCGCATTGCGGCACCGACCTCGGCATGCTGCGCTCGAAAGCCGAACCGCAGGCCGATGGCTCGTTCAAGATCAGCGGTGGCAAGATTTTCATTTCCGCCGGCGAGCACGACATGTCGGAAAACATCATCCATCTGGTGCTGGCACGCCTGCCGGATGCACCGGCCGGTACCAAGGGCATTTCGCTGTTCGTCGTGCCGAAATTCCTGCCCAACGCCGATGGTTCGGTGGGCGCACGCAATCCGATTTTCTGTGGTGCCATCGAAGAAAAAATGGGCATCCACGGCAATTCAACCTGCCAGATGAATATGGATGAAGCCACCGGCTGGCTGATCGGCCAACCGAACAAGGGTCTGAACGCGATGTTCGTGATGATGAATGCAGCGCGCCTCGGCGTTGGCATGCAATCGCTAGGGCTGACCGAAGTCGCTTTCCAGAATGCGCTGGTGTATGCCAAAGATCGCCTGCAAATGCGCAGCCTGACCGGCGTCAAGGCACCCGAAAAAGCAGCCGACCCGATCATCGTCCATCCCGATGTACGCCGCATGCTGCTGACTGCCAAGGCCTATGCCGAAGGTGGCCGTGCCTTCAGTTCGTACGTTGCGCTGCAGATCGACAAGGAACTCAATCATCCCGACGAAGATGTGCGCAAGGAAGCGGCCGATGAAGTCGCGCTGCTGACACCGATCATCAAATCCTTCCTGACCGACAATGGCTGGATCGCGACCTCGGAAGCGCTGCAGGTCTACGGCGGCCACGGCTTCATTGCCGAATGGGGCATGGAGCAGTACGTGCGTGATTCGCGCATCAACATGATTTACGAAGGCACCAACACGATCCAGTCACTGGATTTGCTGGGCCGCAAAGTGCTGATGGATAACGGCGCCAAGCTGCGCAAATTCGGCGCGAAAGTGCAAGCCTTCGTCGAAGAAAACGGTACCGATGAAGCGATGGCCGAATTCATCACGCCACTGGCCGACCTCGGCGACAAGGTCACCAAGCTGACCATGGAAATCGGCATGAAGGCATTCCAGAATCCGGACGAAGTCGGTGCCGCAGCGGTGCCGTACCTGCGCGTGGTCGGCCACATGGTGTATGCGTACTTCTTTGCCCGCATGGCCAAGATCGCGCTCGAAAAACAGGATGGTGGCGACAAGTTCTACCAATCGAAACTCGGCACGGCGCGCTTCTATTTTGCCCGCCTGCTGCCAGAAACCGCGATGCTGATCCGTCAGGCGCGTTCCGGTAGCGCCAGCCTGATGGCGCTCGACGCCGACCTGTTTTAAGCCAACCAACCAGCCGCGTCCGGTACCGCTTTGCCGGTGCCGGACGTGGCGGCATTTCAAGGATTTCCGTCATGTCCAATTTCATCGTCAAAAAAGTCGCCGTGCTCGGCGCCGGCGTCATGGGTGCGCAGATCGCTGCGCACTGCATCAACGCCCGTGTACCCGTGGTCCTGTTCGATCTGCCGGCCAGGGAAGGCGCCAAGAATGGCATCGTCCTGCGCGCCATCGAGAACCTGAAAAAACTCAGCCCTGCGCCCTTCGGCAATAAAGATGACGCTGCCCTGATCGAAGTCGCCAACTACGAAGACAACCTCGACCTGCTGGCCGGTTGCGACCTGATCATCGAAGCGATTGCCGAGCGCATGGACTGGAAGCACGACTTGTACAAAAAGGTCGCGCCGCATATCGCCCCGAATGCGATCTTTGCTTCGAACACCTCCGGCCTGTCGATCACGGCGCTGTCCGACGGTTTCGACAGCGAACTCAAGGCGCGTTTCTGCGGGGTGCATTTTTTCAATCCGCCGCGCTACATGCACCTGGTTGAACTGATCCCGACCGTGGCGACCAATCCGGTCATCCTGGACCAACTCGAAGGCTTCCTCGCTTCGACGCTGGGCAAGGGCGTCGTGCGCGCCATCGATACACCGAACTTCATTGCCAACCGCGTCGGTATTTTCGGCATGCTGGCGACCATCCACGAAGCCGATAAATTCGGCCTGTCGGTCGATGTGGTCGATGACCTGACCGGTGCCAAGCTGGGTCGCGCCAAGTCGGGCACCTTCCGTACCGCCGACGTGGTCGGGCTGGACACCATGGGCCATGTGATCCGCACCATGCAGGATCACCTGAAAGATGATCCGTTCTACAGCACCTACGCGACGCCGCCGCTGCTCGAAAAACTGATCGCGCAAGGCGCGCTCGGCCAGAAAGCCGGTGCCGGTTTCTACAAAAAAGTCGGCAAGGACATCCAGCGCATCGATGCCGCCAGCGGCGAGTACGTCACCGGCGGTGGCAAGGCCGATGACCTGGTCGCACGCATCCTGAAAGAGAAAGACCCGGTCAAGCGCATGAAAGCGCTGCACGACTCGACCAATCCGCAGGCACAATTTCTGTGGGCGATTTTCCGTGACGCATTCCACTACATCGCGTTTCATCTGGAATCGATTGCCGACAACGCACGTGATGTCGATTTCGCGTTGCGCTGGGGCTTCGGCTGGAACCTCGGACCGTTCGAAACCTGGCAAGCCGCTGGCTGGCAGCAAGTCGCTACCTGGGTCAAGGAAGACATCGATGCCGGCAAGGCACTCAGCACCGCGCCATTGCCGGACTGGGTGTTCGATGGCCGCACCGGCGTGCATGCACCCGAGGGTTCGTTCTCGCCCGCGAAAAAAACCAGCATCGGCCGCTCCGAACTGGCTGTTTATCAGCGCCAGGCATTCCGCGCGCCGGTGCTCGGCGCCGGTGCAATCGATGGACGCACTGCCGGCACCACCGTCTTCGAAGACGAATCGGTACGCCTCTGGCATCAGGATGACGACGTCCTGATCCTGTCGCTGAAAACCAAAATGCATGTCATCGGCGCAGGCGTGATTGCCGGACTGTCGCGCGCAATTGCCGAAGCCGAAGCGAACTACAAAGGCCTGGTGATCTGGAGCGCTGATGCGGCCGAAGGCGGCGCGTTCTCGGCGGGTGCGGACCTGCAATCGATGCTGCCGCTGTTCATGTCGGGCGGCATCAAGGCGATCGAGCCGGAAGTCGCAAAACTGCAGCAAGCCCATCAGGCACTGAAGTATGCGAACGTCCCGGTGGTCGCTGCGGTGGCAGGACTGGCACTGGGCGGTGGCTGCGAACTGATGCTGCATGCGGCACGTCGCGTGGCCTCGATCGAGTCGTACATCGGTCTGGTTGAAGTGGGCGTTGGTTTGATCCCGGCCGGTGGTGGTCTGAAGGAAGCGGCCGTGCGTGCTGCGGCCGATGCCAAAGGCACCGACCTGCTGCAGTTCCTGAAAAACTACTTCACCAATGCGGCCACTGCTGCCGTGTCGAAGTCCGCGCTCGAAGCGCAAAAGATGGGCTATCTGAAGTCGACCGATGTCATCGTCTTCAATGCCTATGAGTTGCTGCATGTCGCCAAGGTCGAAGCCCGTGCGATGTTCGATGCCGGTTATCGCGCACCGATGAAAACCCTGATCCCGGTCGCTGGCCGGTATGGCATCGCTACCGTCACGGCCCAGTTGGTCAACATGCGTGATGGCGGATTCATCTCGGCGCACGACTTCAAGCTGGGTGCCATGATTGCCGCGATCGTCTGCGGTGGCGATGTCGATGAAGGCAGCCTGGTCAACGAACAATGGCTGCTGGACCTGGAGCGCAAGGCGTTCATGGAACTGCTGAACCATCCGAAGACGCAGGAGCGGATCATGGGAATGATGCAGACCGGCAAACCGGTGCGTAACTGACGGACTGACGGACTGCGGGACAGTGTGCTGATGCTGTCCCCATCCTGCATCACGGCCCCCACCCGGGATCACTACCAGACACCACCAGACACCAAGCAGTACCAGGAGAATCCAATGACCAAACAACTTCAAGAAGCCTACATCGTCGCCGCCACCCGCACGCCGATCGGCAAAGCGCCGCGTGGCATGTTCCGCAGCACCCGCCCGGATGATTTGCTGGTGCGCGCGATCCAGTCCGCCATGCTGCAGGTGCCGGGCCTCGACCCGGCCACCATCGAAGACGCCATCGTCGGCTGTTCGTTTCCGGAAGGCGCGCAAGGCCTCAACATCGGCCGCATGGCCGTGCTGCTGGCGGGCCTGCCGAAGACTGTCGGTGGCGTCACCGTCAATCGCTACTGCGCCTCCGGCATCACTGCTGTGGCGATGGCAGCCGACCGGATTCGTGTTGGCCAGGCCGATGTGATGATTGCCGCCGGTGTCGAATCGATGTCGATGGTGCCGATGATGGGTTTCCATCCGTCGATGAACATGGACATCTTCAAGGATGACAATATCGGCATGGCGTACGGCATGGGCCTGACGGCCGAGAAAGTCGCACAGCAATGGAAAGTTTCGCGCGAAGCACAGGACCAGTTCGCGCTGGCGTCGCACATGAAAGCCATCGCCGCACAACAGTCCGGCGAGTTCAATGACGAAATGACCTCGGTCGACATCATCGAGCGCGTGCCGAACCTGGTCACTGGTCAGATCGATCTGCGCACCCGTACTGTCAATCAGGATGAAGGCGCGCGCGCCGAATCGACGCTGGCGTCACTGGGCAAACTCAAGCCGGTCTTCGCGGCAAAGGGCTCGGTCACGGCCGGTAACAGCTCGCAGATGTCGGACGGTGCCGGTGCGCTGATTATCGTCAGCGAAAAAATCCTGAAGCAATTCAATCTGACGCCGCTGGCGCGCTTTGCGTCCTTTGCGGTACGCGGCGTACCGCCGGAAATCATGGGGATCGGCCCGAAAGAAGCCATCCCTGCGGCGTTGCGCGCAGCCGGTATCACGCAGGATCAGATCGACTGGTTCGAATTGAACGAAGCCTTTGCCGCGCAATCGCTGGCGGTGATCAACGACCTCGGACTCGACCCGGCCAAGGTCAATCCGATGGGCGGCGCGATTGCGCTCGGCCATCCGCTGGGTGCCACCGGCGCGATCCGTTCGGCCACCGTGATCCATGCCTTGCGTCGCAAGAACCTGAAGTACGGCATGGTGACGATGTGCGTGGGAACCGGCATGGGTGCAGCGGGGATTTTCGAGCGGATGTAATTTGACTGGCAGGACGGCTTTGCTGCAGTCCTGCCGGGAAGTCTGAAAACAGCTATCAAAAAAAAGCGCAGCAGCGCCCACCAGGAGACCAGATGGACATCTTGATCAGCAAGGAAAACCAGATTCTGACGATGCAGTTCAATCGTCCCGACAAAAAGAATGCGATCACCGCGGCGATGTATCAGGCCATGGCCGATGCATTGAAAGATGCTGACAGCGATGCCGGCGTACGCGTGATCCTGATCACCGGTCATCCGCAGATTTTTACGGCGGGTAACGATCTCGACGATTTCATGAAAAATCCGCCGCAAGGCATGGACAGCCCGGTGCACCAGTACCTGTGGAACCTGAGCCATGCGACCAAGCCGATCGTGGCAGCGGTCGCCGGTGCCGCAGTCGGTATCGGCACTACGTTGCTGCTGCATTGCGACTTGGTCTATGCCGCTGATAACGCTAAATTGATGATGCCGTTTTCGCAGCTGGGCTTGTGCCCGGAAGCCGCATCAAGCCTGCTGTTGCCGCAAATCGCCGGCTATCAGCGGGCGGCAGAAAAGCTGCTGCTAGGCGAAGCATTCTCGGCCGACGAGGCGCAGCAAATGGGCCTGGTCAACAAGGTGTTGCCGGCCGATCAGCTGCTCGATTTTGCCCGCGCCCAGGCCGCCAAACTGGCGGCCTTGCCAGCTTCATCGATCCGCATCACCAAGCAGCTGATGAAGGCCGGACAACGCGCCGCCATCGAGTCACAGATGCTGGAAGAAAGCAGCCATTTCGGTGCGATGCTGGTTGCGCCTGCTGCGAAGGAAGCCTTCAAGGCATTTTTCCAGAAGCGCAAACCGGATTTTTCGCAATGTGACTGAGTGTTCCGGTAGCCCCTCGGTCGGCCACCGTACACGAAGCTACCTCGGCAAGCTGCGCACCAGTTCGGTCAAGGTCATTTTTCGGAAGGTGTGGAGGATTTCAATGTTGATGCCCGCATTCTGGATGTTCCGCTGCAAGCTTGCCAGTTCCGGCGGTACCAGGTCGCGCAGCAACAGCGCATCGCGATAAAAGGATTCGAGCTCCGTGTCCGACGCCTCTTCGACCGGCTTTCCGGTATGCGTGCAGCGCTTGAAAACACGGGCCGCCATGTCGCGCTGCACTGCCGACAGCGTCATGTCGACCCGGTCTGCCGCACTCTGCGTTTTCATCCATTCGCGTAGCGGACTGATGGCATCGGCGATCAACTTGTTGTTTTCGGCAATGTATTGGTCAACTATTTCTTCAAGACTTTCGTTGTCGTCATGTGCCATGCTGGCCTCACAGAAGTAAATGGTGGAGTTGCGGGAGTTGCGGGAGTGGCGGTGCCGGAATTGAGAAAGGGATGATCGAGCCGCCGTGCGAACGGTAGTCTGCAGCCTTGTTAATGAGTGCCCTCGGCAACCATGAGGTTCCACGCCTGGCAGACGTTTTTTTGGGCGGCTGGTTCCTGGGCTTGTTGCGCAGAGGGTGTCGCGTCTGTCGTACCCGCGCTTACAATGGCTGCTTCATTCTCCCTACAAGGACGTTGACTGATGGCCGGACAACCTGAAATTACCAACATGGCGCTTTTTTGCGATTTTGAAAACGTCGCGCTCGGTGTGCGTGATGCCAAATTCGCTCAATTCGATATCCGCAAGGTGCTGGAACGATTGCTGCTCAAGGGCAGCATCGTCGTCAAGAAAGCCTATTGCGACTGGGATCGCTACAAGGACTTCAAGGCACCGATGCATGAAGCTGCCTTCGAGTTGATCGAAATTCCGCACGTGCGCCAGTCCGGTAAAAATTCCGCAGATATCCGCATGGTCGTCGATGCCCTCGACCTCTGCTACACCAAGGCGCACGTCGATACCTTTGTCATCATCAGTGGCGACTCGGATTTTTCGCCGCTGGTCTCGAAACTGCGCGAAAACAACAAGCGCGTCATTGGCGTTGGCGTCAAGGATTCGACCTCGGATCTGCTGAGTGCCAATTGCGACGAATTCATTTTTTACGATGACCTGGTACGGGTCCAGGAAGCCCGCAAGAAGCCTGTGGCCAGAAAACCGGCTGCCAAAACTCCCGCCGCGAATGGCGCCACTGTGCGCGAAGGCAAAGATGCCAAACCGGCCGAAGTCAGATCTGAAGAAGACAAGCGTGCCGATTTGCGGTCCGAAGTATTCGACTTCCTGGCCGGGACGGTCGAGGCACTGATCGCCGAGCGCGGATCGGACGAAAAAATCTGGGCATCGATGGTGAAGTCGACCATGCAGCGACGCCGGCCGGGCTTCAATGAATCGACCTACGGCTATCGCTCGTTCAAGGAGCTGGTCGAGGATGCGCAGCGGCATAAATTTCTGTCGATCGTGCGTGATGAAAAAAACTCGCAGTACACGATACGGCTGCCTTCTGGCGATGAGTGAGTTCATCCTTCCCGCTGCATCTTTGTTGACCTCGCTGTTGACATTTTCCTTGACTGGCAAGCAACCATGACCATCCACACCACGACATTCAGCACCCGCCTCGGCATCGACTATCCGATTGTGCAAGGCCCGATGAATGGCGCTTCCTCGCCCGAACTGGCGGCGGCGGTCAGCAACGCAGGTGGACTGGGCTCGTTTGCCGCAGCGCTGCTGTCGCCAGAGGCGATCATTGACGGTATACGGAAGGTGCGCGCGCTCACCAGCAAGCCGTTCAACGTCAACCTGTTCGTCCTCGATACACCGGTGATCGATCCGGTGGCGATCACGCAGTCCGAGCAACGGCTGGCACCGTTCCGGGAATCGCTGGGCCTGCCAGTGGCGCCGACCCCAACCCGGTTCTCCGAAGTCTTGGCACCGCAACTGGCCGCGTTGCTGGAGGCTGCACCGCCGGTCGTCAGCTTTACCTTCGGCATCCTCGATGCCAGCCAGGTGGCGCAATTCAAGCGTGCCGGATGCCAGGTCATCGGCACGGCCACGACGGTGTCGGAAGCATTAGCGTGGGAACAGGCAGGTGCCGATTTCATTTGCGCGCAGGGTGCCGAAGCGGGCGGGCATCGCGGCACCTTCATGGGCGATGTCGAGCAATCCTGCATCGGGCTGATGGCGCTGATTCCGCAAGTCGCAGCCGCCGTAGCGATACCGGTGATTGCGGCCGGCGGCATCATGAACGGGCGCGGGATCGTCGCTGCGCTGACGCTCGGGGCGCAGGCCGCGCAGCTCGGGACTGCCTTCCTGTCCTGTCCGGAATGTCCGATACCGCAGGCATGGAAAGCGGCGCTGTTGACGGCCAGGGATGACAGCACGCGACTGACCCGAACTTTCTCGGGGCGCTATGCGCGCGGTATCGTCAATGACTTCATGGAACAGATGCGGCCCTACGAAAACGACGTGCCGTCGTATCCGATCCAGAACGCCCTGACCGGGCCACTCCGGCAAGCCGCCGGCAAACTCGGACGCGCCGATATGATCGCGCTGTGGGCCGGGCAGGGTGTGTCGATGTCGCGCACGATGGCCGCGGCTGATCTGGTGCGCACGCTGGCGGCGGAGATGGCGGAGGTTGCGCGCGCTTAGTCTGGTGATGTCGAGCGTGGCGAATGTGGCGATTGCAGGGGCCGATGCGCGCCATCGTCACGCACGGCCGATTGCGCCACCCAGCCGCGTCTGTCGTTCACGTCCCGGCAGGCGCCACTCGTATCGAACTGAGCATCTCGTGCAGTTCGGCACGGTTGTACGCGGCCCGCATCGCATCTTTCGCATTGATGATTTTTTTTGCCACCAGCTGGGCCAGCGCGTCGTTCAGGCTGCGCGACATGTTGTCTTCCTTGCGCCGCATGAAGTCCGACAGCATATGAAATTTCGCCTGGTCGGCAATCAATCCAGCCACCTGCTGGTTGTTGTTGAAGATCATCTCGCTGGCGAGCGCCAGCGCATCGCCATTGTCGGTCGGCACCAGGCTCTGGCTGATCACGCCGATCAGCGAACTTGCCAATGCGCTGGCACGCTGGTTGCGCTGTTCCGGGCCAAAGAAACTAAGCAGTTTTGACAGCGCACTGACCGCGCTGTTGGTGTGCATCGTGGCGAGTACCAGATGGCCGGATTCGCCGGCATGCAGCAGCGTGTCGGCGGTATCGAAATCACGGATCTCGCCGACCATCAGGATGTCTGGATTCTGCCGCATCGCCTCGCGCAGCCCGGATGAAAAACTGACCGTATCGGTCGGCACTTCCTTGTGCGAAATGATCGACTGCTTGCGTTCCAGCAGATACTCGATCGGCTCCTCGATGGTGATGATGTGGCTGCTGCGCGTGCTGTTGAAATAATCCAGCATCGCCGCAATCGTGGTGGTCTTGCCGGAGCCGGTCGGGCCGGTGACCAGGATGATGCCGCGGGTTGCTTCGAGCATGCTGCGCACGTACAGCGGCAAGCCGGTTTTTTCCATCGAGATCGGATACAGCGGCAGGCGGCGAATCGCGATCGCGATTTTTTCACGCGAGCCGCAGTGGTAGACATTGCAGCGCAATCGGCAATGGGTCAGCAGGAACGAGCGGTCGATGGCGCCGTCGTGAATTTTTTCTTCCCACTCCAGGTCGATCGACGACAGCAGCGGAATCATTTCTTCGCGCTGCACTGGTTCGGCGCTCATGGCTTGCCACTTGCGCGGCGTCTTCACCATCATCGGCATGTCCTGTTCGATGTGGATATCGGTAAAGACTTTGCCCAGGCTGACGAGCTCGATGATTTCCTGCAGCAGGTCGCGAAACATGACGGTCGGCGCATTCATGATGGTTCTCCTTGCTGAATCGTCAGCGTGGCAAATTGCGATAGACGCGCTGGGCATACAGCGCCCGTTGCATAGGCTGGCTTGAGTTGTAGGCACCCACGGCTTCCCATGAATTGCCGAGGCGCTGCATGTTCTGCGACAGAATCCACGCCCCGACATGGATGCTGGTGCAGGGGTCGCGCAGTTGCTGTTCGCCGATACCGTACTGGCGCAGCAGCGGAAACCAGCGGCTGTTGATCTGCATCAGGCCGAGGTCGTAGCTACCGTTGCGGTTGCGATTGATCGCGTTCGGATTCAGGCTTGATTCGGTGCGGGCGATCGCCACCAGCATGGCGGGATTGACGTTGTAGCGCTGGGCAGCTTCGTGCCAGCAGGCGTGCGCTGGCAGGGTCGTCATCAGGCACAACAGCGCCATTGCGTTGCGGCCGTGCACGCCGCTAAGGGGTGTAGGCGTGTTGATCATGGCGGCGTCGTCGTATTGTTTTGATAGACGTACATGCCACTTGGATTGTCAGCTGGCGTTGGACTGGGTGGCGGATTCGGAATGGAGGATTTGCAAAACATCGTGATGCCGTTCGGGTCCATCGTCACGCTGCCCCACGGGCTAATATAATCCGGACCGCTGTAATAGTTGCAGGGGTCACCTGCCAGATGCACGCTGCTGATGGAATAGAAGCGTGACATCATCGACACAGATGCCTCGACTTTTTGCGCCGAGACTCTGCCGCTGTCAGCGTGGATATCCCGGCTGGCCAGGACGTCACGTGTGGCCAAGACATCCTGATTGGCCACCAGGTTGCGGGCGGCAATGATATCCCGCACAGCGTTCAAATCTTGTCCGGCGTTGATGTTTGTCGTGGCAAAGATGGAGGAGGTTGGTCCGTTCGCCGTCAGGTCGCCTTCCATGGTCAGATGGCCATTCTGATCAAGAGCGAGCGGCTGCCACCCACCGACACCATCTCTCATGTACGCGCGCCCGAGGTCGGTAGTCATGTAGACGTCGCCCTGACGCGGACCCGCGACGGTTGCCAGTGCGGCATAGTTCGCGACCGGTTCTTTCCAGTAGGTATCCACAGGATTGGCCCATTTATTATTTGGGACATCGCAGGTCAGCAGTTGTCCGCTGGCGTTCATGGCAATCGCAGGGGCTGTTCCGCAAGCAGTGCCTGCGACCCGGTTGATGGCAGCGCCGCCCATGCCGATGGGGGTATCCATCCGGTTGAACTGGGTATTCCCCCCCACCGGCGTACGATAAAGAAAGTCATTTTGTACCTGCCCCCCGCCACCAAAGAACAAGGCATTCGCCAGGTGCCCCAGGTCGGCTGCCGCACCGGAACAATTATTTGCAGTAAACAGGCCCAGTTGCGCGTTAGTCAGCACCCAGCCGCCATAGACACCGCGGGCGACCGTGCCAGAGGTATTGTCGCCGGGTACGGCATAAGTGATCGCGCCACCGCCTGCGCCGGCATTGGCGGCCAGGTAGCTGATATCTGCTTCAGGGATGAGGGTGCCGCCTTCGGTCACGATCAATGCATCAATCTGACCGGCTCCCGGTTTGTTCAACAACATGCAGGGAGTCTGTCCGTAGACATTGGTGGCGGGAAAATTGGCAGATAGCAGACCGGCTCCCCGCAATTGCCCCAGCGTGACGGTGGTCTGGGTCAGGGGACCCGCGGGGACAGGCAGCAGCGTTGTGTACTGATCGGCGAGATAGCGCGTCGCCGCCGCCACAAATTGCGCCTGGTACTGCCCGGCCGATTGCCCCTTCACGTCCTGCAATGACATGTCCAGCATGCTGGTCAGGCCCAGCAGCATCAGCATGCCGATAGCCAGTGCCGCCATCAGTTCGAGCAGCGTAAAACCGCGTTGGGCGTGATGGTTCATGATGGATTCAATCCCGGTGGGCCAGCCAGACTGGCCGGCCATTCTGGTAGGGCGTGATCGACGCTGGCAGTGCCGGCAAGGCGGCGGGTGCGTCGGTGCCGTGGAAGGACGTCTCGATCTGCGACGGTATCGTATTCGTATTGATGCGGCCAGCCGTCACGGAGCGACTTGCCATCTGGCTGATGGCGTCAATGATATCGGCCTCGGGCATGCGGGTGGCATAGACCACGATGGTGCCGTCGGCCCAGATGCAGTTGCTCCAGAGCGGCGGATTGAGTGCCACATAGCCGGTCGGGAAGTCTGCGGCGGGGACCGCAGCCGGGCACGCCGCGCCCGGATTGGCGTTGGCAAAGTTGATCACGCCAGCGCGGTAGCTGGTCATGTTCTCGGACAGCGCGGTGACCTGCGACTTATCGCCGGCGCGTGCCAGTTCCACCTGTGACGACATGGCGGCAAAACCGATGAGGGAACCAATCATAGCGATGATGACGGCTATCCACATGGGGGGCTCCCTTCGGTTGGGTTGTGACTGGCACGCATGGCTATCATGTCAGGGTGAGGTCCAGGTAATGGTATTGGCGGCAGCACCAGTGCATTCGAGTGCGGCCGCCGCAGGCGTCGCCGGAAAAACGGTAATCCCGGCACCACCGCTTGCGATCGAAGTCCAGCCAGAAGCACCACTAATAATATTGATGCATGCATCTGTTGGTACTAGTGTGTATGCGATAGTGAATGCGCTGCCGGCACCGGTGACGGTCACGGTGCCGCCCCAGGTATTGGTAACAGCTGCTCCCGCACCAACGGCCAGTGTCGCAGGAAAGACGTTTGCGCTAATTAGGTTGGCATTCAAACTTACCGCACCATAGCTACTGGCTTGACCCATGTAGAGCTTCTTGACCCCGGTGCGAATCGAAATGACTTCTTCCACCACCCGGTTCGACTGCGCACTGCTAAACGCCCCCGTCAACAGCGACACCGCGCCCAGCACGACAATCGCGGCGATCCCCAGATAGGCAATCCCCTCCAGCAATGACGCACCGCGCTGTTGCGGCAAACGGGTAACACTGATTCGTTGATGCAGTTTCGTATGTCTCATGATCATCTCCAATAATTGATCACCAGCCTCAGCGCCCCGCGCGCGTCATGTTGGCAATTTCCTGCTGTATCCCGAAAAACCCGGTAACCAGCCAACTGATGACCACCGCCAGCAACACGATGGCCACCCCGTTCAACACTTTCATTTGCAGCGACACCGTCTCGACACCTTCGTCCATCCACTCGTCGGCCAGGGTTTGCAGCGCTTGCGAAAAGCCCTTGTACTCGGCGTAGACGCACAGGTCGTCGATGACTTCGTCGGAGGGAAAGCCATAACCGGAACCGCGCAACGCCTCGCCGCAATTCATGCCGGACTTGACCCCCAGCAGGGCACCGTCGAGGCGTTCGCGCAGCCACGGCTCGGCCATGTCGCTCAGACGGATCAAGGATTTTTCGACGGTGATGCCGGCATGCTGCAGCGCTGCGAATGCCATCAGAAAGCCGCTGCCCACCACCAGCCGGTAGATCGAATACGGCGCGACATGGTCGATCAGCACGCGCAGGTTGCCGCGCCAGCGCGGCATCGACCAGATCACCAGCCCGAACACCAGGATCAGTGCGACCACCAGGGGCAGCATGCCGTGCTGAACCCATCGCGACATCACGTACAGCGACTTGGCCGAACCGCGCCAGAGCGTCGGGTCGACTACCTTGGCGAATTCCGGAATGACGCGCGTGCCGAACACGTACAGGTAGCAGAGAATCAGCACCAGAATCGCAATCGGGTAGGTCAGTCCGGCGATGATCACGCTCTTGATTTTTTTGCCGGCCTGGACGACTTCGATGACGCTCAGCAGCGTGCGTTCGAGCTGGCCGGATTGTTCGCCCGCACTGATGATCATGCATTCGGTATCGGGCGCCCAGTTTTTCAGGGCTTCGCCAAAACTGCTGCCGTTCTGGATCAGGCGGCGGCAATCATCGAGCACGATGGCCATCGCCTCCTGCGGTTTTTCGCCATTGTTGGAGGCGCGCTCGCGCAGCTCTTCGAGAATTTTCAGCAAGGGCAAGCCATTGGCCAGCATCTTCGAAATCTTACGATACAGGCGCAGTCGTGCCCCTTCCGAAAACTGGAAGCCCGCCCACCACCGGTTCAGGTTGATCTGCATCTCAGGTCTCGCTCGCCGAACCGGCACGGTGACGTTGCAGGTCATCGCCAGCGATCAGCTGGCCGACAGTTTTTTCAGCCATGCGCGGATCGATGATGCCCTGGATGACTTTGGCAATCGCGTGCTCGACGATGGTTTTGCCACCCAGTTCCTGACGCCAGTAAGCCAGTGCACCGATCTTGTCGGCAGCGCGCAGATAGTTGCAGAACTGGGCGTCCGGCAGGATCACTTCGGCCACTACCGTGCGTCCGATGGTGCCCTGTCCGCCACAGGCCTTGCAGCCCGGCCCGGTCATGCAGACTTGCGGCAACTGGCTACCGACGGCGGCGCGGATGCGGGCCATCTGTCGGGCCGGAATGTCGCTCTCTTGCTCGGACAAGCGGACTTTGCACTGCGGGCAAAGCAGCTTGACCAGACGCTGGCTGATCAGTCCCGTGATCACGGTATGGTCGGCCGTCATTGCCAGCGGCAAGCCGAGATCGACCAGCCGGTCGATGATGGCAATGGCGCTGTTGGCATGCACGGTGGTCCAGACCTGGTGGCCGGTCATGGAAGCGCGCAGCGCACTCTGGGCCGAGGCGGCATCGCGCACTTCGCCGATCATGATGGTGTCGGGGTCTAGCCGCATCGCATTCGAAATCGCCGCCGAAAACAGCCGCGAGCGTTCGATTTCGCTGGTGGCGTTGGTGACGGCAGTCTGGACTGCACCGGGGATCGGGTACTCGACCGGGTCTTCGACGGTCAGCACGTGGATCTTGCCTTGCGACTCAAGCAGCTCTCCGCTGAGCACGCGTTGCAAGGTGGTCGATTTGCCGGAGCCGGTCGGGCCGCTGATGATGTTCATGCCGATCGGATGCTCTTTCAGGATCTGAATCAGGTTGGCGTGTTCTTGCGTGAAGCCGAGCGGACGCAGGTCGATATGGTCGCCGGCGTCGTTGTACAGCAGGCGCAATACCATCAGGCTGCCTTCGCTGGTGGGCGCGGTGGCGATGCGTACGCCGTACAGCATGTCGGGCAGCTTGTCGCGGTCGCCGATGCTGGCATCCTGCCGTTCGGTGGGCTTGTACGAATTGTCGGAGACCGCTGTCATGGCGCCGTAAATGGTGGCCAGCAGGCGCTCGCCGTAGGCGCGGGTCTGGCCGCCAACCTTGACCAGATCGTTATGGATACGGAAATAGAATTCGGTACTGAGCTTGTTGACACGAATGTGGATATCCGAGGCGCGTTCGCGGCAACCGCGCGCCAGCAAATCCTTGGCGGTGACCTGCATCACCGTGTGTTCCTGGTGCCGGGAATGGATGTCGTTGCCACTGTTGCCACCGCCAATTCCGCCTTTCTTGTCACCCTGATACAGGCGGCTGATCGCTTCGATGGTGCAAAAGACAATCGAAAACGGCTGCTTCATGCGTTCCAGCCGTGCCCGATAGGATTGCACGTGGGGATTGAGCAGCTGGCCACTGGCGATCAGCAGGCGTCCGTCCGAGAGCAGGCATAGCAGCTTGTGCTCTTCTTCGCTGGCTTCAAACGCACCCTGGTTGCTGAGCAGCGTGGCCGCCATCAGGTCGACCGATTCCAGCACCGCTGCGCTCGAAGGCGCCAGTAGTTTGTCGTCGGTAGGCCGGTAGCGCGAGTTCATTTGATCGCCCCTTTGATGGGCAAACGCGGTACACCCGGATAACTGGCCGGGCCCATCGCCGGCAGAGCCATGTTGGTTGGCACGCCGCCCGATGCGGCGGCGACGACCGCGGCCGTGCCGGGCAACAGCCGCACGCTATTGCGCTTGTCGGCCGAAACGATGACTTCGTTGGTATTGACCGACAGGACCCGCATGCCGTTGGGCAGGGTATCGCCCACCTTGACATCGATACTGCTGCCGTTTTCGAACTGCAGGGTCGCGTGTACGACGTTCCCCACGCCCTCGATGGATTGCACGGTCGGGTCGCCAGGCGCACCCGGACGCGCGCTCTGATCGGCATTGTTCTGGCGTGCCGTGATGTCGGCTTGCAGCTGCAGGATTTTGGTCTTGACGGCGAGTTGCCGTTCCTGCGCCTTGAGCACCAGGGTTTCGGCCTCGATCCGGGTCAATGATTCGGCCGTGGTTTCCGCTGCGCCGGAGGGGCGTGGCATCAGGCACAGCATCATGCACAGAGGCAGTGAGAGTGTCGGGGTCAGATGATTTCGTCGATTATTTCGCATACACCACTCCTTCAATTGACCAGTTGCCGGCACGCCAGGTGATCCGGTCGAGCCGCACACCCGGCTGGCTGATCAGGTCGGCCAGCATCATCGGCGTGAGCACACCCAGGTCTGCGGTGAGCGTATAGATGGTTGATTCGGGCTCCGGCGGCGCGGGCGCTGCGGGCCCGGGTGCCTTGACCGGCGCGGCAGGCTTGGGCGCCGCAGTCAGCCGCAGCGCGACGCCCAGCGACTGACTGCGCTCCTGCAATTGCCGCAGTACCACGCTGGCAGGCAACAGGACGTCCTTGCCATCGGCTTTCAGGATCAACGGCGCTGTGTCGCTGGCTTGATTGCCGCTGATGGCGATGACGGCAGTCGGGATCTTTTCATGCAGGTAGCGCACATTGGAGCCATTGCCCGACCAGGTGTAGGTGACACGGTT
Source organism: Actimicrobium antarcticum (assembly GCF_039536745.1). Classification (NCBI taxonomy): domain Bacteria; kingdom Pseudomonadati; phylum Pseudomonadota; class Betaproteobacteria; order Burkholderiales; family Oxalobacteraceae; genus Actimicrobium; species Actimicrobium antarcticum. Next base: position 558,389 of record NZ_BAAAZE010000008.1, read on the forward strand.
AAGGTCACAGACGTACTGGTCGAGCTGCCAGCCGCCGGGCGTGACTGGCTGCAGCAGTGCTTCGCAGGCGCGCGCAAAGACCAGCGGCGTGGGCTTGCTCAGCCACGGACGTTGCGGCGACTGGCGCGCGCTGTCTGCCATGAGCCTGGCGCGGGCGGCGACCATCGCCTGCTCGCGTTCCTGTTCTTTTTTCTGGTGTTGCTGATACAGATAACCGGCACCGGCGCACGCCACCAGCACGGCGCCGCCGCCCAATGCGGCAAGTTGCCTGGTCGACAGTCGGCTCTGGACCGGGCTTAGCGCCGACCATTTGCGCAGATGCAGCTGGCCGTTTTTTTTCTTGGGAAGTAACGCGTCGAGCGTCTTGCCGCTAAAGTTGTGGAAGCCGAACTGCTCCAGCTCGGGTTCGCCGATGACCACATTCCAGCCACCCAGCGCGTAGTCGCCCTGCAGCCGCTCCAGCACTTCGTCGCGGGTTCCGGCGAAATCACCATTCGGTAAAAAGTTGGCATCCCGCACCGCGCAGTACGCCCACGTGTCGTCAGGCAGCTTGAACGCGCACAGCCAGTTATGCACTGGCTGCTGGTGACCATCGTAATGTGCACCTTCAATGGCGAGGGTCTTGGAGATGACGGCCGCCAGCGAATGCTGTCCGCGCCGCGCGCCATCGCGGGTATTGCCATAGCCGGCCTGGGCCATCGCGTGGTCCTTGCGCAAGACCATCATGTCGGCATCGATCTTGAATGACAGCCGCGCCGCCTCTTTCCAGAAGTCACGCGGACGCGACAGCGACTGCCAGAACAGGCCGCAAATAAAGCGGGATTTGCCAATCTGAAAGATGTGGGTTGCCATGGTCCGGGCTCGTCGGTCAGGAGGCGCGCATGGCGATCGGGGTGATCAGGATCACGATGACCTCCTTGTTGCCGGAGGCCTTGAGACTGCCGCCCAGCAGCAGATTGGCCGGCGTGCCGACACCCTGCTGGTTCAGGTTGTCATCGGTTTGCTCGAAGCCGCTGATGACCAGGGTTTCATTCGATTTCATGGCGACGCGCTGCAGGAAATTACGGGTTTCGATTTCCGGCGTTTCGATCGTGGCGGTGCTGCTGGAGACGGTACGCAGCGAGCGCAGCGTCGAGATATCGGTCGAGAATTGCAGCATGACCGCGCCATTGTTGAGCACGTTCGGCAAGATGGTCATGTTGAACCCGGTGGTGATGGTGCCTGGTGTCAGCGTGGTGCTGCTGCCGACGTTGGCAGTGAGCGTGGTTTGGGACGATTTCAGGTAACTGGTCTGTTTGGCGACCTGCACCGGGACCGGCTGGTTGTTCAGCGTGACCACGGAGGCCGAGGTTTCACGTCGCACCTGACCCTGCTCGGACAGTGCCTCGATGAGCATCGAACTGCCGGCCAGCCTGCTGGTGGCGGTATCGAGGATCGCTGCCGAAAACGCGCTGCTGTTGGCAACGCTGGCCAATGAATTCGTCAAGCCGTATTTGCGCGAGAGTGTCTGGTAGACGCTGTCCCATTTGATGCCATAGTTGTCGCCGCGCGTGAGCGTCACCGCCAGTACCGTGACATTGACCATGACCTGGCGCGACAGCGCGCGGTTTTCCTTGTCGATGAACAGGGCAATGCGTTCGAGGTTGTCGGGCGTGTCGGAGACCGTGATGGAGCCGGTCGCCGGGGACGACACTACCTTGCCCTGTGACGACAACATGATGCCGACGGCTTTTTCGATACTCGAATACACCGAGAGGGTCGATTTGACGGCGGTGTTCTGGGTGTTGGTGGCGTTGATCGCATTGCCGCCGCCACCACCACTGTCGCCACCCGAACTGGCGCCGCTGGAGACCGTGGCGCTGAGCGCCGAATCGCCCGGCACGGCAGCGATCTGGAAGGTGCGGGTATCGGTATGAAAAAACTGAATTGTGCCATTGGCGTATTTCCAGGACACGCCGAAGCGGGCAGCGGCGGTATCGAGCAAGCCCTTCAGGCTGCCACCCGAAAAGTCGATCCGGATCGGAGTCGGAGCTTGGGCCTGATTCTGGCCGGTGGCACCGAATCCGCCAGGCATCGCTGGTTGCGCCGATTTTTGTCCTGACATGGCCGCAGGTTGTCCGGCTTGCGCCGCATCACTGGCGACCTTGGTCGGAATTCCCGAGCGCAAGGTGATGCGTTCAGCAAATTCAGCCAGCGAGTTAATGGATCGCTCGAACGTTGCGGGCTGGTTGAAGACCGGCGGAAGCGGCGTCTGACTCACGCGCGGCAGGCTGCGGCCGAGCCAGATACCCGGATCGTGTTGTACGGCAGGGAGCACCTTGCTGGCGGCGCCATCGACTTTGCCGACGTCACGTGCCAGTTGCGATGCGCGTGCCTCGCTTTCTTTGACGCGTCCGATGATGCCTTCGTTCATGCTGTTGCAAGCCGGTAGCAGGCTGACGGCGAGCGCCATCAGCGTCACTCGTGTCACTGGTGCTGGTTTCATTATTGCGCTCCTTTGGCCACGATACGCAGTACCCGGTTGCCTTCGTAAAAGATGGCCGTAACCGGTGCATCGCCAAATTGCAGGCTGCCCGTCACTGCTGCGACGGCATCTTCGAACGAGCCTTTGATGCTGGCGGCCGCCTCGATCGAAAAATCTTGTGGCAGTTCCCAGACCAGTTGCCATCCCGCCGTCAGCGACCAGCGTGCCAGCGCGTTTTGCAAGGTGCGATCGGCGGGTGTGGTGCTCCAGAGCAGCAAGGGCGGCTCGGGTGGTGCTGGCGCTGTTGCCGACTCAGTTGCTGACACCGGTGTCGGCATGCCGTCAACATTCATGAACTGCTGGGTATCGGTACTGCGCAGCGCCAGCCCACCGTCCGCCCTGGCCGGCAGTTTTTCGATGCGCAGGCGCTTGCCATTCAGGCGCCAGGCAAAGTGGTATTGCTCCGCCAGCGTGGTGAGCACCTGCTGTGCCGGCAGATCGAGGTTCTCCGTGAACTGACCGTCGATGCTGTCGTCGATGCTGATCTGCAGATGTTGTGCCTGCGCAAATTGCCTGAGAACGTGCTTCAGGCTGTGTCCCTTTGCGCGGTAATGGAAGCGCTCTTTGCGCCAGCTGGTTTCGGTCGTTGCCGGAGTTGCCGCAGCAGTTGCAGCGACAGTCGCAGCGGTGGCAACGTCGCCCACACCGAGACAGGTTCCTGCCAGGAGCAAGGCAAACAGCGGAGGCGCAGCACGATAGCGGAGTCGACAAAGCATAAGGAGTTCCTGAAACACAGTTGCCGCACGCCGGGTTGGAGACATGTGCAAACTGACTTGTTAAGCGAACGACCAATCGTTCGACTATAGGTTTCTGTACATCACTACTTTTAGTTTATGCTTGGTGTTCTGAATTACAAAACGTTTGTTTGATGCTTTGTAGAAATTGTTGAAATTTGTGCGGATAGGGAACACTGCTCAGAAGAAATCTGAATCGTGCTGCTGCAGTGATGCAGCCGAGGGGATACTTGGTGAGTACCTCGAAACGTCTGGCGGTTCCAGACATGTCGATATTTATCTGGCGTACTGGAAAGGGAACCTCGCATGCATCACCCTGGCTCATCCGAATCACTGATCTATCTGGTCCATCCGAATGCGCTGCTTGCCAAGGACACTGCGCTGCAACTTGGTCAACTGGGATGCCCGGTAGAAGTGCTCGCCGGCCTGGCGGCGCTGGCTGACGTGATCGACCGGCGTGCGCCAGTTGCCGTGGTGGTCGACCTCGGCAAATCCATGGCCTCGGCGAGCATGATGCTGGAACTGACGATGCTGCGGCAGAGTGCTGATTTTGTGCTGGTGTTCCTGTCCTCACGCGGTAACTTTGAATCCCGCCTGAATGCCATACACGCCGGTGCGGATGCCTATTTCAACCGGCCGATCGATCTGGTGGCGTTGATTGAAAAACTCGACGCGTTGATCCGGAATCGTGAACGCCGCCCCTACCGGGTCATGCTTGTTTGTAACGATGCGCGCAGTGCTGATGTGCTGCGCGGCGCAGGAATGGAAGTCGACCTGCTGGTCAAGCCGGCAGAGCTGTTCAACCGGCTAGGGGAATACAAACCCGAACTGATACTGGTGGATGTGCTCCTCGCCGATTGCAGCGGCATCGATCTGATCAGGTTAATCCGGCAGAATGTGCTGTATCTCGATATTCCTGTCGTGTGCATGGGGGCACAGGTGCCGGACGATGCCTACCATCTGCAGGCGCTGACGGCAGGCGCGGACGACTATCTGGCCGGCTCGCTTGGTGCCGCCCATTTGCGCGCTGCGGTCGCGGGGCGAGCGGAGCGCTACCGGTCTCTACGCGGGCTCATCACGCGCGACAGTCTGACCGGTTTGTATAACCACGGCGCGATCAAAGATACGCTTGCACGTGAAATGTCGCTGGTCGAACGCAGTGCGGCGCCGCTTTCCATGGCGATGCTCGATCTGGATTTTTTCAAGAAGGTCAACGACACCTGGGGCCATCCCGTCGGCGATCAGGTGATACGCTCGCTGGCGCGGTTGTTGCAGCAGCAGTTGCGGCGCGGCGACATCATCGGACGCTACGGCGGCGAAGAGTTTGTGGTGGTCATGCCCGGCACCACGCTGGCTGCGGCCGCAACGGTGCTGGCCAATATCGGCGCCGCTTTTGCGCAGGTCAAGCAGAATGCGGACGGCGTGGTATTTCATGCCACTTTTTCTGCCGGCGTTGCCGAGGCACACGGGCACGCCGATGCGGAGTCGTTGTTGCGCAGTGCCGATGCCGCGCTCTACCAGGCCAAGCACGCAGGACGCAATTGCGTGATGCAGGCCAACCCGCCTTGAGCGAGGCTGTTACGCTATCGGCCTGACGCTGTTTAATCATGTTCGACGAGGAGTGAGTTTCTGCATGACCAAGCTATCTGTAAACATCAACAAGATCGCCTTGCTGCGCAATTCGCGCGGTCGCAATTATCCGGATGTCAGCGCCTTTGCCGAGCGCTGCCTGTCCCTCGGCGCCGACGGCATCACGCTGCATCCGCGTCCGGATCAGCGCCATGCACGCTATGACGATGTCGTCGCATTGCATGCCGTGACGGCAGCCTTTGGGCGGGAACTCAATGTCGAGGGATTCCCGACCAGCGACTTCATGGAGGTGGTCCAGCGAGTACGCCCGGCCCAGTGCACACTGGTGCCGGACAGCCCGGATCAGCTCACCTCCGACCACGGCTGGGATCTGATCCGCGATGCGGACCTGCTGCGCCCGGTGATTGCCGCATTGAAAGACAATGGCGTTCGGGTCAGCCTGTTCGTTGATGTGGGCAACCAGCAGCTGGCGCTGGCAAAACAGCTCGGCGCTGATCGTATCGAGCTTTACACCGAACCGTATGCGCAGGCGTTCGGCACGCCCGGGCTGAAGAACGTGCTGGATCAGTTTCACGAGGCGGCCTTGCGTGCCAACGCAGCCGGACTTGGTGTCAATGCCGGTCACGATCTGAATCTGGACAACTTGCCCGATTTTTTGACAATTCCGGGCATCCTTGAGGTATCGATTGGTCACGCATTGATCGTCGAGTGCCTGGAGTCAGGCATCGAAACAGTGCTGGGGCGCTATTGCGCCAGTGCCGCCGGTCGCTGAGCCTAAGCCGATACGTTGATCGCGATGCGGGAAGTTGGCAAGCGTGTCGGGAGGTAGTCGGATTTGGCGATCACGCCACCGGGCAGGGCGCCCGGGATGATGAATGTCTTGATGGCATGCCGGAAGGTACCGTCGACGTCATGGATGGCCACCAGGCAGCGTGCACCCTGCCAGGCTGCCAGCCTGGCAGGACTGATTTTTCGGTACTGTGCCAGCTCCGAGAGTTCCACAGAGCCGCTTTGCTGGCGTCGCTGTCTTCCGTGAAACAGCACATATTCCCGGCCAGCCCAGCCCACCAGGACGACGCTTTGCGCAGCAACGGCGATCAGGCACGGTGCAACCAGTTGTACCAGGCTGGACCAGCTGTCGGTGGCGCGTACCGTGTCCCGCATTACCACGAATCCGAGTTGCCAGATCGCTACTGTCGCCAACGGACTCCAGCAACCCAGCCACAGACTCCAGAGCAGCGCGGCAACGATGCCCCAGCCGATGCGTGCCGGTAGCGCCAGCGCCATGGGGTGATTGATGATGGGCGCAAACTGGGTCATGGTGGTGGTCCTGATGAAGTGAGATTCGAGGTGAGATTCGAGGTGAGATTCGACGTAAGTTCCGAGGTGAGTTCGGATGGGTGGTCGGTAGGCGGCAGCTGGCGGCCGGATGCCTGCAGGCCGCGATCCGGACTGACCCAGACAGCGCGCTTGCCACGCGGACGCAGGAGAACATGCGGTACCGCCCACAATGTCGTCGCCATGTTCAGCATCCAGTACGCCAGCGGGTACCAGACCATCCAGAAAAAATGGCGAAACAATTGCTGGTCATAGCGTCGGTCCAGCAGCATGGCGACCATGATCTGCAGCAGGCAGGTCAGCGCCATGAGCAGGGCATGCCAGTTTCCGTTGTGCCGGACTTGCACGACTTGCCAGGACGGCGGCAGCAGCAGACTCGCCATCCAGAGCACCGATACCGCGCCCATCACGCAGGCCCACGCGACCGAGGTGACGTATTCCAGATAGATCGGCCACATCCTGCGCAATTTCCATGAGCGAAAAATGAAGCGGTATTTGATGACCGTCTGCAGTCCGCCCATGGCCCAGCGCAAGCGCTGCTTCCAGAGCCCGGTGATGGTTTCCGGCATCAGAATCCAGCACAAGGCGCGCGGCTCGAAGCGGATGCTCCACTGCGCATTTTGCAGCTTCCAGCTGATGTCGATATCTTCGGTCAGCATGTCGGGACTCCAGAATCCGACTTCCAGCAAGGCGCGCCGTCGAAACATCGTGACCACGCCAGACACCGTAAAAAGCCGGCCATACACCCGCTGCGTCCGTTTGATCAGTCCGATGATCGATGAGAATTCACCAACCTGCAGCCGGCCCAGCAGGGTCGAGCGTGTACGAATACGGGGATTGCCGGTAACGGCGCCAAGCCGAGCGGCATGCTGGAAGTGCACCATCATCCAGCCGATGACGTTGCGGTCGAGCATGGCATCGCCATCAATGCACAGCAGGTATTCGCTGTTCGCGAGTAATGCAGCGGTATTCAATCCGACCGCCTTACCCTGGTTGCTGGCCTGATGGATCACACGCAGCTTCGGATAACGGCGGGTCAGTCGATTGAGGATGGCTCCGGTCTGGTCCGTACTACCATCGTTGATGCAAATGATTTCGTAATTCGGATAGTTCAGGCGCGACAGCGATTGCAGGACTTCGTGAATATTGTCCTGTTCGTTAAAGCACGGTACCAGCACCGAGACCAGCGGCGTCCCTTCCAGCAGCAACAGCGGATCGCGTTGCGACACGGTGTTGCGTTCGTATCGCCACCAGAACACCAGTCCGCCCAGCATCCATGCAAACGACATCAGCAGCGGATAGTAAAACGTAAAATCGAGCAAAAAATCAATCAGCCGCATGCGTTACCTCGGCACCGGATCGACGGCCAGCGAAAACGCCGGACGGATCACCGTCTCGTCGGGCAGGTTGCGATGGAAATCGTCCGGGTAGTAACCCAGGTGGCGCACGCCGGCCAACCGTAGTTGACGCATTTGTGCCGCCATATCCCTGGCAGGAATCGGCAGTCCGGTGCGCCAGTCGCGACTCTGCAGTTCGAACACAGTCTTGCGCAGCGCATCGGGCTGGCGTGTCGTCATCTGCAACAACCGCTTGAGCCAGTCCACCGGGTCCTTCGCCTGTTCCATCTGCGGCATGGCCATCAAGGCTACATGGTCATAAATCGCAAGAAAGCTCGGCAGCGATTGCGCGTACCACTCTTCTGCGCGGGGCGACAGCACCGGTTCTGCAAACAGGTTGCGGGCCGTCATCAGGCCTGGTTGATAGCGCCGCAGACCATCAGCCAGTTCGAGCGTGAAGGCATTCAGGTAGGCGGTCTTGTGTTCGGTCCAGCGTTGTCGCAATAGCGGATTGGCGCGGATGGCACTTACCGTGTGTGGCAATTGCCACTCGTTGCTGTACACCTCCAGCGCGGCCGGACTGCTGTCTTCGTAGTCGGACAGGGTCGCATCATCGTGGAACAACACGCCGGCGAATGTCGCGCTCATCCCCAGGTCTTCGTAGATGTCGATGATGGTGGCGCGCGCCAGTGCGTCAAAGGGTGACAGGCGCAGCGTGCGGCCATGAGTTGCCGCAGTCGGTGCTGCCGGATCAACCCGGACCAGATGCGTTGCGGCGGCATGCCCTTGCGGGAGACGGAAGGCCAGCACCGGCATCCATGCATAGACCTTGACACCGGCGCGGGTGCGCAATTGCCAGGCCACGCGTGAAAACAGATCGGCACGCATCGGCAAATGACGATTCGGAAAGTACAGTGCATCGGCCACGCCATCGCCATCGGGGTCCGCAAATGCCTGCAGATACACGGTGCCCGGATGCAGGCGCCTGATGCGTTCGATCAGCGTCGACAGATTGCGCTCCTGAACGACGGGGTCGGTATCGTAGACATAATCCAGATCGACCTGGACTACCCGCTGGGTTGTGTCCGCTATCGTGCTGTCCTGTGCTGGTTCATGCAACATGTCATGCAGTTCTGCAACGCTGGTCGTGAAGCTCACGAGCGATCGGCGCAGGCTGTTCAGCGGCTGCTGCGGCAGATTCGGTCCGGGTTCGAGAGTGAACGCCATGGGCATCCCGGCCGCGACGGACTGATCGGTGGCAGGTTGGCTATACGCGCCGTACGGCCACACCATTGCCCGCGGTCGCTGTCCGGTTTCCTGTGCGATCAGGTCGGCGTTGCGGATCAGGTCCGCGCGGATGCGGTCCGCATGATTGGTGCCGGATTCCCGGATTTGCCGGTCACTATTGAATAGCAGGGTGGTCGCCGACGGCAGCAGATTGCCTTGCGGATTGGCCGGTATGCCGCGGTGCAGGTCCCAGGAGTGCGAGGCGATCTCGACCAGTCCTGACTGCTGCATTTCACGCACTTGTTTCCAGGTGACGAATTGCGCGGCGTCCTTGTTGGCCGACGGCGGTGACTCGATCCAGCTACCGACCACGGCGATCATTGCCGGAAAATTGAATTGCTGCAGTAGTGGAAATACTTTGGTGTAGGTGCTTGCGTAGCCGTCGTCAAAGCTCAGCAAAACGGCTTTCGTAGGCAGCGTCGCGCGTCCTGCTCTGGCATCGACAATGTGTTGCAGGCTGACCGGGTGGTAACCATTTTTTTGCAGCCAGGAAAAGTGTCGAACCAGTTCACGTGTATCGAGTGCAGTCGATTCCGGTGACGTGGCGAGGCTGGCGTGCAAGTCGTCACGGATGTCGTGATAGCACAGCACGCGAAAGCTTTGCGACGGGTCTTCGACCGGCGGCGCAGCTTGGGCCAGTGACTGCAACAGACATAGCGCGGGCAGGATGAGGCGCCTGCACAGTATGGATAGTGGAGTCATTGCATGATCCAGTTCAGATTGACATAACCGTAGCTGCGCTGTTCGCGTGCGCCGTCGTAGGGATGGAAGCCGTGACCCGCGCCGTAACTGAACGAGAGCGCATCATCGACTTGCCATTCGTGTTCGTAGCGGGCATCCGCCATTGCCGCACCGGCAAAGCCGGACTGGCTGTAACGACCGGCTACAACGCCAACGCGTTGCCGGAATGCCCGTTCATAGCGGCGCCAGCTGAGCCATTCGGCCTTTGCTGCGAGTGCCACTTCCTGATCCCGGACCGGATTGAAATACGGCGTCGGCAATGCGCGATTTCGGCTGGTCGCGAGGCTGAGTGTGGTGTCAAATTTGAAGACAGGCCCGCTGATCCAGCGTTGGCTCCACCAGAGCCGTGAGCCGACCCGCAGATTGCCATCGGAAAAATCAGTGCCGCTCAGCTCGATGCCCGCTTTGCGCGCTTCGTTGGCGCTCCAGGTGACGCCGGCGCGCAGTTGGCGTGCGGTGGTTCCAGCCTGATAAGCGGCCGCGGCCAGCGTGTTGAGATTGCTGTCGAAGGCAGCATTGACTTGCCAGCTATCCGAGATGGCGGATGCCAGTCCGAGCACGATGCCGGTGGCACTTGCCTTGCCATCCGCATGGTTCAGTTCGGTGTCGAGTGTCAGGCCGGATGACCGATAGGCCAGACCGGATCCAACCCGGTTACGAGCCACGGTCTGTGTGTCCTGGCCTGCGGCGGTCGCGCTCCGCAAGCTGCCTTGGGAGCGTGAAACATGCATCATGAACCGGATGTCATCCTCCGGGAACAGTGACAGTGGTGCAGACGTCCAGCTGGTATCGAGTACCGATTCCGCGCCGGCAGCATTGGCGCCGTGGCCGATGGTCAGTTCGCTGCGCAGTACCGGCGCTGCACGTAGCGCCAGCTGGCGCTCCAGATGACGTACGGCGCGGTGGTCGGGTTCGCTTTCCTGCAAGGCTGCCAGCATGGTTTTGGCGGAGCGATAGTCGGACAGCGCGAGTTGTACCTCGGCCAGCCCGGCTGCCGCCTCAATCGATGCTGGATGATCGACCTGGACCAGGCGAAACTCTTCCCGTGCGAGACGACGGTGGTCGCGGGCGTTCTGCAGGCTGGCCCATGCAAGCCGGACATCGGTATTGAAGGGCGCCAGCGCGCGTAGCGACATCAGCCGTTGTTCGGCCTCGTCAAGCCGGTCGGCATACATCCGTAGCAGTGCGGCCTGAATCGCTGCCGTGATGTACTCGGGATTGGGACGTTCGATGCCGGGCAGTCCCCGGTTGGATAGCGCCGGCGTATTCGCCACGATGCGGTCGATGAGCGCGATGGCCAGATCCGGTTGCTCGGTTTCGAGGTAGGCATAGGCCAGTGTCAGCTCGGTGTCCGGCATGCGGCTCTGCGGGCCGGCTTCGCGCAACGATTCCAGCAACAGGTCGCGCGCCCGTTCGGGTTGCTTTTGGGTCAGCCATGCTTCGGCGGCCGCAATCCGGACATACAGTGGCAGCGGCACCTGGTCGTCCTTCATGCGGTTGAACAGAACGAGCGCGTCGCGGTTGCGTTCGCGCTCGCGCAATGCCAACAGATGGTCGAACCGGGTGGGATTGCCCTCGCCGAATTCGGCGGCGATTGCGCGTTGTTCGTCGATGGCGAGATCGATGGTCGCGAATCGCTGTGCGCCGCTCTGGTTATCGCGCTGCACCTTGCCAAATCCAAGGGTTAAAGCCGCTGCCTTGTGGGCGAACTGATACCGTTCATCGTTACTGAAAAGGTGTTTTTTTTCATCAGCCAGTTGCCGCGCCAGATGGTGCGCTCCTGCCTGCGAGAGTGCGTTGACGCGGTGTCGAAATGCATCCTCCGCCCCGGGGTTCAGGGCCGACAGGCGCCGCCACAGATCGGCTGCAGCGAGCCATTCACCCTGCTGTTCGTGGTTGACTGCGCGCGTTCGCAGCGTCTGCGCCACAGGAGTATCCGTGGGTGCCGCATGGGCGATGTTGCAAAGAGTATGGCCAATTATCGTGGCAGCAATGCCGACGAGGAAGGCCTTGCGGGTGATCAAGTTATGCATGGAATACGGAGTGACTGGCGTAGTTCGGCCGTCGGTAAATCACGCAATGCTGATGATGCGATGCGCTGATTTATCTGTCGAACGTCGGTTGCCCGGGTTTGAAAGCGCGTACGTTAGCACGCGAAAAATACTACTTGTATCAATGTTGGTTTGCGTTGTGGTTACGATTCATGGGGCATCGAGTCGCTGCACAAGCGGTGTTTGAGGCGCCGAAATTACGCCCTGGAGAAATCACCGGAACACGATTCCTGCCGGATTGCGTCGCAAGAAGTCTTCTTTGGATAAGGTCTGTGTCGATTTCGAGAGGGGTAACGGGTCCCCGACAGGCACGGTGACATAGGGCGATATGCTGCCGGTGACCGAATCTTCCGTGCTGTTTTTGTTTTCGATTTTCGGCAGGCCGTCGAAATCCATCAGATTATTGCGTTCGGTCGCGCTGGAACGACGGGTTTCATTGCGGCGACGCGGCGGCTGGGTAACTAACCTGCGCACATTCACGGCAAGCGTTTTCGACTTTGGCGGAGCGTGATTGGTCGACTCGTCATCACCGGCGTGCAGGATGAAAAAGCGCAACTGGTTTTGTTGCGACAGCGAACGTGTCTGTAATGGGGCCGATGCGGCCAGCCGCAGCATGGGCATGTCGGGCAGGCTGCCATCACGCTCGGTGCGCAATGCTGCAGTCGCCAGCGGGCGGCGTTCGTCTGTTGCCATGCGCTGACTCATTCGTGCATACAGGTAAGATTTCATTGGTGAGCCATCGCTCATCCGCAATCCCGGCTGCTGTTCTCTTGGTGTAGCAACAGGTGCGATGCGGGACAACGGGTCATTGCGTGTGGCAGCCTGGGCGGCGTCTGCCAGCAGACTATTCGATACCGGAATCGGCGACGTCAGGATAGAGCGAAGAGCAGGAATTCTCATGGCAGTATTCACAGATGGAAGGGGATTTTCGCGGGCTGCGAAAACCGTAACTGTCGTTGAGTGGCGCCGACGCGTTACGGGTTCCATTGAACACATGCCAACAAATACGAAAAACGGACAGATAAAAGCACCTGAAAACGAATCAGCCCGCACCGGCAATGAAATGCGGGTGCGGGCTGCTTGAGTACTAAGTCCCATCGCATTTGTGCGATGGGACTGCCTGAAAATTACTTCGCTGCTTCGGCTGCGGCTGGCATTGCTGCCTTGGCTGGCTTTTTAGCGCGGGCTTTTTTCACGACTGGAGCTGGCTGCTTGCCGATATTGCCGTCGGTGAGTTCGCCGGCCTTGTTGGCAGCTTTGGCTTCTGCTTTGACTTCAGCGCGGGTTTTTTTATCTTCGGCAGCGACTGGCATGGCCTTGGCTGGTGCTGCAATTTCGCTGCTTTTCATGTCGCCCGATTTAACCGCTGCTTTGGCCTCGGCCTTGACGTCTGCGCGTGCTTTGGTGCTGGTGGTTGACGCCGCTGGTGCTGTGACGCCAACATTGCCACCTTTGTTCAGCTCACCAGCCATGTTGGCTGCTTTTGCTTCGGTTTTCACTTCGGTGCGGGTCTTTGCTGCATCAGCCGGCGCTGCGGTCTGCGCAAATGCCGAGAGGGTGATGCCTTGTACGAGGGCTAACAACAAAAGTGCTTTTTTCATCTTGATTCTCCGTGTGGGAAATAAAAAACATTCAAAACATGCAATAGACGCTACTGTGTAATCGCCCAGTTACCCTGCTGGTGACCAGGCATCAGCGAGAGTGGACATATACCAGACCTGTTACACCATAAGCCGGTTCGCACGCGACCTGAGTCGCGTTTATTTTTCCGGCTCTGGCTGGTTCACTCAAAACGCTTATGTTCTTGCGTCGTTGACACCATTTACCTCAAGAATGAAGAAAATTAATATCGCGCTTATTAATAGGAATAAAGCCACTTGAAGTCAAGCGGCGACCTAACAGAGCAGCGCGCATTAGAGCAGAGGCGGGATGTTCTGGTATCTGCTCCTGCATGAATCTCCCGTAAATTCCCGGCCAGAGGATACAATGCGCACCGAAGCAAGCCAGACAGTCGCTGGCCGGTGCTGCGATTTCGGTTGCGGCAGTGGCGGGAGGAAGGTCCGGACTCCATAGAGCAGGATGACGGTTAATGGCCGTCCGCCGTGAGGCGAGGAATAGGGCCACAGAGACGAGCGTATTTAGTTACGGTGAAACGCGGTAACCTCCATCCGGAGCAATTTCAAATAGGCACGCGTTGATGTGACTCGCGGAGCGTGCGGGTAGAAAGCTTGAGCCGTGGAGTAATTCACGGCCTAGAGGAATGGCTGTCATAACAAACGGGCTTGCCCGGGAGTCGTAACAGAATCCGGCCTATCGGCTTGCTTCACTTATATTCAGTTTTCAGAGACCGATTCGGCGCTAAGTCAAATGCGGTGGTGCGGGGAATAATCCGTGACCAACGCGCTCCTGATCAGCAGACAGTTGCCCGGCCTGATTGGGCTGCGCGCAAACAGAAAAACGGCATTTGCATGAATGCCGCCATGTCAGAATTGACAACCCGACCGGCAGTGTTTCATGTTCGACCGGCAAAGTTGCCTGTGTACGCCACCGTACGCTCAATATGGGATAACCCGAGTATCTTCAGCGAGCGCTTAGCACTTCTCCGGAATACCGAAAGGACACTCGAATGAACATTAACCTCACCCTTGCGCCGCTGGTGTCACTGATTGCCGGCATCCTGATTCTTGTCATGCCGCGACTTTTGAATTTTATTGTTGCGATCTATTTGATTCTGATTGGTTTGATTGGCTTGTTTGGAACAGGGAAATTTCTTCACTGAATTTAATTCATTCAGCTTCACGCAAAAAAAACGCCACGAATAGTGGCGTTTTTTTTTGCGGCTATCCGGCGGCTTGTTAGCCCCCGATATCACTGCGGGAAAGCGATTTCTGGTTGTGTGCCGATTCGATGGCTTCTTTGCGGACAGCGAGTCGGGTACGGGTGCTGGTCGGTGCCACGGCAGGCACGAGTCCGATGTCACCACGTGCCAATGCAATTTCGGCACGGTCACGGTTGACTTCAGCTACAACATCAGCGCGGGTTTTGGTCGATTTGAAGTTATCAAGTTCGGTGAAAGGCATCAGGTCACCGGCAAATACGGAACCAGCGGCGGCGAACACGGCAACTGCGGCGATCAATTTTTTGACATTCATGGTGTTTCTCCAAAAAAGTAAATAGGGGGTGACTCTCGTCTCGGCGCTCCTGTCTCTGCTGCTGACTGCTGGATCGCGCCCCGGTGAGTCGCACTCATGTTGCTGTGTGCTCATCGATGAAGCGTAGTCTAGCTGTTGCGTTATCCGCAAAAAAGTCGAATATTCGCAATTTACTATTCCTGTTTGAGCAACAATTCCTTTTCTTCTACAGGACATTCCTGAATTGTCCTGGGCGTGTTAACGCATGAAAGAGACAGCGTGTACCAGTCGTGCTGTTACTGCATCACCCGTGCCGCCTAATATCTTTCGCCGCTATCGGGCTCGAAAACACATGTGAATAGCTCAGGCGGTACTTTCACTATCTCTCTTAAGTCTTTCATTCTGCAGGCTTAACTCTTTAAAGTGTCTATTAAGCAAATGCGCTAAGTCGTTGACTTCATTGATAAAAATGCCGTTTCTTGTCTCCTTTATTACTTGACCGAAAATACAGCTTCCACTAAAGTGGGTGGCAGTGTGAAAAAGTGTACTTTTGTGGGATGAATTCGGTGTTGATCTCATATACTTTTTTGTTGCGACGCCTTATTGAGCTGCATTTACAAGCGCAAAAAAGAGCCTGCCACGCAATCAGACTTCGATAAAAAGACAAGGGGAATACAGGGTGTTTCAAGGCGCTTCGGCACTGAATCTCGATGCCAAGGGACGGATGTCAATTCCGGCCCGGCACCGTGACGCGCTGGCGTTGCAGTGCGAAGGTCGCGTCACGCTGACCAAGCACCCCCACGGTTGCCTGCTGTTTTTTCCTCGCCCTGTCTGGGAATTGCATCGTGAACAAATTGCGTCATGGCCGATGTCGGCACGCTCCTGGCAGCGGATTTTCCTGGGCAACGCGTCGGATGTGGATATGGACTCGGCCGGGCGGATCTTGATCGCTCCCGAATTGCGTACCGCCGTCGGGCTGTCACGTGACGTGATGCTTCTCGGAATGGGCAGCCATTTTGAAATCTGGGATGCGGCGAAGCTGGCGGAAAGTGAATCCGCTGCTGTTGCCAATGGCATGCCCGACGTATTGAACAATTTTTCCTTCTGACTGCCGTGACTAATTTGCAAGTGGTGCCCGAATGCCAGCCCGAAGGTCTGCCCGACTATCAGCACCGTACCGTGTTGCTGGAAGAAGCTATCGAGGCACTATCCCTGAGCGGTGCGCGCGCCGATGGTATCTACATTGATGGCACGTTCGGTCGCGGCGGCCATAGCCGCCTGATTCTGACGTCGCTGAGCGCCGCCGGGCGACTGATCGCGTTTGACAAGGACCCGCAGGCAATCGCGGCAGCAAGCCAGATCGCTGATCCGCGTTTTTGCATCGTCCATGACAGCTTCGCTACGCTGGACAGCGCATTGGCAGCCCGCAGTGTCGGTGCGGTCGATGGCGTGTTGCTGGACTTGGGTATTTCATCTCCGCAAGTCGATGACGCAACCCGGGGTTTCAGCTTCCGTGCTGATGGCCCGCTCGATATGCGCATGGACACCACCCGTGGCATGTCCGCCGCCGAATGGCTGGCTACCGAAACCGAAGAAAACATCGAGAAAGTGATTCGCAATTATGGGGAAGAACGGTTTGCTTTTCAGATTGCAAAGGCGATTGCTGCTAGCCGGACAGTCGCGCCAATTTCAAGCACACGACAGCTTGCCCAGATCGTGGCAGGCGCCGTCAAAACCCGCGAAAAGGGCAAGGACCCGGCTACTCGTACCTTTCAGGCTGTCCGGATTCACATCAATCAGGAGCTTGAAGCACTCGAAATAGTTCTGCAGCAAGCCTATGCACGCCTGGCCCCGCACGGGCGACTGGTCGTGATCAGCTTTCATTCGCTGGAAGACCGCATGGTCAAGCGCTTCATGGCATCCAAAGCCCATGTCGAGCAACCCGACCGGCGCCTGCCGATCCGCGCGGTAGATCTGCCGCAGCCCGAGATGATCCTGATTGCGAAGTGCAAGCCTTCCGCCGAGGAAGTCGCCGCCAATCCGCGCTCGCGCTCTGCCGTCATGCGCGTCGCGCAGCGCTTGCCTGCAGGGACGGCGCCATGAGCGGGCGGCTGAATCTGGTGATGACGATTCTGCTGGTGCTGTGCGCGTTGTCGCTGGTGAATGCGCAATATCAGGCGCGCCGCCTGTTTATCGAACTGGAAAGTGCCCAAGCGCTGGCACGTCAGCTCGATATCGAATGGTCACAGCTGCAGCTGGACCAATCCACGCTGGGCAAACATGCCCGCATCGAAGCCATTGCCCGGCGCGACCTGAACATGGTCGCGCTGACGTCTGCACGGATTCAATACCTGACGGCGGGTGCCAAGTGACGCGTCCGCCAAGCCGACATAGTGCCGCCGGTGCCCGGGTAGCCGCTGCCAAGGGCGTACCGTTTTCGACCAGCCCGGTGCTGGCGGTGAGACTGTCGGTCTGGCGTTCGCGTATCGTCCTGTTCGTGCTGTTTTCTGCCTTCGTGGCGCTGGCTGGTCGGGCACTGTGGCTGCAGGGAATTTCCACCGAATTCCTGCAGAAGCAGGGTGCCTCGCGCTATGCGCGCACGCTGGAATTGCCTGCCACACGCGGCAAGATCACCGACCGCAATGGTCTTGTGCTGGCGTCGTCGGTTCCTGTCAAGGCGATCTGGGCGATTCCGGATGATGTCCAGGAAGCGCCCAAGGCCAAACTGCAGCAGCTGGCGAAATTGCTCGACATGAGCGAGTCCGAGCTCAATCGCAAACTTGATTCGGATCGCAACTTTGTATATCTGAAGCGCCAGGTCGAAAAAGAGACCTCCGACAAGATCGCCGCATTGATGATTCCGGGCATCGAAACCCGCAAGGAATACAAGCGCTTCTATCCCGAGGGCGACGTGATGGCGCACGTGGTTGGCTTCACGAATGTGGAAGACGCAGGCCAGGACGGGATGGAACTGTCATCGCAAAAAAGTCTGGCCGGCCGAGTGGGCAGCCGCCGTGTCATCAAGGACCGGCTTGGACGCATCGTCGAAGACATCGGTTCGATACGCGAGCCGCACGATGGCAGCGACCTGACTTTGTCGATCGATAGCAAGATCCAGTACATTGCCTTCACGCAGCTCAAGGAAGCGGTCGAAAAATCGAAGGCGAAAGCCGGTGGCATCGTCGTCCTCGATGTGAAAACGGGCGAAGTGCTGGCAATGGTTAATTTGCCGACGTACAACCCGAACGACCGTTCCATCCTGACGGGTGCGCAACTGCGCAACCGGGTTCTGACCGACACCTTCGAGCCGGGCTCGACGCTCAAGCCGTTCACGATTGCCCTGTCGCTCGACACCGGTCGCATCAAGCCGTCGACCACGTTCCAGACCTCGCCCGGAAAAATGACCATCGGCACCGCCACCATCGGCGACTCGCATGCGCATGGCATCCTGACCGTCTCACAGATCATCCAGAAGTCATCCAACATCGGCACCGCAAAAATTGCCTTGCAGATGCCGCCGCAGGAAATGTGGGAAATGTTCACCACGGTCGGATTCGGTCAGCAGCCAAAGCTCGGCTTCCCCGGCGCGGTAGCCGGCCGAGTGCGCTCGTTCAAGACCTGGCGTCCGATCGAACAGGCCACCATGAGCTATGGCCACGGAATTTCCGTGTCGCTGATCCAGTTGGCGCGTTCCTACATGATCTTCGCCCGCAATGGCGACCTGATTCCGCTGTCCTTTTCGAAGGTGACCAAGCCGCCCGTCAGCCAGCATGTCATCTCTGAAAAGACCGCACAGGAAATGCGCGTGATGCTGGAGTCGGTAGTGGGGCCGGAAGGCACTGCCGCCAAGGCACAAGTGCCCGGATACCGCGTCGGCGGCAAGACCGGAACCGCCTTGAAGGTCGTCGGTGGCCGCTACGTCAACAAGTACGTAGCCTCGTTTGTCGGCATCGCGCCGATGTCGAATCCACGCATCATCGTCGCCGTCATGGTCGATGAACCGACTGCCTATGGCCATTACGGCGGCGATGTCGCTGCGCCGGTGTTTGCCACGGTCACGGCGAACGTCTTGCGGGCACTGAACGTGCCGCCAGACTCGTCGGTCACGCAGATCGTGATTCCTGATAATCCGCTTCAGGAGAGCTTGTGAACACCGCACCTGACATGACCCCTGAACAAATCGTTGCCTGGTTGCGCGCATTGGCGCCAGCCGCCGAGCTGTCTTCCGACTCGCGCCAGATCAGTGCCGGGGACGTGTTCGTGGCGTATCCCGGTGACGCCGCCGATGGTCGCCAGTTCATCGACGATGCGATCGAGCGTGGCGCCGTCGCGGTACTGGTCGAGGCAGACAATGTCAGCCCGGACCGCCAGAACGCCGTGCCGATGCTGCTCGTTGCCAATTTGAAGGCGTGTGCCGGCATCATCGCCAGCCTGTGGTACCAGACATCGGATGCCGACCTGTTTTCTGTGGCGGTGACGGGCACCAACGGCAAGACCTCGTGCAGTCAGTGGCTGGCCAGTGCGCTGTCGCGCCTCGCTGGTCCGGGTGCCGTCATCGGTACCCTAGGCACGGGCCTGTTCCGGCGCGGCATGGCCGAGCAATTTGCCCAGACCGGTTACACCACGCCAGATGCGGTGCTGCTGCAGCGCCGGCTGCGCGACTTGCAGCAGGTCGGTGCCACCTCGCTGGCGATCGAAGCCTCGTCCATCGGACTGGATCAGGGCCGACTCAATGGCCTGCATGTCGACGTGGCGCTCTTTACCAATTTCACCCGCGATCATCTGGATTATCACGGCGACATGGCGGCTTATGAAGCCGCCAAGACTGCGCTGTTCGATTGGCCCGGCCTGCAGCACGTCGTCCTGAACCTCGACGATGCGATGGGATTGCGACTGCTGGCGCATGTGCAAAAGACCGCGCCGCAGGTGGCCATCACCGGTTATTCGCTCCACGGTGTCGGCTTCCCGGGGCTGGAAAGTGTGCGTGCCACCGAGATCCGCACCAGCCATGCCGGTACCAGTTTTCAGCTGACGACCTCCACCGGAACCATGCTCGTCAAGACCCGTCTGGTGGGCAATTTCAATGTCAGCAATGTGCTTGGCATCATTGGTGTGTTGCTGGGCAAGGGCCATGCATTGCGCGCCACGGTGGATGCGATCGAAGCACTCACTGCCGTGCCGGGCCGCATGCAGCAATTCGGTGGCCAGGATGCGCCGCTGGTCGTGATTGATTACGCCCACACGCCCGATGCCCTCGAAAAAACCCTGGCGGCTCTGCGACAAGTCGCCCTGCAACGGCACGGCAAATTGTGGTGCATCTTCGGTTGCGGTGGCGACCGCGATCCCGGCAAGCGGCCGCAAATGGGGGCGGTTGCGATGGCCGCCGATGAAGTCATTCTGACCAGCGACAACCCGCGCAACGAAGCGCCGGAGCACATCATTGCGCAGACCTTGCAGGGCATGGGTTCCGCCGATGACGGATCGACCACACCACCGATCCCGCAAGTCATCGAAGACCGCGCCGCCGCCATCCTGCGGGCAGTGCGCCATGCCGGCAAGGCGGACGTGATTTTGCTGGCCGGTAAAGGCCACGAAAATTACCAGGAGATTCGCGGCAAGAAATTGCCCTTTCTGGACGCCGATCACGCCGCACTGGCCCTGGCAACCCGCGCGACCTCAAAAGGGAGCCGGCAATGATGCAATCGACCCTGTTTGCCGTGCAGCCAGCGATTACCGGCGCGTTCGCCCGGACCGACGCGTCGTTCGCCGGCGTCTCGACCGATAGCCGCACTGCACCGGCCGGTTGCCTCTTCGTTGCCTTGCGCGGTGAAAAATTCGACGCCCACCAGTACATGGATAGACTCTCTGCACGCGGCGTCGCGGCTGTCGTGGTCGAGCAGATTCCGCCCGGCCTGATGATTCCGGCATTGGTTGTGCCCGACACGCGTCTGGCACTGGCCGCGCTCGCTGCCCATTGGCGTAAGCAGTTTTCGGTGCCGGTGATCGGCGTCACCGGCAGCAACGGCAAGACCACCGTCAAGGAAATGCTCAGCGCCATCCTGGACGCCGCTGTCGGTGCCGGACAGTTTCTGGCCACGCGCGGCAACCTGAACAATGACATCGGCGTGCCGCTCACCGTGCTGCGTCTGGATACCGCTTGCCGGGCTGCCGTGATCGAACTGGGCATGAACCATCCCGGCGAAATCGCCCAGCTGGCGGCGATCGCGCAGCCGAGCGTCGGGCTGGTCAACAACGCCCAGCGCGAGCATCAGGAATTCATGGTCAGCGTCGAGGCCGTCGCAATAGAAAACGGTGCCGTCATCAGTACGTTGCCGGTCAACGGCATTGCGGTATTTCCGGCCGATGATCCGTACACGCAGCTCTGGCGCGACTGTGCTGCCAGCATCGGCCAGCGCACCGTGATGACCTTCGGCCTGAATGCCGAAGCCGATGTCAGTTGTACCTGGCAGGCCAACGGTTTCGGTAGCGATCTGCAGGTGCGTGCGGGCCGGCAGACCTTCGATGTGGTGCTTGCCGCTGCCGGCCAGCACAACGTGCGCAATGCATTGGCGGCGATCACCTGTGCGCTGGCGATTGGTATCGACACGGACGCCATCCGCCGCGGACTGGCTGCGTTCTCGCCGGTCCATGGCCGCCTGCAGCGCAAGTCGGCGGCCAACGGTGCCCAGCTCATCGATGACACCTACAACGCCAATCCGGATTCCGTGCGCGCTGCCATCGACGTGTTGGCGCAGTCTTCTGCGCCGCGCATCCTGGTGCTGGGCGATATGGGCGAAGTCGGTAACGATGGTCGCCAGTATCACGAGGAAGTCGGCGCCTACGCCCGCACTCGCGGTATCGGTTACCTGTACACGCTGGGAACGCTGGCGCAACACAGCAGCAGCGCATTCGGCATTCCTTCCCAACATTTCAATGACATCGACGCGCTGCAACAAGCACTCGACGCCGTTGTCTCACCCGATTCCACCGTCCTGGTGAAGGGCTCGCGTTTCATGCAAATGGAACGTGTGGTCGCTCACCTCGCCGGTCACTCCGCACAGGACGCACACTGACATGCTGCTATGGTTAGCCCAATATTTTCAACAGGAACTCGGCCCGCTGCGGGTCTTCAACTTCATCACGTTCAGGGCGGCCTTTGCCACCATGACCGCGCTGGCGATCGGCCTGATCGCCGGTCCTGCCGTCATTCGCATGCTGGCCCGGCTGAAGGTCGGCCAGGCGGTGCGCCATGATGGTCCGCAAACCCATCTGATCAAAAACGGCACACCCACCATGGGCGGCTTGCTGATCCTGATCTCGATCGGTATTTCCACCTTGCTGTGGGCGGATCTGAGCAACCGTTTCATCTGGCCGGTGCTGGTCGTGACTCTGGGTTTCGGCGCCATCGGCTGGGTCGATGATTACCGCAAGGTGGTCTACAAAGACCCGAACGGCATGCCATCGCGCGAAAAATATTTCTGGCAATCGCTGATCGGTATTGCCGCCGCGCTGTATCTGGCGTTCTCCGTGTCGGCCCCCAGCACCGCCCAGTTCTGGGAACTGTTCGTGGCCTGGATCAGGTCGGGTTTCAGCATGGACCTGCCACCCAAGGCCGACCTGATCGTGCCGTTCTTCAAGACCATCAGCTATCCGCTGGGTGTCTGGGGCTTCATCGCCCTGACGTACTTTGTCATCGTCGGCACCAGCAATGCGGTCAACCTGACCGATGGGCTGGATGGCCTGGCGATCATGCCGACCGTGATGGTCGGCACCGCGCTGGGGATTTTTGCCTACCTCACAGGTAGCGCCTCGTACTCAAAATACCTGTTCATCCCGCACATCCCGGGCGCCGGCGAACTGCTGATTTTTTGTGGTGCGATGGCGGGGGCCGGACTGGCCTTCCTCTGGTACAACGCGCATCCGGCACAAGTGTTCATGGGCGACGTTGGCGCACTGGCGCTCGGCGGCGCACTCGGCACCATCGCCGTCATCGTGCGGCAGGAAATCGTGCTGTTCATCATGGGTGGCATCTTCGTGGTCGAGACGCTGTCAGTGATGCTGCAAGTGATTTATTTCAAGTACACGAAAAAGCGTTTCGGCACCGGCAGGCGGGTCTTGCTGATGGCGCCGCTGCACCACCATTTCGAACAAAAAGGCTGGAAAGAAACCCAGGTCGTCGTGCGCTTCTGGATCATCACGATGATGCTGGTGCTGTTCGGCCTGTCCACCCTGAAATTACGCTGACCATGAAAGGCAACGGCAAGCGACCATGAATTACGCAGGCAAACAGGTACTGGTGCTCGGGCTCGGTGAGTCGGGACTGGCAATGGCATTGTGGCTGGCTCGCTGCGGCGCAAGCCTGCGCGTGGCCGATACCCGCGCCATGCCGCAGCGCCTGGCTGCGTTGCGCGAGGCCGTGCCGCAAGTCGACTTCCGTGCAGGTCCGTTCACCGCCGCGCTGCTCGACCAGATCGATCTCGTCGCGGTCAGTCCGGGTCTGGCACCGGGACGCGAGCTGGCGGAGATTTTGCCTGCGGCGACCGCACTGGCGATTCCGGTGTGGGGTGAGATCGAACTCTTCGCACAAGCACTGGCCAGCCTGCGCGACACGCAAGCCCACACGCCGAAACTGATCGCCATTACCGGCACCAACGGCAAGACCACGGTCACCAGCCTGACCGGATTGCTGTGCCAGCGCGCCGGACTGAGCGTGCAGGTGGCGGGCAATATCAGTCCGTCGGCGCTTGATGTGCTGCGCGGCTGCCTTGACAGCAACAGCCTGCCGCAAGTCTGGGTGCTCGAACTGTCGAGTTTCCAGTTGCACACCACGCACAGCCTGCAGGCCGATGCTGCGACGGTACTCAATATTTCGCAGGACCATCTCGACTGGCATGGCGACATGGCGGCCTACGTGGCGGACAAGGCGCGCATTTTTGGCGCGGGCACGATACGCATACTGAACCGCGACGATGCCACCGTGCTGCAGATGAACGCACCCGGCGCGACCGTCATCACCTTCGGCAGCGACGAAGCGCAGGCGCCGGACTGCTTCGGCCTGCTGCAGGAAAGCGGCATGCAATGGCTGGCCCTGGCGGTCGCCGCAGAATCCGAAAAAAAGCGCGCCAGAAAAGGCGTGGTCGAGATCCCGGAAGTCAGCAGCAATCGCCTGATGCCAACCGACGCCCTGAAAATTCGCGGACAGCACAACGCGCTCAATGCACTGGCTGCCTTGGCACTCTGCCGCGCCATCGGCTTGCCGCTGGCGCCGTTGCTGCATGGCTTGCGTGACTATCACGGCGAGCCGCATCGGGTCGAACTGGTGATGGCCTTTGGCGATGTCGCGTATTACGACGACAGCAAAGGCACCAACGTCGGTGCCACGGTTGCTGCAATCAATGGCCTGGGCATGCAGCAGCAGGGCAAGCTGGTGCTGATCGCCGGTGGTGATGGCAAAGGGCAGGATTTCAGTCCGCTGGCCGCGCCGGTCGCGCGCCATGCGCGCGCGGTCGTGTTGATCGGCAAGGACGCGGCGGCGCTGCGGCTGGCGCTGGGCAATCGTGTCGAGCTGATCGACTGCAGCACGCTGGAAGAGGCCGTCGAACGCGCCGCCGCGCTGGCGCAGGCAGGCGACGCGGTCCTGCTGTCACCGGCCTGTGCCAGCCTCGATATGTTCCGCAATTATGCGCACCGCGCCGATGTGTTCGTTGCGGCGGTGCGTGAGCTGGCGCTGTCGCGCGGCGAGGTGGTGTTATGAAATTTGCCGCGCCTGACTTCAACGGGGCGACTGCCGGCAAGTCGCTGGCGCAGCGCTCCAAAATGATGGAGTACGACCAGCCGCTGGTCTGGGTGGTGATCCTGCTGATGCTGTTCGGCATGGTGATGGTGTATTCGGCCTCGATCTCGCTGCCCGATTCGCCCAAGTACGCGCAATACAAGAATGCCCATTTCCTGATCCGCCAGGCCACCTTCATCGCCATCTCGCTGGTCGCCGGCTTGCTGGCGTTCCGGGTGCGCATCGAAGACTGGCAAAAGCTGGCGCCCTACCTGTTCGTCGGTACCCTGATCCTGTTGTTCCTGGTGCTGGTGCCGGGTATCGGCAAAGGCGTCAACGGGGCCAAGCGCTGGTTGTCGTTCAAGGTCTTCAACCTGCAACCGTCCGAACTGATGAAACTGTTCGTGGTGTTGTACGCCGCCGATTACACGGTGCGCAAGCAGCAGTTCATGCATAAACTGACCAAGGGCTTTTTACCGATGGCGGGTGCGGTCGGGCTGGTCGGCCTGCTGCTGTTGCTCGAACCTGACCTGGGTGCATTCGGCGTGATCGTCTGTATCGCGATGGGTATCCTGTTTTTGGGTGGCATCAATGGCGTCTGGTTTGGCGGCATCGGCGCCACGCTGGTGGCCACGTTCAGCCTGGTGATCATGTTGTCGCCGTGGCGGCGCGAACGGATTTTTGCGTATCTCAATCCCTGGACCGAAGAAAATGCCCTCGGCAAGGCCTACCAGTTATCGCACTCGCTGATTGCGTTTGGTCGCGGCGAACTGTTTGGCGTCGGTCTCGGTGGCAGCGTCGAAAAACTGCATTACCTGCCCGAAGCGCATACCGACTTCCTGCTCGCCGTGATCGGTGAAGAACTCGGTTTTGTCGGCGTGCTGGCAGTCGTCGTGATGTTTTACTGGATTATCAAGCGCTCTTTCGATATCGGCCGTCAGGCCATCGCCATCGACCTGACCTTTGCCGGACTGACTGCCAAGGGGATCGGTATCTGGATCGGCGTGCAGGCCTTCATCAACATGGGCGTGAACCTCGGCCTGTTGCCGACCAAGGGCCTGACGTTGCCGCTGATGAGCTACGGCGGTTCCGGCGTGCTGATCAACTGCATCGGGCTGGCCATCCTGCTGCGCATCGATTACGAAAATCGCCTGCGCATGCGCGGAGGCCGGCCATGAAAAAACTGCTGATCATGGCTGCAGGTACCGGTGGCCACATCTTCCCGGGACTGGCGATTGCCGACACCATGCGCGCGCGCGGCTGGCAAATCAGCTGGCTCGGTACCGAACACGGGATGGAGCGCGAGCTGGTGCCCGCGCACGGCATCGAGATGGATCAGATTGCCTTCAGCGGTTTGCGCGGCAAGGGCTGGCAGCATTCGCTGCGTGGTGCATGGCGTTTGCTGGCCAGTTTTGCGACCTGCTTCAAGCTCCTCGGTCGACGTCAGCCGGACGTGGTACTCGGCATGGGCGGCTACGTGACGGTACCCGGCGGCGCAATGGCGCGTTTGCGCGGCATACCGCTGGTGCTGCTCAATGCCGATGCCGCGCTGCTGTTGTCGAACAAGGCGCTGGTGCCGCTGGCGAAACGCGTGCTGTTCGGCTTTCCGGCCGACTTCGGTCGTGCTGCCGGCAAGTCCACCGTGACCGGTAATCCGGTGCGGGCCGAAATCCTGCAGTTGCCATTGCCTGCGGTGCGCTACGCCGGTCGCAGCGGCGTGCTGCAATTGCTGGTGGTCGGCGGCAGTCTGGGTGCCAAAGCACTCAATGACTGTTTGCCGGCAGCGCTGGCGCTGATCCCGGTTGCGCAGCGCCCGCGCATCACGCATCAGTCCGGCAAGCAGCACATCGTCGCGTTGACTGCCGCGTATGCCAGTGCCGGTGTCGAGGCCGACGTCGTGGCCTTCATCGACGACATGCCACGCCGCTACGCCAGCGCCGACCTGGTGATCTGCCGTGCCGGTGCCATCACCTTGTCGGAACTGACCGCGGCAGGTGTCGCCAGTGTGCTGGTGCCGCTGCTGGCATCCACCACCACACACCAGCGCGACAACGCCCGCTGGATGGAAAACCAGCAAGCGGCGATCCACTTGCCGCAGGCCGACATGACGCCACCCGTATTAGCCGAACTCCTGCGCCATATCACCCGCACACAATGCGCAACGATGGCGCAGGCAGCGTATGACAACGGACGGCGCGACGCCAACGAAGCGATCGCGACTGTCCTCGAACACATGGCCCAATCATGAAACACAAAGTCAAACACATTCATTTCGTCGGCATCGGCGGAAGCGGCATGAGCGGCATTGCCGAAGTGCTGCTCAATCTCGGCTACACCATCTCCGGCTCGGACCTCGGCAGCAACGCTGCCACCAAACGGCTCGCCGAACTCGGTGCCAGCGTTCAGCTCGGGCATGATGCCGGTAACCTCGGCAAGGCCGATGCCATTGTCACATCGACCGCCGTCAAGGATGACAATCCGGAAGTCGTCGCTGCCCGCGAACGGCATATTCCGATCGTCCCGCGCGCGCTGATGCTGGCCGAATTGATGCGCCTGAAACGCGGCATTGCCATCGCCGGCACGCACGGCAAGACCACCACCACCAGTCTGGTCGCCAGCGTGCTGGCGCAGGGCGGGCTGGACCCGACCTTTGTCATCGGCGGTCGCCTGACCAGTGCCGGCGCCAATGCCAAACTCGGTTCCGGAGACTTCATCGTGGCCGAAGCGGATGAATCCGATGCGTCCTTCCTGAACCTGTCACCCGTGATCGAAGTCATCACCAACATCGATGCCGATCACATGGAGACCTACGAACACGACTTCAACAAGTTGAAGCAGGCGTTTGTCGATTTCACGCTGCGTCTGCCGTTTTATGGCATCGCGGTGCTCTGCATCGACGATGTCCATGTGCGTGAAATCATGCCGCGGGTAGCCAAGCCGATCATGACGTATGGCTTCCATGAAGAAGCCGATGTGCGCGCCATCGATGCCAGGGCAGTCGGTGGCCTGATGCAATTCACGGTGATCCAGGAAGGCTATGCGCCCTTGCCGATCAGCCTGAACCAGCCCGGCATGCACAACGTCCAGAATGCCTGCGCCGCAATCGCGATTGCGCGCGAACTGAGCGTGGCCGATAGCGACACGCAAAAGGCACTGGCCGAATTCAACGGTGTTGGCCGCCGCTTCACCCGCTATGGCGAGATCGCGTTCGCCGGTCGCGACGGCAAACCCGGTGGCAGCTTTGCGCTGGTCGATGACTATGGCCACCATCCGGTCGAGACCGCCGCCACGCTGTCGGCTGCGCGCGGCGCGTATCCGGGGCGCCGGCTGGTGCTGGCCTTTCAGCCGCATCGCTACACCCGCACCCGCGACCTGTTCGAAGACTTCGTCAAGGTCCTCTCCAGCACCGACATGCTGGTACTGGCCGAGGTCTATGCCGCCGGCGAACAACCGATCGTGGCCGCCGATGGCCGTGCGCTGGCGCATGCCTTGCGCGTGGCCGGCAAGGTCGAACCGGTCTTCGTCGAAGCCATCGCCGACATGCCCGAAACCATCATGAACATGCTGCGTGATGGCGATGTCGTCATCACCATGGGGGCCGGATCGATCAGCGGCGTACCGGCAAAGCTGGCGCAATTTTCAGTACAGGAAACAGCATGAGCACAACGACGAGCACAGCAGCGACTACACCAATGAGCACAGCAACAGCGCAGCAATTCGGCAAGGTCGGCGTCCTGCTCGGCGGTCGCTCGGCCGAGCGCGAAGTTTCGCTGATGTCGGGGCAGGGCGTGCTGGCGGCGCTGCGCAGCAAGGGCATCGATGCGCACGCATTTGACCCGGCCGAACGGTCGCTGGCCGAACTCGCCGCCGAGCAATTCGATCGCGTCTTCATTGCGTTGCATGGCCGCTTTGGCGAAGACGGCACCTTGCAGGGCGCGCTCGAACTGCTGGGCATTCCGTACACCGGTTCCGGCGTGATGGCGTCGTCGATCGCGATGGACAAGGTCATGACCAAGCGTATCTGGCTCAGCCACGACCTGCCGACGCCACGCTTTCTGGTGCTGGATGCTGATACGCCGAACAATGTACTGGATGACGTGCCGGAAGAACTTGGCCTGCCGCTGATGCTCAAAGCCCCGCACGAAGGCTCGACCATCGGTATCAGCAAGGTGGTCACGAGCGCCGAGATGCATGCCGGCTTTGCGCTGTGTGCCAAGTACGACAGCGTTGTGCTGGCCGAAGAATTTATCAGCGGACGCGAGATCACGGTGCCGGTGCTGGGTACCGGACGCACCGCCCGCGCACTGCCGATCGTCGAGATTCGCGCGCCGCAAGGCAACTACGATTACGAACACAAGTACTTCAGCGACGACACCGAATACCTATGCCCGGCGCCATTCGATGCAGCCACCACGCTGCGCCTGCAGGACATCGCGGTGCGCGCCTACAATGCGGTCGGCTGTTCGGGCTGGGCCCGGGTCGACCTCATGCTGCGCGCCGGTGACGACGCGCCGTTCCTGCTGGAGGTCAACACCTCGCCCGGCATGACTGGCCACTCGCTGGTGCCGATGGCGGGCAAGGCGGCCGGCATGAGTTACGAAGACCTGTGCGTCGACATCCTGCAATCGGCCCGGCTCAATGCCGACCAGACCAACTGACCCGGAGCGACGCAGACCATCATGTGGCAAGACATCAAATTGCTTAACGCAACCGCCAACACCCTGCTCGGTGCGCTGATGATCGCGCTGCTGGCATCGGGCGTCTGGTGGGTGGCGCAGCGGCCGATGTTTACGCTGAAGGTGATCCGTGTCGATGGCGTGGCCGAGCGCCAGCTGTTGCACGTCAATCCTCTCACCATCAAGAGCACGGCGCTGCCACGGATTCGCGGGAATTTTTTCACGGCCAATCTGAGTGCCGTGCGGCTGGCGTTCGAAGCCGTGCCATGGGTACGCAAGGCCACCGTGCGGCGCGAATGGCCAAACCGCCTGATCGTCACACTGGAAGAACACGAGCCGCTCGGTACCTGGGGCGATGAAGGCCGGCTGGTATCGGTGGCGGGTGATGTCTTTACGGCCAATCTGGCCGAAGCCGAAGAAGCTGGCCAGTTGCCCGAATTCAGTGGCCCGAGCGGTACCGAAAAAGAAGTCGTGGCGCGCTTTGCCGAATTGACCGCCTGGTTCGCGGCGGTCAATCTGAGGCCGGAAAGCCTGACCCTGTCGAGTCGCTATGCCTGGTCGGTCAAGCTCAATAACGGCATGACCGTCGAGCTGGGTCGCGAGCAGACCAGGACCACGCTGCAGGAGCGCGTGGCACGGCTGATCACGGTGTATCCGCAACTGGTGGCGCGCCTGCAGGACCGCATCGAGCGCGTCGACATGCGCTATCCGAACGGTCTGGCGCTGCAAGCCAGTGGCATTGCATTCGGACCGGACAAGAAAGGCGCACCGCGAAAACAATGAGCCACTTACCTGATTTTCTGATTTACCTCTTACTCCACAGCGGCACACCCGGAACGGCAAGAACAACACCATGACAAAAGACGCGAAAAACCTGATCGTCGGACTCGATATCGGCACCTCGAAAGTGGTGGCGGTCGTCGCTGAAGTGATGCCGAATGGCCGGCACGAAGTGATCGGCCTCGGGCAGCACGAGTCGAAAGGCCTGAAGAAGGGTGTCGTCGTCAATATCGAGGCGACCGTCGAATCGATCCAGCGCGCTCTCGAAGAAGCCGAGCTGATGGCCGACTGCAAGATCCGCAATGTTTATACCGGCATCGCCGGCAGCCACATCCGCAGTTTCAATTCCAGCGGGATGGTCGCCATCAAGGACAAGGAAGTCACGGCTGCCGACGTGGCCCGCGTGATCGAAACCGCGAAGGCGGTCAACATCCCGACCGACCAGCAATTGCTGCACACGGTGCCGCAGGAATTTATCGTCGATAACCAGGAGGATGTGCGCGAACCAATTGGGATGAGCGGAATCCGACTTGAGGTCAAGGTGCACATCGTCACCGGTGCGGTGTCGGCTGTACAGAACATTGTCAAGTGCGTACGCCGTTGCGGGCTGGAAGTGTCCGACCTGATTCTGCAACCGATGGCCTCGGCCGACGCGGTGCTGACGCCGGATGAAAAAGAACTTGGCGTGGTGCTGATCGATATTGGTGGTGGCACCACCGACGTGGCGATCTTTACCGAAGGCGCGATTCGTCACACCGCCGTGATCCCGATTGCCGGTGACCAGATCACCAACGACATCGCGATGGCCCTGCGCACGCCGACTTCCGAAGCTGAAGAAATCAAGCTGCGCTATGGCGTGGCCAAGCAGGTTCTGGCCGATCCGGGCGAAACCCTGGAAGTGCCGGGCCTGGGCGATCGTGGTCCGCGTAACCTGTCGCGCCAGGCGCTGGCCGCCGTGATCGAACCGCGCATCGAAGAATTGTTCGCGCTGGTGCATCAGGTGGTGCGCGAGTCCGGTTACGAAGAAGTGCTGTCGTCGGGCATCGTGCTCACCGGCGGCTCGGCAATGATGCCGGGCATGGTCGAACTGGCCGAAGATATTTTTTTGAAACCGGCGCGTCTGGGCACACCGGATTACAGCGGTCAACTGGCCGACGTGGTTCGCAGCCCACGCTATGCCACTGTGCTGGGCCTGCTGCTTGAAGCAAAAAAACAGTACGTGCGCGGCAATGTCGTCACCCGCCAGGATGGTTCGGTGAAGGCGATCTGGCAGCGTATGAAGGAATGGTTTTTGGGGAATTTTTAAGGACGCACTAACGACATGACGTCCGTTGCAGGAAGCTGATTGGCAGTTGAAATAGATCTGAATGAAATGAAGTAGTCGTCCATTAGTTGTCGTCCTTTTTTGAATTGCACCACATTGAATTACACCGCAGTTTGCAGTTGCTAGTTGTCACACAGCGCGTGATGACTATCGACTGACAACTGCCTACCCTTTAAGGAATTGCCATGGAAATCGAACTGGTTGAAAACGTAACACTGGGAACCGTGATCAAGGTCGTCGGTATTGGCGGCGCTGGCGGCAATGCTGTTCAGCACATGATCAACAAGGGCGTGATGGGGGTCGAGTTCATCGCCGCCAACACCGACGCACAAGCACTGAAAAATTCAAAAGCCCACAACGTGATCCAGATCGGCGAGACAGGCCTGGGCGCCGGGATGAAGCCGGCAGTCGGTCGCCAGCTGGCGGAAGAATCGCGTGGCCGTATCGAAGATGCATTGCGCGGTGCGCACATGGTCTTCATTGCTGCCGGCATGGGCGGCGGGACCGGCACCGGTGCCGCACCGATCATTGCGCAGATCGCCAAGGAGCAGGGCGCATTGACGGTGGCGGTGGTGTCCAAGCCGTTCTCGTACGAAGGCCAGAAGTGCATGGAAATCGCCGAAGAAGGTCTGGAAGCGCTGTCGCAGCACGTCGATTCGCTGATCATCATTCTCAACGAAAAGCTCGAAGAGATTTATGAAGACGACAGCATGATCGAATGGCTGCAGCACGCCGACGATGTGCTCAACAATGCGGTGGCCGGGATTGCCGAGATCATCAATGTGCAGGGTCACATCAACGTCGACTTCAATGACGTCAAGACCATCATGGGCGAGCAGGGCAAGGCCATGATGGGGACCGCAACGGCGTCCGGCGTGGATCGCGCACGCATCGCTGCCGAACAGGCCGTGGCCTCGCCACTGCTCGACGGCATCGACTTGTCGGGTGCACGTGGCGTGCTGGTCAACGTGACAGCGAGCCGCAGCCTCAAGGGCAAGGAAATCAAGGAAGTCATGGGCACCGTGCGCGCTTTTGCAGCAACCGATGCGTTCATTGCGCAAGGCATCGCCTACGACGAAACCATGGGCGACGATATTCGCGTCACCGTGGTCGCGACCGGTCTGGGCCGTGCACGCAAGAACGTGCAACTGGTACAAACCCCGATGCTGCGTACCGGCACCCACAACGAACCAATGATCGCGCATGCGGCTATCAACTCGGGCATGGGCGCAGGCATGGCAAGCGGCATGCACCAGGGCGGCAAGCAAGCCGGCTCGTTCGACGGCCTGAAAGCGCCGGCAGTATGGCGTCGCGAA
Organism: Actimicrobium antarcticum; assembly: GCF_039536745.1. Classification (NCBI taxonomy): domain Bacteria; kingdom Pseudomonadati; phylum Pseudomonadota; class Betaproteobacteria; order Burkholderiales; family Oxalobacteraceae; genus Actimicrobium; species Actimicrobium antarcticum. Next base: position 590,990 of record NZ_BAAAZE010000008.1, read on the forward strand.
TCAGCTTCCGAAACCGTGCGGGCGCTGGAAAAGAACGGCATGGAAACGTATGACATTCCTGCTTTTCTGCGCAAGCAGGCGGACTGATTTGGTGTAGTCCGTACCGGTTGTAGTTGCAACGTTACGCCGGCAGTACATCCCCGACCGGGGCCACGTGAACCACGTCAGACCATGGCGTTGTGCACGCGGCCCCGGTTTGGCATTGCGGCCCGTGATGGCTTTTCCCTGCGAAAAAAAACAGAACGAGGCATACTGCGCACTCCGCGCCGGTCATGCCGGCGTTCCATTTGACCCCACCTATTTCACTCGGAAGGAAATACCATGACCATCAATATTGGCGACCGTTTGCCAGAAGGTACGCTTGCAGAATTCATCGAAGTCGAATTGGCTGGTTGTTCGCTCGGCCCGAATACTTTCGCGGTATCGGGCCTGACCAAAGGCAAGACCATCGCGATCTTCGGACTGCCTGGCGCCTACACGCCGACCTGCTCGGCGCAGCATGTCCCCGGTTACCTCAAGCATGCCGCTGACCTGAAAGCCAAGGGCGTCGATGAAATCTGGTGCATCGCGGTGAACGACGCTTTCGTGATGGGTGCATGGGGCCGTGACCAGAAAGCCACCGGCACGATCCGCATGATGGCCGATGGCAATGCTGCATTCTGCAAGGCGCTGGGACTCGATGCCGACTTCAGCAAGCATGGCATGGGTACACGGTCGCAGCGCTATTCCATGCTGGTCCAGGATGGCGTGGTCAAGCAGTTGAATGTGGAACAGGGCGGTAAGTTTGAGGTGTCGTCTGCAGAAGCCTTGCTCGCACAGCTGGGTTGATCTGTCTCAATCTTGAAAAAACTGGCGCAGAAATGCGTCTTTTTTTTGCCCGTTTCGCGTTCGCAGCAGTGGCGCGATGTCTATCCTGAGATCGGTACATGGTTTGATGTGAAAGACGGCACGTTCGTTGTGGTTCACATTGTTACGTCCGGTTGCCCGCACGGAATTGCTTTGCGCGCACATTGCTATAATCGCGCCATGCTAAAACAACGTACTGTCAAACAACTGGTCAAGACCACTGGCGTCGGCCTGCATTCCGGGACCAAAGTCTCGCTGACGTTGCGCCCTGCCGCGCCGGATACCGGGATTATTTTTCGCCGTGTCGATCTCGATCCGCCGGTCGATTTGCCCGCCAGCGCACTGGGTGTCGGTGATACCCGCATGGCATCGACGCTCGACAATCATGGCGTGAAGGTGTCGACGGTCGAGCATCTGATGTCTGCCTGTGCCGGTCTGGGCATCGACAATTTGGTTGTCGACGTGACCGCCGAAGAAATTCCGATCATGGATGGATCGGCCTCGTCGTTCGTGTATCTGTTGCAGCAAGCCGGTTTGCAGGAACAAAATGCGGCTAAAAAATTCATTCGGGTCACGCGCGCCATTGAAGTCTCCGATGGCGAAGGCGACAAGCGCAAATGGGCGCGACTGGAACCCTTCAACGGTTTCAAACTGAAGTTCTTCATCGAGTTCAATCATCCCGCCGTGGATGGCACTGGCCAGACTGCCGAGGTCGACTTTGGCATTGAATCGTATGTCAGGGAAGTCTCGCGGGCGCGTACGTTCGGTTTCATGCAGGATGTCGAAACCCTGCGCGGCATGGGCCTGGCGCGTGGCGGCTCGCTCGAAAATGCCATCGTGATGGATGAGTACCGGATTCTGAATTCGGATGGGCTGCGGTATGAAAACGAGTTCGTGCGTCACAAGATACTCGATGCGATCGGCGACCTCTACCTGATCGGTCATCCGCTGCTGGCCAGTTACGTTGCGCACAAATCCGGACATGGCCTCAACAATCAGTTGTTGCGCGCCTTGCTGGCGCAACCTGATGCCTACGACGTCGTCAGCTTCGATACACTCGATACAGCACCCGCGACGTACGTCCGTCAGGCCGCAGAAGAATGGGCATTGAATTAAGCAGATGCCGTCAGGGCGGATTTGCTGCCGTCACCATGCAGGTCATGCAGCACTAAACCCACACCATTCAGCGCCGACGTCCTTCAGGTCCGTCGGCGTTTGACCATGACGCTGATTGCCGCCAGCAATGTTGCGTTGCGTGGCGTGTTTTCGAGCGTAGTTTCGAGCTCCATCAAAGCCGACAGTGCCGGGTCTGGTAGCCTGAGTTGCTTGACGATGGGCGGCTTGTCGAGAGTCTTGCCAACTTGCACTTTCAACCGGATTGCACTAACCTGCCAGCCCCGCTTCTGTAGTGCTTCCTGCAATTTCGGGAGCTGCTGCTTGAGCTTGGAAGCGATGGCGGCATTCGGTGTCGACAGCACCAGTTGGCCAGATTCGAACTGCAACACACCGCATGCGGAAAACATCGAGGGCAAGGTTTCCGCGCAATCGTGCTGCAATGTCGCCATGCGCGTAATCGACGGCATCAGCGCAGCCAGCTTATCGTGAACTTGCAAAAAATCGGTCGCGCCGCGCGATGTCGGTACGTATCGCAGGCCCTTTTTGGCCGGCACAAAAGTGGAAGGTCGCAGCATGGCGAAACCTTACCATACCGGCGGCCAGCACTAACCCGTTTACAGAGCGCCAAGTTGTTCGCACACCCTGCTGCACAGTTCATCCGAACGAGTCAATGGAGTCGAGATGCAAATCATTTTTGTGCACCCCCGTTTCAACAAGGCGCGGTCTGTCACGCTGACCCTGAAGCACTGGTTGCTGGCGGGTCTGGTGGCGCTCATCGCCTTGAGCGCAGGTGCGGCGTTGCTGTCGTGGCTGATCTTGCGTCACGCCAGTGAGATCAATGTGCCGATGGTGCAGACACTGCTGAAAGCGAACGGCCAGGATGATGCCAAAAAAAATGACCGGTACCTGCGCGAAAACCTCTCGGCGATGGCCATCAAGCTGGGAGAAATGCAGGCGCAGCTGATGCGGCTCGATGCGCTCGGCGAGCGTGTTCAGGGCCTGTCCGGCGTCAAGCCGGAAGAATTCAATTTCAAGGAATTGCCAGGCCGCGGTGGCGCCGAGCCCGTCAATCCGCTGCGCCCTCCCGCCACGCCGTTAAGCATTAACCAGTTCCAGCGTGCAATCGAGGTGCTGGTGCTGGACGTCGAGCATCGCTCCGACTACATGAACGTCGTCGAAACAACACTGATGTTCGACAAGATCCGCTCCAAACTATTGCCGACCATCCAGCCAGTCAACGTGTCCTACAACGCGTCCGGTTTTGGCTGGCGCTTCGACCCGTTTACCGGCCACAGTGCCTTTCATGAAGGCATTGATTTCCCTGCGTCGACCGGAACCCCGATCATTGCCGCAGCAGGCGGCGTTGTCATCGCCGCGGAATTCCACCATCAGTTCGGCAACATGCTGGAGATCGATCATGGCAACGACATCGTCACCCGCTATGCGCATGCATCCAGGCTGCTGGTCAAAGTCGGCGATATCGTCCAGCGTGCCCAGCATGTGGCCGACGTCGGTTCGACCGGCCGTTCCACGGGGGCGCATCTGCATTTTGAAGTGCTGGTCAAGGGCATACAGCAGAATCCGCATAAGTTTCTGATCGCCGGTTCGAACCAGTCAAAACTGCCGGCACTGACGCAAAGATAGAAGATCATTGGTCATGCGCTATTGTTTCGCGGCCGGTAACCCCAACGTTACTGAAGCACCATGATAAACTCCGTCCCTTTATCCAAAGTCCGTTCGTGCTGCGCAAACTGTCTTTACGCATCCGAAATTTTTCCGGCGCCTAATTTAAGATCCAAGCATGTCATTACTGACCCAGATTTTCGGTAGCCGCAACCAGCGACTGCTTAAGCAATACCAAAAAACCGTGCGCGAAATCAACGCCATGGAACCCTCCATCGAGAAATTGTCGGATGCAGAATTGCAGGCGAAAACGCCAGCGTTCAAGGCGCGCATCGCCAATGGCGAAAAGCTCGACGATCTCCTGCCCGAAGCCTTTGCGGTCTGTCGCGAAGCCAGTCGTCGCGTGCTGAAGATGCGCCACTTCGATGTGCAGCTGGTGGGCGGTATGGTTTTGCACTTCGGAAAAATCGCGGAGATGGGAACCGGCGAAGGCAAGACGTTGATGGCAACGCTGCCGGCCTACCTCAATGCGCTGTCCGACAAAGGCGTGCATGTGGTGACCGTCAATGATTACCTGGCCCAGCGTGATGCCGAATGGATGGGGCGCCTGTATGGCTGGCTTGGCCTGTCGAGCGGCGTCAATCTGTCGCAGATGGATCACGACGACAAGCAGGTCGCCTACGCCGCCGACATCACTTACGGCACGAACAACGAATTCGGTTTCGACTACCTGCGCGACAACATGGTGTTCGATGCCGGCGACCGCGTACAGCGCAGCCTGAACTTTGCGATCGTCGATGAAGTCGATTCGATCCTGATCGATGAAGCCCGTACGCCGCTGATCATTTCCGGCCAGGCCGAGAACCACACCGAGCTGTATCACAAGATCGATGCCGTGCCGCCGCTGCTGACGTTGCAGATCGGCGAAGAAACGCCGGATGGCAAGAGCAAGGTGGACGTCCCAGGTGACTACACCAAGGATGAAAAAGCCCATCAGGTGCTGCTGACCGAAGCCGGCCACGAAAAAGCGGAACAGATCCTGACGCGCATGGGCTTGCTGCCGGAAGGCGCGTCGCTGTATGACTCGGCCAACATCACGCTGATCCATCACCTGTACGCCGCCCTGCGTGCGCACACGCTGTATCACAAGGATCAGCATTACGTGGTGCAGGACAACGAAGTCGTCATCGTCGATGAATTTACCGGTCGCCTGATGACAGGACGGCGTTGGTCGGACGGCTTGCATCAGGCCGTCGAAGCCAAAGAGCATGTCAAGATTCAAAACGAAAATCAGACGCTGGCGTCGATCACGTTCCAGAACTATTTCCGCATGTACGGCAAGCTGGCCGGCATGACAGGCACTGCCGATACCGAAGCCTACGAATTCCAGGAAATTTACGGACTGGAAACCGTGGTCATTCCGCAGAATCGCCCGAATCAACGCAAGGACCGGCAAGATCAGGTCTACAAGACCAACGAAGAAAAATACAAGGCAATGCTGGTGGATATCCAGGATTGCTACGAGCGTGGTCAGCCGGTGCTGGTCGGCACCACCTCGATCGAAAACTCGGAACTGTTGTCGGGCATTCTCGACACGGCGAAGCTGCCGCACAACGTGCTCAATGCGAAGCAGCATGCCCGTGAAGCAGAGATCATCGCGCAGGCCGGCCGTCCGAAAGCCATTACGATCGCCACCAACATGGCAGGTCGTGGTACCGACATCGTGCTGGGCGGGAGCGTTGAAAAGCAGGCGCAATTGTCCGAAGCCGATGCCGCACTGAGCGACGCACAACGGCAAGCTGGTATCCAGAAATTGAAAGACGAGTGGCAGTTGTTGCATGACCATGTCGTGAAAGCGGGTGGCCTGCATATCATCGGTACCGAACGGCATGAATCGCGCCGCGTCGACAACCAGTTGCGTGGTCGTTCGGCGCGTCAGGGAGATCCGGGTTCATCCCGTTTCTATCTGTCGCTGGATGATGCCTTGCTGCGTATTTTTGCCGGTGACCGCGTGCGCGCGATCATGGACCGCTTGAAGATGCCGGAAGGCGAGCCGATCGAAGCAGGCATCGTGTCGCGCTCGATCGAATCGGCCCAGCGCAAGGTGGAAGCCCGCAACTTCGATATCCGCAAACAGCTGCTGGAATACGATGACGTTGCCAACGACCAGCGCAAGGTGATCTACACCCAGCGTAACGAGTTGCTGGAGTCGCAGGATGTGTCGCCGCTGGTGGCCTCGCTGCGCCATGGCGTATTTACGGATCTGTTCCGTGAACATGTGCCGGCCGAGTCGGTGGAAGAGCAGTGGAATATCCCTGCCCTCGAAAACACCCTGGACCTTGAGTGGCAACTGAAGGTGCCGGTCGCCGAGATCCTGGCGTCGAGCCCGAACATCACCGACGAAGAATTGCTGGAAAAAGTCGTGCACGAGGCGGATGCGTCGTACGACAGCAAGATCGCGATTGTTGGCAAGGAATCGTTTGCCGGCTTCGAGCGCAGTGTGATGTTGCAGAGCGTCGATACCCATTGGCGCGAACATCTGGCGGCACTGGACCATCTGCGCCAGGGTATTCACCTGCGCGGTTATGCCCAGAAAAACCCGAAGCAGGAATACAAGCGCGAAGCCTTCGAACTGTTCGGTCAGATGCTGGAGATGATCAAGAACGATGTCGTCAAGACCGTGATGACGGTACGCATCCAGTCGCGCGAAGAAATCGATGCCGCCGAAGAGCAGCTGGCCCGTTCGCAGGTCGAGAACGTCAGCTACCAGCATGCTGATTTTGATCCTGATGCAGCGCCCGAAGAATTGCTGGCACCGACCGCCAATCCGGCTAGCGACCAGCAAGAGCCGCTGATCAACGGGATGAAGGTCGGCCGTAACGATCCATGTCCGTGTGGCAGCGGCAAGAAATACAAGCTGTGCCACGGCAAGCTGACCTGATTCGGCTGGTCATAAAAAAGGCAGGATTTCCTGCCTTTTTTTTCGCCTGAATTTTGATCCGGACGGCGGCACAGAATTTACAATGTGCTTTCCTGATCGTCCAACACGCCGTTCACTTTCGCTTTCACCTTCACTCTCACCGACAAGTTAAATCCCATGGCCGTCAATTCTCCCCTTCCAATCGCAGCGAACCTGAAACCAGTTACCGGCATCGAACTCGGCCACGCCGAAGCGGGCGTGCGCAAAGCGCATCGCAAGGACGTATTGGTGATGACGCTGGCGCCGACGGCGACGGTCGCCGGTGTCTTCACGACCAACCGGTTTTGTGCCGCGCCAGTCCAGGTGTGCAAGGCGCATCTGGAGGGCTTGCATATCTCTGGCGCGCCGATCCGCGCGCTGGTGATCAATACCGGGAATGCCAATGCCGGCACCGGTGAAACCGGGCTCGCCAGCGCCAACGCCGTCTGTAGCGCGCTGGCCGATTTGCTGGGGTGTGAAGCGTCGCAGGTATTGCCATTTTCGACCGGCGTGATCCTTGAGCCGCTGCCGGTCGATCGCGTCACCGCCGGCTTGCCGCAGGCGCTGACCAACTTGAAGGCAGATAACTGGTACAACGCGGCCGAAACCATCATGACGACCGACACTCAGCCCAAGGCGGCGTCCGCCACGGTCGTGATCAACGGCGAGACCATTACCCTGACTGGCATCAGCAAGGGCGCCGGCATGATCAAACCGAACATGGCGACCATGCTCGGCTTTCTGGCGACCGATGCGGGCGTGGCGCAAAACGTGCTGGAGCACATGGTCAAGCAAGCTGCAGATCAATCCTTCAACTGCATCACCATCGATGGCGACACCTCGACCAACGACTCGTTCATGCTGATTGCCACCGGCACCGCCAGCCTGCAGGTGACCGACATCGCCTCCCCCGACTACGCCGTACTGGCCGAGGCGGTTACGACGATTTCGCGCCAGCTCGCGCAAATGATCGTGCGCGATGGCGAAGGCGCGACCAAGTTCATCACCATCACGGTGGAAGACGGAGTCTCGGTCGAGGAGTGCCGCAAGATTGCGTATTCGATCGGTCACTCGCCACTGGTCAAGACCGCCTTCTTCGCGTCGGACCCGAACCTGGGGCGCATCCTCGCGGCGATCGGTTACGCCGGTGTCGATGATCTGGATGTCAGCAAACTCGATCTGTATCTCGATGACGTGCTGGTGGCGCGCAACGGTGGTCGCAATCCTGCCTATCAGGAACAGGACGGCCAGCGCGTGATGAAACAAAGCGAAATCACGGTACGCGTGAAGCTGGGACGCGGCACTGCCTGCGCCACCATCTGGACCTGTGACCTGTCGCACGATTACGTGACCATCAACGCCGATTACCGGTCTTGAGAGGGCAATGACCATGTTCCAGCTCGACCAGTTCCTGCAACGCGCCGAACACCTGATGACCCGGCTTGAAGCCATCCTGCCGCAGCCACCGACCGCCATCGACTGGCAGGCCGGCGTGGCATTTCGCTGGCGCAAGCGCGGCGATGCGGGCAGCTTGCAACCGGTACGGCAAATCGCCCCGATTGCACTGTCTGACCTGCAAAACATCACCATACAGAAGCAGCAAATTGAACAGAACACGCTGCAATTCGTGCGCGGCCTGCCCGCCAACAATGTCCTGCTGACCGGCGCACGCGGCACGGGCAAGTCATCGCTGATCAAGGCCTGTCTGAATCAGTTTTCTGACCAGGGCCTGCGTTTGATCGAAGTCGACAAGGATGACCTTGCCGATCTGGCGGATATCGTCGACCTGGTGGCAGGGCGTCCCGAGCGCTTCATTGTCTTTTGCGATGACCTGTCGTTCGAAGAGGGCGAGCGCGGTTACAAGGCGCTGAAAGTGGCGCTCGACGGCAGCATCGCGGCGCAATCGGACAACGTGCTGATTTATGCCACGTCAAACCGTCGTCACCTGCTGCCGGAACGGATGTCGGACAACGCCAGTTATACCCACGGCGACGAGGGCGACCTGCACCCCGGCGAAACCGTCGAGGAAAAAATATCGCTGTCCGAGCGCTTCGGTTTGTGGGTTTCGTTCTATCCGTTCAAGCAGGACGATTACCTGCTCATCGCGGCGCACTGGCTGGCGTATTTTGGCTGCACCCCGCAACAGGTCGAGGCAGCGCGGGGAGACGCGTTGCGCTGGGCATTGCAACGCGGATCGCGTTCTGGTCGGGTTGCGTGGCAATTTGCGCGGGACCATGCGGGCAAATTGCATGGCTGACGAGGTGGCGAATACGATGGCTAACGAGATGGCTAACACCGCGCCGATCGACGTGGCGGTAGGCATTCTGATGCAAGCCAATGGCGATGTCTTGCTGGGGCAGCGCCCGGCTGGAAAACCGTACGCGGGCTACTGGGAATTCCCGGGCGGGAAGGTCGAGGCCGGGGAAAGCATTTTTGCCGCGCTACAGCGTGAATTTGTCGAGGAACTTGGTATCGAGGTGCGCAGTGCCGAGCCTTGGTGCTGTGTCGATTACGCCTATCCGCATGCCCACGTACGCCTGCATTTTTATATCAGCCACGACTGGCGCGGCGAACCGCAAAGCCTGGAAGGACAGGCGTTTGCGTGGCAGGGCAGCGTCGAATGCACGCCGTTATTGCCGGCGACGATACCGTTGATCGCCTGGCTGGACCGGATGCGTTTCGGCTGAACTGAAGGCTGTCAGAGGATCAGTATTGCCGCGGTGGCGATGTCTCTTCGTCGTCCGGATCATCCAGCGGTGTGACTGCCGGTATCGTGTATTTCTCTTCGGCCCATGCGCCCAGATCGATCTGCTTGCAGCGCTCCGAACAGAATGGGCGGTACTTGTTTTTTTCCGACCATTCCACCTTGGTGGCGCAGGTCGGGCAATTGACTACGGTTGCCATGTGCTGGTGTTCTTCTTAAAAATTGCAGAGGGTCAGTTCGAACGGAACATCGGCCTCGCTGGGTTTTGGTTTCATGTCGCCGTCCTGCGAGGTAAAGCGGACCCACAACATGTATTTGTTGGCAGAGATTTCCGGAATCGCGCCGAGCGATTCGTCGAGGGATAGCCTGAGCATCTGATACACCTTGCCTTGCAGCATTTGCTGGTAACTGCCGGCTTGGGCGATCATCGCATGCGAGCGACCGGATTCACGCAGCAGTCGCAGTACCAGGTTGATCGCGCCGAACAAGGGCGCCAGCGGTGCAAACCAGGCCGCGATGTCGTCGAAGCGCTGCTGGGCCGGCCGGTGCTGCCATGCATAGTAGGACGGCAAATCGAATTCGCAAGCGCCACCCGGGATGATGGTGCGCCCGCGAATACTCATCAGCCACTCATTGTCGCGTACATTCTGGCCGGTCTTGCCTTGTGCTGCAACGAGCGCCGAGCTGATCTGGTCGACCTCGGACAGCACTGCATCGAGGCGCTCTGGCTGTACATTGGGATTAGTGCGGAAGCCCAGCAGGGTTTGCTTTTGCCGTTCGAGTTCCTGCAATAAATCGGATTTGAGATCGGCCCGACCCGCCACTTCAAGCATATCGAAAATGGTCGACAGCGCGACGTGATGTTGCAGCGGATGTTCTTGCTGCAAAAAGAACGTGAATTTCTGGTAAAGGTCTTCCAGCCGCAACAACGTGCGAATACGCTCGTTGAAAGGGTATTCGTAGACAATCAAAATGGAGTCCCTAAAAAGTTCTGCTAACCGATATTTACACGATTCTGAACGATGCGGCGTGAAATTACAAATTCGACTTCTGGTTCGCTGCCTGGCCAGCCAATGTGCAATACAGCGCATGCAAGCGATCAACCTGAGGAACCAGCGCGTCGGCATCGGTGTCGTTGAGGATGACATCATCGGCGGCGGCGCAACGCTGTGCCCGCGTCACCTGGCTGGCCATGATTGCGTGGACCTGCTGCACCGGCAGGCCGCTGCGCTGCATCACCCGCGCGACTTGCAGTGCTTCGGCGCAGTCGACCACCAGAATCCTTCCGACCCGACTTTTCCATTGACCGGATTCGACCAGCAGCGGAACTACAAACATGGTGTACGGACCGTGCGCCTGCTGCGCTGCACGGTCGACCTCGCTGCGTATCAGCGGATGCAGGATGGCTTCGAGCTGTTTTTTTGCCAGAGGATTGCTGAAGACGCGCTCCCGCATCAGGGCACGGTTCATGGCGCCGTCAGTCTGCAGGCTATCAGCGCCGAATGCTGCCACGATCGGGCCAAGTGCGATGCCCCCCGGTGCTGTCAGCTGATGGGCGATCTGGTCAGTGTCGACCAATGTTGCACCGCGCTCGGCGAACAGGTTTGCCACGGTACTCTTGCCGCTACCGATACCACCGGTCAGTCCAACGGAAAAGCCCGGAAACGTGGGCGACATCAGGCCAGGAACTTCAGATAACCGCGCGTGATCGCATCGCCATAGACCATCGCCAGCAAGCCAGCTGCGGCCAGATACGGACCGAACGGGATGGGATTGTCCCGCCCGTGTTTGCGAAAGACAATCAGCGCAATCCCGACCGTAGCACCAACCAAAGACGACAGCAGCACGACCACTGGCAGCATTTGCCAGCCCAGCCAGGCTCCCAGTGCTGCCAGCAGCTTGAAGTCGCCGTAGCCCATGCCTTCCTTGCCCGTCAGCAGTTTGAAGGCCCAGTAAATCGTCCACAGGCACAGGTAGCCGGCAGCCGCACCGATGACCGCGTCGCCGAGAGGCACAAAGGTGGCGTTCAGGTTCAGCAGCAAGCCGCACCACAGCAGCGGATAGGTCAGGTCATCGGGCAGCAGCTGGGTATCGGCATCGATACAGCTCATCGCAATGAGCAGCCAGGCAAATACCAGTGTGGCCAGCCCGCTGATGCCGGCACCAAAGTGCCAGACCAGCCCGGCCGATATCAGGCCCGTGGCCAGTTCGATGAGGGGATAGCGCATGGAGATAGGCGTCTTGCACGCACGGCATTTCCCGCGCAGTGCCAGATAGCTGAGGACAGGCACATTCTCGATGGCACTGATCGCGTGGCCGCAGGTCGGACACGCCGAGCGCGGCACCATCAGGTTGTAGTGATCCGTATGGGGCAGCGGCTTGCCGCTTTCATTCGCGACGTAATTGTCGGATTCGCGTTGCATCATTTTTGGCACGCGATGGATCACTACATTCAGGAAGCTACCGATCAGCAAGCCGACTATACCGGCCATGACTGCACCCGTCACCGTGCCGGGCACCGTCAAAAACACATAATCCTGCATCAGGCCTTGCATCAGATCTGGCATCAAACCACCGACCCCAGCTTGAAGATAGGCAGATACATGGCAATCACCAGTCCACCGATAATGACGCCGAGCACCACCATGATCAACGGCTCCATCAGGCTGGAGATCGAGGCGACCGCATCGTCGACTTCGTTTTCATAGAAGTCCGCTACTTTGCCCAGCATGTTGTCGAGCGAACCCGACTCTTCACCGATCGACACCATTTGCGTCACCATGTTCGGAAACACATTTGAATTTTGCATCGCCACCGTCAGGCTGGTACCGGTACTGACTTCATTCTGGATTTTTTTGGTGGCATCGAGGTAGACCGCGTTACCGGCGGCGCCGCCAACCGAGTCGAGCGATTCGACCAGCGGTACACCTGCGGCAAACATGGTGGCCAGGGTACGGGTCCAGCGTGCAATCGTGGCCTTGCGTATCACGGCACCGAAAATCGGCGCGTTCAGCAGCATTCGGTCCATGAAACGCTGCACGTTCAGTGACCGGCGCCATGCCTGGAAAAACAGGTAGAACGCCGCGAACATCAAGCCGAAAATCAGGTACCAATACGACACGAAAAAGTCCGAGATCGCCATCACGATCAGCGTCGGTGCAGGCAAGTCGGCACCAAAACTCTTGAACACTTCCTTGAACGCGGGCACCACGAAAATCATGATCACGGCCGTCACCACAAACGCCACCACCAGAATCGAGATCGGATAAAACAGAGCCGACTTGATCTTGCCTTTGATGGCAATCGTCTTTTCCTTGTAGATGGCGAGGCGGGTCAGCAAGTCTTCCAGGATACCGGCCTGTTCGCCTGCGCCGACCAGATTGCAAAACAACGGGTCGAAGTACAGCGGGAATTTGCGGAATGCCTGGTTCAGGCTGGTGCCGGTTTCGACGTCGCCGCGGATGTCCATGATCAGCTTGGACATGGAGGGATTCGAATGGCCTTTCGCCACGATATCGAATGACTGCAACAGCGGCACGCCGGCCTTCATCATGGTTGCCAACTGGCGCGTAAACAGGCTGATGTCCTTGTCGGTAATTTTTTTTCCGCTGCGGAAGGTCTTTTTCTTGACCTTGGTCACCATGACACCCTGACGACGCAGCGTGGCATTGACGATGGCCACGCCATTGGCCCGCAGTTCGCCTCTGATCATCTTGCCGGACTTGTCTTTGCCTTCCCAGGCATAGATCGATTCCTTGATTGCCAGCGCAGTGACCGATTTACTGGATGCAGTTGCCATGATTACTCCTGATTATTCATTGGTGCAGCCGAGGATTTCCTCGAGACTGGTCAGTCCCAGCTTGACCTTGACCAGACCGGATTCGCGCAGCGTGCGTACGCCATCCAGCCGCGCCTGGGCTTCGATTTCAAGTGCGGTACCGTGCGTCAGAATCACTTTTTCGATGGCTTCCGTGATCGGCATGATCTGGTAAATACCGAGCCGACCCTTGTAGCCACTGCCACTGCAGCGTTCGCAGCCGACGGCCATGTAAGGCTTCCAGTCTCCTTCCAGGTCGGCTTCCTTGAAGCCCGCTTCCAGCAGCGTTTGCGCCGGAATATCGGTGGGCTGTTTGCACACGCACAACCGGCGCGCAAGTCGCTGGGCGGTAATCAGGATCACCGACGAGGCGATATTGAAGGGGGCTACGCCCATGTTCATCAGGCGCGTCAGGGTGGAAGGGGCATCATTGGTGTGCAGCGTCGAGAACACCATGTGGCCGGTCTGCGCAGCCTTGATCGCGATGTCTGCCGTTTCGAGGTCGCGAATTTCGCCGACCATGATGATATCGGGGTCTTGCCGCAGGAAGGCTTTTAGCGCGACCGGAAAAGTCAGTCCTGCACGGTCGTTGATGTTGACCTGGTTGACACCGGGCAAGTTGATTTCGGCCGGATCTTCGGCGGTGGCAATATTGATGCCGGGTTGATTCAGGATATTCAGGCAGGTGTACAACGACACCGTTTTGCCCGAACCCGTCGGGCCTGTGACCAGCACCATGCCATAGGGACGCTGGATGGCTTTCATCAATGTCTCTTTTTGGTCCGGGTCGTAACCGAGTGCCTCGATACCCATCTGGGCCTGCGACCCGTCGAGGATACGCATCACGATTTTTTCGCCAAACAGCGTCGGCAGGGTGCTGACCCGGAAGTCGATCGAGCGTGTCTTGCTCAGTACCAGCTTCATGCGGCCGTCTTGCGGTACGCGCTTTTCGGAAATGTCCAGCTTGGAAATGACCTTGATGCGCGATGCCAGCTTTTCCTTGATGGCCAGTGGCGGCTGTGCGATTTCGCGCAGGACGCCATCGACGCGGAAACGGATTCGGTAGAATTTTTCGAACGGCTCGAAATGCAGGTCGGAAGCGCCAAGGTTGATCGCGTCGATCAGCATCTTCTGCAAAAATTTGACCACCGGTGCATCGTCGATATCGGCGGCACCCTGTGCGTTCTGTGCCTCTGGCTCCTCGGTCGCAAATTCGAGATCGAGGCCGTCATCGTTAAGTTTGTTCAGGCTTTGTTCGGCGCTCTCGCCGTACAGCTCGATCAGTTTGAGCAGTACCGTGTGTTCGACGATGACCGGTTCCACCGTGAGCTCGGTCTGGAACTTGATCTGATCGAGCGCGGTGGTGTTGGTGGGGTCGGAAATGGCAACCGAAATCTTGTTGCCGCGTTTGGCCAGGGCAATGACGCGTTGTCCTTGCATCAACTTGTTATCGATGACGCCCTCGGGGCGCGAGGCGATGTTGAAAGAGGCAACGTCGAGGATCGGATAGCCGAACGTTTCCGAACAAAATGTCGCCAGCGACCATGCGTCGATAATGCCGGAAGCCAGCAGCGCATCGATGAACGGTGTTTTTTCGCTGACAGCCTGTTTGCCGATCACGTCCGCTTGCAATGCGGTCATGCGGCCCGCTTGCAGCAGTGCTCTTGCCAATCCTGGCATTGCCGCGCTCGAACCCGGATTGGACAGTACTGCAGCCATAACTTTATCGACTCAAAGTGGGGTCTTGTTCCTGCATCTGGGCTCGGACGGTCTGTTTGCCGAGCCAACGTATGTAATTCTTGATGATTTGGTAGAAGCGATGATGCCTACCAGCACCCTTATTGTAAAGGGAATGGCCCCGACGCCACCGATGATCCGTGTATTGGTGACGACAGAAGTCAATCTCGTGTGATTGCGGCGAATTCCGACTTTGGCTTGATCAGTTTGACGACCTTGATCGACTGGTTTTTGACCTGGACGATTTCAATCACGCACTCATTGATCTTGATGCACACGCTGGCGTCGGGGATGTCCTGCAAATATTCCAGTAACAGGCCATTGATGGTTTTCGGCCCGTCGAGCGGGAACTGCAAGTTCAGGTGTTTGTTGATGTCGCGCAGTGTTGTCGATCCTTCAATCAGGCTTTCACCCTGCTCATTCCACGCCACATTATCGGCGCGCGCTGCGGCCGGTGTGGAGGTGGTGAATTCCCCCACTATTTCCTCGATGATGTCTTCGAGGGTAACGAGTCCCTGCACCTCGCCGTATTCGTCGACGATGATCGCCAGACGTTCATGGTTTTCCTGGAAATACTGTAACTGGGTCAGGACATCGGTGTCTTCGGGAATGAAGTAGGGCGGTGTCAGCAGCGCGCGAAAGTGGTCGCTGGTCAATTCCTCGTCTTCATTGAGCAGGCCGATGGCTTTTCGTACATGCAGGATGCCGAGGATCTGATTGATTTCGCCTTCATGAACGAGCAATTTGTTGTGATAGCAAGTCGTCAGTTGGCGCTTGATTTCTTCGATTGGCATCGACAGGTTTAATGTTTCGACTTGCGCACGCGGCGTCATGACGTCTTCGACTGACATGTGTTCGAGGTCAAACAGGTTCAGCAAAATACTCTGGTGTTTTTTCGGGATGAAATTGCCACCCTCCAGCACAATCGAACGCAGTTCTTCCGGCGACAGTCGATGGTCGCGCCGTACTCCCTGTTTCACCCGCAGCATCCAGAGCAGCGCGGATACGAACAGGTTCACGAACCACAGCACCGGTTTGCCAATCGACATCAGGGGTTTCAGGATGACGCTGGCGGGTAACGCAATACGCTCCGGGAAAGCAGCGCCGATGATCTTGGGCGAAATTTCGGCGCAGACGATCAGCAGGAATGCGACGGCGGCAGTCGTGATGGCAATCACGCTTTCTTCGTTGCCGAACGCCGAAATGGCCATTGCTGTTACCAGTGCCGTGGCCAATGCATTGATCAGCGTGTTGGCAATGAGGACCAGAGAAAGCACCTTGTCGGTACGGTCCAGCAACCAGAGCGTGGTGACCGCTTTGCTGCTGCCGCGTTTGGCGAGATGGCGCAGACGATGTCGATTGGCTGACATCAACGCGGTCTCCGTCATGGCAAAAAAAGCTGAAAGAAAAATCAGGACGGCGAGGGCAAGAAATTGCACCCAGAAAGGGACGGTATCCACAGGGTCACCGTAAAGAGGTTGGCATCATGAACAAAGAGGTCAGGGAGGTTGGTGTGATCGGCTGGTCGGGTATCAGAGGAGTCGAATCATCGGCTTTAGCGCTCCGGACGTCGCGCTCAGCGGAGCCATGCTGGCCCCGGCAGCCGGCCGCTTCTGGCTCAATGATTGCGGTCAACTGCGAATGAACACAAGTCTAGCAGGGAATTTTTGTACTGACTATCGGGCAGCCCCGCGATTGCCTGACTGGCGCGGGAGGCGGCTTTTTCGGCGGCCCGGCGGGTGTAGTCAAGCGCACCCGAGCTGCTGATTGCGGCAAGAATGACATCAAAATGCTGTTCGTCGCCATGCTCGATGCACGTTCTGACCAGTTCCCGTTGCTCGGGTGTGCCGTTGTGCATCAGGTGAATCAGTGGCAGCGTCGGTTTGCCTTCACGTAAATCATCACCCACGTTCTTGCCTGTTTCGCCAGCGTTGCCCGAGTAATCCAGTACGTCATCGATGAGCTGGAATGCGGTGCCCAGCGAGCGGCCGTATTCGGCGGCGGCCTCGACTTCCAGTTCGGTAGCGCCAGCCACCAGGGCGCCGAGCTGCGCGGCTGCCTCGAACAATTTTGCGGTCTTCGAGCGGATCACGTCGAGGTAGCGCGCTTCCGTGACATCCGGATCATGCATGTTCAGCAGTTGCAGCACTTCTCCTTCGGCGATCACATTGGTGGCGTCGGACAGGATGCGCATGACGCGCATGTCATCAATCGATACCATCATCTGAAAAGCACGCGAATAGACAAAGTCGCCGACCAGTACGGAAGCCGCATTGCCGAACAGGGCATTGGCGGTCTGGCGCCCCCGCCGTAGCGAAGACTCGTCGACCACGTCGTCGTGCAGCAGGGTCGCGGTATGAATGAACTCGACCACGGCCGCGAGATGGTGATGGTGGGTGCCGCGGTAACCGAACGCATTGGCGACCAGTAGCACGAGCACCGGACGAATGCGTTTGCCGCCGGCGCTGATGATGTATTCGGCGATCTGGTTGACCAGTGCGACATCGGAGTGGAGCTGCTGCCGGATCACCAGATTGACGGCGTCCATGTCGGTGGCAACGGCCTGCGTGGCGGGCGGTCGGATTGCGGGGGCTTGAGCTGCGAACACGGTAGGCCTGCTAGGTATCTGAAATTGGGTTGATTATACGATGCCGGGCGATGGCGATCAGTCGCCCCATGTTTCTGATGCTGCACGATCGATCGGTGCAGGTGAGAGGCATATTGGTTTATTTCGGAAGGTTTTTGACCATGCTGTCGACACCATGTATAATTTGCGGTTTTCCCGAATCCGTGCGTGAAGTCTGGCGTGATTCAAAGCGGTTTTAGCGAGAAAAAGTCCCTTAATAATTGATGAGGTTTCATATGTACGCGGTCATAAAAACCGGTGGCAAGCAATACAAAGTTGTCGCTGGCGAAAAATTTAAAGTAGAACAGATACCGGCAGACATAGGTTCCGAAATCACCATTGATCAAGTGCTCGCAGTGGGCTCTGGCGAAACCATTAAGTTTGGTGCGCCCTTGGTTGAAGGTGCTACGGTCCTGGTGACGGTTTTGTCGCATGGTCGACACGACAAGGTAAAGATTTTCAAGATGCGCCGTCGTAAGCATTACCAGAAGCACCAAGGCCATCGTCAGAACTATACCGAGTTGCAAATCGTCTCGATCAACGGCTAATCCAATTAGCACAGTTGATCAGATAACCAGAATCCCAAGGAGTTTGAAATGGCACACAAAAAAGGCGGCGGCACTACGCGCAATGGTCGTGACTCGGAATCAAAACGCTTAGGCGTCAAGGTCTACGGCGGCCAGGCTATCAACGCAGGCGGCATCATCATTCGCCAACGCGGCACGAAGACCCATCCTGGTGAAAATGTTGGCATGGGCAAGGATCACACCCTGTTCGCGCTCATCCCAGGCAAGGTGCAGTTCGTCGTCAAGGGCGCTACACAGCGTCAGTTCGTGACCGTAGTACCTGCATAAATAGCCATCGCTGAAAAGCGATTGCTGGATTTGCATCAAGCAAGGCGCAAGCCTTCAATCAAAAGGCTCTGCCCCCGGTAGAGCCTTTTTAGTTTATGGCGGGACATCATGAAGTTTATCGACGAAGCAAAAATCGAAGTCATTGCTGGTGACGGCGGCAACGGCGTCGCCTCCTTTTGTCGGGAAAAGTTCAGGCCATTTGGTGGTCCGGACGGCGGTGACGGCGGCAAGGGCGGCACCATCTGGGCGGTTGCGGATCGCAACATCAATACATTGGTCGACTACCGTTTTTCCAAAATGCACAAGGCGCGCAACGGCGAGAACGGTCGCGGCGCGGATTGCTACGGCAAGGGTGCGGATGATATTTTCCTGCGCATGCCAGTAGGGACCCTGATCATCGATCATGTCAATGGCGAAGTCATTGCCGACATGACCGAACATGGCCAGCAAGCCATGCTCGCCAAAGGCGGCGAAGGCGGCTGGGGCAACATCCATTTCAAGACGTCGACGAATCGTGCACCACGCCAAAAAGGCGATGGCAAGGAAGGCGAACGCCGCGAATTGCGACTGGAGCTGAAAGTACTCGCGGACGTCGGTTTGCTCGGCATGCCGAACGCCGGTAAGTCCACGTTCATCTCGGCGGTGTCAAACGCACGGCCGAAAATCGCCGACTACCCGTTCACCACCCTGCACCCGAACCTCGGTGTAGTGCGTGTCAGCCACGAAAAGAGTTTCGTGATTGCGGACATTCCGGGTCTGATCGAAGGTGCTGCGGAGGGTGCCGGTTTGGGTATCCAGTTCTTGCGTCATTTGCAGCGCACACGCGTTTTGCTGCACATTGTCGATCTGGCACCGTTCGATAACGTGGATCCCGTCAAGGAGGCCAAGGCGATCGTCAAGGAACTCCAGAAGTATGACGAGTCGCTGTTCGACAAGCCGCGTTGGCTGGTGCTCAACAAGCTCGACATGGTGCCGGACGAAGAGCGCAAGAAGCGCGTCAAGGATTTCATCAAGCGCTTTGGCTGGAAAGGTCCGACCTTCGAGATTTCGGCTTTGAACCACGATGGTTGCCCGGAACTGGTCATTGCCATCTACAATTATCTGGCCGAACAGCGCGCGCTCGAATACCGTGCCGAAGAAACGCAGATGACGGAAGAAGCACGTGGCATCGTTTCCATCGATGCGGACGATCCGCGTTTCAAGGTAATGGATTGAGTTGCAACGCAATGCCCGGCGCGAGAATTTCTCGCGCTTTTTTTACGCCTGCCGCACCGCGTGCGGCCTCTGAGATCTACTACCTGACCACGCCGACGCCCGATGACTGCAACAGATAACTTTCCTTCCCTGGTCCAGCACGCCAGGCGCCTCGTCATCAAAGTGGGTTCATCGCTGGTGACCAACGACGGCAAGGGCCTGGACCATGCCGCCATTGCCAATTGGGCGGCGCAGATTGCGCAATTGCGCGCATTGGGAAAAGAAGTGGTGCTGGTCAGTTCGGGCGCGATCGCCGAAGGCATGCAACGGCTGGGTTTCGACAAGCGACCGACCGGCATACATGAGTTGCAGGCGTGTGCTGCAGTCGGACAGATGGGCCTGGCGCAGGTTTATGAAACCAGTTTCCGGGCGCACGGCCTGGGTACGGCGCAAGTACTGCTGACGCACGCCGATCTGGCTGATCGTGAGCGTTATCTGAATGCCCGCTCGACACTGTTTACCTTGTTGCGCTTTGGCGTGGTCCCGGTGATCAATGAAAACGATACGGTCGTCACGGATGAAATCAAGTTCGGCGACAACGACACGCTCGGTGCATTGGTGGCGAACCTGATCGAGGGCGATGTGCTCGTGATTCTGACCGATCAGCGTGGGCTGTTCAGCGCCGATCCGCGCAGAGATGCCAGCGCGCGATTTATCAGTCATGCCGCTGCCGGTGATGTCACGCTGGAAGCCATGGCTGGCGGCGCGGGCTCCAGCATCGGACGGGGCGGCATGCTGACCAAGGTGCTGGCTGCGAGGCGCGCTGCCGCATCGGGCGCGCATACGGTGATCGCTTCGGGTCGAGAAGAAAATGTCCTGGTCAGATTGGCTGCGGGCGAAGCCATCGGTACCCACTTGCAGGCACAAACGGCCCAGTTGACCGCGCGCAAGCAATGGATGGCAGACCATTTGCAAACTGCCGGAAAAGTCGTTCTGGACGATGGTGCAGTAAAAAAACTCACGGCAGAAGGCAAGTCGTTGTTGCCCATCGGGGTAACCGCAGTCGATGGCAAGTTTGGCCGTGGCGACGTCATTACTTGTGTCGACTCGGGCGGCCGCGCCGTCGCGCGCGGCATCACCAACTACGCCAGCTCGGATGCGCGACGTATCATGCGCCACCCATCCGGCGAAATCCTCGCCATCCTGGGATTTGTGGAAGAGCCCGAGCTGATTCATCGGGATAACATGGTGCTGCTCTGACCAGCAGGTGTCTCTGACAGTTACTGGGCCAGATGCCTGACCAGCGATTGCCTGGCGTCCAGTCGTCGCAGGATGCTTGCAGCGTTGCCGGCTACGGTATTGCCGTCACAAAAATAATCGCCCGCCAATGCCGCATGCGGGCGATTGGCGGCGTTGCCGCTGATCGGTTCCCAGCGGTCGCGTCGCGAACGTGACCAGCTGCCGTCCTTGTGTCCGAAGGCATACAGTTTTTTTTCCAGCGACGCACAGCGCAGGCCTTCGTAGCTGATATTTTCGGCCCCGCTGGCGCTGCGCGAGACCATCACGTACCGGATGACGCCATCCGCACCCACTGTCAGCGTGTCCCTGGCGATCCCGAAAGTCTGCGTCGCAGTCGCGCTCACGTCGAACGGCATTAACGCGATCGTTGCAGGCAGTCTCGGCAGTTGTACGGCAATTTCCTGCCAGGCTTTGCTGGTATCGTCGAAGTCTTCGTCAAATTGTGATTCTGCATGCGCGGGAACATGCAGGGCCAGGGCCGCGATGGCAAGGCTGAGGCAGGCGCTGCGGCGCAAACTCGGGATCGTCATGATAAAAAGTCATTCACTGTTAGGTTCGGGCGCGATCAAGGGATCAATGATTGATTCAGGACGCGTGGTCTGGTCCTGTCGCACATGCCGGACTGCCGGACGCTGATGCATGTCCACCAGAGGACGGGTCAGGTAGCGCGACAGTTCCTGCAGCGCACGCTGGTAGACGTCACGTTTGAACTCGATCACGACATCAAGCGGCACCCAGTAATCATGCCAGCGCCAGGCGTCGAATTCCGGATGGCTGGTCAGGCGCAGGTTGACGTCGCAGTCACGTCCCACCATCCGCAGCAAAAACCAGATCTGCTTCTGGCCACGGTAATGTCCGCGAATATCGCGTTTGATGAAACGATCGGGAACTTCATAGCGTAGCCAGTCGCGAGTACGACCGACGATCTTGACATGCTCGGCACGAAGCCCGATCTCTTCTTCGAGTTCGCGGAACATCGCTTGTTCTGGCGTTTCGCCATATTTGATTCCGCCCTGAGGGAACTGCCACGAATGCTCGCGGACCCGTTTTCCCCACCACACCTCGTTATGGGTGTTGAGCAGAATGATGCCGACGTTCGGGCGAAAGCCTTCGCGGTCCAGCATAGTGCACCTCAAAACTTTCTGCGGTCCGGTGCGCCAAACTCCGAGTCATGCCACATGCGGTCAAGCTAACCCGTTGCCGCGATGCTCCTACGGCAAGCGACAAACTCAAATACTGCCAAATGTGCGAAGAGTGGGCGCATCAGCCAACTAATCCTTTAAAATTGGGATTGATTATAACTCTCTCTTTTTAAAAAGAATTCATCGTCCATGCGCGCCTCCCGGTTTTTTATTTCCACTCTCAAAGAAGCACCCGCCGACGCCGAAATCGTCAGTCATCAATTGATGATGCGGGCCGGTATGATCAAGCGTCTCGGTTCCGGTATCTACACTTACATGCCAATGGGCCTGCGCGTCATTCGCAAGGTGGAAGCCATCGTGCGCGATGAAATGAATCGTGCCGGCGCCGTCGAATTGCTGATGCCGGTGGTGCAGCCCGCCGAACTCTGGCAAGAAACTGGCCGCTGGCAGAAGTACGGCGCCGAGCTGATGCGCGTGAAAGACCGTCACGGTCGTGACTTCATCATCCAGCCGACCTCGGAAGAAGTGATCACGGATATCGCCCGTACCGAGATCAAGTCGTACCGCCAGTTGCCGGTCAATTTTTATCATGTCCAGACCAAGTTTCGCGATGAGCGCCGTCCACGTTTCGGCCTGATGCGCGGCCGTGAATTCACGATGAAGGATGCCTATTCGTTCGACCGCGATGCCGCGTCGATGAAGGTGTCGTATCAGATCATGTACGACGCCTATATCCGCATCTTCACGCGCTTCGGTCTGGAGTTCCGTCCGGTTGCTGCCGACAATGGCGCCATTGGTGGTTCGGGTTCGCACGAATTCCATGTCATCGCTGATACCGGCGAAGATGCCATTGTCTATTGCCCGACCTCGGACTACGCGGCCAACATGGAAGCGGCCGAAGCTGCCCCGATCACCTTGCCGCGTGCTGCGCCGACCCTGGCACTGACCAAAACAGCGACGCCGGGCAAGGCCAAGTGTGAAGACGTTGCCGCCTTGTTGGCCGTGCCACTGAACCAGACCGTGAAGTCCATCGTCCTGACGGTAGAAAAGGAAGTTGATGGCAAGCTCGACAAGCAGGTCTGGCTGTTGCTGCTGCGCGGTGACCATGACCTCAATGAAGTCAAGGCTGGCAAGGTACCTGGCCTGGCCGATTATCGTTTTTCGACCGAAGCCGAGATCGTCGAATGGTTCGGTACGCCACCCGGTTATCTGGGACCGATCAATACCGTCAAGCCCGTGCATGTAGTCGCTGACCTGAGCGTGGCCCCTATGAGTGATTTCATTTGCGGTGCCAACGAAGCCGACTTTCACTTCACCGGTGCCAATTGGGGTCGTGACTTGCCCGAGCCGGTGACGTTCGACTTGCGCAATGTGGTGGCTGGCGATGCCTCGCCGGATGGCAAGGGCGTGCTGGCGATCCAGCGCGGGATCGAGGTTGGCCACGTGTTCCAGTTGGGTACCCGTTATTCGGAAGACATGAAAGCCACCTTCCTCGACGAAAATGGCAAACCGCAGTTACTGCAGATGGGCTGCTACGGCATTGGTGTTACGCGCATCCTGGGTGCGGCGATCGAACAGAACTTCGACGCCAAAGGCATCGTCTGGCCAGTCTCGATTGCGCCGTTTGAAGTGGTCCTGTGCCCGATGGGCTATGACCGCAACGAGGCGGTCAAGACTGCTGCCGACAATTTGCTGGCGGGGTTGCTGGAGGCCGGTGTCGATGCGATCCTCGATGACCGGGGCGAGCGGCCGGGGGCGATGTTTGCAGACTGGGAGCTGATCGGCGTGCCGCACCGTATCGTCATTGGTGACCGCGGTCTGAAAGATGGCAAGCTGGAGTATCAGGGCCGTCAGGAAACCGCGGCCACTGCCGTCGACCTGACCGGGATCATCGCGTTTATCCGGGCACGACTGCCGGCCTGATGCGACGTGTGCATGGAACTCCGTCGTCGTCGAGCGCCACTTAACGACGTGGGGATGTCTTCGCTGTCGAACTACGGGAGTATGACCATGCTGAAAACGGCGGACATGTGATGAACAGACTGACACTGATCGCCATCGCACTGCGATGCAGCCTGTGCGCACTGTTGCTGGTAGCCGGTGGCAGTGCCGTGGCGGGCAACCAGAAAGAGGAGGCGATGGCAGATTCGGTGCGCATCGCCTTGTCGCGTGCCATCAGCGAATCGCGTCCACCCAAAGTCAAGTTCGTCAACATTCAGGAGCGCATCCAGTACCTGTACTGGCTCGGTGAAATGTCCGAGCGCCTGAAAAAAAAGCTGCCTGACGTTCAGGTTCGTCTCGAATTCCTTGAAACGGCATGGTACGAGGCCCGTCGTGCGGGGCTCGACCCGGCACTCGTGCTGGGGTTGATCCAGGTCGAATCGGCCTTCCGCAAATATGCAGTGTCACCAGTCGGAGCGCATGGCTACATGCAGGTCATGCCGTTCTGGTCGCGCGTGATAGGCGATAGTGATCGCAGCAAGCTGTTCAACATGCAGGCCAATTTGCGCTATGGCTGCGCGATTCTGCGCATGTATATCGATATGGAGCGCGGTGATCTGTATCTGGCGCTGGGCCGCTACAACGGCAGTCGCGGCCGGCCGGAGTATCCCAATGCCGTGCTGTCTGCGTGGCGACGCTGGGAATTCAGTACGGTCTGACTGTGATGGCGACTGCTGGACGTCGCTTCGGACATTGCTCCATCAAGTGCCACAAAAACAAAAAAGCCCGCAATCTGCGGGCGTTCCTGGATACAACCACAATCTCGCGTTACTGTCAGAAAAACCCGATATCAGTTTTTTGTTCTCAGCGTAGCCAATCTCTATCTGTTATTTCAGATGGTCAGAGATCAGCTTGGTCATCTCGAACATCGATACTTGCGCTTTGCCGCCAAATACGGCAACTAGTTTGGCATCGCCGTTGATCATGCGTCGATTGGCATCATCCTGCAGCGAATTCTTCTTGATGTATTCCCATACTTTTTTGGTGACTTCGGTCCGTGGTAACGGATCGGCGCCGATTACTGCTGCCAGGACAGCCGACGGTGTCATGGGCTTCATGAAGGCTGCATTGGGCTTGCGTGGTGCTGCCGGTTTTGCTGCTGCTGGCGCGGCGGCTTTTTTTGCCGCCGGCTTTGCTGCTGGTGCTGCCTTGACAACTGCGGCCGGTTTCGCGGCTGCGGGTTTTTTTGCTATTGCCATCTTCAAACCTCCTTCACAAAAGTGTTCGGATATCGCGCCGTATCACGCAGCGCTTATAGTGGTTTGGATTTTCCAGCGATGCAAGCCTTTTTTGAGTGTTTGTAGCGCTATTTTTTGCCCCGTTCCCGACGGGAAAAGTGCGGGTGTTTGCCACTTTTCGAAAACGTCAGCCCTTGCAATTGCCCTGAATTTCGTGAAATCAGGGTGACCACAAGTTATCACGCCGTTCCGGCTGATCAGCGCAGAACGGCGTCGTGTTTTGTGATGGTACTGACAACGTGGTATCGGGCGACCGGTCAGCGCATGCCGCCGCCGGGCATCATGCCCTTCATGCTGCGCATCATCTTCATCATGCCGCCGCCCTTGAGCTTCTTCATCATGGTTTGCATCTGATCGAACTGGGCCAGCATCCGGTTGACTTCCTGCACCTGGACACCGGCGCCGGCAGCAATACGTCGCTTGCGCGTGGCCTTGATCAGTTCCGGCTTGGCGCGCTCCTGTTTGGTCATCGAGTTGATCATGCCTTCCATGCGCCGCACCTGCTTGTCGGCATTGCCCATGTTGGCGCCAGTAGCGGCTTGCTGGAATTGCGCTGGCAGCTTGTCCATCATGCTGGCCATGCCACCCATTTTTTTCATTTGCCCGAGCTGGGCCTTGAAGTCGTTCAGGTCGAAGCGACCACCTGATTTGATCTTCTGTGCCATGTCCTGCGCGGCCGCCATGTCGACGCCTTTTTGCGCTTCCTCGACCAGCGCCAGGATGTCGCCCATGCCGAGAATCCGGTTGGCCATCCGCTGTGGATCAAAGGCTTCCAGACCATCGAGTTTTTCGGCCACGCCGGCAAACTTGATCGGCTTGCCGGTGATATGGCGTACCGACAACGCCGCGCCACCGCGCGCATCGCCATCGAGCTTGGTCAGCACGATACCGGTCAGCGGCAGCGCGTCATTGAAGGCCTTGGCGGTATTGATCGCATCCTGCCCCAGCATCGCATCGACCACGAACAGGGTTTCGATCGGCTTGACCGCCGCATGCAGCGCAGCGATCTCGGCCATCATGTCGGCATCGATGCCAAGGCGACCGGCGGTGTCGATGATCAGTACGTCGTGATAATGACGCTTCGCAAAATCCAGTGCTGCCAGCGCGATGTCGACCGGCTTGTCGGTCGGCAATGACGGGAAAAAATCCGCGCCGACTTGCGCCGTCACCGTCTGCAACTGCCCGATGGCGGCCGGACGATACACGTCTGCCGACACGGTCAGGACTTTTTTCTTGTGCTTTTCTTTCAGGAATTTGGCCAGCTTGCCGACTGTGGTGGTCTTGCCGGCACCTTGCAGACCGGCCATCAGGATCACTGCCGGCGGCTGCGTTGCAAAACTCAGCAACGAGGCTTCCGGACCGAGGTCACCACCCATCATCGCTGCCAGTTCGCGCTGGACCACGCCGACCAGCGCCTGGCCTGGTGACAACGCAGCGAGGACTTCCTCGCCCATGGCTTTTTGTTTGACCTTGGCGATGAAGTCGCGCACGGCCGGTAGCGCCACGTCGGCTTCGAGTAGCGCCAGGCGTACTTCGCGCAGCATTTCGGCAGTATTGGTTTCCGTCAGGCGGGCTTCGCCACGCATGGTCTTGACGACCTTGGCGAGGCGTTGGGTCAGATTGTCTAGCATCGGAGAGCCATCGAAAAAAGGAGTGTGGTGAAAGGGCGCGGCAATCGCGTGGAGTAGTCGCATTTTACCCGATGCGGTGTGGCCATCGGCAGCGATAGCTTGTGCGGATTTTCGCAGCCGGATCCGCAGTGTGTCCGGATTTTCGCGCAATCAAGCCCGCATCCCGTATGCTAGCAGGCACAGAATCAGCGCCCTGACGTCGTCCCGGTAGTTGGCGCCGTGCTGGCACGAAGCCTGCATAAGAGCTCAGGCACATAACAACATATTTTTCCATCAGGAGACCAGCATGACCAAAAACATCGTTCCCCAACTCTGCCTCGCCGTTGCCCTTGCCGGTATGTCCATCGCCGCCCAGGCACAGGAAGTGGTCCGTCTCGGCAACCTCAAGCTGGCGCATTTTGGCGCTGTTTCTTACATCAAGGAAATCGCACCCCAGTGCGGCATCAAGATCGAAGAGCGTACCTTCGCCAAGGGTCTCGATGTGATGCAGGCGATCATTGCCGGTGAACTCGATGTCGGCGCGACCGCCTCCGAAGCGGCGATCTCGGGGCGTGCCAACGGCACTCCGATTTACATCGTGGCCGGTTTCGCCAAGGGTGGTGCGCAACTGATTGCCCGGCCCGACTCCGGCATCAAGTCGGTCAAGGATTTGAAGGGCAAGAAAGTCGGCGTGACGCGTGGCGGCATCCAGGAAGTGCTGCTGGCAGCCGAGCTGGGACAGAACGGTTTGACCTCATCGGATTCGCCGGGCAAGGATGTGCAACTGATTTACCTCGCCTATCCCGACCTGAATCAGGCACTACTGGGCAAGAACCTCGATGCCATCATGCAGACCGAGCCGCAATCATCGCAGGCCGTCAACAAGGGTTTTGGCGTGTCGGTGATGAAGCCGTACGACACCCCGATCGGCGAGCCGATCCGCACGCTGGTGATGACCGAAAAGTTTTACAACGAGAAACGTCCTCTCGCCGAGAAGTTCATGCGCTGCTTCGTGCAAGCCACCAAAACTTTCATCGACACCAAGGGTGCGGCCGAAAAATACGTGACCGAAACCATCTTCAAGGGCCAGATCAGCAAGAGCGATTTCAATGATGCGATCGGCAATTCGCCGTACTCGTTCGACATCACGCCCGAGCATATCCAGATCACCACCGACACCATGTTCAAGTACGGCGTCGGCAAAATGTCCAAGCCGCCGGTGGCCAAGGATTTCGTCAAGACCGACCTGCTCGATCTGGCCAAAAAATCCCTGAACGTCAAGTAAGGGCAGCGTCATGGCACATTTCCAATGGCGTCAAGCCGGCACCGGGCTGATCGTGCCCGTCGTGGCCATCGCGATCTGGCAAACGTTTTCCTCGATGGGCTGGGTCAACGCGCTGGTGCTGCCTTCGCCGTACGCGGTGATGCACAAGTGGTTCGAATACCTGATGCCGCTGACGGCCTACACGCCGGAGTCCGGTAGCTGGCTGACGTGGCTGTTTTCGGGTGAGTTGATCATCGATACCTTCAACAGCATGTACCGCGTGGTGGTGGGGTTTGCGGTCGGGGCCGGTCTGGCCTTGCCGCTGGGCCTGTCGATGGGTGCGAGCAACCGGGTCTACCGGTGGCTCAATCCGCTGATGCAGGTGTTGCGGCCGATTCCGCCGATCGCCTACATCCCGTTGTCTATCCTCTGGTTCGGCCTCGGCAATCCGCCAGCGGTGTTCCTGATCGCGATCGGCGCATTCTTCCCGGTGCTGATCAATACCATCGCCGGCGTGCGCAACGTTGACAGCATCTATCTGCGTGCCGCGCGCAATCTCGGCGCCAGCCAGAGCACGTTATTCCTGCGCGTGATGTTGCCGGCCGCGGTGCCGTACATCCTGTCCGGTGTGCGGATCGGTATCGGTACCTCGTTCATCGTCGTGATCGTGGCGGAAATGATTGCGGTCAATAACGGCCTTGGCTTCCGTATCCTGGAAGCGCGCGAGTATTTCTGGTCCGACAAAATTATCGCCGGCATGATCAGTATCGGCATGCTGGGCCTGGTCATCGACCTGGCAGTGACGCGCCTGAACAATCATTTGCTGCGCTGGCATCGTGGTCTGGAGAATTGAAATGAGTGCATCCCCTATCAGCATCAAAGGCGTCAACAAGATCTTCAGTACCGGCGAGCGCGAGGTGGTCGCCCTGAAAGACATCGACATCGAGATTCCGAGCGGCCAGTTCGTCTGCCTGCTGGGGCCGTCCGGTTGCGGCAAGTCGACACTGCTCAATGCCGTAGCCGGCTTTGCGCTGCCGACCTCGGGCAGCATCGTCACCGGCGGCGCGACCGTCACGGGCCCCGGTCCGGATCGCGGCATGGTGTTCCAGGAATATGCGCTGTTCCCGTGGATGACCGTCGAGCAGAACGTCGCTTTCGGTCTCGAAATCAAGGGCATGGACAAGGCCGCCATCGCGCCACGCGTGCTGGCCCTGCTGGAGACGCTGGGCCTGAAGGATTTCCGCAGCCGCTTTCCAAAAGACCTGTCGGGTGGCATGCGCCAGCGCGTGGCAATTGCCCGAGTGTTGGCGCTGGATTCGCCGATCATGTTGATGGATGAGCCGTTCGGTGCGCTCGATGCACTGACCCGCCGCAATCTGCAGGATGAGTTGCTGCGTATCTGGGCTGACCTGAAAAAAACCATCCTGTTCGTCACGCACAGTATCGAAGAGGCGATCTATCTGGCCGACCGCATCGTCGTCATGACGTACCGGCCGGGCACGGTCAAGCGCGATATCCTCATCGACCTGCCACGCTTGCGCGATCCGGCCTCGGCCGAATTCAATGCGCTCAAGCGCGAACTGGGCCAGCTGGTGATGGAAGAGCAGCAGCGCCATCACAACGATGAAATCAGGATGGCTGCGGTCGACTGATGATGGGCGGGTCCGATCGCCGCCGCTTGTTCCTGCTGCTGGCTGCCGTCGGGCTGGTGATGGCGATCGCGCTGACCTATGCGCTGGCGGCCCGCAAGGCACGCAGCGATATCGACCGGCAGGCCGAGCAGCAATTGCAGATCATCGCGCTCGACCTGCAATCGATGCTGGAAAAATTCGAGACGCTGCCGTTTGCCCTGTCGGTTCATCCGGATCTGGCAGCGGCGCTACGCGCACCCGATCAGCCGGCGCTGGCTGGCAACGTCAACCGGACGCTCAAAACCGTCCAGCAACAAGCCCGCGTGGCGGCAATCTACCTGATGGACCGGCAGGGCCTGACCATCGCCGCCAGCAACTGGGACGAACCGCAAAACTACATCGGCCGCAACTTCGGCTTTCGACCGTATTTCCGTGATGCGCTCAATGGCAGTGCAGGGCGCTTTTATGGCATCGGCAGTACCACGGCCGAGCCCGGGTACTTCATTGCGCAACCGGTGTTTGCGCCGGGGCAGCGGGAGGGCGGCACACCGCTGGGTGTGCTGGCCGTCAAGATCAGCCTGAATGAATTCGAGCGTACCTGGTCGACCAGCGACGAGCCGATCGTGCTGGTCGATCAACATGGGGTGGTGTTTCTCGGCAATCGCCCGGCCTGGCAATATCGCAGTCTGGCGCCGGTCGATTCTGCCACACGGGCCAGGATGGCGGCGACCTTGCAATATGTCGGCAAAATTGTCGAGCCCATCGCCAGTCTGCCGACGGCAGCGCGCAGGGGCTACGATCAGCCGGTGGCGCGCGCGGTCGGTCGACTCGGCTGGCAAATTCTGCTGTTCCCGGCGCAGGCCCGGATTGCCCGGATTGCGCTGCTCTGGTCCGGCGCGGTTGCGCTGGTGCTGCTGAGCGGGATGCTGCTGGTCTGGGCGCGGCACCAGCGTCGCCGTCGTCTGGAAGAGCGGCAGGCAGCACGCACTGCGCTGCAGCAGGCAGCCGACGACCTCGACCGCCAGATCACCCTGCGTACCGGCGAGCTGACACAGGCGAACCAGGATCTGGGTGACAAATATGCCCGCCTCGAACATGCCGAACAGCTGTTGCGCTCGACGCAGAACGAGCTGGTGCAGGCCGGCAAACTGGCGATGCTGGGCCAGATGGCAGCGGGCGTGACGCACGAACTGAACCAGCCGCTGGCAGCCATCCGGGCATTCGCCGAGAATGCCGTGACCTACCTCGCGCGCGGCCAGGCCGACCAGGCCAGCGCCAACCTGTTGCATATCAGCGATGCCAGCGCGCGCATGGGGATCATCATCGGCCAGCTCAAGGGCTTTGCCCGCAAGAGCCAGGGCAAGGTCGCCGTGGTCGACCTGACACGATCGATCCATGCATCGGCACTATTGCTGCAGGCTGACTTCGATCGCCATGGCGTGAGCCTGCAGATCGACCTCGATGCGGCGTTGCAGATTACCGGCGACGCGGTGCGGACCGAGCAGGTGCTGATTAATTTGCTGCGCAACGCGCTCGATGCCGTTGAAGACACGCCGCAACGGCAGATCTGGCTGCGCCTTGAACGCGACGGTGACCAGGCACTGGTGCGCATACGCGATTCGGGTCCGGGCATCGCCGGGGAAGTGGCGGCGCAATTGTTCGAACCGTTTTTCACGACCAAGCCGAGTGGCAAGGGACTCGGGCTGGGACTGGCGATTTCGTCGTCGATCGTGCAGGCGATGCGCGGCCAATTGTCGGCCAGTAACCATGCCGATGGCGGTGCCGAATTCCAGTTGCGTTTGCCACTGGCCAAAGAATCCAACGAGAGATGACATGAACCAATCCCTGCGCGTGTCTCAGGTGGTGCTGGTTGAGGACGAACCCGCGCTGCGTCTCGCTACCGGCCAGACGCTGGAGCTGGGCGGCTTCACGGTGCAGGCATGCGCCAGCGCCGAACCGGCAGTGGCCTATCTGAACATCGACTATCCCGGTGTACTGGTGACCGACGTGCGCTTGCCCGGTCGCTCCGGTTTGCAGTTGCTGGCGCAAGTGACGGCGCTTGACCCGGATTTGCCGGTAGTGGTGGTGACCGGACATGGTGATGTCGAGATGGCGGTCGAGGCAATGCGCGCCGGTGCCTACGATTTCATTGAAAAGCCGTTTGCCGCCGAGCGCCTGCTGGCCACCGTGCGGCGCGCGCAGGAAAAGCGCAGCCTGATTCTGGCCAACCGGCGCTTGCTGGCGGCATGGTCGCAGCATCCTGATTTGCCGCCCTTGCTCGGACAATCGCCGGCAATCGAGCGGGTGCGTGCGCTGATCGCCTCGCTCGGACCAGCGCCGGTCGATGTGCTGATCAACGGCCAGACCGGCAGCGGCAAGGAAGTCGTCGCACGCCACCTGCATGCCGCCAGCGGGCGCAAAGGCCATTTTGTCGCGATCAATTGCGGCGCGTTGCCGGAATCGGTGTTCGAATCCGAGATATTCGGTCATGAAGCCGGCGCATTTACCAGCGCGCTCAAACGGCGTATCGGCAAGCTCGAATACGCGCACGGCGGCACGCTGTTCCTGGATGAAATCGAAAGCATGCCGCTGAACCTGCAAGTCAAGCTGTTGCGGGTACTGCAGGAGCGCACGCTGGAACGACTCGGCGGTAACGAGGCAGTGCCGTTTGATTGCCGCGTGATCGCTGCCACCAAGGTGGATTTGCTGCAGCTGAGTGCTGCTGGTAGTTTTCGAGAAGACCTGTATTACCGACTTGGCGTGGTCAGTATCGGCTTGCCCCGGTTGTCGCAGCGGCGCGACGATATTGCGCTGCTGCTGGCGCATTTCGTCCAGTCTGCCGCAGTGCGATTCCAGCGCGCGCGACCCGCCTGGACGGCCGCTCAGATGGCGCAATGGCAGTCGCGCGACTGGCCCGGCAATGTGCGCGAACTGCGTAATTTTGCCGAGCGACTGGTGCTCGGGATTGTCGACGACGCGCCGGCAGAGGCAGCAGCGGCAACAGCGGCAGCGCCAGAAAGTAATTTGCCGGCGCTGCTCGATGTCTACGAATGCACCCTGATTACGGCGGCGATGCAGGCCAGTGACGCCAGCGTGGCGCTGGCGGCCGAGCGGCTCGGCTTGCCCAAAAAAACCCTCTACGACAAATTGAAAAAATACCGGATCGCAGTCAGCCGGGCGTCTGACTGAGGCGCAATGAGGCCCACTGATGGCGTTGATCGGGGCCGTGTTGGTGTAAACTCGCCCGATGCAAACTTCCTTCTTCATTGCCGCAGCCGCGCTCTACGCCATCTGCGCATTCTTGCCCTCGCGCCAGCATCTGGCGATCTCAATTGGTACCGCGCTTGGCTGGACATTGCACGGACTGGCGTTATGGGGCGACGTCGTCGCGCCCGATTCGCTGCGGCTCGGTTTTGCCGTGATGCTGTCGGCGGCGCTCTGGATTTCGGTCGGATTTTACTGGCTGGACAACCGCAACCGGGCGCTCGATAGCCTGCGTGTGCTGGTCCTGCCGGTGGCGGCCTGTGCGGTGCTGTTGCCGATTGCTTTTCCGGGTAGTGCGATCACACTGGAAGGCAAGACCGTGCTGTTTCCGTGGCATGTCGCGGTAGCCATGCTGGCCTACAGCACGCTGACCATTGCTGCCTTCCACGCGGTCCTGATGGCATTGCAGGAATCCCATCTGCACGCATTGCGCGGCATGATCAATGAACGCAAGGGTGGCTGGTTCTCGATCGCCATTGCGCGCTTGCCGGCATTGCTGACCATGGAAAAAATTCTGTTTCGCATGATTGGTCTGGGCTTCACGCTGCTGACGCTGACGGTGGTCTCGGGGCTGGTGTTTTCCGAGCAGCTGTTCGGTAAGGCACTGACCTGGGATCACAAGACCATCTTCACGTTGCTGTCGTGGTTGCTGTTCGGTGTTCTGCTGGCCGGACGTCACTGGCGCGGCTGGCGCGGCAAGACTGCGCTGACCTTTACGCTGACCGGATTCGTTACCTTGTTGCTGGCTTATGTCGGCAGCCGCTTTGTGCTGGAAGTGGTGTTGCATCGGGGGCTGGCATGAGATTACTGCCGTGGCTGGTGCTACTGGTGTTGGTGATTTACGTCGTGCGCAAAAAAATCCGCAACGCCGTCGACGCGCAAGCGCGGGGTGCGCGTCAGGAACGCCCGGCCGAGCTTGACGGGGAGACCATGGTGCGCTGCGAAGAATGCGGCATCCATATCCCCGTGTCGGAGGCATTGCCCGGCCCGGGTGGTCGGGTTTTTTGCAGTGAGGAGCATCGCACCCGGAACGCTTCTTCCTGATGTTTGGTTTGCGCAATCACCGCATCGCAGCCGAGTCTGGCGGCATGCTGGCGCAGACCGAATCGCGCAACGCGCTCTGGCGTACGCTGCAGGCGTTCAACGTCACGCGCATCGTGGTGGCGGTCCTGCTGCTAATCTATGTCAGCCTCAACCAGATTCAAGCGGCAGGGTCGGAGAGCTCGATTCACTATCTGCAGCTGTGCAGTGTCTACCTGCTGGCCGCACTTTCTTTTCTGGTGTTGACGGCGATGTCGCGCGAGCGCTTCCTGTTGCAGTTGTCGACGCAGATCGCCGTCGATCTGCTGATTCTGTCGACACTATTCGTCTTGTCTGGCGGCGCCCGTGGCGGTCTGGCCATCCTGCTCCTGTTCCCGCTGGCCGGCGGCGCCATCCTCGCGCCGTTGGTACTGGCGCTGTTTTTTACCTCGCTGGTGTCGCTGTTGCTGTTGCTCGACAGTGTCTGGCAGTCGTTGCGTCTGGCGGCCGATGTCTCGATTTCGGCGGCCGGGCTGTACGGCATGGCATTTTTTGCCGCAGTCGTGCTGTTGAACCGGTTGGCCTCGAAGTTACTCAAGCAGGAAGCGCTGGCCGAGCAGCGCGGCAATGCGCTGCAACTGCAGGAGGCGATCAATCGGCTGGTTATTGCCGACATGGGCGACGGCATCCTGGTGGTCGATAGCGATACCACCATCGTCACCGGCAACCCGGCTGCCGAACTGATGCTGGGACTGACCTTGGGCGCTGACGGACCCGGCTATCGCCTGAGCGGGACTACGGCGCTGGTGCCCATTGCCGAGGCATTCCTGGCATGGGCTGCGCGTCCTGTCGCACGAGCGCGCGGTGACGACGCCGACGCCGGTTACGTCATGCTCAAACCCGGTGACGAGACACCCTCGGCCGGCGGTGGCCGGCGTGACCTGGGTGCCCACCTGAAGCTGCGTTTTGCCAATGTCGAGGCAGCTGGCCTGCAGCAGGATCGCACCGTGATCTTTCTGCAGGATGTCAGCGAGATCGAGAACCGGGCGCAAGAGCTGAAGCTGGCATCGATGGGACGCCTGACCGCCAGCATTGCCCACGAAGTACGCAATCCGTTGTCGGCGATTGCGTATGCCTCGTCGTTGCTGGAAGAAGAATCCCCGAGTCCGACCCAGACCCGCTTGCTGCGTATCGTCGATGACAATGTAGGCCGCCTGAACCGCATGATCGAAGATATCCTGAAGCTCTCGCGCAAGGCGCAGCCGCTCGGCGAGCCGCTGCAGCTGGAGCTGTTTTGTGCCGACATTCTGCCGGAGTTCATCACGATGAATGCACTGTCCGAACTGCTCATCGAGTTCTCGGGCGCAGGTAGCCATCGGGTGCACTTCGATCCGCTGCATTTGCGCGAAGTGCTCATGAACCTGCTGTCGAACGCCGTGCGCTATGCCAGTGGTGGCGCCGGCAGTATTCGCGTCGAGGTGATCGCGTCGGCACCAAACCGTATCGAGCTGCATGTCCGGGATGATGGCGTACCGATCACGCCGGCGGTGCGCGCACATTTGTTCGAGCCGTTTTACACGACCTCCAGCAAGGGCACCGGGCTGGGCTTGTACCTGGCACGCGAGCTGTGTCTGAACAACCAGGCCATGCTGGATTACGAGTGCCGTATCGATGCCGACGCGGCGGGCGACGCGAACCATGTGACCGAGTCGAGTGGTCGCTTCGTGATCGTGTTCGCCACTGCACAACTTCTTTAGCCGGAGTCAGTCCTGATGAGTTCACCCCGAATCCTGGTCGTCGATGATGAAGCCGACCTGCGCGAGCTGCTGGAAATCACGCTGCTGAAAATGGGGCTCGATGTCGATAGCGCCGATAGCCTGACGCAGGCGCGCGGGCTGCTGGCGGCGCACGAGTATGCGCTGGTGCTGACCGACATGCGTTTGCCGGACGGCTTCGGCATCGAACTGGTCCATGAAATCGTGGCCGGCGTACGCGCTATTCCGGTGGCAGTCATCACGGCGTTCGGCAGCGCTGATAATGCAGTCACTGCACTCAAGGCAGGCGCTTTCGATTACCTGTCCAAGCCGGTCCGTGTGGAGCAGTTGCGTCAGGTTGTGCATTCGGCGCTGGGGATCGACAAGAGCAATGTCCTGCCACGCAACAGCGCTGTTACGACAACGCCAGTGCGGCTGGTGGGCGCATCGGCGGCCATGCAGGATGTGCGCATGCAGATTGCGCGGCTGGCACGCAGCATGGCGCCCGTCGCGGTGACCGGTGAGTCCGGCAGCGGCAAGGAACTGGCCGCACGCGACATCCATAGCCAGAGCGCCCGCGCCGACAAGCCCTTCGTTGCCGTCAACTGCGGTGCGATACCCGAGGCGTTGATGGAGGCAGAATTCTTTGGTTACCGCAAAGGGGCATTTACCGGTGCCGCGGAAGACCGTGACGGATTTTTCCAGGCGGCCAGTGGCGGTACGCTGATGCTCGACGAAGTCGCCGATCTGCCCTTGGCCATGCAGGTCAAGTTGCTGCGGGCGATACAGGAGCGACGTGTGCGCAAGGTCGGCGCGACGGTGGAAGAGCCGGTCGATGTCCGGCTGATCAGTGCCACCCACCAGAATCTGGCCGAGTGCGTCGACAAGGGCAGGTTTCGTCAGGATTTGTATTACCGCCTCAATGTGATCGAATTGCGCTTGCCGCCGCTGCGCGAGCGGCTGGACGATATCGGCTTGCTGTCCGGCGTGATTCTGGCGCGCCTGGCGACGCCAGGAAACAGCGCGGTGCTGGCGCCGGCCGCACTCGATGCGCTGTGCCGCTACACGTTTCCGGGCAACGTACGCGAGCTGGAAAATATTCTGGAGCGCGCCATGGCATTTGCCAGCGATGGCGTCATCGAAGTGCCGGATCTGGCGATGCGGGGCGGACTTTCGCCGATGGTGCCAACCGTGATGCTGGCCGGGACGGTTGCGCTGGCACCATCGCCGGAGTCCGTCAGCACGCCCGCGGCGGACGAGTCCTTGCCGGCATCCTTGCCGGACCACCTCGATGACGTCGAGCGGCAGATCATCCGGCGCGCACTCGCCAAAACCCGCTTCAACCGGACCCAGGCAGCAGAACTGCTGGGCATCAGTTTTCGCCAGCTGCGCTACCGGATGCAACGACTGGAGATCCATGAGCCAGAGTGAGGCGGCGCTGCCATGCCGGATCGATCGGCAGGGCTGGTGCCCATCGGCACTCCAGGTGCGCTCGCCAAATTGCGATGAGCGCGCCGGTGGTACTGCGATCGACCTGCTGGTCATCCACAACATCAGTTTGCCACCGGGGCAATTCGGTGGTCCCTACATTGCTGACCTGTTCACCAATACGCTCGACGTCTCGGCAGACCCGTATTTCCCGCAACTGGCGACGCTGCGGGTGTCGAGCCATTTTCTGATTCGGCGCGACGGTCAGTTAGTCCAGTTTGTGTCAACCCTGCAACGCGCATGGCACGCAGGCGTGTCGCAATTCGGCGCACGCCAGCGCTGCAACGATTTTTCGATTGGGATCGAACTCGAAGGGTCCGATACGGAGCCGTTCACGGATGTCCAATATGCGAGCTTGTGCGATGTTAGCCACGCGCTGCAACAGGCTCATTGCCTGCAGGCAGTGACTGGCCATCAACACATTGCACCCGGCAGAAAGACCGACCCCGGCCCCTGCTTCGACTGGGCCCGCTATCGAGCCCAATGGGCATCAGGCTTGCCAGCCTGCGCACCGCAATCGGGCACGGATCGGCTGCCCCGGTTTGTCCTCGACTGATCACGATTAGTCAATAACCCAGCGGAAAAGCAACCGGAAAATCTGCGTCGAATTCAAATTTAGGGATTGCGGCATGAGTACGCACGCACTAGAATTAGTCAAAACCGCGAAAAGAATACTAGATGTAGTTTAAAACGTGGTTTTCTCGTTGGTGCTGTTTGCGTGTCCGCGTGATCGCGTCGTTGATGTCAGAGGCTGCGGACCGGCCTCATCAAAAAGAAAATCCGCTGCGGGCGTTGCGCCGTGCAGTGACCAGAAAACTCCGCAGGTCGTCGTCGTCGACACGGCCTGCCAGCTCCCGGCGAGCGTCAGCCAGTCGCCGGGATTCACTCTAAAAGGTACCGTATGCAATCTTCTGCAAATAGCTCCACCAAAGCCAATTTCGAATTTACTGCCAGCAGCGGTCAGGCCGCCAATGCGCCGACGGCACCCGGTCAGTCGACCGCGCTGGGCGAGTACCGCATCCTGCGCCGCAATGGCGCCGTGGTCGGTTTCGAGCCATCGAAAATCGCGATTGCAGTGACCAAGGCGTTCCTGGCAGTCAACGGCGGACAGGGCGCCGCGTCAGCACGCGTACGTGAACTGGTCGAGCAACTGACCGCGAACGTTGTCGCTGCGCTGGTGCGACGCCAACCGGCCGGCGGCACTTTCCACATCGAAGATATTCAGGATCAGGTTGAACTGGCGCTGATGCGTTCGGGCGAACATGACGTCGCGCGCGCTTACGTGCTGTATCGCGCCAAGCGGATGGAAGAGCGCGCACTGCTGCAAGCCGGTCGTCCGGCTGCCGCGTCGGTGCAATTGCACGTGACCGAAGACGGTCAGCGCCGCTTGCTCGACATGCAGGAAGTACGCAATCTGATCAATGCAGCGTGCCTCGGCCTGGAAAAGCATGTCGACGCCGAGGCGATTCTGGCCGAGACCGTCAAGAATCTGTATGACGGTGTCCCGGTCGAAGAACTGCACAAGTCCGCCATCCTGGCCGCCCGCGCCCTGATGGAAAAAGACCCGGCTTACACCACCGTGACCGCCCGCATCCTGATGCACACGATCCGCAAGGAAGTCTTTGGCAAGGAAGTCGCTCAGGCTGATGCGCAGACGCATTATCTGGAATACTTTCCGCAATTTATCCACAAGGGCATCGCCGCCGAACTGCTCGATCCCAAGCTGGCTGAATTCGACCTGACCCGGCTTGCCAGTGCGCTGGTCACGGACCGCGACCTGCAGTTCGGTTACATCGGTTTGCAGACGCTGTATGACCGCTACTTCCTGCACATCCGCGAGACCCGCATCGAAATGCCACAGGCGTTCTACATGCGCGTGGCGATGGGTCTGGCACTGGAAGAAGCCAACCGCGAAGAGCGGGCCATCGAGTTCTACAACCTGTTGTCGAGTTTCGATTTCATGAGCTCGACACCGACCCTGTTCAACTCGGGCACGCTGCGTTCGCAACTGTCATCGTGCTACCTGACCACGGTGTCGGACGACCTCGAAGGCATCTACGACGCGATCAAGGAAAACGCACTGCTGGCCAAGTACGCCGGCGGTCTGGGCAATGACTGGACCCCGGTGCGCGCGCTCGGTGCCCACATCAAGGGAACCAACGGCAAGTCGCAGGGCGTGGTGCCATTTCTGAAAGTGGTCAACGACACGGCCGTCGCGGTGAACCAGGGCGGCAAGCGCAAAGGCGCGGTCTGCGCTTACCTCGAAACCTGGCACATGGACATCGAGGAATTCCTCGACCTGCGCAAGAACACCGGCGATGACCGCCGCCGCACCCATGACATGAATACGGCCAACTGGATTCCCGATCTGTTCATGAAGCGCGTGATGGAAAAGGGTTCCTGGACCTTGTTTTCGCCGAGTGACGTGCCCGATCTGCATGACAAAGTTGGCCGTGCTTTCGAGGCTGCCTATACCGGTTACGAAGCCCGCGCAGCCAGCGGTGAGATGCGCCTGTTCAAGAAAGTCGAAGCGCTCGATCTGTGGCGCAAGATGCTGTCGATGCTGTTTGAAACCGGCCATCCGTGGATTACGTTCAAGGACCCGTGCAACATCCGTTCGCCGCAGCAGCACGTCGGCGTGGTGCACAGCTCGAACCTGTGTACCGAAATCACGTTGAACACCAACGCGTCCGAAATCGCGGTCTGCAACCTTGGCTCGGTCAACCTGCCGGCGCACATGAAAGACGGCAAACTCGATCACTTCAAATTGCAAAAGACGATCCGCATCGCGATGCGCATGCTGGACAACGTGATCGACATCAATTACTACGCAGTCCAGAAAGCGCGCGATGCCAACATGCGCCATCGTCCGGTCGGTCTGGGCATCATGGGGTTCCAGGATTGTCTGCACATGATGCGCATCCCGTATGCCTCGACCGCAGCCATCGCGTTCGCCGATACCTCGATGGAAGCGGTCTGCTATTACGCGTACACCGCCTCGACCGAACTGGCCGAAGAGCGCGGCCACTACAGCTCGTACAAAGGCTCGTTGTGGGATCGCGGAATCCTGCCGCAGGATTCGCTGAAACTCCTGATGGAGGAACGCGGTGGCTATCTGGAAACCGACCAGTCCGAATCGATGGACTGGGCACCGCTGCGCGCGCGCATCCGCAAGTTCGGCATGCGCAATTCGAACTGCGTGGCGATTGCGCCGACGGCGACGATTTCCAACATCATCGGCGTGGCAGCGTGCATCGAACCGACCTACCAGAACCTGTACGTGAAATCGAACCTGTCCGGTGAATTCACCGAGATTAACGAGTACCTGGTACGCGACCTGAAAGCGCGTGACCTGTGGGACGAAGTCATGATCTCGGACCTGAAGTATTTCGACGGTAGCCTGGCCCGGATCGATCGCGTGCCACAAGAGCTGCGTGCGATCTATGCGACGGCATTTGAAATCGAACCGTCGTGGCTGGTGGAAGCCGCGTCACGCCGGCAGAAGTGGATCGACCAGGCGCAGTCGCTCAATATCTACATGGCGGGTGCGTCCGGCAAGAAGCTCGACGAAACCTACAAGCTGGCCTGGTTGCGCGGTCTGAAAACCACGTATTACCTGCGCACGATAGGCGCCACGCATACCGAAAAATCGACCTCGAAAACCGGTTCATTGAACGCCGTGTCGGCTGATGGTGTCAGTAGTGGTGTGGCACTCAGCGCCTACACCACAGCCGGTGCAGCAACGGATGAACTGGCCGGACCGGCCTGCATGCTGCGCCCCGGCGATGACGGTTTCGAAGAGTGTGAGGCGTGTCAATAAGTTGGATAACCATTGCCGCATCATCGCGAAGATGCAATGGGCGGCGCGCGTGCAATCAATGTTCAGTGAACTGAATCTGAAAAAGGAAAATGATTATGTTGAGTTGGGATGATGAAGTCGCTCCTGCAGTAGCCCCTGCCGCCAAACCGGCTTTTGATGCGATCGCTCCGGCCGCTCCGGCTGCATCGGTGACCGCGCTGCACCCGGTCGCCGCCGATGTCGCGCCGGACCCGGCGCTGGTCGCGCAGCCTGCACCGCAGGTGGACAAGGCCCGTCGCATGAATGCCGCCGACAAGCGCATCATCAACGGCAATACCGACGTCAACCAGCTGGTGCCCTTCAAGTACAAATGGGCATGGGACAAATATCTGGCCGGTTGCGCCAATCACTGGATGCCGCAAGAGATCAACATGCAGCGCGATATCGAACTCTGGAAAAGCCCGAACGGCCTGACCGATGACGAGCGCCGCCTGGTCAAGCGCAACCTGGGTTTTTTTGTCACCGCCGATTCGCTGGCGGCCAACAATATCGTGCTCGGCACGTATCGCCACATCACCGCGCCGGAATGCCGTCAATACCTGTTGCGCCAGGCGTTTGAAGAAGCCATCCACACGCACGCCTACCAGTACATCACCGAGTCGCTGGGTCTGGACGAGGCAGAAATTTTCAATGCCTATCATGAAGTCAAATCGATCCGCGACAAGGACGAGTTCCTGATCCCGTTCATCGATGCACTGACCGACCCGCTGTTCACGACCGGCACGACAATCAATGACCAGAAATTGCTGAAGTCGCTGATCGTGTTTTCCTGCCTGATGGAAGGACTGTTTTTCTACGTGGGTTTTGCCCAGATCCTGGCGCTCGGGCGGCAAAATAAAATGGTCGGCGCGGCCGAACAGTATCAATATATTTTGCGTGACGAATCGATGCACTGTAACTTCGGAATCGATCTGGTGAACACGATCAAGATGGAAAATCCGCACCTCTGGACACCGGAATTCCGTGACGAAATCAAAGCGTTGTTT
This sequence comes from Actimicrobium antarcticum, assembly GCF_039536745.1. Classification (NCBI taxonomy): domain Bacteria; kingdom Pseudomonadati; phylum Pseudomonadota; class Betaproteobacteria; order Burkholderiales; family Oxalobacteraceae; genus Actimicrobium; species Actimicrobium antarcticum. Next base: position 633,022 of record NZ_BAAAZE010000008.1, read on the forward strand.
TTCACTGCAGTTGAGTTGGAATATCGTTACGCAGAGGATACAATGCCGCGTGGTGTGCTAGGGTTGAACGCGCCGATGTTCAAAGGGTATTTGCGATTTATTGCCAACCGTCGGGCGCAGCAAATCGGGCTCGAAGCGCTGTTCGATAATGAAGAAAATCCGTTTCCCTGGATGAGCGAAATGATCGACCTGAAAAAGGAACGCAACTTTTTCGAAACGCGGGTCATCGAGTATCAAACAGGTGGTGCCCTTAACTGGGAGTGAGTGATGAAACCGCTGCGGAATTGAGCTCTTCAACGCAGGCTCAAGCAGGCACAAGAGAGTGAGCAACATGTCAGGATTGTGCCTCCGCAAGAAAGAAAGGCGACACCCAAATTCAATGGACAGTCAACGTCGACCGAGATACTCAGTAATGCTGATGCCTAGCCTGGCCAGTCCGGTCACGACGACCTGTTTCCTGAAATACCGTGAACATGCAGTAACTACTATTCCGACGCTGGCGTAATCGCCGGCGTTTTTTTTGGCTGTAAAGATCGTTCTGCTGCCACTTCCGGGTGGCAGGATCTTCAGGTAGCGAGAGGGCAACCGGGCGCTCCAGTCAAATGGCTGAAGTGCTGCATCAGTGAGGAGATGCAGCAGTTCAGCTGGTGCCAGATTCACTAGCGCAAACAGACACTGCTTGCGCCGATGAATAATCCGACCGGGCCATTGCGATGGTGCGGTCGGGTTTCAGTCTAAGAGTGTATTTTTCCATCACGTGAAGGAGAAACAAAATGGCAACAGCAACAAAAAAAGCCGCAGCGAAGCCTGCTGCAAAGAAAGCTGCGCCGGCCAAGAAAGCCGTAGCGGCGCCAAAAGTCGAGGCCAAAAAAGCAGCCGCTAAACCGGTCGCCAAGAAAGTCGTGGCCGAGAAAAAAGCGGACGTCAAAAAAGCAGCTGCAAAACCAGCCGCCAAAAAAGTCGCCGAAGTGAAGAAGCCGGTCGCGAAAAAAGCAGCAGCAACAGCAGTGGCGAAAAAAGCAGTTGTCGCTGTCGCCAAGCCTGCAGCGAAAAAAGCAGCTGCCAAGCCAGTCGCTAAAAAGGCAGTCGCTGCAAAGCCGGTCGCCAAGAAAGCAGCCGCCAAGCCAGCCGCGAAAGTGGCTGTCAAGGCAGTCGCCAAAGCAGCCAAGCCAGCAGCAAAAGCAGCCGCGAAACCGGTTGCCAAAGCCGTTGCCAAACCAGCTGCAAAGGCGGTCGCAAAACCAGCTGCCAAAGCTGTTGCCAAGCCAGCCGCCAAAGCTGCTGCGAAGCCAGTTGCCAAGGCCGCTGCAAAGCCCGCTGCCAAGGTTGCCGCCAAGCCAGTGGTTAAAGCAGCAGCCAAACCGGCAGCAAAAGTCGCCGCCAAACCCGCTGTCAAGGCCGCTGCGAAACCAGCTGCGAAGCCAGTTGCCAAAGCCGCTGCCAAGCCAGTCGCCAAGGTAGCCGCCAAGCCAGCCGCTGCGCCTAAAAAAGCCGTCGTCGCGCCGGTTGCTGCAGCACCAAAGAAAGCTGCTGCGCCTAAAAAACCAGCGGCTCCCGCAGCGGCCGCTCCGGCTGTCAAGACCGTTCTGAATCCGGCATCTGCATGGCCGTTTCCAACCGGTCCACGGCCGTCGTAATTTTCGCCTGACGGAGTTCAGGCACAATGTCCGTTGCCCGGCGGTTGCCAGGTAACGGCTTTTTTTTGGGAGAACGCTTCGTGCTCACTAGTATTTTCACGCTGATCATCGACGCCATAACTGGCATGCTGGCAGGGATGTTATTGCTGCGTTTCTGGATGCAGGCAATCCGCGTGAGGCCACCCAATTCGGTGGCGCAATTCATTTTTCAATTGACCGACTGGCTGGTATTGCCGTTGCGGCGGGTGCTTCCCGGACTGGGCGGCTATGACTGGTCGAGTCTGGTTGGTGCAATCCTGGTGGCGTTGCTGGCGAGTGCCATCGACGTGGCGCTGGTAGCAGGCTTCGCGCCGGAACTGATCCTGCTGTTGGCGCTGATGCATATCGGCCAGTGGATACTGTATGGCTTCATGGGGATGATCCTGATCAGCGCGGTGTTCAGCTGGGTCAATCCGCAGGCACCGCTGGCGCCGTTTATTGCATCCCTGTCGGACCCGCTACTGCGCCCATTGCGTCGCATCGTACCGATGATTGGTAACATCGACCTGAGTCCGCTGGTGGCACTGCTGGCGCTGCAGATTGCGATGCAATTGTTGCGCTCTCTGGGTGGCGCGCTGGCCTGATGACGCAACGACCAGCTGGCTGGTGCAGCCTGCACGCCGATGGTGTCAGGCTGGCGGTGCAGGTCGCGGCGAATGCCAAAAAAACCGAAGTGGTCGGCGAGGCCGAGGCGATGCTGAAAATCAGGTTGCACGCGCAACCGATCGAGGGCAAGGCCAATGAGGCGCTGGTGCGCTTCATTGCCGGGCAACTGGATGTGCCGCGTAGCGCCGTGAAAGTCACGCATGGCTTGACCAGCAAGCGCAAGCTGCTGATGGTGAGCAGCGCGGCGCTGACTGTCGATGGGGTGGTGCGGTTGCTGCTGCCGTTACCGTTAGGGTGACGGCGGCCCGGCATCAGGTTGCGTTGCGGGTCGCCACGACGCGCGGTCTGCGGTAGATAAAACGGTTGTTGCTCCGTTGATGCAAGCCGGGTGCGGCCCGGCAGCCGGTTCTTTGCGCGGCGGCGTTGCGGCTTTGGGTCGTAGGTTGGGCTGCGAAGCCCAACATGCGTCAGGTTGCTTTGCGGGTCGCCACTGCGCGCGGTCGTCGGTAGCTAAAACGGGTTGCGCTCCGTCGCGATCAAGCCGGGTGCGGCCCGGCAGCCGGTCACTTCTTTTTGCTTCGCCAAAATGAAGTAACCAAGAAAAAGGCGACCGCTAGACCGCTGCCCTGCGGGTTCCCAAATACCGTGCCCGGTCAGGGGGAGGGCCGCAAACTCGCTACGCTCAGACAGTGCGGCCCTCTTATCCCCTGCCCGGACACGGTATTTGGCAGCGGCCTTTTATGCGGAATTCAACGTCAAGACCAAGCCCAGCCTTGATGATTGATTGATGGTCGGGCTCGCTTTGCGCGAGAAAGATGGCTTGTAAAAGCCTTGTAGGTTTTGGTTTTGACGTTGATTTTGATGTTGGTTTTGACGTTGGTTTTGACGTTGGTTTTGACGTTGATTTTGAAGTTGGTTTCGACGTTGGTTTGGAAGTCGATGTCGATCACGACGAGGAAGTTTTCTCGCGCAAAGCGAGCCTGACCATCAATCAATTACCAAGGCTTGGCTTGGTTTTGACCTTGAATTCCGCATAAAAAGATCGCTGCCAAAAACCGGGTACGGCAAGAGGATAAGAGGCCCGCACTGTCTGAGCGCAGCGAGTTTGCGGGCCTCCCTCTTGCCGTACCCGGTTTTTGGGAACCCGCAGGGCAGCGGTCTAGCGGTCGCCTTTTTCTTGGTTACTGCTTTTTGGCGAAGCAAAAAGAAGTGACCGGCTGCCGGGCCGCACCCGGCTTGCATCAACGGAGCGCAACCCGTTTTAGCTACCGCAGGCCGCAAACCGCAAACCGCAAACCGCAAACCGCAAACCGCAAAGAAAGCTAACCGCAAAGAAAGCTAACCGCATGTTGCGACTTTCAGCTCGTAGGTTGGGCTGCAAAGTCCAACATGCGTCAATCTCCCTATGCGGTCGTTGGTATTTACGCGGTTTGTGTCGCGTCGTGACCAAGCGTAATCCGTTGCATCTACCTATCGCCGTACCGTAATTTGACGCATGTTGGGTTTCGCCGCCCAACCTACGAAACGGGACGTTGTGGGCTGCGTCATGAACAAGCCCGAGGCGGCCCGGAAGCCGCAACCGCTGGCATGCAGCGTCCCCTAGAAATCGCCCTAAAACCGATACCCGAACGCCGCCATGAAGCGTTCCTCGATCTCGCTGCGTGACGGCGCATGGTTTTGTCCCCCCTGATGCGCAATCTTGATCGATCCCATCAGGCTAGACAACCGGCCGATGGTCGGCCAGTCGAGATCATGCGTGAGGCCATACAGCATGCCGGCGCGGAAGGCGTCGCCGCAGCCGGTCGGATCGATGATGTCGTCCACCGGTACGGGCGGGATGATCAGGCACTCGCCACCTGTATGAATTTCTGCACCGTTCTCACCGCGTGTCACGATCAGCGCGCCCACCCGGTCGGCAATCTGGGCAAAGGTCAGTCCAGTGCGTTCGGTCAACAGTGCTGCCTCGTAATCATTAACCGCGACATAGCTGGCCAGGTCGATGAAGGCGCGCAGTTCGGCGCCATTGAACATCGGCAAACCCTGGCCAGGATCGAAAATGAACGGTATCTCTAGTGCCACGCAATCGTTGGCGTGCTGCAGCATGCCGTCGCGGCCGTCCGGGGCGACGATGGCGATCTCGACTGCGCCGGCGTCAGCGACCCGGTTCATGTGCGACAGGGTCATGGCACCCGGATGGAATGCGGTGATCTGGTTGCTGTCGCCATCGGTGGTGATGAACGCCTGGGCGGTGTACGCATCGTCGATGCCGCGGATGCAGCGCGCCGAAATGCCTTGCCGTGCAAGGCGCTCCAGATACGGTCCGCCATCCTGGCCGATGGTCGCCATGATGAGCGGATCGCCGCCCAGCAGTTTCAGGTTGTAGGCGATATTGCCGGCGCAGCCGCCGAACTCCCGGCGCATGGCCGGTACCAGAAACGCCACGTTGATCTTGTGCAGCTGGTCCGCCAGCAATGCTTCGGCAAATCGTCCTTCGAATGACATGATGGTGTCATACGCTACCGAGCCGCAAATCAGAGATGTCATGAAAGATCCGGAAAAAAGTTGAGAGGGCGCGCACTCGCGCAATCAGGGGTAGAACAAATAGACGCGGTAATTCGAGACCTTTTCTTGCTGCAGCTCAAAGGCGACCTTGGCAGTGCGTTCGGACTTCGGGCCAAAGCCGCTGCTGATATCGGGTGCCGGTTGCAGATACTCGCCGGCGCTGAATACGCGACGCAGCACCGGGCGGTCGCTGGCATCCAGCAGCGTCAGCTCGATCGATGGCCAGCGTTGCGGCAAGTCGCTGTTATTGAGCAGCAGGACAGTGAGCGCGTAGCGATTTTTGGCCGGATCGATTGCAACCAGTTCATTCGATTCGATCGACACCGCACTGGCCTGCGCGAGCAGGTCGATGCTGCAGCCCGAGACCGAGCACAGCCGCACCAGCACGGGTTTGGTGGCAAGCAGCCGTGCCGCGATCTGGTTGCGAAATACAAACAGCGTCTGCACCAGCGCGCTGAGCGCCAGCAGTACGCAGCACGCGATCAACCAAGCACGCAGGTTGCGCCCCAGATGCTTGCGCTGGCGGCCATGCGTGACAAAGCTGGGTTCGTCCGCGACCGTGTCGTAACCGGTTGCATCGTTGTCGCTGGCATCTGCGTTGGCACGGGTGGAGCGCCAGGGCTGGCGTTGCAACTTGTCGAGGGCCTGGTCGATTTCGTCCGGTGCCGTGTCTTCGGGTGCTGGTTTGGAGGGCGCTTTCAGCGGAATCACGAAGTCCTGCCCGGCTGCCGGTGGTATCGGTGCCTCGTCCGGCGCGTCGTCGTCGTACGAAAAGTGCATCAGCGTCATGCGCTGTAGCGGGTCGGTACTGTCCAGAGGCACCGGCGGCGAGTCCACCAGTGGCGCCATGCCGGGTTTGGACGACGCCACGGGATGCTTGGGAGCACCGGGGTCCATCTCGTCGAACGCCGGGTAAAAATCATCCGCATCTGCGGCTCTGGGGGGCGCTGCTGGCGTCGCTGTGGCCGGTTGGATGATCGGAGCTGCCAGATTGCCGGCGGCTTGCCCTGACGTGTCTTGCTGCGTCAGGGGTAGCGCCAGTGCAGCGACCGTTGTTTCTCGTGCTACCGCGGCGCTGGCTGCGGGCCGCAGCAAATGTTCGATGCCATTAAAAATCTGTTTGCAGGCGCCGCAGCGGACCAGTCCGGCGCGCAGCTTGAGCTGGTCATGCGCGACGCGAAATGTCGTCTGACAGTGTGGGCACTGCGTCGCGAGCGCCATTGCCGTCAGGTCGTCGAGACCAGCTTGCCTGACAGCGCCACCCAGCCTTCGCGCTCGGCCCAGACCGACAGGACGAGGAACGGCGCGTAAGCGGCGATGACTTCCTCTGCCTGCGTGGCTAGCACGCCCGACAGAACCAGTGCACCGTCCGCAGCAAGGCGCGCACACAACATCGGTGCCAGCACTTTCAGCGGGCCGGACAGGATATTGGCGACCACGATGTCGAAGACTTGCTTGTCGTTGTCGCGATGGAATTCATCCGGCAGAAAATACGCAATCTCGCAATCATTACGCTCGCTGTTGAAACGGGCCGATTCGATCGCTTGCGGATCGATGTCGACACCGATGACGTCACGCGCGCCGAGCTTCTTTGCGACCAGCGCCAGAATCCCGGAGCCACAGCCATAGTCCAGCACCGTGTTCTGTTGCGGTGCGTTCGCTTCCAGCCATTCCATGCACAGACGCGTGGTCGGATGGCTGCCGGTGCCGAATGCCAGACCCGGATCGAGCTCCAGGATCAGGCCGTCCGGGTCGGGGGCATCGTGCCAGCTGGGCACGACCCAGATATGTTTACCAATATGGATCGGTGCAAACTGGGACTGGGTCAGACGCACCCAATCCTGTTCCTCGACAGTGCGCAAACTGAACGGTAGCGCGTCGGGTGCCAGCGGCAATCCGGCGATGCCGATGGCTTCGGCAATCAGCGCCTCCGCATCGATCGTCGTCTCGGTCAGTGCCACCACGCGGCTGCGTTCCCACGCGGCCTGTTCCGGTTCCATGCCGGGTTCGCCAAATAACGGCTGTTCCGCCGCCGTGCCTTCATCGGCGTCTTCGACCGAAACCGACAGGGCGCCGGCCTCCATCAACGCATCCGACAGGCTCTCGGCATGGTTGCGGGGCACTTCAATCACGATTTCGGTCCAGCTCATGGTTTCGCTTTACTTGATGAGGATGTCGAGCTTCGAGTTCTTCGGCAAATCCGGCTTGTTGGCCAGCTTCTGTTCCAGATAATGGATGTTGGTGCCGCCTTCAATGAAGCGTGCATCGACCATCAGCTCGCGGTGCAGCGGAATATTGGTCAGGATGCCTTCAACCACCATTTCTGACAAGGCGATCTGCATGCGCTTGATGGCCTGCTCACGCGTGGCGCCATAGGCGATGACTTTGCCGATCATCGAATCGTAATGCGGCGGCACGTAATAGCCGGCATACGCATGCGAATCGACCCGGATGCCCGGACCACCCGGCGCATGCCAGGACACGATGCGGCCCGGCGATGGGGTGAACTTGAACGGGTCTTCGGCATTGATGCGGCACTCGATCGCGTGCCCCTTGAGCTCGACATCACGCTGGCGGTAGCGCAGCTTTTCGCCGGCGGCGATGCGGATCTGTTCCTGCACGATGTCGATGCCGGTGATCATTTCTGTCACCGGATGTTCGACCTGCACGCGGGTGTTCATTTCGATGAAATAAAACTCGCCGTTTTCGTACAGGAATTCGAAGGTGCCGGCGCCGCGGTAGCCCATCTTGCGGCAGGCGTCGGCACAGCGGTCACCGATGCGTTCGATGATCTTGCGCGGGATGCCGACGGCCGGCGCTTCCTCGATGACTTTCTGGTGGCGGCGCTGCATCGAGCAATCACGCTCGCCCAGCCAGATCGCATTCTTGAATTCGTCGGCCAGAATCTGGATTTCGACGTGGCGCGGATTCTCCAGGTACTTTTCCATGTAGACCTCGGGATTGCCAAAGGCAGTCCCGGCTTCGGTCTTGGTCATGGTGACCGCATTGAGTAGTGCCGCTTCGGTATGCACCACGCGCATGCCGCGTCCGCCACCACCGCCGGCGGCCTTGATGATGACCGGATAGCCGACCTTGCGGGCGGTCTGGATGATGATCTTCGGATCGTCCGGCAATGCCCCTTCGGAGCCCGGCACGCAGGGCACGCCGGCGCGGATCATGGCCTGCTTGGCCGAGACCTTGTCGCCCATCAGGCGGATCGATTCGGAACGCGGGCCAATGAACACAAAGCCGGATTGCTCAACGCGTTCGGCGAAGTCGGCATTTTCGGACAGGAAGCCGTAGCCCGGGTGGATCGCTTCGGCGTCGGTGACTTCGGCCGCGCTGATGATGGCGGGCATGTTCAGGTAGCTCAACGTCGAGGGCGCGGGTCCGATACAGACGGACTCGTCCGCCAGCTTGACGTACTTGGCATCGCGGTCGGCTTCTGAATGCACGACCACGGTCTTGATGTTCATTTCGCGGCAGGCGCGCTGGATGCGCAACGCAATTTCGCCGCGGTTGGCAATGAGGATTTTTTCAAACATGGCGTCGGGTGTCCGTCAGGTGTCGGTCTTGAGTAAGTTGGGAATGCGCAGATGCCGGGCGAACCGCGGCACCGATTGGCGCCGACAGGCAAGGCCTGATATCGATGTCAGGCGACCACGAACAGCGGTTGACCGAATTCTACCGGCTGGCCATTTTCGACCAGGATGTGGGTGACGACGCCGCCCACATCGGTATCGATTTCATTCAATAGTTTCATGGCTTCGATGATGCACAGCGTGTCGCCTTCCTTGACGAGCGCACCGACTTCGACGTAGGCCGGCGTGCCAGGTGCTGACGAGCGGTAGAAGGTGCCGACCATCGGCGACTTGACGACGTGGCCAACCGGCTCGTCGACCACTGGCGCAACCGGGACGGCCGGGGTCGCAGCGGCGGGCGCGGATTGCATCATGGCTTGCTGTGGTTGCATCATCATCATCTGGCCATGGGATGCCGCCGGTGTCTTGACGATGCGGACCTTGCTTTCACCTTCAGTGACTTCCAGTTCAGCGATGTCTGATTCGGCCACCAGGTCGATCAGTGTCTTGAGCTTTCGTAAGTCCATGTGAAACCCCTTGCAATAGTTGTTTTTTGAAAAATAAGTGGGCGCTGGCGTCGTGCCTGGATTGCCAGCGAATGATGGATTTACAAAGAGGTGAGCGCGTAGTCGATAGCAGCGCGATAGCCGCTGATGCCGAGCCCGCAAATCACGCCCGCGGCAATGCCGGCAAGGTAAGAGTGATGGCGGAACGCTTCTCTCTGATGAATATTCGAGATATGTACTTCGATAAACGGAATCGCAACGCCTGCCAGCGCATCGCGTAGTGCCACGCTGGTATGTGTCAGTCCGCCCGGATTAATGATGATGGCGTCGATTCCTTCGGTTCTGGCAACATGAATACGGTCGATCAATGCACCTTCGTGGTTGCTCTGGAAAGACACCAGAGCAGCACCGGCAGCCTCGGCCTGTTTGGCGGCCGCTAGCTCGACATCGGCCAGCGTCTGGACGCCATAGATGGCGGGCTCGCGCGTTCCGAGCAGGTTCAGGTTGGGACCATTGATCAGCAGAAGTTTCAGGGCCATCGAAATTTGTCACTCCGTTTGACGACGATCGCCGCATTTTGCCGCGAAATGACTGCGGGTGGCAAGGAAAACCCCACAGTGACAGTTACTTCGCAGAGATGTCGCGCCGGAGTTCGTCCATCTTCAGACGACCGAGATAGGTCTTGCGAACCTGACCATCGGCGCTGATCAGCACCGAAAATGGCAACCCGCCGGCCTGATTGCCGAACTGCCGGGTTAGTTCGCTACCACCCATTCCACCGGCATACAACGGATAGCTGACCGGATGTTTGATGGAAAATTCACGCAAGTTGGCAGGGGAATCGATGCCGATGCCGATAATCTGCAGACCGTTGTTGCCTGCATCCGATTGCAGGGCCGACAGCTCCGGCATTTCTTCGACACAGGGCGCGCACCAGGTCGCCCAGAAATTCACCAGCAACAATTTGCCGCGCCATTGTGCCAAAGCCTGTGGCTGTTCTTTCATGTCCGGCAGCGATTGCCCGAATAGCGTGGTGACGGCAACTGCCGCAGGCGCGGTCGGCGCCAGTCGATGCAGGCCGAACCAGGCGCCGCCAGCGGCAAACAGGAGTGCTACCAGCACGATGAGCCAGGTCGAACGTTTCATGAGGGGGTACTTTCAATCAGGCGCCGCAGCGCATTGGGATCGGCACGCTCGATTTTGCCGCTGCTGCCACGCTGGTCATCGAGCGCCAGCAGGGACAAATGGACACCTTCGTCGCGCCACATGAAACTGACGACTTCGACCGGGTCACCACCGGGTTTCTGGCGCGGACCTTCGGAGACCTCGAACTGCACGTCCTTGTTCAACAGATAAATTTCGACATCTTTCGGGCTTTCGGCGAACAGATGCAGGTGGATATCGGAGTGATTACCGGCCGTGCCATTGAGTACCGCGCCGACCAGATACGGGGAAAACTGCGCCAGTTCGGTCATCAGCTGCAACGCCAGTGTGCGCAGGTGCAATAGCCGTGCCGGTTGCGTGTCGCCAAAAAACAGTGCGTTATACAGGCGCACTTCAGCTTCGATTTCGGCATTGTCCGGCAACACGTCGCCGCGTGGCTTGCTGTTGCCGAGGAATTGTTTGGCAGCCTTGCGCTTGGCAGTCCCAAAATCGGCGCCATCTTCGGCGATCATGCGGGCCGCTGCAGCGGCGATTTCGGCGCGCAGCAAGTCGGTATCGGAAGGGTGGCTGGAATTCATGTTGCGAATCATAACCTGCCGTTCGGCAAGCCGGTCTGTGCACCGGAGCGTCGGGTAAAATCAGGGCATTCCAATTTGTTGAAACTTGTTCACACTCCATGCACATTCATATACTCGGCATTTGCGGCACATTCATGGGCGGTCTGGCCGTTCTCGCACGTCAGGCCGGCCATCGCGTCACAGGCTGCGACGCCAATGTCTATCCGCCGATGAGTACCCAATTGCAGGAACAGGGCATCGAACTGATCGAAGGCTTCGGCCCCGAGCAGATCGCGCTGGAGCCGGACCTGTTCGTCGTCGGCAATGTGGTCACCCGCGGCAATCCGTTGATGGAAGCCATCCTCGACCGCGGTTTGCCGTACACCTCGGGGCCGCAATGGATCGGCGAGCACATCCTCAAGGACCGCTGGGTACTGGCAGTGGCCGGCACGCATGGCAAGACCACGACCGCCTCGATGCTGGCCTGGATACTGGACGATGCCGGTTACCAGCCGGGCTTCCTGATCGGTGGCGTGCCGCTGAATTTCGGCATTTCGGCCCGGCTGGCGGGCGCGGACGGCGAATCGGCGTTCTTCGTGATCGAGGCCGATGAATACGACACCGCGTTCTTTGACAAGCGCAGCAAGTTCGTGCATTACCGGGCGCGCACCGTGATCCTGAATAATCTCGAATACGACCACGCTGATATCTTTCCCGATCTGGCGGCGATCGAAACCCAGTTCCATCATCTGGTCCGTACGGTGCCGCGCATCGGCCGCCTGCTGGTGAACCAGCGTGAAGCGGCGCTGCACGCGGTGATCGATCGGGGTTGCTGGAGCGAGCTGGAATGGTTCGGTGTCCAGACTGGCGGCGATGAGGCCGGCTGGCGGCTCGATGACCACGCCGACGGCAGTTTTACGGTGTTCTTCAATGGCCAGCCGCAAGGCACGGTTGACTGGTCGCTCAGCGGTGAACACAACCGCATGAATGCGCTGGCGGCAATCGCGGCAGCGCGCCATGTCGGCGTGACGATCGCGCAGGCGATCGTCTCGCTCGGGTCATTCCAGAATGTGCGGCGACGCATGGAGCTGCGCGGCGAAGTCAATGCGATCAAGGTGATCGACGATTTTGCGCATCACCCGACCGCCATCGCCACCACGGTCGCCGGCTTGCGTCAGCAGGTTGGCAGTGCGCGCATCCTGGCGGTGCTGGAGCCGCGTTCGAACACCATGAAACTCGGCACCATGAAAAGTGCGCTGCCGGGCAGCCTGGCCGAGGCTGACCTGGTGTTCGGTTACGGCGCCAAAGGCGATGGCAAAAACGCACTCGGCTGGAACCTGGCCGAAGCGCTCGCACCGCTGGGTAACAAGGCACAGGCATTTGACGACTTGCCGGCACTGGTGCAGGCCATTGTCAGTGTCGCCCGACCCGGCGATCAGATTCTGGTAATGAGTAACGGCGGCTTCGGTGGCGTCCACCAGAAAATCCTCGATGCGCTGGCCGTGAAGTCGACCGCGATCCACACTGCAGCCGCAGGATGATTCTCTACCTGCACGGCTTCCGCTCCTCGCCGCAATCCTTCAAGGCGCGCGTGCTGGCACAGCACCTGCAGACGCTGGGTCGCGCCGCCGAACTGATTTGCCCGCAATTGCCGGCCTCGCCCCGTGCCGCGATCGCACTGGCACAACAACTGGTGGCCGGCGTCGACCCGGTCGATCTGACCGTGATCGGCTCGTCGCTGGGCGGCTTTTATGCGACCTGGCTGGCCGAACAGATTGGCTGCCGTGCCGTGCTGCTGAACCCTGCTGTCACGCCACTGCATGACCTGAAAAAATACATCGGTAGCACCACCCAGTTTCATTCCGACGAGCCATTCGACTTCAAGCCCGAGTACATCGACGAGCTGGCAGCGCTGGCGGTCGAGTGCATCACGCGACCATCGCGCTACCTGTTGCTGGCCGCGACCGGTGACGAGGTGCTCGACTGGCGCCAGATGGTCGAACACTATCCGGGCGCGCAGCAGCATGTGATCAGCGGCAGCGACCACGGCATCAGTGAGTTTCCGGATTATCTGGACGAGGTGCTGGCGTTTTGCGATCGCGCAGCGGAACTGCGTTGATGCCGCGCAGTCAGGCGCCGGCGCACTGGTCGCGTCATGTCAATGCCGTCCATCCGTCGGTGCCACTGCGCAGCTGGCTGACCGAACCCGGCTCGCTGACCGCGCGGCTGATCGCGCACAGCACGCACTTCCGGGTGCGGCGCATCCGCCAGGCACGCGGATTGGTGGGCGTCGACGAGCAACAGGTATTGCAGTTGCCGCGCCGGCTGCTGGTCCAGCAGCGCAATGTGGTGCTGGAGTGCGATGGCCGCCCGGTCGTGTTTGCCCACACCAGCGTGCCGCTCGATGCCACCGCCGCCGACTGGCCGCTGTTCGGCAGCCTCGGCGAACGCTCGCTGGGCAGCACCCTGTTCGGCGATCCGCTGGTGCGGCGTGGCGCACTGGAGTTTGCCCGCCTGTCGCGCCGCCATCCGCTGGTGCGCCGGCTCGAAGCCACGCTCGGCCCGCAGGGCCAGCCGGAACTGCTGGCGCGACGTTGCCTGTACTGGCGCGGTCAGGGAATCTTGCTGGTCTGCGAAATTTTCTTGCCAACGATTGTTGGCTTGTCAGCGGTCGGGAATGGCACAATAACGACCTAGCCGCAGCCTGCTGCGCTGATCGACACAACACAACACCACACCACACCTACTCCACAGCAAAGTTATTGATGAATTTATTTTTCGAAGAATCCGGTGATTTCAAGGCCGGCGTCATGATGTCGCAAGCCGGTGAGGCCTATCAGGTCGAGATGCAATCCGGCAAACGCACCAAGGTCAAGGCACGCGACGTGTTGTTGCAGTTCGCTTCCCCGGCGCCACAGGACATGATTGCCGCCGCAAAAATCATCTGCGACGAGATCGATCTGGAATTCTTGTGGGAAGTCGCCGGCGAAGAAGAATTCGGTTTTGCCGAGCTCGGTGCCGAATACTTCGGCCACGCACTGCAACCGGACGAAGCCGCCGGACTGCTGTTCTGCCTGCATTCCTCGCCGATCTATTTTTACAAGAAGGGCAAGGGCCGTTACAAGGCGGCTCCCGAAACCTCGCTCAAAGCCGCGCAGGCCGGTATCGAAAAAAAGAAGCAGCAGGCAGTGATTCAGGCCGGTTATGTCGATCAGCTCAAACAGAATCAGTTACCCGAGGCGCTGCGCCCGCTGGTACTGCAACTGCTGTTCAAACCGGACAAGAACAGTATCGAATACAAGGCGCTCGACGCCGCCTGCAGCGAACTGCAAACCACGCCGCCGCGCCTGATGCTGGCGTGCGGCGGACTGGATTCGCCGAAGCAGCTGCATTTTTCGCGCTTCCTGTTCGAGCAATTTCCGAAAGGGCTGGCGTTCCCGCCGTTCACGATTCCGGCGGCGCCGAAACTGCCGGTGGCGGATGTGCAGGCGTTCTCGATCGATGACGTCACCACCACCGAAATCGACGATGCGTTTTCGGTCACGACGCTGGCGGATGGCATGGTCCGCATCGGCATCCACATCGCGGCACCGGCACTGGGCATCAAGCGCGATGACGCGATTGATGCGATTGCGCGCGCCCGCATGTCGACGGTCTACATGCCCGGTGACAAGATCACGATGCTGCCGGATGACCTGGTGCAATCGTTCACGCTGGCCGAAGGCAAGACCTGCCCGGCAGTCTCGCTGTATGCCACGCTGGACCCGGCCGACTGGTCGGTCATCAAGACCGAGACCCGCGCCGAAGCAGTGCCGATTGCCGCCAACCTGCGCCATAACGACCTCGATGCCTACGTCACCGAAGAACATCTGGCAGCCGGCACCGGCGACTATCCGCACAAGGCCGACATCGCCCTGATCTGGCAATGGGCACTGGTACTGGAGCAGGGCCGCATGGCCAAGCGCGAAAGTTTTGGCTTGCGGCCCGAGCAGAACAACCGGGTCGACTTCAATTTTTATGTCGATGACGATGTCGTCACGATCGCCAAGCGCAAGCGCGGTGCGCCACTCGACAAACTGGTCGCCGAGCTGATGATCTTTGCCAACAGTACCTGGGGCAAATTGATGAACGACAGCGGCGTGCCGGGTATCTATCGCGCCCAGGGTGGCGGCAGCGGCGGCTGGGCCACCAAGATGGCCGTGCGCATGGTCACCCATGCAGCGCCGCATCAGGGCCTGGGTGTCGATCAATACGCATGGAGCACCTCGCCATTGCGGCGCTACACCGACCTGGTCAACCAGTGGCAAATCCTGGCCTGCGTCGAGCACGGCATCACTGCACCACTGGTGGCACCGTTCAAGCCGCGCGACGCTGATCTGTTCGCGATCGTCTCGGCGTTCGATGGCGCCTACGGTGCGTACGGCGAATTTCAGTCGAACATGGAACGCTACTGGTGCCTGCGCTGGCTGGGCCAGCAGGAAGCCACCCGCGTCGAGGCCGTCGTGCTCAAGGATGAAATCCTGCGGCTGGTCGATATCCCGCTGGTCATCAAGCTGCCCGGCATGCAGTCGCTGCCGCGCGGTAGTCAGGTCGTGCTGGACCTGGCGCGCTGGGACGAGATCGACCTCAGTGTCGAGGCACGCCTGATCGAGGTGGTGCCGAGCGCGGTCGAGGCGCTGGGTGACGAGGAGGACGACGACAGTGCCGACGCAGAGATCGAAGCGGCGGCAACAGAAGAAGCCGCTGTGGTCGCCGAAGCGGAAGCCGCAACCTTCGCGCCGCAACCCGAAGCCAACGTTGATACCGACGTTGATGCCGACGCTGATACAGCGCGCGATGCCGCTGTCGATGCCACGCCACTAACCGACTGATCCGGTCTCGAAGATGACCTGCCTTTCCCGTAGAATCATTGCTCTCAGCCACATCCATGCCACCTGCCCGTGAAGCTACTCCTGCGTAATCCGACATTGACCATCGCCATTGCCGTCTCGGTACTGGTGCATGGCGTGTTGCTGGCCATCCGCTTCACGTCGCCTGACTATCGCCGCCAGAAGCCCGACGACCCCGGTCTCGAAGTCATCCTGGTCAACGCCAAGCACAAGACGCCGCCGATGAAAGCCGAAGTGCTGGCGCAGGCCAACCTCGATGGTGGTGGCAATGCCGATGCCGGTCGCACCAAATCACCGTTGCCGGACATGCGGCGTACCGAAGACGGCGACAGCGTGAAAGCCACCCGACGCCGGATTGCCGAACTCGAACAGTCCCAGAAAAAGCTGATGGCGCAAGTCGACAAGCCAACCCCGCTATCGATTCCGCTGTTGTCCGACCTCGACAAACTGAAGGAGCCGCCCAAGCCGGACGGCAACGATGCCCAGGACAGCAGCAAGTCGATCGCCCGTCGTGAAGCGGAAATTTCCCGCAACATCGAGGAATACAACAAGCGCCCGAAAAAAACCCAGATCACGCCGAGCACGCGGGAAGTCGGCTACGCGATGTATTACAAGGCGCTGCAGGACCGCATCGAAAAACGCGGCACCGTGAATTTCCCGCAGCAGGATGGCAAAAAACTGTATGGCGAGCTGGTGATCTACATTCCGGTCTATCAGGACGGCACGATTTACGAGCGTGACGGCGGTCCTCGCATCGAGCGCAGTTCCGGCAAGCCGGCGCTCGACAACGCGGCGCTGCGCATCGTGCGGCGCTCGGCGCCGTTCGGCAAATTTCCACCCAACATGCGTTCTTCCGGCAAGGACGATGTCTGGGAAATCATCACCCGTTTCAAGTTCACCCGCGAAGAATCGCTGGAAGCCGAACTTCGCGGTGGCAACAATTAAGGTCGTGCATGTTGACTCCGTCCCCCACCCGTTACGCCGTGATCGGCAACCCGGTCGCGCATAGCAAATCGCCCGCTATCCATGCGGCCTTCGCGGCGCAAACCGCGCAGGCCATGACCTATGAACGACTGCTCGCGCCGCTCGGTGGTTTCGCCGACACGCTGCACCAGTTCATTACCGACGGTGCGCACGGCGCCAACGTCACCGTGCCATTCAAGCTCGACGCCTTTGCGCTGGCGACCACGCTGACTGCGCGCGCGCAGGCAGCTGGCGCAGTCAATACGTTGCGCTTCGACAGCACCGGCATCTTGGGCGACAACACCGATGGCATCGGCCTGGTTACCGACATCGTCGTCAATGCGGGTGTCAGCTTGCGCGGCAAACGGATACTGCTGCTGGGTGCCGGAGGCGCTGCGCGCGGATGCCTGTTGCCGCTGCTGGAGCAGCAACCGGCGCAACTGGTGATAGCCAATCGCAGCGCCGACAAGGCGGTCGCGCTGGCGGCGCAATTTGCATCGCATGGCGCGATCGTGGCGCAGACATTCGATGCACTCGATGGTGTGTTCGATGTCGTCATCAACGCCACCGCAGCGAGCCTCAACGACGAACTGCCACCCATCTCCGGCACGCTGTTCGGTCCGCAGACGCTGGCCTACGACATGATGTACGGCGTGCAGCCGACCATCTTCTTGCGCTTTGCGGCCGAGCAGGGCGCGGCAACGCGCGATGGCCTCGGCATGCTGGTCGAGCAAGCCGCCGAAGCCTTTCTGGTCTGGCGCGGCGTGCGTCCGCAGACCGGGACAGTGCTGGCGCACCTGACCGACGTTTTACGCAATCCATCCCGCACCGACTCCACCGCCACCTGATTCCCATGAAAACCCTGCGCAAGTTCCTGCTGTGGCTGTTCGTCGTGCCGTTCGTGATCGTGCTGGCGGTACAGCTGTATTTTTTTGTGCAGATATGGTGGTGGGTCGACCACAACCCGGGTTCGACCAGTTTCATGCGCCAGCAGGAATCGGCGCTGCAGGAAAAAAATCCCGATGCAAGGATCAAGTACACCTGGGTCCCGTACAACCGGATTTCGAACAACCTCAAGCGGGCCGTCATCGCCTCGGAAGATGCGCATTTTTCCGAGCATGAAGGGGTCGACTGGGAAGCGCTGCAAAAAGCCTACGAAAAAAATACCCGCAAGGGCAAGGTCGTCTCGGGCGGCTCGACCATTACCCAGCAACTGGCCAAGAACCTGTTCCTGTCGGGTGACCGCAGCTACCTGCGCAAGGGGCAGGAATTCGTCATCACCTACATGCTCGAATTCTGGATGGACAAGGAACGCATCTTTGAAATCTATCTGAACGTGGTCGAGCTGGGTGTCGGCGTGTTCGGTGCGGAAGCGGCGGCGCAGCATTATTTTCATGTCTCGGCGGCGGGCCTGGGTGCCAGTCAGGCAGCACGCCTGGCCGGGATGCTGCCGCGCCCGCGCTTCTATGACAAGAACCGCGGATCGGGCTATCTGGCGGGGCGCACCGGTTTGATCCTGCGGCGGATGGGGTCGGCTGAGTTGCCTTGATCATGGGGGGCAATGTGGTTATGCGAGACCTCGTCACGCGCTCTGCTGATCCCGGTATTGCACCACCAGCTGCCGCGTCAACCGGTTCACGGCGATGACCTGACGTGCAGTCTGCATGCGCTCGAGCTCGCTGCACATTGCCATGTAATCATGTTCGGACGTAAATGCCGGTTGCACGGCCAGCGGTTCGCGTTCCGTCTCAACCTGGTGACGCAACGCGTCGAAGACCTCCGGGCGCGTTCGTTCCAGGTTTTGCTGCCACGGTTTCCAGGTGGCGATGAATTGAATGTATTCATCCCGTCCTTCCCGTGTGGTGACCTTTTCTTTGGCGTTTTCCAGATCGGCATCGGTGATCCCGGACGAATAACGATAGCGCATTGCCTGTGCGACTGCGGGCAGCTTGAAGTGACTTGCGAGCAGCGTTTGAAAGCCCAGCACGACTTCGATTTCTTCCACGTCACGTCCCCCGCTGGCGGCCTGCAGGGCGGCGATTTTTTCGCGTGCAACCTGCGCCAGTACGTCCAGCCTGAACATGCCTGTCCTGAGTTCTATCAGGTCATTGGTGGTGTACATCCCCAGCTCGGCATGATGGTTGATCCGTGCCATTTCCATCGTGTTGAGTGCCAGCGTCACGCGATCACCGCAACTGGACGTGCTGTCATGCGCCAGAGCGAAACACTGCGTGCGTAGTTCGGGGTAAGTCTGCATGGCATCGAGCAGGCGCTGCATGCGTTGCTGGAGCGCAGGTTGGAGGGCAGGCTGCCGGAATTCGGCAGTTTCTGACAGAGCGGCCAGGAACTCGCCGAATTCCGTTGCATGCTCGTCATTGCGGGTGGCGTACCAGTCGCTAGCCCGCTCGGGTACTTGCGTCTGGTTTTCTGACCCGTACCAGATTTCTACCCGGCGTACGAGGCTGTCTGACAGAAAAAGTGGTAGCTGACTGGCGAGTTGCTGGCGACGTGCATTCACGTTGCTGGTGGGTGACGATTCGCTCGGGGATAGCCGCGCCGTTGTCGATGCGACAGGCACACCCGAACTGGATGTATTCGGGCCTGCTTGAGTGGTACTTGTCTGCTGGGCGTTATCGATGTCGTCGGCAACTTCGCGACTAGTTCCAGCGTAATTGTTTCGCTGTATTTGAGCGAGGTCGTTTTCGTGCAATTGAAGTGCAAAGGCAAAGTCTGCATCAAGATCAATGGCGAGTGCCACCTGTGTTGCCTGTGCTGCTCGCAACACAGCACCCGACGCGGCTCCCGCCTGAAGCAGCAGGTTTACAAAAATGTCTGGTTCCTCCCGCTCGCGCGCGCAGTCAAGAGGTGTTCTGCCGTTGTCGTCAATGCTGTTGAGATCGGAGCCAAGTGCGATCAAAGTGCGCAACATAGCAGGCTCGTTAGAAGAGGCTGCCGCGAGATGCAGCGGAGTCATCTGAGCTTCGGCGCGTGCTTCCAGATCGGAGCCAAGTTCGATCAAGGTGCGCAACATGGCAGGTTCCGAAGAAGTAGCTGCCGCGTAATGCAGCGCAGTCATCTGATTTTCGTTGCGTGCTTCCAGATTGGCGCCGGCAGCGATCAAGGCCATGCTCACTAGCGGATACTGTGACATAGACGCCAATTGCAGCGGCGTCTCTTGGCGATGACTTTCTGCATTGATTGCCGCACCACATTCGATTAACGTATTGATTACCATTGGACTGTCGGAGAATGCTGCAGCCCAGTGCAATGCTGTTATACCGTTGCCAGGACGCGCATTGACATTTGCCCCGCGCCTTATGAGCGTGCGCATAAGCTCCGGATCGGCGGCGAACGCTACCGCCAGATGCAAGGGCGTGGCCTGGTCAGCGTGACTCCATGACCAGTGTGGGTGATTCATTGTTGCGGCGGCAGTTTCGGGTGTGGCAGCGTAATTCGAGATCGCGCGGGTCGTATTCGTATTGAACGCATTGACCGCCACACCGTTGTCCAATAACGCACTCACGCCAGCCAGGTTTTGTTGCATCACGGTCCGATGCAATAGTGTATTGCCTTCCCCGTCCGGTAATTCCAGATCGGCACCGGCTACTTTCAATCTGGCCAAGATGGCTGGCATATCTGGCGAGTTTTTTCGGATAACGCGCTCTGCCTGTGTTAGTCCCGCCGCGTTGCGTGCGTCGACAGCACCTGAAATAGAGGAAGGTAGTTCATGTGGTCGGTTCACTTGATGTTGCTGTCTGTTCGAAGGCGAAGCCAGTCCGGGTAATTGTTCACGCGCTATGCACCGCGCCTCCGCCAGACATAATCGGAATGGATCGAGGACATCATCGGGCACGGCCCTGATGCGCGATTCCGTCAGTAACTGACTTGCAATACGCTGACGTGAGGCAGGGTCAAACTTGTCAAAGTGTTTCCCCAGTTCGGTAAGTAGCGCAATCCGTTGTATCGGCGTTGCCGCTGCTTGCAATGCCGCATCGATGTCAGTGATGGCACGTTCCTGGTAGGGCGATGACAGGCGCGGCGCCGCCCAGACAAGCGCTTCGAAAGCAAAATGCGGAGGTGTAGTCGATGACGATGGCAAAAACTGGTTTCGTAAGCGATCGCTGATCCCGATATAGCTACGCAGTTTGCGGGAATGCATCAGCAAATCAGTTTGCATGGCGTCGGTTGTCAATGTCCGGGCCGCCAGATAAAGTTCATTGGATTGTGGAAGGTGCCGCTCCATATAAGACGCGAGTCCCTCACCGCGTAAATTGCCGGGAAGATGATCAACGGTGTCGCTGACGTGACGTTGCCGGGCGGGCTGTATGTCCTGCGAAGGAAATGATGCGATGGCATTCGCCGAATTTGCCGGAAGGGATGCTGGTCTCATTGGAATCAATTAAGAAAAGTACGGCGTGGGAGTGAGGGCGAAGCAAAAGGAGAAGACGGCTTTATCTGACTGGCATCGATGACCATCTCGGGTGCATCGCGTGGAGGCAATACGGATAAAACGGGATTCGTACCGGATATTTTTCTTGGGAGGGTCATTGTGTGCGTCGGAATCATTGCCTGTCGAATGTGACGCAGTTCAGTGGTCAACACCTTCGACTGGTTCCATTCCTGGCAAAAATTGCGACGTGCGGCAATCCGGCCGACCGGCACATGTCGGACTCGCGCCCCACGGGTTCCGGCAACCATTCCGGTGATCCACGCATTTTCAGCATTGCAGCATCGAGGTAGCGGCAACCCGCCAACGTCTCGACGGATACGGCCGATGGTCTGGTGCGCAAGCTTGCTGGGCAGAGGTGATGAACGTACACTTGCGCAGGTTTTGTCGGGCGAGTCCCTCTTGAGAAAATACGCAGGTCAAACGGAGTGCAGCTTGAACTTTCTTTTCTTCTCCCGTCGGGTTGGATCGCATTGCGCCGCGCGCGGGATTGCTGCCGTGCGGGTGGTATCGCGCAACATCGGGAGCGCCCATGATTAACGTTTTTGTGTTGCAAAACGGACGCCTCAACCAGGTCAATATCGCCAATCGGCATGACCTCGAAAAGGTCGCGCCAGTCTGGGTCGACCTGACCGACCCAAACGATGACGAGCGTGACTGGGTCAAAAGTATCTACGGTGTCACGCTGCCGGGCGAAGACGAGGTCAAGGATATCGAAGCGTCGGCGCGGTATTACGAAGCCGAAAATGGCGACCTGCATCTGCGTACCGATTTTTTGCTGGATGACGATGACGGTCCGTCCCAGGTCGTGACGGTCGCCTTCATCCTGGCGCGCGACATGCTGTTTTCGGTCCATAACGATGACTTGCCGGTGTTCCGGTTGGTACGCATGCGCGCCCGTTCGCGGCCGGGATCGATCGGCGATTACAAGGACGTGCTGCTGGACCTGTATGCCACCGATGCCGAGTATTCCGCCGATGCGCTCGAAGGCATCTACAAGAATCTGGAAGACGTCAGCCGCAGCGTGCTGCAAAAGGAACTGACCGACCAGGAAGCGGCTGCCGCACTCAATGCCATGGCCCAGGAAGAAGACTTGAACGGGCGCATCCGGCGCAACATGATGGATACCCGGCGTGCCGTCAGCTTTCTGATGCGCGGGCGCCTGCTCAATGCCGAGCAGTTCGAAGAAGCGCGCCAGATTCTGCGCGACATCGAATCGCTGGATGGCCACACCGCCTTCCTGTTCGACAAGATCAACTTCCTGATGGATGCAACGGTGGGTTTCATCAACATCAACCAGAACAAGATCATCAAGATCTTTTCGGTTGCGTCGGTGGCGTTTCTGCCGCCGACATTGATCGCCAGCATTTACGGGATGAATTTCCGGTTGCTGCCGGAGTTGCAATGGGATTTGGGGTACCCGTTTGCGCTGGCATTGATGGTGTGCAGTGCGATTGCGCCGTTCTGGTATTTCAAGCGGCGCGGCTGGCTGAAATAGTCAGGCGCCCGCAATCACATCGTGGCGAACATCGCCACCACCGCCACCAGCATGATGGTCACGCCGATCCAGCCGATCACCACGTGCCGGCGTGACAACGTAAAACTGCCCATCACTTTGGGCTCGCGCGCCAGCAACATCATCACCGCCATGATCGGAACCGCAATCACGCCATTGATCAGCGCACACCAGAACAGCGCCTTGATCGGGTCGATCGGTGTGAAATTGAGCAGCATGCCGCCGATGGTTGCCAGCGAAATGATGGCGTAGAACTCGCGTGCTTCGAGCGCTTTGAGCTCCAGTCCGTTGCGCCACTTGAAGCTCTCGGTCACCGCATAGGCGGCCGAGCCGGCCAGTACCGGAATGGCCAGCAAGCCGGTCCCGATAATGCCGAGTGCAAACAGCAGGAACGCAAATTCGCCGGCGATCGGCCGCAGCGCTTCTGCTGCCTGTGCCGAGGTCTGGATGTCGGTCACGCCATGTGCGCCCAGCGTCACCGCCGTTGTCAGGATGATGCAGAACGCGACGATATTCGAGAACGCCATGCCGATGAAGGTGTCGGTCTTGATGCGGTTGAGCTGGACGCTGGCATCGGTGGGCGACTTGCGCAGCGACAGTCCGGTCTTGCTGGCGCGGATTTCTTCGACTTCCTGCGAGGCCTGCCAGAAGAACAGGTACGGGCTGATGGTAGTGCCGAAGACGGCCACGATTAATGTGACCGAATCATTGTTCCAGCTCAGCGAAGGCCAGAAGGTGCGCAGTGCCACTTCACCCCACGGCACCTTGATGGCAAACACCGTCGCCACATACGCCAGCAGTCCAACCGTCAGCCATTTCAGGTAGCTGACGTAACGGCGATACGGCAAAAAAATCTGCAGGGTCAGGCACAGGAAGCCGAATCCCAGCGAATACAGATGTGCCGAGCCATGCCCCAGCACCAGCCGCAAGCCTTCGCCCATCGCCGCAATGTCGGCCGCGATGTTGATGGTGTTGGCCACCAGCAGCAACAGCACGATGCCGTAGAGCAGCCACGGCGGGTAAGCGCGCTTGATGTTGGCGGCCAGTCCGCGTCCCGTCACGCGCCCGATCCGCGCCGATACCAGCTGGATGCCGACCATGAACGGGTACGTCAGCACCACCGTCCACAGCATGTTGAAACCGAATTGTGCACCGGCCTGGGAGTAGGTCGCGATGCCGGACGGATCATCGTCTGCCGCGCCGGTGATCAGGCCCGGGCCGAGCGCGTGCAGTCCGGCCCGCAGCGGGCCGATTTTTTTGGGGAGATCGGTGCAGTCAGCGTCGCCCATGTGCGGTGATCCGGATCAGCCTGATCAGCTCAGTGCCAGCTCTTCGAACGCGCTGCGTGCGGCATCGATGGTGGCATCGATCACGGCATCATCGTGCTGCGCCGAGACGAAGCCGGCCTCGAATGCCGCCGGGGCAAAGTACACGCCCCGGTCCAGCATCGCATGGAAGAACGTATTGAAACGGGTTTTGTCACTCGCCATCATTTCGGCGAAATTGACGGGCACCTGCGCCGAAAAGTACATGCCGAACATGCCGCCGATGGCGTCGGCGCAGAACGCAATACCGTGCGACTCGGCAGCCGCGGTCAGGCCCTGCACCAGACGCAGCGTCTGGGCACTCAGGCCTTCATAGAAGCCCGGCACCTGGATCAGTTTCAGGGTTGCCATGCCGGCAGCCACGGCGACCGGGTTGCCCGACAACGTGCCAGCCTGGTACACCGCACCGACCGGCGACATTTGCTGCATCAGATCGGCTCGTCCGCCGAATGCGGCTACCGGCAAGCCGCCACCGATGACCTTGCCCAGCGCAGTCAGGTCGGGGACGATGCCGTAAATCGATTGCGCGCCGCCGAGTGCGACCCGGAAGCCCGACATGACTTCATCGAAAATCAGGATCGCGCCGTATTGCGTGCACAGGCGACGCATGGTCGACAGGAATTCCGGCGTGGCCTTGATCAGGTTCATGTTGCCGGCCACCGGCTCGACGATGACGCAGGCGATTTCGTCGCCCATATCGCGGAACGCGTCTTCCAGTTGCTCTGGATTGTTGTAGTCGAGCACCAGCGTGTGCTTGACGAAATCCTGCGGCACGCCGGCCGAGGTCGGATTGCCGAAGGTCAGCAAACCACTGCCGGCTTTCACCAGCAGCGAGTCGGCATGGCCGTGATAACAGCCTTCGAACTTGATGATCTTGTCGCGTCCGGTCGCGCCGCGCGCCAGCCGCAGTGCGCTCATGGTCGCTTCGGTGCCGCTCGATACCAGCCGGACTTGTTCGATCGATGGCACCAGCCGGCAAATTTCTTCTGCCATCAGGACTTCGCCTTCGGTCGGCGCACCAAAGCTCAGGCCATTGGCCGCAGCATCCTGAACCGCCTGCACCACTACCGGGTGGGCATGGCCGACAATCGCCGGACCCCATGAACCGATGTAATCGGTATAGCGCTTGTCGTCGGCATCCCAGAAGTACGGGCCATGGGCACGCGTCACGAAGCGCGGTGTGCCGCCGACCGAACGGAAGGCACGTACCGGTGAATTCACGCCGCCGGGTGTAGTCAGTTGCGCACGCGCAAACAGAATGTCGTTATTGGATGTCATGGTTGTCTTGGAAATCAGAAAAAATCAGTGTTGGAGGCCCGCTTCACGCGCCCAGAAAAAACGATCCGGTACCAGTTTGCCCATGCCCAGTCGTTGCGCACCGAGCAAGGCGGCATTGGTAAATTCCTGTGCCTCGAAGACGGCTTCGGGCACCTCCAGGCCGTTGGCCATCAGTGCCGCGATGGCGGCCGACATGGTGGAGCCGGCGCCGGTAAATGTGCCCGGCAGGCGTGGCCAGTTGTCCTGCCGGACCACGCCGGCTTCGCTGAAGAGCGTATTGGCGATCTCGTGCACCGGGCAGGGTGTGCCGGTCACCAGCAAAAATTCGCAGCCCAGTTCGATCACCCGCATCGCATCGATGGCCAGCGTGTCGTCGGTCGATGGCTCGCGCCAGGTTTCGGCCATGCGCGCCAGTTCGACCGCCGACAGCAGCATCAGCGTCGATTGCGGCACTAGCAGTTCGCGGATCGCCATCAACAGGTCGTCACCATCCTGGACATCGTCCGGAATCGCGGTGATGAACGGATCTAGTACCAGCGGGATGTCGGGATAGTCGGACACGATCTCGGCAATTACCGAGACATTTTCGATACTGCCGACGGTGCCGACCTTGAACGACGCTACGGCCATGTCTTCCAGCACCACGCGGGCCTGGTCGGAGACCCAGTCGGCCTCGGTGATGTCGAGATCTTCAATTTTGGTGGTATCGCTGATCATCACGGCAGTGACAACCGACAGGCCATGGCAGCCCATGCCGGCAAAGCAGGCGAGGTCAGCCTGGATGCCAATGGCGCCGATGGGATCGGTCGCGCCGAAGGTCAATACGAGTGGAGAAGTTTGGTTTTGCACGGCGGGTAGATTAAGATAAGCGACTTTGCATTTTACTTGATTGAAGGGCAGCCAACTGTGAGTAACAACGGAACATCGGACGTGACAGCCAAGCAGGATTACCAGACATGGATGTGCTTGATTTGTGGCTGGGTTTATGACGAAGAAGCCGGCTTGCCGGATGAAAATATCGCGCCGGGTACGCGATGGGCAGATGTCCCGATGAACTGGACCTGTCCTGAATGCGGCGCAAGGAAAGAAGATTTCGAAATGGTTGTGATGTAAAGCAAATCCGGAGGCAATCCGGAAGTCAAGCCGACCCGGCGCAGAAGCGACCATGTAACGTGCTGGCTTCGCCGCCAACCCCGCTGGCGACTTGTTAAATGTTGTTATTAGGCATCTTGCTATTTGAAGTCGTTGCGCCGTATATTGGGTCAAATCATTTGAGATTGCACCATGACAATGCCCATCGAAGTGCCGGTCGCCGCCGCTCTGAAAATCATGGTGATCGATGACAGCAGCACGATCAGACGCTCCGCAGAAATTTTCCTGGGACAGGCCGGTTATCAGGTCGTGCTTGCCGACGATGGCTTCGATGCTCTGGCGAAAATGAATGACATGCATCCGGCGTTGATTTTCTGCGACATATTGATGCCTCGACTCGATGGATACCAAACTTGTGCACTCATCAAGAAGAGTGTGAAATTCCACGCGACGCCAGTCATTATGCTGTCGTCCAAAGACGGACTGTTCGACCGGGCGCGCGGCGCCATTGTTGGGTCGAACGCCTACCTCACCAAACCCTTTACCAAAGACAGTCTGTTGAAGATCGTGCGCGAATTCACTGCGCCGGCCCAACTTACCTAGTTATCCAAGGCGCCAGATGGCTATCCAAAAAATACTGATCGTCGATGACTCGCCCACAGAGCGTTACTTTCTGACCGACGTCCTGATCAAAAAAGGCTTTTCGGTATCGACCGCCGAAAGCGGCGAAGAAGCACTGCTTAAAATCAAGACCGATAAACCCCATTTAATCCTGATGGACATAGTGATGCCAGGCCAGAACGGCTTTCAGGTGACGCGCGCGATCTCGCGCGATCCTGCCACCCAGGATGTCCCTATCATCATCTGCACCAGCAAGGGCCAGGAAACCGATCGCATCTGGGGCTTGCGGCAAGGCGCGCGCGATTACATCGTCAAGCCGGTGGATCCTCAGGAGTTGCTGGCGAAGATCGCCGCACTCGGCTAGCCGAGGCAGAGCATGAATCCATCCGAGTCCGAGTCCGAGTCCGAGTCCGAATCCCAATCCGAGCGCGAGAACGAGCGCGGCACCGTGCCCGAGCGCGTCTATCGCAAACCGGACCCGGCAGCGCGCCGGCAGCGCATGCGCGACTTCCAGTCGCAACTAGCCGCACGCATGACTGATGCGATGACCGGTGCCCGGGTACAGGCCAGCCAGCTCGGCATCAAAATTGGTGCAGACCACTGGCTGTTGAATCTGCAGGAGGCAGGCGAAATCGTGTCGGTCGGGGCGATTACCGAAGTGCCGCTGACGCAGCCCTGGTTTCTTGGTATTACCAGTCTTCGCGGAAAACTGATCAGCGTGGTCGACCTGGGACAGTTCCTCGGACAAGCACCGATTCCATCGACCAGGGACGCACGGATCATTGCGTTCGGACCTGCGCTGGCTTTCAATGGCGCGTTGAGGGTGGCGCGGGTCATGGGCTTGCGCAATGTCGCCGATATGCGCTTGCACGAAGCGCCTGCTGACGCACATGCCAGTGTTCCGGCATGGCTGAGGCAACGCTATGTCGATCCCGATGGCGTGATCTGGCATCAGCTGGATCTCGCCACACTGATCCAGGATGTGCAATTTCTGCACGTTGGTGCATGACATTCTCGACGACCGCATCCAGTCGCCCCACCGGTATTTCAATCGCAACAGCAACAGCAACCGTATTCAGGAGATGTTGAAATGGCGTTCAAGCTTCCGTTGATTTTCAGAGGCAGCACCGCTTCACAAGCCAGTGCCGGGCTGACCGGCGCGCAGACGTCTGCCAGCGCGACCGAAGAGGGTGGGTCGGTGACCCGGCAAATGGCGTATCGCGAATCAAGCCAGAACGCCACCTTCATCGGCGATGTGCTGGAAAACAGCGGTGACCTGGTCCTGCCGCTGATCGGAAAATTGCCGCTACAGGAACAGATACGCGTGCTGTTTGTGTTGATGGCGGCCTCGCTCGTGGCGGTTGGTATCTTCGTGTATGTGAGCTCCAGCAACGCGACGCTGAGCTCGATCCAGACACAGATTGCCGGTGACGCGCTGATGCATTCCCAGCGTATCGGTAAAGCCGCGCCGAATGCGATTCAGGGCAACCTGCGAGCGTTCCGGCAACTGGACGAGTCCCGCACCGAATTCAATCGCGACCTCGGTTTGCTGCTGCGCGGCGGCACCTTCCAAGGCTATGTGATCGGCAAGCCCGATGCGCAGATGGCGACGATCCTGAACCAGACCCAGCAAGTCTGGAACAACTCCGACAAGGCCGCGGCGACGATCCTGAAGCTGGAAAAAGAGCTCGCCAGTTTCGGTGCCACCCTGCAAAAGCTCAACACGCTGTCGCCCGGTTTGCTCGAACTGACCGAGCAGATTTCAACGCTGAAGGTGCAGGGCGGTGCGAGCCCACGCGAGATTTCTGCCGCCGGCCAGCTGGTCATGCTGACCCAGCGTCTGGGCCGCAGCGCCAACGAGTTCCTGACGTCCGAAGGCGTCAATCCCGAAACTGCCTTTTTGCTGGGCAAGGACACCAACACCTTTCGTGACATTACCGACGGTTTCCTGAATGGCAGCGACGTACTTCGCCTTGGTGCCAGCCGGGACAAGGATGTGCGCGACAAACTGATCGAATTGCAAGGCGTGTTTGCCAACTACCAGGCGTCGGTGTCGTCCATTCTCGGCAATCTGCAAAACTTCATCGCGGCCAAGCAATCCGAACAGCTGATCTTCGGCGAAAACGAAACCCTCAAGCAGCGCTTGTCGACGCTGCAAAGCGCCTATCGCAGCAATCAGCAGTCGGTGGCGTGGCCCTTGTATGCCATCGTGCTTTCCGGGTTGATGGCCCTGATGGCGGCGGTCGGGATCGCGCTGGTGCTGCTGCAGGATGGCCGCAATCGGCGCCGGGAATCGGATGAGCGGCGCCAGGAGGCCGAGCTGCAGCGCTTCGACGCGCAGCGCCAGCAGGAGGAAGCCAAAAGCGCCAATGACCAGAACCAGGCCGCCATTTTGCGGCTGATGAATGAATTGCAGGAAGTCGCAGATGGCGACCTGACCGTGCAGGCGACCGTCTCGGAAGATATTACCGGCGCCATCGCCGACTCGGTCAATTACACGGTGGAAGAGCTGCGCGGCCTGGTCGGACGGGTCACCAATACTGCCGTGCAGGTGACGGCGGCGTCGAACCAGGCGCAGGAAATTTCAACCGAGCTGCTCAATGCGTCGCACAAACAGTCGCGCGAGATCCAGGAAACCGGCCAGGCGGTGCTCGACATGGCGCTACAGATTACCGATGTGTCCCGCTCGGCCAATGAATCCGCTGACGTGGCGCGCCAGTCGGTGAGTGCTGCCGACGAAGGTACGAAAGCAGTGGAAAATGCGATCAAGGGCATGCATGAAATCCGTGAACAGATTCAGGAGACCTCGAAGCGCATCAAGCGTCTTGGCGAGTCCTCCCAGGAAATTGGCGAGATCACCGAACTGATTTCGGACATTACCGAACAGACCAACGTGCTGGCGCTGAACGCCGCCATTCAGGCCGCGTCGGCTGGCGAAGCCGGGCGCGGGTTTTCGGTGGTGGCCGAAGAGGTGCAGCGACTGGCCGAGCGTTCCGGCGAGGCCGCCAAGCAGATCGGCGCGCTGGTGCGCACCATTCAAACCGATACCCACGACGCCGTCGCCGCGATGGAAAAATCAACCCAGGGTGTGGTTGAAGGTGCGCGCTTGTCCGACGCCGCCGGTGCCGCCTTGTCCGATATCCGGCGCGTCTCGAATCGACTGGCGGAGCTGATTCAGGGAATTTCCGTCTCGACCGAACAGCAGGCGACCTCTGCCAATGGCGTGGCACTCAACATCCAGAACATCCTGACGGTGACCGAGCAGACGCAGGAAGGCACGCAGCAAACCGCCTCGTCGATTCGCGAACTGGCGCGTCTGGCGGAAGAACTGAAAAACTCGGTGTCGCGTTTCCGGGTGACTGCCTGATGCAGCTGTTCCCGGAATACGTTCTGCCGGTACGCCTGCGCGCAAGGCGTGATTGGCGTGGTAACGTCGTGTCCTTCGGATAGTAGCAGGGTGCACTATTGACGATACATAACGTGTCGCCGGCAAACGGCGCCGTGTTTTCAGAAGTCCCGTGAGGAAGTCATGAGCAGCCAAAATTCGATCTCTGCGCCCGGTGTGCGGGATAACTTCGATGCAGGATCTCTGTCCTGGGTGATGGGCGAAATCCGCGAAGCACTCAATCGCTCTCTGGGCGCGATTGGCGACGCCCTTGCCCAGGACGCGGACGAGCGTTCGACCACGCTGCGCCACGCCAAGTTATATGTGCATCAGGCCCACGGCGCACTCCAGATTGTCGATATCGACGGCGTCACGATGATTACCGACACCGTCGAAGACATACTCGTGCGTATGGAATCGGGTCAGGTGGCATTGACCGCCGACGCAGTGCAAACGATTGAAAGCGCTTACCAGGCATTGCTGGCCTATCTCGATGAATTGCTGAACGGCGCTGCGCACCAGCCGGTGCGCCTGTTTCCGTATTACCAGGCGCTACTGGAATTGCGCAGTGCCGAGCGCATTCATCCTGCGGACCTGTTTTTTCCGAACCTGGCAGGTCAACCGGAGCTCCCGGTGGCAGCGGTTGCCGCCACGCCTGGCATTGACCAGGAGCCGGTCAATTATGCGCAACTGCGCAAGCGTTTTGAAATGGCGCTGCTGCCATTCCTGAAGCAGTCCGACGCCTCGGCACAGGCCGGCAGCGTTAGCGCCATGCTGGCCATCATTGGCGATATCGAACAAGCCCAGACCAATCCGCAATCGCGCAATTTCTGGTGGGTGTTGCGCAGTTTCGCCGAGGGTGTGGGCGCCGGCCAGATACCGGCCGAGCGCTACGTCAAACAGCTGTTTGCCCGCATCAACCTGCAAATCCGGCGACTCAGTGAAGGCTCGTCCAGTATTGCCGAGCGCCTGTTGCGGGATGCGCTGTTTTTCATTGCGCGCATCGAGCAGCCATCGGCGCTGGCGCAGCAGGTCCGTACTACTTACGAACTCGACGGTCTGGTGCCGCAGGATTATGCCAGTCGGCGCTATGCCCAGGTCGATACCGCCAGTCTGGCGCAGGCCAAAGACAGCCTGGCCAAAGCAAAAGAAAACTGGAGCAAAATTGCTGTCGGCGAGGCCAGCTTTGCGGAAAGTTATGAGGCCGAAATGCGCCGATTGATGGAGGCTGGCAGCACACTGGGTTCGGTCCCGTTATCGAAATTGCTGCGCGAACTCAATGGCATTGCCCGTCACGCCGCCTATTCCCATCCGGGTGACCGGCTCAGTCTTGAAATGGCCGCAAGCCTGCTATTCGTCGAGCACGCACTGGCCAATATTCGCAATCTGGATGGCAACTTCCCGCTGCGTGCCGATGCATTGACGGCGCGGCTGCTCTCGATGGTGGCTGGTGACGAGCCGATTGATGCCGGTGACTGGCTCGATGACATGTCGCGCCAGGCACAGCAACGCCAGACGCTGAGCGTGCTGGCAAGCGAAATGCAGTCAAGCTTGCGGCAGGTAGAAAAAGGACTGGAAGACTATTTTCGCGATCCCGGCCGGCGTGCCGGATTGAAGCCACTGTCACCGATCCTGCATCAGATCAGTGGCGCACTGGCGGTGCTCGATCAGGACGAGGCAATGCGGGCGGTGCAGCACATCGAGGCGACCGTGCATGCCTTTTCCGAGGCCGCAGACCAGGCACCGGATGCCAGCGAATTTTCTGATGTGGCACAGAACATTGGTGCACTGAGTTTCTTTATCGAGACCTTGCAACTGCATCCCGATGCGGCCAAAGGCCGCTTTGGCTTCGACCAGGAAAAGGGCGTTTTTCGCGCTAACTTGACCGAGAAAAAACGTGTGTCCGAGCGCACGCCGACGCATGCCGAGGTACTGACAGCAATGCCTGACGACGGGTCAAGCGCATCGATGGCCGCTGCTCCGCAGGCTGCGGTATCCGGGCAGTCCGAGCCGCCTGCCTTGTCGACGGTTGAACAGGAGATGCAGCTGCATCAGCAGCAGTCGGTGGATCTTGCAGTGGCACTGACCGAGCACCCCGATAACCCCGCACTCCAGGAAAAATTGCGCGAGGTCTTGCAGCAGGTCCAGCGTGATGCCCGCTTGCTCGACAATCCGGAAGCAGGGGCACGTGCTGCCGCTGCCATCACGCTGCTGGCACAACCTGACTTCGCTGCCACTGACGTCGCTTTTGCCCGGATGTTCGCACTTCCGGCACCGGCCCATAGCGTGGCACCGCAACAGACAGAAGCGGCCATCGATGCCGAACTCCTGGAGATATTTTTGGGCGAGGCACAGGAAGTGCTGGCAGTGGTGCGTGAGACCACACCCTTGTCGCGCAGTGACCGGCATGATCCGCGTCACCTGGTCACCTTGCGCCGGGCTTTTCACACGCTCAAGGGCAGCAGCCGCATGGTCGGCCTGAATGCCTTTGGCGACGCGGCCTGGAGCGTCGAACAAGTGCTCAATCAATTTGTGGCAGACGAGAAGCCGGCGTCGGAACACCTCTGCGGCTTGCTGGACCAGGCCGAGATCCTCCTGAACGGCTGGTCCGATGACTTGCAACAGACCGGATCATCAGATCGCGACGCACAGCCACTGATGGCTGCTGCGCAGCGACTCATGGACGGCGAGCCATTCGACCCTCCTGCGTCACTGATGCCGGAAGTTGCGGCGGAATCTGCGCTGCCGTCGAACACGGCAGTCGACCTTGGCGTCGACGAAGTGATCGAAGGATTGCCGGTACTCGACGAGGTGCAGGAGGCAGCGTTGTCGTTGGATGTCGCGCCGGACTCCGAGACGGTTGCCTACATGGCGTCGCCTGTCTTGCCATCCGAATCCCTCGTCGGATTGCCAGGGTTGCCAGCCGACGATGCTGCCGATCTCGATGAGTCCGACACCGGTTCCGGCATCGACACCGACGCCGACGCCGACAGTGCCAACGACATTCCGGAACTGACCGTGGAGGAAACCCGGGCACCGTTTCTGGCACCCGCAGAGACCGCAGTCAGCAGCGCAGCAGTGCTGCATTTTCCGGGCACGGGCGCGACCGAGTTCAGGCACGACGATACGATCAAGCGGATCGGCAACATCGACATCAGCGTGCCGTTGCACAACATCTACCTCGCAGAGACTGACGATCTGGTGCGCATCCTGTCCAACGACATCGCCGAATGGCGCCATGAAACCGAGCGGCCGGTGTCGATCCAGGCCGTACATGCAGTGCATTCGCTAGCGGGCAGTTCGGCCACCGTCGGCTTCAGGGCGGTGCAGGAAGTCGCACATGCGCTGGAGAATGTCCTGCAATTGCTGGCGCGCAGACCCGTTCCGCTGACGGTCGCCGACTACGATCTGATGGAACACAGCGTCCTGACGATGAAGGTCATGCTGCAGGAGTTCGCGCTGGGTGACCTGCCGCTGCATGAACCGGTACAAGTCAATCTGTTGCGTGTCTTGCTGCAGGACCTGGAACAACGCACCGAGCATGTCACGACGGTCCGAAGCGATGACGTGATGCCGGTTGGCGAGGATGCCGACTTGTCGGTCACATCTGGTCCTTTTGCTTATGCTGCCGATGTGCCGGCCCCGACTGCAAACGAGGTGGTCGCTTTCGACGAGCCGGAGCTTGCCACGACCTTCGACGCCAATGCCGATCCGGCGCTGCGCATCGTCGACGAACTCGATGCTGACCTGCTGCCGATTTTCATGGAAGAAGGACGCGACATGTTGCCGCAAATGGGGGCGGCGTTGCGGGCCTGGCAAGCGGCGCTGTCCAGCACTGCGCTGCCACAATCCATCCTGCGCCTGCTGCATACGATCAAGGGCAGTGCCCGCATGGCCGGTGCGATGCAACTGGGCCAGTACATGCACGAAACCGAAACCCGGATCGAGCAGATATTGCATGCCGGTGCGCCGGACCACCGTGCGATCGACGCGCTGCTGGCGCGCCACGACCAGGGCCTGTACCTGTTCGAGTTGCTGCAAAATCCAGGCGCGGAATTGCCAGCGATCGAACCGCAGGCAGCGCTGCACAGCTCCGCCGATGCCGACCTGCCACTGCGCCCTGCGCTGGTGGAACTGGCGTCGGTGATGCCGGTGCGTACGGCAGGGTTCACGGGCCAGATGCCTGCCAGCACGACGCCTGCAGCAGCGGTACCCATGGTCCGCGTGCGCGCCGATATTCTTGATCGGCTGGTCAATCAGGCCGGTGAAGTCTCGATCTCGCGCTCCCGACTGGAAACCGACGTCGATACCCTGCGACTCTCGCTGGGCGAGCTGACCGACAACGTGGCCCGCCTGCGCGAGCAATTACGCGAAATCGAGATGCAGGCCGAGACCCAGATCACCTCCAGAATGGCCAATTCGCCGGATCGCGAATTCGACCCGCTGGAATTCGACCGCTTCACGCGACTGCAGGAAATCACCCGCATGATGGCCGAAAGCGTCAGCGACGTGGCAACGGTCCAGCAGTCCCTCACCCGTACCGTCGATGGCGCCAGCGCCGGGCTGGTCGCGCAGGCGCGCCTGACCCGCGATCTGCAGCAGGACCTGATGCGGGTACGCATGGTGCAATTCGCCAGCATCTCGGAGCGCCTCTACCGGGTCACGCGGCAAGCCTCGAAGGAAGTCGATAAACGGGTCAATCTGGACATCCGCGGCAGCGCGGTCGAGATCGACCGCAGCGTCCTGGAAAAAATGGCCGGGCCGTTCGAGCACTT
Source organism: Actimicrobium antarcticum (assembly GCF_039536745.1). Lineage (NCBI taxonomy): Bacteria > Pseudomonadati > Pseudomonadota > Betaproteobacteria > Burkholderiales > Oxalobacteraceae > Actimicrobium > Actimicrobium antarcticum. The sequence continues at coordinate 667,965 of NZ_BAAAZE010000008.1, forward strand.
GCTGCGCAATGCCATCGTGCATGGCATCGAGAGCCGCGACGAGCGCCTTGCCGCAGGCAAAAACGAGACGGGCGAACTGCGCATCGAAATCCGCCAGGATGGCAACGAAGTGGTGTTGCAGTTTTCGGATGACGGTCGCGGCCTCGACTTGCAGCGCATCCGCAGCAAGGCCGTCGCCACCGGTCTGCTGGCCGATGGCCGCGAAGTCGCCGATGCCGAACTGACCGACCTGATCTTCAATCCGGGATTTTCGACCGCACACGAAGTCACCGAGCTGGCAGGGCGCGGTGTCGGCATGGATGTCGTGCGCTCCGAAGCGAGCAGCCTGGGTGGGCGTGTCGCAATCCAGTCCGAGGCCGGCAAAGGTGCGCAATTCACGATTCATTTGCCGCTAACGCTGGCCGTGACGCAAGTCGTGATCCTGCGTACCGGTGACAAGATCTATGCGGTGCCGTCGGTGCTGGTCGAACAGGTTCAGCAATTGAAGGCCAGTGCGCTGGCCAATGCGTACAACGATGGCGCCGTAATGTGGCAGGGCCAGCGGGTGCCGCTGTTCTATTTGCCGGCACTGCTGGGCGATCGCCAGAGCGTGCCGGTAGCGCAGCAGTATTCACCCCTGGTCATCCTCAAGAGCGGCATCGAGCGGGTCGCCTTGCATGTCGACGAGGTCCAGGGCAACCGCGAAGTGGTGGTCAAGAACATCGGCCCGCAACTGGCGCGCATGGTCGGGATCGCCGGTGCCACGGTGCTGGGTTCCGGCGAGATCGTCCTGATCGTCAATCCGTTGCCGCTGGCGCAACGGGCGGTACTGGACCAGGCCCGTCGGCCGGCGTCGCTTGCGGCTCAGGCCGGTATGGGTGCAGTCGCCGAAACCGGTGACGCCGGTGCGCCTGCGGTGGCGGATGCGGTGCAGGGATTGCGTACCCAGAGCATCGTCATGGTGGTCGATGACTCGCTGACCGTGCGGCGTGTGACGCAACGGCTGCTGACACGGGAGGGCTTCCAGGTGGTGCTCGCCAAGGATGGGATCGATGCGCTGGAGCAGTTGCAGGCAATCACGCCGGACGTCATGCTGGTCGACATCGAAATGCCGCGCATGGATGGCTTCGACCTGACCCGCAACGTGCGCGGTGATGAACGCACCCGTCACATCCCGATCATCATGATCACCTCGCGCACGGCAGCCAAACATCGCAATTACGCGCTGGAACTGGGCGTCAACGAGTACTTCGGCAAGCCCTATCAGGAAGCCGATTTGCTGCACGCCATCCGCGGATTCCTGCCGGCGAGAGTGGCGCCGGACTGACGGCTGTCGGCGACGACGCAGGTTGCGGGATAGCCCGGGCCATGCATCGCCCGGGCCGTAGCTCAGCTCTGCCGGCGTTAGTCCGCCGGCACCTCTTCCGTCACTTTTTTGACCACTGCATAGCGCATCAGTGTCTGCTTGCGCGCCACGTCATGTTGCACCACCGGCGCAGGATAATTGCCGCCCAGCGTGACACCGGCATGATCCAGTTCCATCTTGGTCAGCAACCACGGCGCGTGAATCTGCTTGTTGCCGAGCTGCGCGAGTTGCGGCACATAGCGCCGGATGAAGCGGCCCTCGGTATCGAATTTTTCGGACTGGGTAATCGGATTGAAAATGCGGAAGTATGGTTGGGCATCGCAGCCGGAGGATGAGGCCCATTGCCAGCCACCGTTGTTGGCAGACAGGTCGAAGTCGATCAGTTTTTCGGCAAAATACGCTTCACCGCGCCGCCAGTCGATACCCAGATCCTTGATTAAAAAACAGGCAGTCACCATGCGCAACCGGTTGTGCATGTAACCGCTCTGGTTGAGCTGCGCCATCGCGGCGTCGACCAGCGGATAGCCGGTCTTGCCATCGCACCAGGCCTGAAACAGGGCATCGGCGGCGGGACCGGTTTCCCACTGGATCGCATCGTAGTCGGGCTTGAATGCACCGTGCACCACGCGCGGATGATGTTGCAGGATCATGAAATAAAAATCGCGCCAGACCAGTTCGGCCAGCCAGGTTTGCGCACCACTGGCGTCGGATGCCAGACGCACCGCTTCGCACGCACGCCGCGCCAGATGGCGGATCGACACCGTGCCGAAGCGCAGATGCACCGACAGGTAGGACGGTCCTTTGACGGCCGGGAAGTCACGGGTGAGCTTGTATTTGTTGATGCGCTCCAGAAAATTATCGAGCAGCGCCTGTCCACCGGACATGCCGACAGGGATCTTCAATTCGGCAAAATTGGACGGGGCAAAACCCAGTTCGCCGAGCGACGGCATCACATGCGCAATCGGGCTGACCGCCAGATGGTGGGCCACCGGATCAATCGGATACGACCGCACGTTGATGTCGGTGCTATCGAACTGCAGTTGCTTCAACCAGGCATTTTTATACGGCGTGAATACCGAGAACGGTTTGCCTGCCAGCGACAGGACCTCGTCGCGTTCAAAGATGACCTGATCCTTGTAGTCATGCAACGCAATCCCATCCTGCTGCAAGGCACCCGATATCTGTGCGTCACGTGCAATCGCGGCGGGTTCGTAATCATGGTTGATGAACACGGCATCGACTGTCAGTTCCCGGGCCAGTGCCGGAATCTCGCTGGCGGCCAGCGCGTGGCGCACGATCAGCGCCCCGCCGAGCTTGACCAGTTCGGCGTGCAACTCGATCAGGCTGGCATGCAGGAACTCGATGCGGCGGTCCTGTTCCGGCAGTGCATCGAGGATGGCGGTATCAAAAATGAACACACAAAATACGGCACGGCTTTGCGTTAGCGCATGGTAGAGCGCGGCGTGATCGAACACGCGCAGGTCGCGGCGGAACCAGACCAGGGCGCGTTCGTAAGGCATGTCGGGGAGGGCGGGAGAGCTCATGATTTCCTGTTGAAAATTTCCGGGGGCGGTGCTGGCGTGGCGATATTATCCCTGTTCTATCCCGATCAAGTCGACCCGGCCTTGCAGGTGCGTTTTGCACCGATAGCCCAAATCAAAGCTGCTAAAATGTGGCCATGGCGAAGCTCAATAAAACACGAAACATGGCATCCGGCACGCAGTCGCATCAAGACCCGTCCGGGCTGGCTGATGATGATGCTGCGGGCAACGGCTCCGGTCTGGATCTGACCAATCATTTTCTGATCGCGATGCCGGCAATGGCCGACCCGGTGTTCGGTGGCACGGTGATTTATTTGTGCGAACACAATGCCCACGGTGCCCTTGGTTTGATCATCAACAAGCCCACTGACATGACGATGCAAGTGCTGTTCGAGCGCGTCGACCTCGCACTGGAAATCAATCCGCAACGTTCCCATCAGCAAATTCTGCCCGAGCATCCGGTGATGTTTGGTGGTCCGGTGCAACTGGAACGCGGTTTCGTGCTGCATTCGCCAGTCGGTGCGTTCACCTCGATGATGCGGGTCACCGACCAGATTGCGATGACCACCTCCAAGGACGTGCTGGAAGCCGTTGCTTCCGGTTCCGGACCGGATCATGTGCTGGTCACGCTGGGGTGTTCCGGCTGGAGCGCCGGCCAGCTCGAAGATGAAATCATCCGCAATGGCTGGCTGACCGTGCGGGCCGACCCCGCGATCATTTTCGACATGCCGGTCGAGCAGCGTTTTACCGCCGCCATCCGCCTGCTCGGTATCGATCCCAACATGCTGACCTCCGAGGCAGGACATGCCTGAGCAGGCAAGCGCATTTCTTGCGGCGTGCATTCTCTGCGACGCGGTATCGACCATGTTCCACCCTTGATGGAAACCGTGCTCGGATTCGACTTCGGTCTCAAGCGCATCGGTGTCGCAGTTGGCAATACCGTGATCCGGCAGGCGCAGCCGCTGACCATCATCGACGCCCCCACCAATGACGCCAAATTTGCCGCCATCGCCGCGCTGGTCGCGGCCTGGCAACCGGCGCGCTGCATCGTCGGCATGCCGCTGCATCCGGACGGCGCCGAACACGACATGTCGGTACGCTGCCGGCGCTTTGCCAACCAGCTGTATGGCCGCTATGGCCTGCCGGCGGTGCTGGTCGACGAGCGCTACAGTTCCGCAGTACTGAACCAGCGCCGTGGCGAGCGAATCGATGACCGCGCCGCCGCACTCATTTTGCAACAATACTTTGACGACTCCGCCGATGCCCACTCACCTCCCTGAACTCGATGCCGAGGCGCTGTATGCCGACCTCGCGCGCCAGATTGCCGCTGCTCTTGGCGCTACCGAACAACTTGCGCTGGTCGGGATTCATTCCGGCGGCGCCTGGCTGGCCGAACGGCTGGCGAAGGAACTGCAGATCGAAGACCGGCTCGGTTTTATCGATGTCTCGTTCTATCGCGATGACTATGCCGAAAAAGGCTTGCATGCCGAAGTCAAGCCGACCCAGATTCCGTTCGAGGTCGAGGGCGCGACCATCCTGCTGGTCGACGACGTGCTCTACACCGGCCGCACCACGCGCGCGGCCATCAATGAACTGTTCGACTATGGCCGGCCGGCGCGCATCCTGCTGGCGGCACTGGTCGATCGCGGCGGACGCGAACTGCCGGTGGCGCCGGATTTTGTCGCCGCCACCCTCGCGCTGGACACGGCACAGACCCTGACCCTGCAACAAGGCGCCGATGGCGCGCTTTCTCTTACGGTGATCCATGCTTAACCCGCAACTCAACAAGGATGGCGAACTGCAGCATTTGCTGACCATCGAAGGCCTGCCCAAGCGCATCGTCATGAACATCCTCGACACCGCGCAATCGTTCGTCGGGATCAGTGACCGTGAAGTCAAGAAAGTCCCGCTGATGCGCGGCAAGAGCGTCTTCAACCTGTTTTTCGAGAACTCGACGCGCACCCGCACCACCTTCGAGATCGCGTCGAAGCGTCTGTCGGCCGACGTCATCAACCTCAACATTCAGGCCTCCAGCACCACCAAGGGCGAATCGCTGCTCGACACCATCGACAACCTGGCAGCGATGCATGCCGACATGTTCGTGGTACGGCATGCGCAGTCGGGCGCGCCGTACCTGATCGCCAAACATCTGGTCGACACGCGCCAGCCGCATGTCCACGTGGTCAATGCCGGCGATGGCCGCCATGCGCACCCGACCCAGGGCCTGCTCGACATGTACACGATCCGGCACTACAAAAAGGATTTCACGAATCTGACGGTGGCTATCGTCGGCGACATCCTGCACAGCCGCGTGGCCCGCTCCGACATCCATGCGCTGACCACGCTGGGCGTACCGGAAATCCGCGCGATTGCGCCGCGCACCCTGCTGCCGACCGGGCTCGACCAGATGGGCGTGCGGGTGTTTACCGACATCAATGAAGGCCTGAAGGGCGTCGACGTGATCATCATGCTGCGCCTGCAAAACGAGCGCATGAGCGGTGCGCTGCTGCCGTCGGCACAAGAATTTTTCAAGAGCTACGGATTGACGCCGGAACGGCTGGCGCTGGCCAAGCCGGATGCGATCGTGATGCATCCGGGTCCGATGAACCGGGGTGTTGAAATTGACTCGGCCGTGGCCGACGGAGCGCAGGCCGTGATCCTGCCGCAAGTGACGTTTGGCATCGCAGTCCGGATGGCAGTAATGAGTATTCTGGCGGGAAAATAAAACATGAAACTGCATATCCAGCATGGCCATCTGATTGACCCGGCCAACGGCATTGACGCGCCCCATGACGTCTATATCGATGACGGCAAGATCGTCGGAATTGGCAACAAGCCCGAAGGATTCGCGGCCGATCACGTGCTCGACGCCAGCTGCATGATCGTGGCCCCCGGGCTGGTCGACCTCAGCGTGCGCCTGCGCGAACCTGGTTACGAATACAAAGCCACCCTGGAATCCGAAATGCAGGCCGCGCTGCAGGGCGGCGTGACCAGCCTGGTCTGCCCGCCCGACACCGATCCGGTGCTCGACGAACCCGGCCTGGTCGAAATGCTCAAGCACCGCGCGCGCAGCCTAAACCAGTCGCATGTGTATCCGCTGGGCGCGCTGACACGCGGCTTGCAGGGGCAGGCATTGAGCGAAATGGCCGAGCTGACCGACGCCGGCTGTATCGGGTTTTCGCAAGCCGACGAACCCATCCTCGACACCAACGTGCTGCTGCGCGCGCTGCAATATGCGCAGACCTTCGGCTACACGGTCTGGCTGCGTCCGCAAGACCCGCATCTGGGCAAGGGCGGGATTGCGCACAGCGGACCGATCGCCTCGCGCCTCGGCTTGTCCGGCGTGCCGGTGATGGCCGAGACCATCGCGTTGCAGACGATTTTCGAGCTGGTGCGCGCGACCGGCGCACGCGTGCATCTGTGCCGGATTTCCTCGGCGGCCGGTATCGATCTGGTCCGCGCTGCCAAAAAGGAAGGCTTGCCGCTGACCTGCGATGTTGGCGCGCACTACCTGCACCTGACCGATCACGATATCGGCTTTTTTGATTCGCATGCGCGCCTGTCGCCGCCACTGCGTTCGCAGCGCGACCGCGATGCCTTGCGCGCCGGTGTGCTCGACGGTACCGTCGATGCGATCTGTTCCGACCATGCGCCGGTCGATGATGATGAAAAATTGTTGCCGTTTGCCGAAGCCTCGCCGGGCGCCACCGGCCTTGAACTGCTGTTGTCGCTGGCCCTGAAATGGGCCGAGGAAGTAGTCGATCCGAAAGCGGGTCCGATCTCTCGTGCGATTGCCAAGGTGAGCGTTGATGCCGCCCGCGTGATCGGTTTGCCGGCGGGTCAGCTGGCGGTGGGCAGCGTGGCCGACCTGTGCGTGTTCGATCCGCTGGCGCGCTGGACGGTCGACGCCAAAGCACTCGCCAGCCAGGGCAAGCACACCCCCTTCGTCGGCTACGAACTGACCGGCCGCGTCATGGCGACGGTCGTGTCCGGGCGTCTCGCCTACCAGCGCAACGCATGATCGGTGTTGCGGTACTGCGTATCTTCCTGCACCTGATCGTGGGGTTGTGGACGTGCGCGGTGGTGTTTCCGCTGACCGATGCTGCCGGGCGCGCGCGTCGGGTGCAGCGCTGGTCGGCCGGGTTGCTGGTGATTTGCGGTATCACGCTGGTGGTGCGCCAGGCCGGTAGCGGCGCACTGGCGACGCGTGCGCTGATCGTTTCGAATCACGTCTCGTGGCTGGATATTTTCGTGATCAACGCGATGCAGCCGTGTCGCTTCGTGGCCAAGGCCGATATCCGCAGCTGGCCGCTGCTGGGCTATCTGTGTGCAAAGTCCGGCACGATTTTCATAGCGCGCGGCAAGGTGCGCGAGGTGCGCCGCATCTTCAAGGATCTGGTCACCAGCATCCACAATGGCGAACACGTGGCGTTTTTTCCGGAAGGGACCACCGCCGCACAGGGTAACTTATTGCCGTTCCATGCCAACCTGTTCGAGGCGGCCATCGATGCCGAGGTGCCGATCCAGCCACTGGCGCTGCGCTATCTGGATGGCTCCGGCAAGCTCGCATCACAAGCCGATTACATCGGTGACATGACGTTCGCACAAAGCATGCTGACCATCCTGACATCCGGCCGGCTGACCGCCGAACTGATCGTGCTGCCGCACATCGACAGCACCGCCGCGCATCGGCGCGAGCTGGCCCCGGCGGCCCGCAGCGCCATCGCCAGCGCGCTCGGTTATTCGCCGGGCGCCTGAAATTGCGGACAGCTGACCTCGAACAAGGCCCGGTCGGCCAGCCGCATCGCAGTCAGTTGTCCGCCCCAGATACAACCGCTGTCGAGACCGATGACATTCGGTTGCACCAGCAAGCCCCGGGTCGACCAGTGACCGAACACCACCGTCACATCGGTACTGCGGCGTCCCGGTACCTCGAACCACGGCATCAGGCCGGCCGGATTGGCGCCGTCGACTTCTTTTGCCTTGAGCATCATGCTGCCGTCGCTGGTGCACAGGCGCATGCGCGTGAGGCCATTGACGATGCAGCGCAGGCGTTCGGCGCCGCGCAGCGCATCGTCCCAGCGCTCGGGCGCATTGCCGTACATCTCGCGCAGAAAACCGACCCAGTCCGGGCCACGCAGGGCCGTTTCGACCTCGTGCGCCAGCGCCAGTGTCTGCGTGGCGGTCCATTGCGACGGCACGCCGGCATGCACCAGCAAATGACCATCGATCAGTTGCGCCAGCGACTGCCGGCGCAACCAGTCAAGCAGATCGTCACGGTCCGGCGCCTGCAGGATCTGGTCGATGGTGTCGGAGCGGCTGCTCTTGCGGATGCCATGTGCGACCGCCAGCAAATGCAGGTCGTGATTGCCCAGCACGCAACTGGCGCGTTCGCCGAGGCTGCGGATCATGCGCAGCGTATCGAGCGAACGCGGCCCGCGATTGACCAGGTCTCCGACAAAGAACCAGCGCGCAGCGGGATCGCTGTGCAGGACGTTTTCCATCAGCGTCTGGAGTTGCGTGGCGCAGCCTTGCAGGTCACCGATGGCGTACAGGTTCTGCAATGTGGGGTTGGAAATCATGTAAGCAATCTGACAAGATGGAAGAAGGAAGGGCGTTTGCATTTAAAATCAGGCATCCGCATTTTGTCATGATCGCGGCAGTGCGCCGCGGCATGACGACATCGCCCCCGAATTCGATCGACCGCAACCGCGTTCGACACACCGTTTTGCATCTATAGAAAGCGTCTTCACTATGCTGCCACTCTCGAAAAACATCTTCAAAGCGTACGACATCCGCGGCATCGTCGGCACCACCCTCGATACCGGCATTGCCCACGGCATCGGCCAGGCCTTCGGTAGCGCGATGCTGGCCAAAGGCGAAAAAGTCGCCGTGATCGGTCGCGATGGCCGCCTGTCCGGACCCGAGCTGACCGCTGCGCTGGCGCAGGGTCTGCAAGCCGCCGGCGTCGATGTCATCGACCTTGGCGTGGTGGCGACGCCGATGGTGTATTTCGGCACCAATGTGCTGGAGACCCGCTCCGGCATCATGGTTACCGGCAGCCACAATCCACCGGACTACAACGGCTTCAAGATGGTGCTGGCCGGCGAAGCGATCTACGGCGACACCATCCTCGCGCTGCACACGGCCATCGTTGCCAACGACCTGCGCACTGGCAGCGGCACCTACCGTACCCACAACATCAATCAGGCCTATCTCGAACGCATCCTTGGCGACGTCAAACTGGCGCGCCCGATGAAGATCGTGGTCGATTGCGGTAACGGTGTCGCTGGCGCGTTTGCCGGTGACCTGTATCGCGGCATGGGTTGCGAAGTGACCGAACTGTTCTGCGAAGTCGATGGCACGTTCCCGAACCACCATCCCGATCCGGCCCATCCGGAAAACCTGCAGGACCTGATCCGTGCATTGCAATCCGGCGACGCCGAAATCGGTCTGGCCTTCGACGGCGACGGCGACCGCCTCGGCCTGGTGACCAAGGATGGCCAGATCATTTATCCGGACCGCCAGCTGATGCTGCTGGCCGAAGACGTCCTCAAACGCCATCCCGGCGAGCAGATCCTGTACGACGTCAAATGCACCCGCCATCTGGCACCATGGATCGAAGCGCGTGGCGGTGTGCCGCTGATGTGGAAAACCGGGCATTCGCTGGTCAAGGCCAAGATGCGCGAAACCGGCGCACCGATCGGTGGCGAAATGAGCGGCCATGTCTTCATCAAGGACCGCTGGTACGGTTTCGACGACGGCCTGTATGCCGGTGCGCGCATGCTGGAATTACTGAGCCGGATGACGGACCCATCGGCAGTACTGAACGCCTTGCCGCAATCCTCCAGCACGCCCGAGCTGCAACTCGAATTGAAGGAAGGCGACAGTTTTGCGCTGATCGACCAGCTGAAGGCCGAAGCCGAATTTCCGGGATCGGACCAGTTGATCACGATCGACGGCCTGCGGGTCGAATATCCGGATGGCTTCGGCCTGGCCCGTGCCTCGAACACCACACCGGTGGTCGTGATGCGCTTTGAAGCCGAAACCCCGGCGGCGCTGGCGCATATCCAGTCCGAATTCAAGCGCGTGATTCTGGCGGCGCGACCTGGTGCCAAGTTGCCGTTCTGATGGCGGGTTCTGGTGACAACAAGGTTGTGAATATTCTGATCGTGCGCGTATCGTCGCTTGGCGACGTGGTGCACAACATGCCGATGGTGGCCGACATCCTGCGCCATGTGCCGCACGCGCAGATCGACTGGGTGGTCGAGGAGGCTTACACCGCGCTGGTGCGGCTCAATGCCGGCGTGCGCACGGTGATTCCGTTCGCGCTGCGGCGCTGGCGCAAGAGCCTGCTGGCACCGGCCACGCGCGCCGAGATGGGCGCGTTTCGCCGGCGGTTGCGCGAGGTCGAGTATGACTTCGTGTTCGATACCCAGGGCTTGCTGAAAACGGCAGTCGTGATGCGGCTGGCGCGACTTGCTCCGGCCGGCCAGCGCATCGGTCTGGCCAATGCCACCGAGGGCTCGGGATACGAAGCCCTGTCCAGGATTTTTCATACTTACAGCGTGCCGGTGGATGTGCGCACCCACGGTGTCGAGCGCGGGCGCGTGGTGGCCGCAGCCGCGCTCGGGTATGCCCTGGATACGCCGGCTGATTTCAACATGTCCGCGCCGCAGGCCGAGCCGCGTCCGGCCTGGCTGCCGACGCAACCGTATGCGGTGTTTTTTCATGCCACCGCCCGTGCCGCCAAGCAGTGGCACGTGGCGCACTGGATCACGATTGCCGCCGACCTGGCTGCACGCGGCATGCCCGTTTTGCTACCGTGGGGCAGCCCGGCCGAGCAGCTGGCGGCCGAGCAGCTGGCTGCGCAGATGCCGAACGCGCAGGTGTTGCCGGCACTGTCGATGATGGAGGCGGTCCTGCTGGCACACGATGCCGCGCTGGTCATCGGCGTCGATACCGGCCTCACGCATATCGCAGCAGCATTCAACCGCCCGACTATCGAGTTGTACATCGACTCGCCACGCTGGAAAACCGAGGGCAACTGGTCGCCCCGGATCATCAATCTGGGCGATGCCGGCCAGTCGCCGAGTGTTGATGACGTGCGGCAGGCGATGGCGACCCTGCTGTGAAGCGCTGGCTGTATTCGCTGGCGTGGTGGCTGGCCGTGCCGCTGGTCTTGGCACGGTTATGGTGGCGTGGCCGGCGCGAGCCAGGCTATCGGCAGCACATGGCGGAACGATTCGGGTTTCCGCCGCGCCGCATGCGTACTGCGCCGCTGTTGTGGGTGCATGCGGTATCGGTCGGCGAGACCCGCGCTGCAGAACCACTGATCGACGCCTTGCTCGCGGCCTATCCGGATCACGATCTGCTGCTGACCCACATGACGCCAACCGGACGCGCCACCGGTGCGGCCTTGTTCGGTCATTTTGGCGAGCGCTTGCAGCAAGCGTATTTGCCCTATGACACCGGCTGGATGGTCGGCCGCTTCCTGGGTATTTTTTCGCCGCAGTTGTGCATTTTGATGGAAACCGAACTGTGGCCCAACGTGATGGCGCAATGCACCGCACGCGGCGTGCCGGTAGCGCTGGTCAATGCGCGCCTGTCGCCGCGCTCGCTGGCACGCGCACAGCGGCTTGGTCGACTGATTGCCGATGCGGCAGCGCAGCTGACCTGCGTGGGCGCGCAGACCGACGCCGATGCGGCGCGCATTCGCAGCCTCGGTGTCAGCGCGGTACAGGTCACCGGCAGTATCAAGTTCGATGTCACGCCACCGCCGGCGGCGCTGGAGGCGGGTGCGCAATTGCGCCGCCAGATCGGCAAGCGTCCGGTGCTGCTCTGTGCCAGCAGCCGTGCCGGCGAAGAGGTGCTGATCCTCGATGCGCTGGCCAACAGCAATCTGCCGCCCGACACCTTGCTGCTGATCGTGCCGCGCCATCCGCAACGCTTCGACGACGTCGCCGCACTGGTCACGCAACGCGGTCTGCACCTGCAGCGGCGCGCGACCTTGGGGGCGGATATGGTTCTGGCCGATGTGCTGCTGGGCGATACGATGGGTGAAATGTTCGCCTATTTTGCCGCCTGCGATATTGCCTGGATCGGCGGTAGCCTGCTGCCGCTTGGCGGACAAAATCTGATCGAGGCATGTGCCGTCGGCAAGCCGGTCCTGCTGGGGCCGCACACGTTCAACTTCGCCCTGGTCAGCGAGGAAGCTATCGAGGCGGGTGCGGCGTTACGGGTGGCGGATGCGGAGTCGTTGCTGCGCGATGCCGCTGCGTTGCTGCGGGATGACGCATTGCGGCTGGCGATGGGAGGAAGTGCGCTGCGGTTTGCGCAGCAGCACCGGGGTGCGACGGGGCGGACCATGGAGATGTTGCGGGCGTTGGTGTTGCAGGGGGAGTGACGCTGAGGTTACTTGCACGGGAGGTTGCTTAGGCTTGGTTATTTGGCCGTTTCAAGGTGAGTTTGGGAATGGCGGGATTAATGATCGTATTTGTGTTGTCCTGCGTGGGCTGCAAACGAAAGTTTGATGGTTGATAGATGGCATGTTCGGCTGCGGAGCACAACACGCATCAAATTTCCTGCGCGTTGCGGTCTGCTGTGGCTAAAACGGGTTGCGCTCCGTGGAGGCAAGCCGGGTGCGGCCCGGTAGCCGGTTTTTTGCGCGGCGGCGTTGCGGCTTTGGGTCGTAGGTTGGGCTGCGAAGCTATGCCTTTCAAGGTCGGCCTATGTAACTCATTGATTTATATAGGCTTTCATTTTGAAAAATTAAAACCGCATGCCTGTAACTCATTGAAAATAAAGACAAAAATTCTTCACCTTGAGACGCATAGCTGCGAAGCCCAACATGCGTCAAGTTGCGTTGCGGGTCGCCACTGCGCGCGGTCGTCGGTAGCTAAAACTGGTTGCGCTCCGTGGAGGCAAGCCGGGTGCGGCCCGGCAGCCGCTCACTTTTTTTGCTTCGCCAAATAAAGTAAGCAAAAAAAGGCGACCGCTAGACCGCTGCCCTGCGGGTTCCCAAATACCGCGCCCGGTCAGGGGGAGGGCCGCAAACTCGCTACGCTCAGACAGTGCGGCCCTCTTGTCCCCTGCCCGGACACGGTATTTGGCAGCGGCCTTTTATGCGGAATTCAAGGTCAAGACCAAGCCCAGCCTTGGTATTTGAATGACGGCCACACTCGCTTTGCGCGAGAGCGATGGCTTGTAAAAGCCTTGTAGATTTTGAGTTTGGCGTTGGTTTCGATATTGAATTTGAAACTGGTTTTGACGTTGGTTTTGACGTTGATTTTGACGTTGGTTTTGAAGTCGATGTCGATCACGACGAGGAAGTTTTCTCGCGCAAAGCGAGCACGATCATCTCGCTGGTTCCAAGGCTGGGCTTGGTCTTGACCTTGAATTCCGCATAAAAAGATCGCTGCCAAAAACCGGGTACGGCAAGAGGATCAGAAGCCCGCACTGTCTGAGGTGTAGCAGGGGTTTCGGATCGCATGCGATCCGCCTGCGGAACGGGATCCGCTTGCAAGCGGATCTGCGCCCTGCAAGGGTAGCGAGTTTGCGGGCTTCCCTCTTGCCGTACCCGGTTTTTGGGAACCCGCAGGGCAGCGGTCTTGCGGTCGCCTTTTTCTTGGTTACTGCTTTTTGGCGAAGCAAAAAGAAGTGACCGGCTGCCGGGCCGCCCCCGGCTTGCATCAACGGAGCGCAACCGTTTTAGCTACCGACGACCGCACGCCGTGGCGACCTAGAAGGCAGCTTGACGCATGTTGGGCTTCGCAGCCCAACCTACAAAACAGCGAAGCAAAAAGAAGTGACCGGCTGCCGGGCCGCACCCGGCCTGGCTCCACGGAGCACAACCCGTTTTAACTACCGCAGCCCGCAACCCGCGCAGGAAGCTTGACGCATGTAGGCCTTCGCAGCCCACAGACAAAGTGTTTTGGCCCCGGCTGCCGGACCATCTCCGGCTAGCCAGCTACCGTCAACCCGCCGGCTTCCCCGTCTCCGTCAACCCACCACCCAGCGACCGATACAAATCAACCGCATTGGTCAACCGTAACAACCGCGTCTGCACCAGCGATTGCTCTGCAGTAAACAGATCACGCTGTGCATCGACCACATCCAGCGCACTCGCAATCCCGTTGTCGAAACGCTGTGTCGCCAATTGCAGTCGCACGGTTTGCGCCGCCACCACTGCTTGTTGCGCCACCACCTGTTCCTCCAGCGAACTCCGTGCCACCAGCGCATCCGCGACTTCCCGGAAGGCGGTCTGGATGGTTTTTTCGTAGTCGGCAACGGCGATGTCGGTGCGCACCTGCGCCACGGTCAGGTTACTGCGATTACGACCTGCATCGAAGATCGGCAGCACCAGTTGTGGTGCAAACGACCAGCTGCCCGAGCCGGCGTCGAACAGGCCGGACAGGGCGTTGCTGCTGGTGCCGGCAGCGGCAGTCAGCGAAATGCGCGGGAAGAACGCGGCGCGGGCGGCGCCAATATTGGCATTCGCGGATTTGAGCCGCTGTTCGGCAGCCCGGATATCCGGACGACGCATCAGCAAGTCCGACGGCACGCCGGCGGCGATGGTGGTGATGATGTTTTCAGCCGACAGCAGTGGCGCGGCCGGCAGGTCGACCAGCGCGGTGCGGCCCACCAGCAGCGTCAGCGCATTGGCTGATTGTGCGCGCTGGCGTTGCAGCGTCAGTTGGGCGACCCGTGCCGTTTGCACCAGCGTTTCGGACAAGCGCAAATCCAGCGCCGACGAGGCGCCGACATCAAAGCGCTGTTGCGACAGCTCATAGGCTCTCTGGCGACCGGCGAGCGTCTGTTGCGCCAGAATCAGCTGCTCGGCAAAACCGCGTTCGGCCAGATAGGCTTTCGCGACTTCGGCGACCAGGCTGATCTGGACCGACTGCTTTGCTTCCGCGGTGGCCAGATACTGCGCCAGTGCAGCGTCGTTCAGGCTGCGGACCCGGCCAAAGAAATCCAGCTCGAATGACGCCAGGCTGAACCCGACCTGATAACTGCTGCCGATGGCCGGTTTGCCGGTCACTGACAGCGCACCCGGTGTGCGGGCACGCGCGCCGCTGGCAGTGCCGTTCAGGTTCGGCAGCAAGTCTGCCGATTGCACGTTGTACAGTGCACGGGCTTCGTCGATACGCAAGGCGGCAGTGCGCAGGTCGCGGTTGTTGGCCAGCGCTGCCGTGATCAATGCCTGCAGGCGCTGGTCCGGAAAGAATTCGCGCCAGCCAGTCTCGGCCGCGACCATCGTGCCGGCGGCGGTGTCCGCCGTGATGCCGACATACGCATCGGCAACCGGCGCATCAGGCCGCACATACAGCGGCGCCAGCGAGCAGCCGCTCAGCATGCCTGCCGCGAGCAGCAATAGCGTTCCCTGGAACTTGGTCATTCTTGTTCTCCCTGCTTCTTTTTCATATTGGCTTTTGCCAATGCAAGTTGTCGTTCGCTGCCCTTGAAGAAGGTGCGGATCACGACGAAAAATACCGGTACCAGGAATACCGCCAGCACCGTCGCCGTAATCATTCCGCCCATCACGCCAGTACCGATTGCGCGTTGTCCGGCAGAGCCGGCTCCGCTGGCCAGCACCAGCGGCAATACGCCGAGGATGAACGCCAGCGAGGTCATGATGATCGGCCGGAAGCGCAGATGTACCGCTTCCAGTGTCGCTTCGACCAGCCCCATGCCCTGCGCCTGCAGGTCCTTGGCAAACTCGATGATCAGGATCGCGTTCTTGGCGGACAGGCCGATGGTGGCGATCAGGCCGACCTTGAAATACACGTCGTTCGGCAAGCCGCGCAGGCTGGCGCCGAGCAAGGCACCCAAAATACCGAGCGGCACCACCAGCAGGACTGCGACCGGAATCGTGGTGCTTTCGTACAAGGCTGCCAGCACCATGAAGACGATCAGCAGCGACAGTGCGAACAGCGCCGGCGCTTGCGAGCCGGAGGTTTTTTCTTCGAGTGACTGGCCGGTCCATTCGAAACCGAAACCGGTCGGCAATTTCCCGGCCAGGGTTTCCATTTCCTGCAACGCTTCGCCGGTGCTGCGACCCTTGGCCGCATCACCGGACAATTTCATCGCCGGATAGCCGTTGTATCGCACCAGTTGCACCGGACCCACGATCCAGTGGCTCGTCACAAACGACGACATCGGTACCATCGTGCCAGTGGCACTGCGTACATACAGCCTCAGCAAGTCTTCCGGTTGCAAGCGCTGCGGTGCATCGGCTTGCAGGATGACCCGCTGCTGACGTCCCTGATTCGGGAAGTCATTGATGTAGGCAGAGCCGAGTGCGCTCGACAGTGTGGTGTTGATGTCAGCAAAACTGACGCCGAGTGCGTTGGCCTTGTCACGGTTGATATCGAGTTGCAATTGCGGCGCATCGTCCAGTCCTTCCGGACGCACACCGGCGAGTACCGGGCTCTTGCTGGCCATGCCGAGCAGCTGGTTACGCGCTGCGAGCAAGGCTTCATGGCCAAGTCCGGCGCGGTCCTGCAAGCGGAAGGTGAAGCCGGTGCCGTTACCCAGTTCCGGAATCGGTGGCGGCGTGACCGGGAACACGATGGCGTCGCGGATGCGCGAGAGCGCGCCGAAGGCCCGTCCGGCCAGCGCACTGGCAGATTGCGCGGCACTGCGTTCGCTCCAGTCTTTTAAAGGCACGAATACCAGGCCGGCATTTTGACCATTGCCTGAAAAGCTGAATCCGGCTACCGCTACCGTACGAGCAACTTCGGGCTGCTTCAGGTAAAAGTTCTCGACCTGTTCCAGTACCTGCATCGTGCGCGCGGTGCTGGCGCCGGCCGGCAACTGGACGTTGGTGACGATGTAACCCTGGTCTTCGGTCGGCAGGAACGAGGATGGCAGTCGCACATACATGAAACCCACCACCAGCAGGATCACGCCATACACCAGCATGTAGCGCAAGGTGCCGCCCAGCATTTTGCCGATGAAGCTTTGATACCCGGTAGCCGTGCGCGCGAAGCCACGATTGAACCAGCCAAAAAAGCCCTTCTTTTCGACATGGTGGCCCGCTTCGACCGGTTTCAGGATGGTCGCGCACAGCGCCGGCGTCAGGGTCAGGGCCAGCAAGGCCGAGAACGCCATCGATGACACCATCGACAGCGAGAACTGCCGGTAGATCGCACCGACCGCGCCACCGAACAGGGCCATCGGCAGGAATACCGCAATCAAGACCAGCGTGATGCCGATGATGGCACCGGTGATCTGGCCCATCGCCTTGCGGGTCGCATCACGCGGTGACAAACCTTCTTCACTCATGATGCGTTCGACGTTTTCGACTACCACGATGGCATCATCGACCAGGATACCAATGGCCAGCACCATGCCGAACATGGTCAGCACATTGATCGAAAAGCCGAACAGCGACATCACGCCGAACGTCCCCATCAGGGCGACCGGCACGACGATGGTCGGGATCAGCGTGTAGCGGAAATTCTGCAGGAACAGGTACATCACCAGGAACACCAGGACAATCGCTTCGAGCAAGGTCTTGACCACTTCTTCGATCGAGATTTCGACGAACTTCGAGGTGTCGTAAGGGATGTCGTATTTCACGCCAGCCGGGAAGAATTTCGACAATTCTTCCATCTTTGCGCGCACGGCCTTGGCGGTGCCGAGTGCATTGCCGGTCGGCGACAACTGCACCGCCACGGCGGCGGTCGGTTTGCCGTTCAGGCGTGCCGAGGTACCGTAACTCTGGCCACCAATTTCAAGACGGGCGACATCGGCCAGACGCACGACCGAGCCGTCCGGGTTGGCGCGCAGGACCACCTTGCCGAACTCTTCCGGTGTCGACAACTGGCCGGTGACGATGACGGGGGCCGAATATTGCTGTGAGCCGGGGCTAGGCAGTTCGCCCAGCGTACCGGATGAGACCTGCGCATTCTGGGCCCGCACTGCCGTGGTGATGTCGGCCACGGTCAGTTTGTAGCCGATCAGCTTGGCCGGGTCGATCCAGATCCGCATGGCACGTTCGGTACCAAACAACTGTGCCTGGCCAACGCCCGGCACCCGCTTCAATTCATTGAGGACATTGCGCGACAGGTAGTCGCCGAGCGCGACCGGATCGAGTTTGCCGTCGGTCGACGACAGCGTGGTGAAGAGCAGGATGTTGCTGCGTGCCTTGGCAACCTGCACGCCTTGCTGCGTGACCGCCTGCGGCAGGCGCGCCTCGACCCGCTTCAGGCGGTTCTGGACATCGACCGCTGCCAGATCGGGATTGGTGCCCGGTTCGAAGGTGACGGTGATCGCAACCTGGCCATTGGCCTGGCTTTGCGATTCGATGTACTTCAGGCCATCGGCACCGTTCATTTCCTGTTCGATCAGACTCGTGACGCTGTCATCGAGAATCTGTGCCGAGGCACCCGGGTAGGTTGCGGAAATGACGATGGACGGCGGTGCAATGGTTGGGTATTGCGAGACTGGCAGACGCGTAATGGATAACGCACCAGCAAGCAGGATGAAGAGCGCGAGCATCCACGCGAAGACCGGTCGGTCAATGAAGAATTTTGCCATGCCGGACTCCTTATTTCGCTGCCGGCGTTGCAGCTGCCGGGGTTGCGGGGGTAGCAGCAGGGAGCGCAGCGGAACCCACCGGACCAGGCCACGCAACTGCTTTCACGGCCGTGCCCGGCTTGGCTTTCTGGAAGCCTTCGACGATCACCTTGTCGCCTGCCTTCAGGCCTTCACTGACGATCCACAGATTGCCCTGGGCAGTATCCGCACGTACCGGACGCACCGCGACTTTGCCATCCGCACCGACCAGCATGACCGATGCGCCTTGGGCGCCGCGTTGCACGGCCTGTTGTGGCACCGTAATGGCCTGCTCATTGACCGCCTGGGCCAGTTTTGCCCGGACATACATGCCTGGCAACAGCAACCGGTCGGGATTCGGGAACTCGGCGCGCAACGTGACCGCGCCCGAGCTTTCATCCACGCTCAGGTCCGAGAACAGCAATTTGCCCGATTGCGGATAGTCCTTGCCGTCTTCGGTCAGCAGCGTGACTTTGGCCAGGCCCTTGCCGGCGCTTTGCAAGCGTCCGCTCGCCATGGCGCGCTGCAGCGCCAGCACTTCGGTGCTGGACTGGGTCATGTTGACGTAGACCGTATCGACTTGCTGGATGGTGGCCAGCGGCGTGGCTTCGCCCATGCCGACCAGCGCACCTTCGGTGACTTGCGCGCGGCCGATGCGACCGGAAATCGGTGCGGTCACTGTCGCATAGCCCAGGCTCAGGCCGGCATTCTGGCGCGCTGCCTTGCTGGAGGCAAGGTCGGCGCTGGCCTGCTTTTGCGCCGTGGCGGCGTCGTCGAATTCCTGTTTGCTGATCGCATTGGTCTTGATCAGCGGTTCGTAGCGTTGCACTTTCAAACTGGCTTGCGCGAGATTGGCTTCCGCCTTGGCGACCGCTGCCTGGGCGCTGTCATAAGTTGCCTTGAATGGCGCTGAATCTATGCGGAACAGCACGTCGCCGGCCTTGACTTCACTACCTTCGCGGAACACGCGCTTGAGCACGATGCCGGCGACACGTGCCCTGACCTGGGCGACCCGGCTAGCCTCGACACGCCCCGGTAATTCGGTGCTCAACGCGAGGCGGGCTGGCGTCACGGTAACAATGGCGACTTCGGGCGGCGGCATTGCGCCAGCGGGTGGACCTGACGGGGCTTTTTCTCCGCAGGCGGCGAGGGTGGCGAGCAGCAGCAGCGGGGCGACTAAGCGCAGCGTTGAATCGGGACGGGATAGTTGCATTGGAATTCTCGCAATGAAATGGAGGTGCATTGGAATACGTGATCGGAGCGGAAGATGCGACTGCAAGATACACTGCAATAAAGTTACTGTTTATGCATGACCGGCTGGTGATTAACAATCGATGCAAACCGGAGCGCACAAACGACCGGTGGTATTATATATACATTCAGAGATGTATGTATCGTGCGTCCAACCTGCCCGAGACGGCATGGTGAATCACTACTTTTGCAGGCACCCGTTCCCAACTTATGTCCAGATCAACCAAAGAAGAAGCGTTAGAAACCCGCAGCCGCATTCTCGATGCCGCGGAAAATATTTTTCATGCGAATGGCGTGACGCGCACCTCGCTGGCCGACGTCGCGCTCGCAGCCAACGTCACTCGCGGCGCGATTTACTGGCATTTCAAGAACAAGGGCGATCTGTTCAATGCGATGTGCGAGCGGGTACACCTGCCCATGGAGGCCATGATTCGGAAAACCGCCGACCATTCCGAACGGGACCCGCTGAAGCTTTTGCGGGCCGCATTTTTGTTCGCGATCCGCGAGATCGTGCACAACCCGCATGCCCGCAAAGTGTTCGAAGTGATCTTCCATAAGTGCGAACTGGTCGATGTCGACGACCCGATCTGGACGCGGCAGCATGAATGCTTTATCGGCGGAATGGACAATATCGAACGCTTGCTCAGGGAAGCGTGTGCCATGGGCCAGTTACCGGCTGATCTGGATACGCATCTTGGCGCGGTCAGCCTGCATGCGATGGTTGACGGTCTGATCAATAACTGGTTGTTTTCGCCGCAGAGTTTCGATCTGGGCGGTCAGGTCGAGCGCTTTCTGGATGCGGGTCTGGACATGATGCGCAATGCAGCATCGCTCAGACTTCCGCAGGCCGCCTGAGCCGGTTTGCCAAAGGTCGTGATAGGGTCAATTCTGCAGCAAGCCGTTGACCTTGGCGACGTCGTCTTCGGTCAGCGTGCCCGCTGCCGATTTCAAACGCAAGCCGGCCATCAGCGTGTCATAGCGCGCTTTGGCCAGTAGCTGTCGGGTCGAAAACAGCTGTTGCTGCGCATTGAGGACATCGATATTGATGCGCACGCCGACCTGATAGCCGAGCCGGTTCGATTCCACCGCGGACTGACTGGAAATTTCTGCCGCTTCATAGGCGCGCACTTGCGCCAGCCCGCTATTGACTCCGAGGTAGAACTGGCGTGCTGCCTGGGCCGCGCTGCGGCGGGCAATATCCAGATCCGAGCGCGCCTTGTCTTCCAGTGAAATCGCTTCGCGTACCTTGCTGGTGATTGCAAAGCCGGCATATAGCGGGATCTGCCATTGCACACCGACGGAATTGGAGGTGCCGGTGCCGCCTGGGGTATTGAAGCTGGGACTACTCTGGTTGCTGTAGCCGTGGCTGGCCACCAGATCGACGGTCGGCAAATGGCCGGCGCGATTGCGGCCGATCTCGCGACGGGCGATGTCGAGTGCCAGTTGCTGGCTGATCACGCTGTAATTCTGCTGTTCGGCACTGCTGACCCAGGGCTCGATCTGGACCGGTGCCGGCGCACTGAGCTTCAGACCCGGGCGCAACGTCGCCAGCACGCCAGGTGGCTTGCCGATGATTTGCTGCAGCGCTGCGGTCTTCACATCGAGATCATTTTGCGCAGCGATCTGCTGGGCGATGGCCAGGTCGAAACGGGCCTGGGCTTCATTGGTGTCGGTGATGGTGGCTGTGCCGACTTCAAAGTTGCGTTTTGCCGAGGCCAGTTGCTCGGTGATGGCGTTTTCCTGTGCTTTCAGGAAGGCCAGCACATCCTGTGCGGCCAGGACATCGAAGTAGGCCTGGGCGACGCGGGTGATCAGGTCTTGCCTGGCTTGCGCATATATCGCTTCGCTGACCGCCACCGACAGTTTGCCTTGCTGATAGGTTTCCCAGTTGGCCATCCGGAACAGCGGTTGCGTCAGTGTCAGCGCATAGTTGTTGACGTTGTAATCGGCTTTGCGTCCTGCGGTTTCTGCATTGATCTGGCTGTAGCTGCCGCCGAGCCCGATTTGCGGCAGTAATCCTGCACGCCCTTGCACGCTGCGCTCCTGCCCGGCCATCAGGGCCGAGCGGGCACTGGCAATCACCGCATCGTTGCTGACTGCGTCGCGATACACCTGAACCAGGTCGGCGGCCTGCGCAGAGACTGACAGGAAGACGCCTGCAAGCAGCGGGGCGATGACAAAATTACGCATAAATTCTCCGGTGGAATCGGGTCGTGGTTGGCTGGGTGCCGCTGCTGGTTTGCTGGCTTGGTACGATGGCTAAAGACGGTGGCTAAAGACGGTGGCCAACTGCAGCCGCTCAATACGTCGGAACCGTCGGATCGACCTGCTGTGACCAGGCGTGAATGCCGCCGGTCAGGTTGGTGACGTCGGTGAATCCCTGCTGTTCCAGGAAGTTTGCCACCTGCATGCTGCGCGCCCCGTGATGGCAAATACAGACGATGGGAGCATCCTCGTCCAGTTCCGCCAGTCGCGCCGGGATAGTACGCATGGGTATCGTGACCGCCGACTCCAGATGGCAGGTGTCAAATTCCCAGGGCTCGCGTACATCCAGCAAAAAGGGGCTGACACGCGTCGCATCCTGAATCCATGCGTGCAGTTCGGGCGCAGTGAGATGTTGCATCGACAGCCTCAGAAAGTGAATTGTGACGGCGTGAGCGCGTTACGCAGCGGCGTGATGACGGTTTCGAACAGGTTCACCGTGCTGTAGCCGATGTCCGAAACGCGGGTAATGACCTGGGCTGTCATGGCCGGCGCCACGCCAATTACACACAGGATCCGGCCACCAACCTTGACCTGCGCCAGGAAATCATCCGGCAAGACCGGCAATGCACCCGAAATCACGATCACGTCATACGGTGCGGCGCTACTCCAGCCGCGTGCGCCGTCGCCAGGAACGACATCGACGTTGTCGATGCCATAGTCGCGCAGATTGCGCTGTGCCATTGCCTGCAGTTCGGGTTCGATCTCGACGGTCGTCACATGTCGCGCGCGATACGCCAGCAGGGCGGCCATGTAACCAGACCCGGTACCGATCTCCAGCACATGTTCATGCTTTTTGGGAGCGGCTTCCTGCAGGATGCGCGCCTCGAACTTCGGCATCAGCATGTTCTGTCCACACGGCAGCGGAATCTCGGTATCGACAAACGCCAGTGCGGTGTAGGCGGCTGGAACAAACACCTCCCGCTTGACTATCATCAGCAAATCAAGGACGTCCTGGTCCAGTACATCCCAAGTGCGAATTTGCTGTTCGATCATGTTGAAGCGGGCTTGTTCGATATTCATGTCAGGGTTTTCAATGCGTGAGGTGAAGGGAGATGAGTGGAAGCAATCTGCAACGTGCGACATTCTATCAAACCGGCCTGGCTGGCTGGCTCAGCAAGCCATGCAACAAGACATCCATGAACCCATGCAGATACGCTTGCGGCGATAACGTCTGTATCGCACAGGGGCCGCCGAAGGAATGCTTCCACATGATCAGCATCATGACCGGCGCGACGATGACACTGGTAGTCTGTATCGGGTCGCGCACGCTGAACTCGCCGCTGTCGATGCCGCGCCCGATCACCCTGGCAATCATGGCATTGCCTCGTTGAATGACTTCCTCATGATAGAACGCGGCGAGGTCAGGAAAATTGCCGGCTTCGGCCATGATCAATTTAGTGATCCCGGACAACCGCGTTTCGCCGATGCGTGCCCACCAGCCGAGCACGATGTCGCGCAGCAGCGCCGCGCTGGTGCCGGCATAGTCATTGACGATCAGTTCGGCTTCGCCGAGCAACGGGATTATGTTCTCGCGGACCACCGCCTTGAATAAATCTTCCTTGCTGCTGTAATACAGATACAGCGTTCCCTTTGATACCCCTGCCTGCTTCGCCACATCGTCCAGCCGGGTCGCAGCGAAGCCGCGTTCGACGAACAAATCGAGCGCGGCATCAAGCAATTCCTGAGGCCGGGCTTCCTTGCGGCGGGCCCAGCGGGGCGTGTTTTTGAGGGGGCAGAGCATAGTGAATGATGGAATTATTTAACTTACTTGCGAGTCAGTAATATACGTGGCCGGTCCTGTAGCGTCAAGGTTGGCAATGCGGTTGGCAGTGCGCTGAATCCGCATGAGACAATCGCATCCAGTTCATCCTTGACCCGCCATCGCACCATGACCGAAGACCGCCTGATCGATATCGAAATCAAACTGTCGCGCCAGGAAGACCTGCTCGATACACTCAACGAAACGGTGTATCGCCAGCAAAAGAAAATCACCGAACTCGAAGGCTTGTGCGCTGCGCTGGCGCGCCACCTGCAGACGTCCGGTGATGCCTCCGGGGAATCGCGACCGGCGCATGAACCTCCTCCGCATTACTGACACGCGAGTTTGCACACACTGACTTTGACGATAATTTCCATGACCATGCCTGCTACCGATAACGACGCCTGCCACAACACCTACCAGACCATCCATGCCCGTTTGAATCGCGAGACGGCGCGCCTGCAGTGGCATGAACTGCTGCCCCATTTTGCCTCAGGCGTGATGGTCGCCATCGACGGTACGCTCGATCTGGTGGATGTCGCGGTGCGCATGTCGATGGACGACACGACTGCGGTGAGCAACTGGATGGCCGATGGCTTGGTGCATCGGGTCAGCGACACACTGGCCGCGGCCTGGAGCGAAACCGATCCGGCGCTGTGGAGCGTGATCGTCAAACCCTGGATTCTGGTGCAACTTGATCAGCGCAAGGCGCCACCGCAATCTGCTACAGATTGAACGAACCCGTCACACCCCGATTGCGCCTGCGGGTGGCGAGAACAGCCACTCTGGCAACAGTGCGCGTGGTAATCTTTGGCCCGTCCTGACGGGACCGCGCACTATTTTTCGCTCGCCGGATATCGTTCCTGCGCAGCTTCACTGAACATAGACACCCCAACCGCACACATGGATATTCTCCTCGCATTAAAAGCCCTGATCATGGGCATCGTCGAAGGCTTGACGGAGTTTTTGCCGATTTCATCGACCGGCCATCTGATCCTGGCGGGTAGCCTGCTCAACTTCACTGGCGAGAAGGTCAAGACCTTCGAAATTGTCATCCAGTCGGGTGCCATTTTTGCGATTATCTGGGAGTACCGGGCGCGCATGATGCAGGTGTGTACTGGCTTGTTCAGTGACCGCACTGCGCAGAAATTCGCCATCAACCTGGTGATCGCGTTCATCCCGGCAGCCGTGCTGGGTCTGCTGTTTTCCAGTGCGATCAAAGCAAAGCTGTTTGCGCCGGTACCGGTGGCGCTGGCGTTCATTGTCGGTGGTCTGGTCATCCTGTGGGTCGAACGCCGCAACAAGGCCAGCACGGTGCCGCCGCGGATCGATTCGGTCGACGACATGACGGCACTGGATGCGCTCAAGGTGGGGCTGGCGCAGGCCTTCGCGCTGATCCCGGGCACCAGTCGTTCGGGTGCCACGATCATCGGTGGCATGATGTTGGGTCTGTCACGCAAGGCCGCCACCGAGTTCTCCTTTTTTCTGGCCATCCCGACTCTGATCGGTGCCACCGTCTATTCCCTGTACAAGGCCCGTGCGCTGCTGTCGGTGAGCGATCTGCCGTTGTTTGGCATCGGCACGCTGGCCGCTTTTGGTTCCGCGTTTTTATGCGTGCGCTGGTTGCTCCGTTACATCAGCTCGCATGATTTCACGGTCTTTGCGTGGTACCGCATCGTGTTCGGTTTCGTGATCCTTGCAACCGCTTACAGTGGCCTTGTGGTGTGGGCCGACTAGGAACCAGACCGGCTGCGCATTGCCTATTTTTTTAACAACGACCACGTTACCCACACTCTGGAATGACTGAAACAAGCACCTCCACCCGCGCCCTGCACCTGCTCGAAACCATCTTCGGTTATGCGTCCTTCCGGGGCCAGCAGGCTGAAATCGTCGAACTGATCGCGCAAGGTGGCGATGCGCTGGTGCTGATGCCTACCGGTGGCGGTAAATCGCTGTGTTACCAGATTCCGGCGCTGTTGCGTGACGGTGTCGGCGTCGTGATCTCGCCGCTGATCGCCCTGATGCAGGACCAGGTCGATGCACTGGCCGAAGTCGGGGTGCGGGCAGCGTTCCTGAACTCGACCCAGACCTACGAAGAAGCCTCCCGCATCGAACGTCAGGTACGTACTGGCGAGCTCGACCTGGTGTACGTCGCCCCGGAACGCCTGATGACGCCGCGCTGTCTGGACCTGCTGTCGGCCTCGAAGATTGCATTGTTCGCGATCGATGAAGCGCATTGCGTTTCGCAATGGGGGCATGATTTCCGGCCCGAATACATCAAGCTGTCGGTATTGCATGAGCGCTTCCCGAATGTGCCGCGCATCGCCCTGACCGCCACGGCCGACCAGCAAACCCGTACCGAAATCGCTCACCGCCTGCAGCTCGATGCCGCGAAGATGTTCATCTCGTCCTTCGACCGGCCCAACATTCGCTATCAGATCGTCGAGAAGGCCAACGGGCGCAAGCAGCTGCTCGACTTCATTCAGGCCGAGCATGTCGGCGATGCCGGCATCGTGTATTGCCTGTCCCGAAAAAAAGTCGAAGAAACCGCGGAATTCCTCAACGCCAGTGGCATCCGTGCGCTGCCGTACCACGCCGGCATGAAGTTCGACGAGCGCAGCCGGAATCAAGCGCGCTTCCTGCGTGAAGAAGGCATCGTGATGACCGCCACGATTGCCTTCGGCATGGGGATCGACAAGCCCGATGTGCGTTTCGTTGCGCATCTCGACCTGCCCAAAAGCATCGAAGGCTACTACCAGGAAACCGGTCGGGCCGGTCGTGACGGCCAGCCGGCCAATGCGTGGATGGCCTATGGCTTGCAGGATGTCGTGCAGCAGCGCCGCATGATCGATGAATCCGAAGCCGACGAAACCTTCAAGCGCGTGCTGGGCGTGAAGCTCGACGCGATGCTCGGCCTGTGCGAAACGCTCGGATGCCGCCGTCGCCATTTGCTGGAGTACTTCGGGCAGGCCTCGCAACCCTGCGGCAATTGCGACACCTGTCTGACGCCACCGGTATCGTTCAACGCTACCGTACCGGTGCAGAAACTGCTCTCCGCCATCTACCGTGTAGACCAGCGTTTTGGCGCAGGGCATGTGCTCGATGTTTTGCGCGGGATCGATTCCGACAAGGTCAAGCAATGGCGCCACGACCAGCTCTCGGTGTTCGGCATCGGCGCAGAGTCCAGCGAAGCCGAATGGCGCGCGATCCTGCGCCAGTCGATTGCACTGGGCCTGGTTGCCGTCGATTACGAGTCCTACAACGCACTTAAGCTGACCGATGCTGCCAAACCCGTTTTGCGCGGCGGCGAGCAAGTGCAGCTACGTGCCTACCAGAAGCCAGTCAAGGCAAAACGGGCATCCGGCAAAGCGCCGAAAGGCTATGTCGAAAGTGACCTGTCCGGCCACGATCAGGTCATCTTCGACAAGCTGCGCTGGTGGCGCATGGAGACCGCACGCAAGCACAACGTGCCGGCCTACGTGATTTTCCATGATGCGACGATGCGCGAGATTGCCAAGGCGCGACCAGCGTCGCTGGAGGATTTGCGTGGGGTGAGCGGGGTGGGGGAGAAGAAACTGGAAACCTACGGTGCCGAGATCGTGGGCCTGATTTCGGAGCTGGCGGAAGGATAGGCGTGCCGCGTTGAGGTCGTGGTTTTTTTCGTCAAGCGAGAGGTTTTGCGTGATGGATGCCGGGTACTACAGCCAGCTTTTTCAAGGCAAGCGTTGCCTGTAAATTTCACTCTAAAAATCACCGACTGTAGGTCGGGCTGCAAGCCCAACATGCGTCAAGCTGGCTTGTAGGTCGCCACGACGCGCGGTCTGCGGTAGCTAAAACGGGTTGCGCTCCGTCATGACCAAGCCGGGTGCGGCCCGGCAGCCGGTCACTTCTTTTTGCTTCGCCAAAAAGCAGTAATCAAGAAAAAGTCGACCGCAAGACCGCTGCCCTGCGGGTACCCAAAAACCGGGTACGGCAAGAGGGAAGCCCGCAAACTCGCTGCGCTCAGACAGTGCGGGCTTCTGATCCTCTTGCCGCACCCGGTTTTTGGCAGCGATCTTTTTATGCGGAATTCAAGGTCAAAACCAAGCCCAGCCTTGGAACCAGCGAGATGGTCGTGCTCGCTTTGCGCGAGAAAACTTCCTCGTCGTGATCGACATCGAGTTCAAAACCAACGTCAAAACCAACATCAAAACCAACATCAAAACCAACATCAAAACCAACGTCAAAACCAACATCAAAACCAACATCAAAACCAACGTCAAAACCAACATCAAAACCAACATCAAAACCAACGTCAAAACCAACATCAAAACCAAAACCTACAAGGCTTTTACAAGCCATCTTTCTCGCGAAAAGCGAGCCTGGCCATCAATCAATCACCAAGGCTGGGCTTGGTTTTGACGTTGAATTCCGCATAAAAGGCCGCTGCCAAATACCGTGTCCGGGCAGGGGATAAGAGGGCCGCACTGTCTGAGCGTAGCGAGTTTGCGGCCCTCCCCCTGACCGGGCACGGTATTTGGGAAACCGCAGGGCAGCGGTCTAGCGGTCGCCTTTTTTTGCTTACTTTATTTGGCGAAAAAAAATGAGCGGCTGCCGGGCCGCACCCGGCTTGGCTCCACGGAGCGCAACCCATTTTAGCTACCGCAGCCCGCAGCCCGCAGCCCGCGCGTCGCGGCGACCCGCAAAGCAACCTGACGCATGTTGGGCTTCGCAGCCCAACAGCCATGCAGCGCACCTTGCGGCGCCCTGAACAATGAAAGAAACTGGCGTTACGAGACGCCGTAATGCAGGGATGCCATTCGAATGGCAGTTTCGACCTGCAAAGCGCTCAATTCGTTTTACTTCACATCAACCCACCGCATCGCTGTCGGGCGAGGGGGGTGCGCTGCCGAACGGCTGATATCTTTCACGGCAACCTACAGTCGGTAGTTTGCATGGGGAAATTCGCAGTTGAAGTCCACATTGGAAGGGCTGGCTCCGCAGTCGAATCGACGCCCTACGACCCGCCATGCTTACTGCTGCAGCCCACCAGTACCATCCTGCGCCAGCGCCTGCAACGCCACCGGCAAAATCCCGCCCGACATGTCCTCTGGCAGTGGCACCCGCACCGGTTTGCTGCGCATGTTCGTATTGCGCAGGACGTTGCCGACAATCTCCGGTGCCGCATCCCAGACCGGATCGGCGATGCCGTCGAATACCCGTTTCAACTGTTCGCCCCAGGTATCGCGAATCATGCGGAAGTACTGGTTTTTTTCATCGATGGTGACGAAGCGCGTCACGGCCAGTTTGTCGGCTTCGTAGACCAGCAAGTCGAGCGGCAGGCCGACCGAGATGTTCGAGCGCAGCGTCGAGTCCATCGAGATCAGCGCGCACTTGGCGGCTTCGTCGAGCGAGGTGTCGAGGCTGACCACGCGGTCGATGATGGGTTTGCCGTATTTGGCTTCGCCGATCTGCAGATAGACGCTTTCATCCTGCGATTCAATGAAGTTGCCGGCGCTGTAGATCTGGAACAAGCGGCAGCGTTCACCCTTGATCTGACCGCCGAAAATCATGCTGGCGTTGAATGAGATACCGAATTTGTCGAGGGCTGCCGAGTCGCGCTCGTGCACGGTACGGATTGCTTCGCCGAGAATCTGGGCTGCTTCGTACATCGAACTGGCGGTCCACAGACTGCGCCCCGCCTTGTTCTTGTAATCCGTCAGTAGCTGGCGCACCGATTGCGAAATCGCCAGATTGCCAGCAGTCAGGAGCACCATCATCCTGTCGCCCGGTACTTCGAACACGCTCATCTTGCGGAAGGTGCCGACATGATCGACACCAGCGTTGGTGCGAGAGTCCGACAAGAAAACCAAGCCAGCGTCAAGGCGCATGGCAACACAGTAAGTCATGGTGCGTACCTGAAAACAAACGGGAGTCTGAATTCTACAGAACGTTGCGCCGCTATGGTCCAGATAAATGCGAGCAGGCAACAAAAATCGGTTCAGGCCAAGTTTGGAATCGTTGCCATCGCCAGCAACGGACCACTGCTGCTGACGCAGCGCACTGCAGACACGTGCGCTGCGCCGCCTTGGCACGCGGATGCACCACAAATCGCCGATTACCGGTAGACCTTGGTGCGCACGGGTAGTGCCGGATAGCAGCCCTGCATGGATTGACCGACGACCAGACGCGTCAGGCCTCCAGCGGCACCAGGAAGTCGTGACTGACCCGGGCACCCAATTCGCCGATGCGCTCCAGGAATTGGGTCAGATAGTTATCCAGTCCGGCGGTCTGGATGTCTTCGATCTGGCCGAATTGCAGTTCGGCCTTGAGCACACCGGCCAGGCGCTCGGTTTCCTGTGACGCCTCGGTGCCGACATGCTTCAGATTGGCGACCACTTCCACCATGCACGCCAGCAGGGAGCGCGGCATGTTTTCGCGCAGGATCAGCAGTTCGGCCACGCGGGCCGGCGTGATGACGTCACGATAGACCTTGCGATAAATTTCGAAGGCCGACACCGAGCGCAGCAGCGCGGCCCAGTAATAAAAATCGATCTGCTGTTCGTGCACTTGCGGCTGGTTGGGACCGGTACCGTGGAATTTCACGTCGAGGATGCGGGCGGTGTTGTCGGCCCGCTCCAGGAAGGTGCCCAGCCGGATGAAGTAGAACGACTCATCCTTGAGCATGGTGCCGATAGTGACGCCGCGCGACAGGTGAGAGCGGTACTTGACCCATTCGAAAAACTGCACCGGATTTTGTTCCAGTTCGCCATCGCGCAGCTTGCTCTGCAGTTCAAGCCAGGTGGCGTTGTGGGTTTCCCAGACTTCGGTGGTGAGCGTGCCGCGCACGGCACGTGCATTTTCGCGTGCCTGTTTCAGGCACGACGCAATCGAGGACGGGTTGCTCATGTCCTTGACCATGAAGTTGAGGACATCCTTGGGCGTCAGCGTCGGATATTTCTTGTCGAATAGCTCCAGCAGTTCGGAAATCTCCAGCAGGGCGCGCCAGCCACGGGTGGCGGCTTCTTTCGATTGTGGCAGCAGTCCGGTCTCGGTATTGACATCGAGCATGCGGGCGGTATTTTCTGCGCGCTCTGTGTAGCGCGCCATCCAGAACAGGTGGTCAGCGGTGCGGCTCAACATATTATTTCTCCAGAATCCAGGTGTCTTTGGTGCCGCCGCCCTGTGATGAATTCACCACCAGCGAACCTTCTTTCAGCGCTACGCGCGTCAGGCCGCCAGGCACCATCGAGATGGTTTTGCCAGACAGGACGAACGGGCGCAGGTCGATGTGACGTGGCGCGATACCAGCCTCGACAAAGGTCGGACAGGCCGACAGTGCCAGCGTGGGCTGGGCAATATAGCCGTCGGGTTTGGCGATCACGCGCGCCCGGAAGTCCTCGATCTCGGCTGCGGTCGACGCCGGACCAACCAGCATGCCGTAGCCACCGGCGCCATGAACTTCCTTGACGACCAGCTCAGCCATGTGGGCCAGCGTGTAGGCCAGGTCTTCTTTTTTCCGGCACTGGAAAGTCGGCACGTTATTGAGGATCGGCTCTTCGGTCAGGTAAAAACGGACCATGTCGGGCACGAACGGATAGATCGACTTGTCATCGGCCACGCCGGTACCGATTGCATTGGCCAGCGTGACGCGGCCATCGCGGTAGACCGAGAGCAAGCCGGGCACACCCAGCGAGGAGTCGGCGCGGAAGGCCAGCGGATCGAGATAGTCATCATCGAGACGGCGATAGATCACGTCGACGCGTTGCGGGCCGCGCGTGGTGCGCATGAACACCGCATTGTCATCGACGAACATATCCTTGCCTTCGACCAATTCAATGCCCATTTGCTGGGCCAGGAAGGCATGCTCGAAATACGCCGAGTTGTACATCCCAGGCGACATCACCACCACGGTCGGATCGGTCACGCCGATCGGCGCTACGGAGCGCAGGTTGTCGAGCAACATATCGGGATAGTGCGCCACCGGTGCGATCTGGTGTCGGGCGAACAGTTCAGGAAAAAGCCGCATCATCATCTTGCGATTTTCGAGCATGTACGACACGCCCGATGGCACCCGCAGGTTGTCTTCGAGCACATAGAACTCGCCTTCGCCAGCGCGCACGATGTCGACACCGGCGATGTGGGCGTAGATGTCGTTGGCCACCGAAATACCTTGCATCTCGGGGCGATACTGCGCGTTATGGAAAATCTGTTCTGCCGGGATCACGCCGGCCTTGATGATGTTCTGGTCATGATAAATATCGTGCAGGAACATGTTCAGGGCCTTGACGCGCTGCACCAGTCCTTTTTCGAGAGTGGTCCATTCGGCCGCCGTGATAATGCGGGGAATGATGTCGAACGGAATCAGGCGTTCGGTGCCTGCATCGCTGCCGTAGACCGCAAAGGTAATGCCGACACGGCGGAAAATCAGGTCGGCTTCAGCTTGCTTGCGCGCGATGATGTTGGCAGGCTGCTCGGTGAGCCATGCCTGGAATTCCTGATAGTGTTGGCGCACGCCGGCAGCGCCACTGGAATGCATCTCATCGAAAAAATTCGCCATCTGTGATCCCGTTACTGTTTTTCTGAAAGCACTGCAGCGTCTTGCCTGCAGCGAGCTTGTACAAAGAGTATCAAGAAATGTGCCAGCGGGTTCGATGATCTGAATTGTCGCGCTGAAATCGCCAGCCCGGCTCTGCAGAATCAATCCGGCCGACGCAACCGGTCGATCAGCGCCAGTGTGTGCTGATCGGGCGGCGGCGTCATCAGGCTGACGATCACCAGCGCAAGGAATCCGGCTGGCACACCAAAGATTCCTGCTGAAATTGGTGCAATATGGAACCATTGCCCCGCAATCGAGCCACCGAGCGCCGGATAGGTGCGCAACATGTAGATCACACAGACCACCAGACCGACCAGCATGCCGGCAATGGCACCGGGCTGGTTTGCACGCTTCCAGAACACCCCCAGCGCCAGCGCCGGAAACAGCATCGATGCCGCCAGTGAAAATGCCGCGCCGACCATCGACAGGATGTTGCCCGGCTTGAGTGACGCAACATAGGCGGCGATCAGCGCCACCACCAGCAAGAGCAGCTTCGAAATGGTGACGCGCTTCTGCGGCGACGCGGTCGGATCGATTTTCTTGAAGTAGACATCATGCGAGAGGGCGCTGGAAATTGTCAGCAACAGTCCGTCGGCAGTCGACAGCGCCGCCGCCAGTCCGCCGGCAGCGATCAGACCCGAGATGACATACGGCAGTCCGGCGATTTCGGGCGTGGCGAGCACCACGATGTCGCCATCCAGAACGATTTCAGCCAGCTGCACGATACCGTCGTGATTGATGTCGACGATGCTGACCAGTGGATTGGCTTTGTCGAGATTGGTCCAGTAAGAGACCCAGCCCGGCAGGTGCGAGTATTCGGAGCCGACCAGCGAGGTGTAAATATCCACCTTCACAAGCACCGCCAGCGCCGGAATCGTGATGTACAGCAGCATGATGAAAAACAGCGTCCAGAACACCGATTTGCGCGTTTCGATGACCGACGGCGTGGTGTAGTACCGCACCAGCACATGCGGCAGGGCCGCAGTACCCATCATCAGGCACAGCACCAGCGCAAGGAAGTTGTTGCGCTTGATGTCGGAAGCGGCAGCATCGGTGCCCGGAAAGGGCTTTGCATGCGGCACCAGCGGCGCGGCGCGCGCCAGGTAATTGGTGCGTGCCTCGGTCCATTTGCGCTGGGCTTCGCTGGCATCCTTCGGATACGCCGCAAGCGCTCGTGCTGCGGTCTTGATATCGATCAGCGAGGCGTTCTCGCGTTTGAGTTGCTCGACGCGGCGCTGCGCATCGACCCGGCCATCTTCCCAGGAGCCGGGCAGTGCGCGCAAGCGTACATCGAGATCGGCTGCGCGCTGCACGAACACATCGCGTACCTGCTTCTCGCCGGGATCGGCACTGAGCACCTTTTCGCGTTCACCGAGCGTCGATAGCGCCGTGCCATAGGAAATCTGCGGTACCGGCACACTGGTGTGCTTGACCGACATCCACACCACCGGAATCATGTAGGCGATCAACATGATCAGGTACTGCGCCACCTGGGTCCAGGTGATCGCGCGCATGCCGCCGAGGAAGGAACAGACCAGGATGCTGGCCAGCCCGAGGAATATCCCGACCGAGAAGTCCACGCCCGTAAAACGCGACGTGATCAGGCCGACGCCGTAGATTTGCGCGACCACATACGTGAACGACACAATCACGGTGGCCATCACCGCCAGCGTGCGCACCATATCGTTTCCGTAGCGCCCGCCGTAGCGCGCCGCCAGGTAATCGGGAATCGTGTATTGACCGAACTTGCGCAGATACGGCGCCACCAGCAGCGCCACGAGGACGAAGCCACCAGTCCATCCCATGATGTAGGCCAGCCCGTCGAAACCCTGCAAATACAGGCCACCGGCCAGGCTCAGGAAACTGGCAGCCGACATCCAGTCGGCGGCCGTTGCCATGCCATTGAACATGGCGGGCACGCGCCGCCCGGCCACGTAGTATTCGGTGACGTCGGAAGTGCGGCTCATGACGCCGATGCCGGCGTACATCACGATGGTCGCGAACAGGAACAGGTAGCCGATCCACAGACGCGGCATGCCTTCTTTTTCGAGCAGCGCCAGCGTGATCAGGAACAGCACGAAACCCAGCGCAAACCAGGCGTAATAGCGCTTCAGTCGGGCCGAAAAGGCATTACTCGCCATCGCTGTTTTCCTCGACAAAGCGACGGTCCAGCGCCGCCATGCGCCAGGCATAACCAGCGATGATCACGACATACAGTACGGTAGCGCCCTGCGCCGCCAGATAAAACGACAACGGCCAACCGAACAGCGCGTAGCCATCCAGCTGGCGCGCGAAATAAATGATCGTGAAGGTGATGCCGAACCAGCCTGCCAGCAACTGCAATGTCAGGCGGCGGGTCATGCGCCAATGCGCGGCAGGCTTGAGTGGTGCACCGTGCAGGAATTCACGCATCAGCCGATGTCCTCGATGAAGGCATGCAGCTGCGACATCGGCAACGTGACACGGAACAGGCTGCCCGGCACCTTCGGATCGTGGCTGTGCGGATTGTTGAAAATGTCGACTTCGGCATCGTGTTGCAATGCAATTTCACGCACGATCGCCAGTCCCAGCCCACTGCCTTCGGCATTGCTGCCAAGGATGCGATAAAAGCGCTCGAAGACATGGTTGCGCTCGGTGGCCGCAATACCGGGTCCTGTGTCTTCGATTTCCAGCATGGCATGCTCGCGGTCCTCATCGATGCGCACGCGGATGGTCACGCTACCGTGCGGCGGGGTGTAGCGCAGCGCGTTGTCGATCAGATTGCCCAGCAATTCGCGCAGCATCATCGGATTGCCACTGGTCATGACGGGATGTCCGGGCTGCTCGAAACCGATATCGATGTGTCGCGTGAAGGCGGTCTGTACCCAGTCCTGCACGACATTGCGGGCCAGTTCGCACAGCTCGATCGGGACGAATGCTTTGGCTTGCGGGGTCTGGTTCTCTGCATGCGCCAGCGCCAGCAGCTGGTTGATCAGGCGGGTGGCCGATTCGGAGCTTTTCGAGAGCTGTTCCAGCGAGCGATGGATTTCTGTCTGTGAGGTCTGGCGCAGCGCCAGTTCCGATTGCATGCGCATGCCGGCCAGCGGCGTTTTCATCTGGTGCGCGGCATCGGCAATGAAGCGCTTTTGCAGCTGGATGGTTTGCGACAGGCGTTCCAGCATGTCGTTGAGCGAGCGCACCAGCGGCGAAATTTCTTCCGGCACCTGGCCGGAGGCGATCGGACTGAGGTCGTCTGGCCGGCGTGCCCGTATGCGTTGCTGCAACTCGGCCAGCGGTGCCAGTCCGCGTGCCAACGCAAACCAGACCAGCGCCAGTGCGACCGGCAGGATGATGAACTGCGGCAGGATCACGCCTTTGATGATTTCATTGGCCAGTTGTGCCCGCTTGTCCAGAGTCTCGCCGACCTGCACCAGCGCGAGTCGTGGCTCCCGCGAGGCGTCGCTGGCCTGTTCCGGAGCGCGCAGATCGACCAGCACATAGGCGATCCGCACTTCGGTGCCGTGCAGTCGGTCGTTGCGGAACTGTACCGAGCTGGTGGCCGGTTTTTCTTCATCCACCAGCGCCGGCATGTCGCGGTCGCCGTCGACAAATTCGCCGCGCGGGCCGAGCACCTGGTAGTACACGTTGTCGACATCGTCAGCGCGCAGGATGTCGCGTGCCGTGCCGGGCAACAGTGCCACCACCTTGCCGTCGACTTCTCGCACCTGTTGCGACAGCACGGTAACGCTGTCATCGAGCGCGCGGTCGAACGGCTGGTTGGCGATCGATTTTGCGACCAGGTAGGTGATGGCAATGCTCATTGGCCAGAGCAGCAGCAACGGCACCAGCATCCAGTCCAGAATTTCGCCGAACAGGGAACGCTGGATCGGTTCTGCGATGTTGTCGGGCGTATCCGCTGGCAGGGTGTTCGGCGTGTTCCGTAGCGGCACGTCAGGTCGCCGCTGGCGCTGGAGGCACGGGCAATGCCGTCACGTCGGGAAATTTTTCGAGGCAGTAACCGAGCCCGCGCACGGTGGCAATCCTGACGCCGCCGCTTTCGATCTTCTTGCGCAAGCGGTGGACGTAGACTTCGATCGCGTTGTTGCTGACTTCCTCACCCCATTCGCACAGATGGTCGACCAGCTGCTCTTTCGAGACCAGCCGGCCGGTACGCTGCAGCAGCACTTCCAGCAAGCCGAGTTCGCGTGCCGACAGATCCAGCATCTGTTCGTTCAGATACGCGATGCGGCCAACCTGATCGTAGGACAGCGGCCCGTGCCGCACCACGGTCGGTCCGCCGCCAACACCGCGCCGGGTCAGGGCGCGCACGCGCGCTTCGAGTTCGGACAGGGCAAATGGCTTGGCCATGTAATCATCAGCACCGAGGTCGAGTCCCTTGACGCGCTGCTCGATTGAATCGGCGGCGGTCAGGATCAGCACGGGCAGGTGGGAATTGCGGGCGCGCAGCTTGCGCAGCACTTCCAGGCCCGACATCCGTGGCAGGCCGAGGTCGAGGATCAGCAGGTCGAAGTCCTGTGTCGACAGCGCCAGATCGGCCTCCACGCCGTTATGCACGCAATCGGTGGCATAGCCGGACTGGCGCAGCGAACGCGTCAATCCATCGGCCAGTACGCTGTCGTCTTCGGCAAGCAGGATACGCATGGTATTTGGCCCAGGGAGGAATGCGCAGAGTTTATTGCGTTCGCTGGATTCGGGCAAGAAATGATGGTTTTGCCAGAGATGACAAATTCACCGGATCGTTCATCGGCGCGGCGGGCTGTAGTCGGGAAAGAACTCCCGTAGCAAAAATTGCTGCAGACCGGCGGACTCTTCCGGACGGGCGCTCAACATAATTTTTTTGCCTAGCCGGCGTGAATCCCACGAGAAATCCTCCTGGGTATGCTGGCGAATGATCTCGATCATCTTCTTGACCACGGCGATCCGGATATCGAGCTCGCTACCTTGTTCGACGTTGAGCATCTGGCTCCAGTTGCGGCCGGCGTCTTTCTTCCAGCCGCGGAACAGGAATTCGGCGTTGTGTGCACCGACACTTTGTAACTGGAACAGGCCGCCGCCGCTTTCCTTCTCGATGCCAGCGGACTTCAGACTGGAGGCGATATTGGCCAGCGCCGCCTGCTTGCCGCGCTCGTTATCCTGTTGCTCGGGCGTGCCGCGTGCAGCCTGGGTTGCGCGTTCCTGTGATTCGGCTTCCGCACGCTGTTGCTGCTTCGCGGCCAGTCGGCTGGAGAAGTCATCGACGGGTGGGGTTGCGGGCTCGGGCGGCGGAACGGTGCGGGCGAGTGCCGGCAGGCTTGGCGTGTCGGGAACTGGCCGCGGTCGACTGGCGCGTACCGGCGCCTGCTTTTGCGGTTTTGGCTTGCGCGGAACGACCGTTGGCCTGGCCGGTACTTCGACGCCGCGTGCGCGCTTCGGCTGTGCCGCGGCATCCGGTACGTTCGGAATCATCATCAACGTGGTTTCGGTATCACGCTTGCCATCCAACGGCTGCGGAAAGTCGCTCGTGTGATGCAGGATAAGCCAGAGCACCAGGCCATGCAGCAGCAGGGTCACGACGGCAGCGACCGAAATTGTGACCGGCCGGGAACGCGGTGGCTCGACCGGAGTCATCCGGTCGGTAGACCGCCGGCGGGGCTGGCGCAATGAGGATGTGGTTTCGTAGGGCAAGTAGCGGCGTGAATTCGGTGGAGTCTCTTGGTGGCAATAAGTCATTGCGTCATCGAATCGACGCAAGTGCGAAGGTTACCACCGGATGCGCAGACAAATATTTCGTCATGTATCCTGCGACCTGCGCGGCCGCATCGTGGGATGATCCCGGATTGCCAGTTGGTCACGTTGACGCCCGGGCCAGAAGTTTGATCTGGCACAAAAAACCCTGCTTGCATAAACCACTGTTTTTTTATACAGTGCGAGCTGTGATTGAATATGATGGCTTGTGATTGATGTAACGATGCCAGATCGCTGGCATCCCTACCGTTGAAAGAAGATTCATGGACGACAAAAAAGCCTTACCCGGTTCAGACAAGAGCAAGGCGCTAGCGGCAGCGCTGGCCCAGATCGAAAAACAGTTCGGCAAAGGTTCGGTCATGCGTATGGCCGATGGCGCCGTGGTCGAAGAAGTCCAGGTCGTATCGACCGGCTCGCTCGGTCTCGACATCGCCCTTGGTGTCGGTGGCCTGCCACGCGGCCGTGTGGTCGAAATTTACGGTCCGGAATCCTCCGGCAAGACCACCCTGACGTTGCAAACCATCGCCGAGATGCAAAAGCTCGGCGGCACCTGCGCCTTTATCGATGCCGAACATGCGCTCGATGTGGGCTACGCCCAAAAACTTGGCATCAACCTGTCGGACCTGCTGATTTCGCAGCCCGATACCGGCGAGCAGGCGCTCGAAATTACCGATGCACTGGTGCGTTCGGGTGCCGTTGACCTGATCGTCATCGACTCGGTCGCCGCCCTGACGCCACGCGCTGAAATCGAAGGCGACATGGGCGATTCGTTGCCTGGTTTGCAGGCACGACTGATGTCGCAAGCACTGCGCAAACTGACTGGGTCGATCAATCGCACCAACACACTGGTCATCTTCATCAACCAGATCCGGATGAAGATCGGTGTCATGTTCGGTAACCCCGAGACCACTACGGGCGGCAATGCATTGAAGTTCTATGCCTCGGTACGCCTGGATATCCGCCGCACCGGCTCGATCAAGTCCGGCGATGAAGTCATCGGCAATGAAACCAAGGTCAAGGTCGTCAAGAACAAGATCGCACCGCCATTTCGCGAAGCGCATTTCGACATTCTGTATGGCGAAGGCGTCTCCCGCGAAGGTGAAATCCTCGATCTCGGCGCAGAGGCCAAGATCGTCGAAAAAGCGGGTGCCTGGTACAGCTACAACGGCGAACGCATCGGCCAGGGCAAGGACAACGCACGCACTTTCCTGAAAGAGCGTCCGGAACTCGCCCGCGAGATCGAAAACAAGGTCCGTGTCTCGCTGGGTGTGCCGGAACTGGGTGCCATCAAGGCCGCCGAGCCTGCCGCCAAAAAGAAAGCAGCAGCCGATAAGGCCGCTGCCGACAGCAAGGACGTCGCGGCAGAATGATCGGCGCGGCTTGCGCTTGTCGGGGAGTGTGCCGGTGTGCTGATGTGCGCACCGCACAGCATCCCGACAAATTCATGCCCGCCGCGCACCGCTGATGGCCCGGCCGCAAGTCAGTCTGAAGGCGAGGGCGCTGCGCTATTTGTCGATGCGTGAACATAGCCGGCTGGAGCTGTCGCGCAAGTTGCAACGTCATGTGCAGGAAGGCGAGGACCTCGACGCCTTGCTTGACTGGCTGGAGAACGCCAAATTCCTGTCGCAAGCGCGTTTTTCGGAATCGTTGATTCACCGTCGTGCGGCGCGCTTCGGTAATAACCGGATCGTCTCCGAACTGCAAAGCCACGGCATTCAGGGCGAGGAACTGAGTGTCCTGAAAGGCAGATTGCAGACTGATGAAGTGGCGCGGGCGCGGGAGGTCTGGCTCCGGAAATTCGGAGAGCCACCGACAAGCGCTGCCGAGCGCGGCAAGCAAATGCGATTTTTGCAGCAACGCGGCTTTTCGCATCGGGCGATTCAGGCGGCAATGCGGTTGCGTGGCGATGAGGATGATTTTATGGCGGACGAGGAATGAGCTAGTTGTTTGGCTGTAGTTGTACGCTCACGCCGATCGTCCATTCGACTGTTTTCTAGTAAATCGCTGGCTACGGGTGTCTTCTACAAGCCGCTGGCGGTGCCGTTCTTGTCGCAATCTCGGGATGTGCGGCTTGGCCGCCAATGGACGATTCGAGTGCCCGCCATCGGGGACGGGTATCAACTACAGGTCCCAAGTACAGGTCCCAAGTACAGGTGTCGAGTCAGTATCAACCCAACTGAAGCCGGGTTCGAGATGACAATGACCGCCGCTCGAAAAGTTACGCAGCAAGGACGACGCACTCGTCCGTCAAGCATGTGCCGTATCGATTAGCGTTAAAAATAGTCCCTTTCCAGACAAGAACTGACGGTAATCAGTCCCAGTAGTTTCCTTTCCTGAAAATAATTCTTTGCCAACCATGAATCATGGTCGACGATTGTTTGCGTTCCGGCAGGTGAGAAGTTTTCCCGGCTGCCCAAAACTGTCTGCCAATTGACTATGCCGGTCCGCCAGATTGCCTGCAATCGGCGCTGCAGATGTGTAATACCAAATTGAGCTGTGCTACACTTTCCCGGTTTTTGCACTGCCGCATGAGCGGTTGTGAACGCAGAATCTGCTTTCACTGAACGCAAATGCGGCCTTCTTTTTTTATCGCCGCTCTTTCATGGCATTGGTCCGTATGCCCCTATCTCCGCCTGTTTCCCGTCGCGCTCTGAAGCACACTCGCTCCATCAAGGTCGAGGCGTTTGCTCGTGATGACGGGTTGTGGGACATCGATGCACAAATTACCGATATTAAAACCCGCGTCGTGACATTGGCTTCTGGCAGTCGTGACGCTGGCGAGCCCATTCATGACCTCAAGCT
This sequence comes from Actimicrobium antarcticum, assembly GCF_039536745.1. Classification (NCBI taxonomy): domain Bacteria; kingdom Pseudomonadati; phylum Pseudomonadota; class Betaproteobacteria; order Burkholderiales; family Oxalobacteraceae; genus Actimicrobium; species Actimicrobium antarcticum. Next base: position 708,794 of record NZ_BAAAZE010000008.1, read on the forward strand.
GCGTCTGACCATCGACCTCGCGTTCAATGTGGTGGCGGCCGAAGCCGTTTCCGACGCTGTACCGTACCCCGGATTTTGCGACACCATCGGCCCGGCCTACCAATCACTAGTCGGCCTGAACCTGCTAAAGGGGTTCAGACATGAACTCAAAGGCCGGGTCGCCGGCATCGCAGGGTGTTCGCACTTGACCGAGCTCGCCCAAATCCTGCCAACCGCAGCGATTCAGGCCTTTGCCGGCGATGTGATCGATACGCGCGACGGCGACAGCGCCAACCAGCATGAAAAACCTTTTCAACTCGACCGCTGCCACGCATTACGCACCGATGGTGTGGCGGTAGCGCAATATTATCCGCGATGGTCGATCAAAGTCGCGGACCCGTCTCAATCCAGTTAGTCAACCCAGCACTTTTACGATCAGCGTTTGAAGGGAAGCTCGCATGAAAATCCATGAGTATCAGGGCAAGGAAATCCTCCGCAAGTATGGCGTCACAGTTCCGCGCGGCATTCCGTGCAATTCCGTCGACGAGGCCGTGAAGGCAGCCGAGACACTCGGTGGCCCGGTCTGGGTGGTCAAAGCCCAGATTCATGCAGGTGGTCGCGGCAAGGGCGGCGGCGTCAAAGTGGCCAAGTCTCTTGAGCAAGTGCGCGAATACGCCACAGCCATCCTCGGCATGCAACTCGTCACGCATCAGACTGGTCCTGAAGGCCAGAAAGTGCGTCGCCTGCTGATCGAAGAAGGCGCCGACATCCAGAAAGAACTGTACGTCAGCCTGGTAACCGATCGTGTTACGCAGCGCGTGGTGCTGATGGCATCCAGCGAAGGCGGCATGGACATCGAAGAAGTCGCCGAAAGCCATCCTGAACTGCTGCATCATGTCGCGATCGATCCGTCGGTTGGCCTGACCGATGCCGAAGCCGATGCGATCTCTGCCAAGATTGGCGTGCCACCGGCCTCCATCGTCGACGCCCGCACCCAGTTGCAAGGCTTGTACAAGGCGTACTGGGAAACCGACGCATCGCTGGCCGAAATCAACCCGCTGATCCTGACCGGCTCCGGCAAGGTCATCGCGCTCGACGCGAAGTTCAACTTTGACGCCAATGCGCTGTATCGCCAGCCAGAAATCGTCGCCTTTCGCGATCTGGATGAAGAAGATCCGGCCGAAGTCGAAGCCTCAAAATTCGACCTCGCCTACATCTCGCTGGACGGTGATATCGGCTGCCTCGTCAACGGCGCCGGTCTGGCCATGGCCACGATGGACACCATCAAACTGTTCGGCGGCGAGCCAGCCAACTTTCTTGACGTCGGCGGCGGTGCCACCGCAGAAAAGGTCACCGAAGCCTTCAAGATCATGCTGAAGAATCCGGGGCTGAAAGCCATTCTGGTCAACATCTTCGGCGGCATCATGAAGTGCGACGTAATTGCCGAAGGCGTGATCGTTGCGTCCAAAGCCGTGTCCCTGAAAGTGCCGCTGGTCGTGCGCATGAAAGGTACCAACGAGGACCTGGGCAAGAAAATGCTCGCCGAGTCCGGCCTGCCGATCATTGCAGCCGACACGATGGAAGACGCCGCCCGCCAGGTTGTTGCTGCCGCCAAAGCGCACTAACCGCACGCCAAAATACGAGCTACTAGGAACAACCATGTCGATTCTGATCAATAAAGATACCAAAGTCGTAACCCAGGGAATTACCGGCAAGACCGGTCAATTCCACACGCGCATGTGCCGCGAATACGCCAATGGCGCGAACTGTTTCGTCGCCGGCGTCAATCCAAAGAAGGCCGGTGAAGACTTCGAAGGCATTCCGATTTTTGCCAGCGTCGCAGAAGCCAAAGCCAAGACGGGTGTCAACGTCTCGGTAATTTATGTTCCGCCAGCCGGCGCTGCTGCCGCGATCTGGGAAGCCGTCGAAGCCGAACTCGACCTGGCGATCTGCATTACCGAAGGCATTCCGGTACGTGACATGATGGCGCTGAAAGACCGCATGGCAAAGTCTGGCAGCAAGACCTTGCTGCTCGGACCAAACTGCCCTGGCCTGATTACGCCTGACGAAATCAAGATCGGCATCATGCCGGGCCATATCCACATGAAGGGCCGTATCGGTGTGGTCTCGCGTTCCGGCACGCTGACCTATGAAGCAGTGGGTCAACTGACGGCGCTGGGCCTGGGCCAATCGACCGCAGTCGGCATCGGCGGCGATCCGATAAATGGCTTGAAGCACATCGACATCATGAAGGCGTTCAACGACGATCCGGATACCGACGCGGTCATCATGATTGGTGAAATCGGCGGTCCTGACGAAGCCAACGCGGCTTACTGGATCAAAGACAACATGAAAAAACCGGTCGTCGGCTTCATCGCTGGCGTGACCGCGCCACCGGGCAAGCGCATGGGTCATGCTGGTGCGCTGATCTCCGGTGGTGCAGACACTGCGCAGGCCAAGCTGGAAATCATGGAAGCCTGCGGTATCACCGTCACCAGAAACCCGTCCGAAATGGCGCGTCTGCTGAAATCCATGTTGTAATCGACGACAAGCTGGATCGGTCGTCCTCGCGGCGACTCGCGGGGAGCTTCGGCTCCCCGCTGCTTTTTTGCATCTCCCTATTCGTTCGAGCGGACGTGATGGTCCGCTGACACCTGTTGAAAGACCATGGATTTTTTGCTTACCCTGAACTGGGTCGCTGTCGGCCAGATCATCCTGATCGACCTGCTGCTCGGTGGCGACAATGCGATCGTGATCGCGCTGGCCTGCCGCAACCTGCCTGCGCACCTGCGACTGAAGGGTATTTTATGGGGTACCGCCGGTGCAATTGCCATCAGGATCGTCCTGATCGGCTTCGCTGTAACCCTGTTGCAGGTGCCGTATCTGAAGCTGGCGGGCGGGCTGCTGTTGTTATGGATCGGTGTCAAACTCCTGTCCGACGAAGGTGGCGACCACAGTAAGCTGCCTGGCAGCGATCGTCTGGCCAGCGCCATCAAAACCATCATCATTGCCGATCTCGTCATGAGTATCGACAATGTGATCGCCGTGGCCAGTGCGGCCGGACAGGCCGCCGGCGAACACCAATTGCTGCTGGTCGTATTCGGTATTCTGGTCAGTGTGCCGATTGTCGTGTGGGGCAGCACGCTGGTGCTGAAACTGATGGAGCGGCTGCCGCTGATCATCACTTTTGGTGCCGGGCTGTTAGGCTACCTCGCCGGCGCCATGATATTTACGGATATCGCACTGGGGCCGTGGCTCGTGTCGGTATTGCCCGCACAAGCCCTGAGCCTGCAGTTGACAGGCGTGACGCTGAGCGTACCCGGGCTGGTCGGTGCCGTTGTTGTGGTCCTGACCGGAAAGACGCTGGCGCGACGCAATTCCCGCGCAGTGCCAGAACACTAAGTGCGCGTCCTGGCGTGTGGTTCCCTTGGAAAGGTGGAGCATGATGGTTAGAACCGGCTACTGTGGATTGGCTGACGCCACGATCGATGGCTAGTCTCCCGCCACTGGAGTTTGCGGTGCGTACCGACACTGGCCGGGTACGTCCGCATAACGAGGATGCGATCGCGCTCAGTCCGGACTTTGGCCTGCTGGTGCTGGCCGACGGCATGGGCGGATACAACGCCGGCGAAGTCGCCAGCAGCATCGCTACGTCGATCGTTCCGCAAGTCATCGAATCCCGGTTGCGGCTTCTGGCGGCCGCCCCGAGCGACTCCGCTCCGGAGGATTTTGGCGACTTGCTGATCGATGCCGTGTCCTACGCCAACCTGGCAATTCTGGATGCGGCGTTCGACGAACCTGCTTATGCGGGCATGGGGACCACGCTGGTCGTGGCGCTGTTTCAACGCGGTCAGCTCACGCTGGCACACGTCGGTGATTCACGGTGTTACCGGTTTCGGGACGAGGTACTAGAACAACTCACCCGCGATCACTCGCAATTGCAGGACCAGATCGACGCCGGCCTGATCAGTCCCGAGCTGGCCCAATTTGCTGAAAACAGAAACTTGATTACGCGCGCGGTGGGTATCGACGATGCCCTGGAAGTCGAGGTGCACACCTACCCGATCGCGCCAGACGACGTCTATTTGCTGTGCTCGGATGGCCTGTCGGACATGCTCACCGCACAACAGATCAGCGACATCCTGCACGCTTCCGGCCACAGCCTGCAAGAGGCTGCCGACAATCTGGTGACGAGCGCGAACGACTATGGCGGGAGTGACAATATTTCCGTTATGCTGGTTCGGGTGCAAGCAATGGGTACGGACAAAGGCGGGCTGATCGAGCGCATTCTGAACTGGATCACCTAGCCCAACAGTACGCCCATGTTCCAGCCAAGTGAACTGGTATCTGGGGGACAGCAAAATTGCCTAAGATCATAGTGTCAAAAGATGGCCAGGTGCTGCACGACGTCGTGCTGGCCGGTGAACGAACTACCATCGGTCGTGGACCGCAGAACGACATCGTGCTGGCGATGCGCTCGGTCAGTGCACGGCACGCGATGATCAGCATGCTCCGTCAGGAGTGTTTTGTCGAAGACCTCAACAGCACCAACGGCACGCAAGTCAACGGCCAGCCGATACGCAAGCATTGCCTGCAAAATAATGACGTGATCCGACTGGCCGGCTACGAGCTGCGCTACGACAGTACGGTCCCGCGCATGTCTGACCAGAGCCTCGCGGAGCCTGCGCCGGTTGCCAAATCCGAACTGTTCCACATCGATGCCTCAGTACCGCGTGGAGAAACCGCGATTGCCGGCGCCACTGCCAGTTCGCCAGCCCCGATGCCGGTGATCCGCATACTGACCGGTCCGGATGCAGGGAGAGAAGTCAACCTGACCAAGTCACTCACCACGATCGGATGTCCTGGTGTCCAGGTCGCAGTAATCACCCGGCGGCCACAAGGGTTTTTGATTACGCACGTCGAGGGAGATGTCTATCCCTTGGTCAATAGCATCTCGATCGGTGCCGGTGCGACTCCGATCGAGTCGGGGTGTGTGCTGGATTTGTCGGGGACTGAGATGATATTTTTGTTGCGTTAGCTCGGGGCGGGCAGCATCGGGCAGGGCGGAGTGACAAAAAAAGTGTTGCCTGACATTAATTGTCAGTTGTGGGTGATGGATGCAGTCACATTTTCTAGGATTTGTCTAAATTTTGTGTAGTTTTGTTGTAGTTGGGGCTGGCACACGGATTGCGAGGTAGTGATCAAGGCAGAAGCCTCTGCCCACTTCTCATAGGACAAATAAAATGAAAATGATCAAAAAAACACAGCAAGGCTTCACGCTGATTGAATTGATGATCGTGGTGGCGATTATTGGTATCTTGGCTGCCATTGCCCTGCCGCAATATTCAAACTATACCTCGCGTACCCGTGCCGCCGGTGCCGCCGCCGAACTGGAGAGCCTGAAAACTTCTATTGCCGAATGCTATCAGGCTGGCAACAGCACATTCACTAACTGCGCTACGATGGGAACCAACGGCATCGCCAATATGACAGCAACTACCAAATTCATCACAACCCTTCCAACTATTAGCTCTACGACTGGCGCGATCACCGTTGCCACGACAGGGGCGACGACCAATGCGGGTGTTGCATTGGCATACACTTTGACTCCAACAACCGGTGCTGGGCAGGCCAATATGGAATGGGCTGCAGGCACCTCGACGATTTGTGACGCCGTCCGGGGACTCAAGCCTGGTCAAGGTGGTTGCCCATAATCGTTGCAAAAAGATTCCGGCTCGCTTCGGTGAGCTGGGCGGCTTCCGGTCCTTCGTTTCGCGCTTTTAAATATTCTGCATGCTTTGCCAATTGACAGGTTTCGGAAAGCGGCAAGTCACGTAGACAAACGTTGAAAAATTAAGTTGCTAAGCAACTCGACCAGTGGCGAGCAAATGCCAAGTTACTGCTGGTCGAGTTCCTTGCAAACCACGAAATGCTGGCAAAAGACGTAGGCCACCTTCCGTTTCAGGCAAAGGCGTACGTCATGGCTGCCCGCTCAGGCGCGACTACGTATCGATCATTGCAATACTTCCCCTGCCCCTTGGTAGCCGCAAAGCACTCAGGCCACCCAATCCCCCGACCGCCCCCCGTGCTTCTCCAGCACCCGCACTCCGTCAATCACCATCCCCCGATCGACCGCCTTGCACATGTCATAGACGGTCAATAATCCAACCTGTACCGCGGCCAGCGCCTCGATCTCCACGCCAGTCTTCCCGAATGTTTCCACCTGCGCCGTACAGCTGATACTGCTGTTAGGCGCATCCACACTGAACTCCACCACCACCCGCGTCAATGCCAGCGGATGGCACAACGGAATCAGTTCGCTGGTGCGCTTGGTCGCCATGATTGCGGCAATCCGGGCAATCCCAAGCACATCGCCTTTCTTCGCGGTTCCCGACTGGATTAATGCCAGCGTTTCCGGTTTCATGCGAATCGTGCCGGTGGCGATGGCGACGCGGTGGGTTTCGGCTTTACTGCCGACATCGACCATGTGGGCTTGTCCGGTAGCGTCGAAATGGGTCAGTTCTGCATGCGGTGGTACGGGGTCTTGCGGCAGGGTGTGGTTCGTCATGAAGGTTCGAGAAAGCAGGGTGGACAGGGGCGGCGCGGCAGGCCGGTGAGCGGGTATCATAGCACCGTGAAATCATCCAATGACCGCATCCCGTTGCCCCGCGCCGGACCGTCCATCCTCCGGCTTTCCGGACGCTGCAGGCGGCGCGCCACCATCGTCGCGGTACTCGCGGCGCTGTTCTGTCCAGCGTCCTTCGGCGCCGCCACTCTGACCGACAACGTCAATTTGCCCAGTCTGGGCGATTCCGATCGGCAATCGCTGTCGCCGCTGACCGAGCGTAAGCTGGGCGAAACCATCATGCGCGATATCCGGCGCAATCCGGACTATCTCGACGACGCGCCCACGCTGGAATACATGAATGACTTCGGCAACCAGTTGCTGGCGGCGCGACCGGAAGCGCGCGGCGAGGCGAGTTTCGACTATTTCTTTTTTGTGGTGCGGGACCCGATGCTCAACGCCTTTGCGCTGCCCGGTGGTTTTATTGCCGCGCATTCGGCGTTGCTGCTGGCAGCGCAGAGCGAGTCCGAACTGGCGTCGGTGATCTCGCACGAAATCGGTCACGTGGCGCAACGCCATATCGCCCGCATGCTCGGTCAGCAAAAACAGGACATGCTCATTCCGCTGGCCGGCGTGATCCTGGCCGTGCTGGCCGCGCGTGCCAATCCGGATGCGTCGGCGGCGCTGGTAGTGGGGTCGGAAGGCGTGGCATTGCAGCGCCAGCTCAATTTCAGTCGCGATGCCGAACGCGAAGCCGATCGCGTGGGTTTGCAGATATTGCGCGATGCCGGCTTCGAGACGGCGGGTATGGTGGCTTTTTTCGGGCGCATGCAGACCGCGTCCAGCGGGTACTCCGAAGGCATTCCGGCGTATCTGCGCTCGCATCCGCTGACCACCGAACGCATCGCCGATATCCAGGCGCGCACGCGCGACCTGCGGTATCGCCAGCACGCCGATACGCTGGATTTCCAGTTGATTCGGGCCCGCGTGCGGGTCTTGCAGGATGATACGTCGCAGGGCTGGCGCGATGCCAGCGTCATCTATGCCGCGCAACTGCTGCAAAAAACCCGCACCCAAACCGTGGCCGGCAAATACGGTCTGTCGCTGGTCGCGTACCGGCGCGGCGACTACGCCAAAGCTCGCGGATTGCTGCAGGAAGCGCGCACCGCCCTGCACAGCGGTGCGCCGCGGGATGGCGGCGAAAGCAGCGTGCTGGATTATCTCGGTATCGACCTTCTGCTGGCGTCCGGCAAGACGGACGACGCCGTGACACTGGCCAATACGGCGCGCAACCGTTTTCCGCTGTCGCGCGGTCTGGCGCGGCGTTATGCCGACACCCTGCTGGCAGCCGGCCGCACCGACGATGCAATTGCCTACCTGCGTGACCAGATCCAGCTGTACCGCCAGGAATCAGAACTGCAGGAACAACTGGCCAAAGCCTATTCGGCCAAGGGCAAGCTGGTGCTGCAGCATCTGGCGCTGGCCGAAGCGTATGCGCTCGGCGGCAGTTTGCCGGCAGCGATGGACCAGTTGCGAATTGCCCGTGCCGCACCGGATGCCTCTTTTTATGACCAGGCGCTGGTGGATGCGCGGGAGCGCGATTTCGAGGCACGCTGGCGCGAGGAACTGGCGGACAGCAAGCGCAGCAAATAACGGCCAGCGGGTCGGCTGTCAGGTTGCCGCTTGCAGCTTCTCGAACGCCACCTGCACTTCCTGACAAATCCGCGCATAAATCGCGTCATCCAGGTTCAGTGCCTCCCATGCCGTGCGCGATACCGAAGGCATGATCTGATGGCCTTCTTCGGCGGACGCGATCTGATGCACCATGGCATTGGCAACATGCACGATCGCCGCCAGAAAACCGGCACCCGGACGGTCCGGCTCATGATGGCCGGCAATCGCCAGGCGCATCGTGTCCGAAAAATTCCAGTTCGCTGCCAGCAGGGCGCCCGCTTCGGCATGGTCCATGCCAAAAACCTGACGTTCTGCCTCCAGCATCGCGATGCCTTGTTCGGTATGCAGTTCGACGGCGCTCGCATAGTCCTGCGGAAAGCAGCTCACCAGCACCAACCGGCCAATGTCATGCAATAGCGCTGCCGTGCGGGCGTAGTCCTGGTTCAGGTTCAGGTGCAGCGCAAGAATGCCTGCTGCAATCGAGGTCGCAGTCGAGTGCTGCCAAAACAGGGCGTGATCGAATCCCTTGCACGCGCGTTCCGGAAAACAGCCACTCAGTGCGGCTTTGGTAATGAGCGTGCGCACATTGCGCATACCCAGCAAGGTGATGGCCTGCTGGATGGTCGTCACTTTGACGGCCGGCGCAAAATAGGACGAATTAGCGAGCGACAGCGTCTTTGCCGTCAACGCCATATCCTGCGCCACTTTGTTGGCCAGCACGCTGATGTCGACATTGTCCTCGTCGATGCTGTTGAGTAATTCCATCACGACAGCCGGAAGTGACGGCAGGTCTCGTACGTTCTTGATGACATCATCGCGTATCACTGTGGCCATCGTGTCCTACTCCTTGAAATCATTTGCGGGGTCCGCTTGCGGCCGCTGTACAAAACCGAAGTGGCCTGCCAGTTCATCACTGGCCAGTCGCCCCACCGGCAGCTGCTGGTCGCCATAGGCCAGTGTCAGTACCGTCGGTCCGGCCGGATCGTCCAGCCATGCCATCAGCGCCGCATCACCCGCAGGCGCACCGTCGATCTCCACATGCGTCAGGCAGCGTGCCAGATCGCGATCGTCGACCAGCGCCACGCGCTCGCCGGCTTGCACCAGTAGCTGGCCGGTATCGGTGAGCCAGGCTGCGTCAAGTTGCTCCAGTGTCTCGCCGGTTTGCAATACCAGTTTCAATGATGGAGCGCCATGCGCCTCGGTGTGTGCCACGGTGTGAGCTACAAACGGCGTCGCCTCCAGATTCACATACACCCGTTGCGGACCATTCTGAAAGTACCAGCGCCCCTGCGCATCGTGCAGATAATTGCGATTGATGAACCCCAGCAGCGCGACGTGAGCGATCTTGTCGCCGGGCTGGTCGTGATGCTGGGCGGCTTCATCGCGCATGCGCCAGTAGCCGCGCGCATCGAGGCCCAGCCAGCCATAGCAATGCGGCACGTTAGGCCATTTGACGAGGGATTGCTTGACGATGTCATCCATGAACCGGGCTCCGTTGCTGAAGAAATTTGACGATGCGGCGTGGCAGCCAGTCGAGTCGGCCGGGCAGGCTGCCGCTGGCGAAGCCGACATGGCCGCCGGTCTCCGGAAACTCCAGCACCACGCTGGCCGCCGCGCTGCCTGGCAAATGTCGCGGCGGCAGGAACGGGTCGTTGCGCGCATTGAGCACCAGCGCCGGCACGGTGATGTCACCCAGCACATGGCGGGCACTGGCGCGGTCCCAGTAATCCTCGGTATTGCGGTAACCGTGCAGCGGTGCCGTGACGAGATTGTCGAACTCGTACAGATCGCGCGCGGCCAATAATTTGTCGCGGTCGAACAGGCCCGGGAACTGCGCAAGCTTTTGCAGACACTTCGGTTTCAGGGTCTGCAGGAACATGCGGGTGTACAGCATGTTGAATCCTGACGACAGTGCCGCGCCGCCACCTGCCAGATCCAGCGGCGCCGAAATGGCGCAGGCCGCATCGACGATCTCGGCACCATGCTGCGACTCGCCCAGCCAGCGCAGCAGGGCATTGCCGCCAAGGGATACGCCGACGGCAAAAAATGCACTGGCCTGCGCCACCTCGGGGCCTGCCTTCAGGCGGCGCAGCACCCAGTCGAGTTCCTGCGCATCGCCGGAATGATAGAAGCGCGGTGCCAGATTCAGTTCACCCGAACAGCCGCGAAAATGCGGTACCGCACCGGACCAGCCCAGGCTGTGCAGATGCGCCATCAGCGCGCGGCAATAGTGACTGTCGGACGAACCTTCCAGCCCGTGGAACAGCACCACGAACGGCATGCCCGGCCGACCCGCGACGAAATCGATATCGACAAAATCACCATCCGGCGCGTCCCAGCGTTCGCGTCGATAAGCCACCACGGGCTTGTCGATGCACTTGGCCGGATACACCGTTTGCAGATGTCCGCCGGGTAGCCAGCGGGGAGCGTGGTAATGCATAAGTGCGATCTTTCTGCCGTTCCAAAACGACCAGGTCAGGAGCGGTTCAGTGCAACGTCGTTGAATCCGGAATGGCTGCCACCGGTGGCTTGCCCGGCGCGATCGAGGCATGATGCACCGCGATGCGCCAGCCCAGCGGAGTCTTCAGGTACACATTGGTGGCGATGATGTGCAGGTCCTGCGTGATGTCGCCGCTGCGCATTTGTTCGAGCACGCTATGGGTGGCGGCCATCAGGTTTTGCATCACATGCAGTTGCACCGGATGGATGTGCACGCCACCGTGTTCGAACACGGCTTGCCACGAGGCGCGGATTGCCGCATGGCCGATCAGGCGCGGCGCACCCGGATGAATGCAGGTGATTTCTTCGTCATCGGCCCACAGTGCCATCAACGCGTCGAGGTCGGCGCGACCGAGTGCATCATAAAAGGCGGCTTCGGTGTCATCCGGCGTGCCTCCTAATTGTTTTTTGCGAGACATGGTGGCTCCGTGGTGTTCAGGGAATGTGTGGCGCAGGCAGTCAGTGCGCGTGCACTGCTTCGCCCGGTCGCATCTGGTATTCGGTGCCACAGTACGGACATTTGGCGTGGCCGTTGGTGCCCATGTCAAGAAAGACGCGCGGATGCGATGACCAGACCGGCATCGCGTCGTTCGGGCAATGGGCGGGCAAATCCATGGCGCCGAGTTCGACGGGGGCAGAGGGTGACTTCAAATTGCTCATGGCGATGTTCCAGCTTTGTCAGGGAAGAAAAGCCTGATTTTAGCGGATTCGGCATCGCCAAAAAGTTCGACTGTAAAATGAGCGGTTAATCACTGCACCACCATTGCACCGTACCCATGCTCAACGCCGAAACCGCCTCTGGCCATCAATCCGCCGCCGTCCTCGAAAAACGCGCTTTCTCCGATGCCTTCAAGATCAGTGGCGCGACCATGCCGGGTATCTTTGCCTGGGGCATGGTGTCCGGCATGGCGATGGTCAAATCCGGGCTGACCCTGTGGCAGGCGCTGGGCATGTCGTTCTTCGTGTTTGCCGGCTCGGCCCAATTGGCGGCGTTGCCTCTGATTGCCGCGAATGCGCCGGAGTGGGTGGTCTTTGTCACTGCGCTGGTGGTGAACTTGCGCTTCGTGATTTTTGCAGCGGCGATCGGGCCGCATTTTGCGCATTTGCCGTGGCATCGGCGGCTCTGGTACGGCTACTTCAATGCCGACATCACGATGGGGTTTTTTCCGCGCCGGTTTCCTTCCGAAACCTTGCATCAGCCGGCCGGCAAGGTCGGCTATTTCACCGGAATCTGCTACCCGAACTGGTGTGCCTGGCAAAGCGGGGCGTTGATCGGCATCCTGCTGGCAAGCCAGATACCGGAAAGCTGGGGCATCGGTTTTGCCGGCACGCTGGCGCTGCTGGCGGTGATGATTCCGATGACCGTCAATCTTGCCGCGCTCGGTGGCGTGCTGGTCGCCGGTGTGGTCGCGATTCTGGCGGCGCATGTGCCGTACCGGCTCGGCTTGCTGGTGGCGGTACTGGCCGGCATGGCAGTTGCCATGCTGATTGATCGCCTGATGGACAAACACCTGCCGGGGAAGAACTGAATGACCACGACCGAAATCTGGATCACGATTGCGCTGCTCACGCTGGCCACGATCGTGACACGCAGTTCCTTCTTTTTACTGGGTCATGCAGTCAAGCTGCCCGAGCGCTTGCAGCATGCCTTGCGCTACGCCCCGGCCGCCGCGATGGCCGCCATCGTCGCGCCGGACCTGGTGATGGTCGGTGGCGCGGTGGATCTGCACTGGACCAATCCGCGCCTGCTGGCCGGGATCGGCGCGGTGGTTTTTTTCCTGCTGACCAAACACATGCTGGGCACTATCGTCATCGGGATGGCCCTTTATACGGCACTGCGGCTGATTATGTAGGTTGTCCGACTACTACCGGAAAAACGCCGGGCAGGCCTACTGGCTGGGTTAAAATGTCGCCTCTTTCAACGTAGGTATCGGGGTTTTGGCTATGCAATTCAATCGACTCAGCGACCTGATCGCCGACAACCAGCTGCGTGGCAAGCGCGTCTTCATTCGCGCCGATCTGAATGTGCCGCAGGACGATGCCGGCAACATCACCGAAGACACCCGCATCCGTGCCTCGGTGCCGGCGATTCGCCAGGCGCTCGATGCCGGCGCTGCCGTGATGGTGACCTCGCATCTGGGTCGTCCGACCGAAGGCACATTCACACCAAAAGATTCCCTCGCACCGATTGCCGTGCGCCTCGCCGAATTGCTCGGCCAGCCGGTCGCGCTGCGCCAGGACTGGATCGATGGCGTCGATGTCGCGCCAGGCCAGGTTGTGCTGCTCGAAAACTGCCGCGTCAATCTCGGCGAAAAAAAGAACGACGACGTCCTCGCGAAAAAAATGGCCGCGCTCTGCGACATCTATGTCAATGACGCGTTCGGCACGGCCCATCGCGCCGAAGCCACCACGCACGGCATCGCCCGCTACGCTCCGGTCGCTTGCGCCGGCCCGTTGCTGGCCGCTGAACTCGATGCACTGGGCAAGGCGCTGCATGCGCCAGCCCGGCCGCTGGTGGCGATCGTGGCTGGCTCCAAAGTCTCGTCCAAACTCTCGATTCTGAAAGCTCTGGCGGCCAAGGTCGACCAGCTGATCGTCGGCGGCGGGATTGCCAACACCTTCATGCTGGCCGCTGGCCTGAAGATCGGCAAATCGCTGGCCGAAGCCGATCTGGTGGCCGAAGCCAAAGAGATCATGGCAATGATGAGCGCCCGCGGTGCCTCGGTGCCGATCCCGACCGATGTGGTTTGTGCCAAGGAATTTTCTGCCACGGCCACCGCCACGGTCAAACTGGTCGCCGACGTCGAAGACGACGACATGATCCTGGATATCGGGCCGCAAACCGCCGCACTGCTGGCCGTGCAGATTGCCAAATCTGGTACCGTGGTCTGGAATGGCCCGGTCGGCGTGTTCGAATTCGACCAGTTCGGTCATGGCACCAAAACCCTGGCGCTGGCCATTGCCGACGCCGCAGCGTTTTCGATTGCCGGCGGTGGCGATACGCTGGCTGCGATTGCGAAGTACGGCATCAGTGACCGTATCGACTACATTTCCACCGGCGGTGGCGCGTTTCTGGAATTTCTCGAAGGCCAGACCTTGCCGGCGGTTGCCGTGCTGGAGCAACGTGCTGCCGGCTAACTGGCCCCAGTAAAAACCGCGACGCTTCAGCCTGAAGCGCCGCGACATTTTCACAAGGAAAACCGCATGTCGTTGTCACGCGCTACCAAAATTGTTGCCACCATCGGACCGGCCTCCAGCGACCTCGATACGCTGACACGGATGATCAGGGCCGGTGTCAATGTAGTGCGGCTGAATTTTTCGCATGGCAAGGCGCAGGACCACATCGACCGAGCGGCGATGGTGCGTCAGGCCGCAGCCGACTGCGGACGCGAAATCGCCATCATGGCCGACCTGCAGGGCCCCAAAATCCGCGTCGGCAAATTCGAGCATGGCAAGATCGAGCTAGTCAAAGGTGCCCACTTCATCCTCGATGCAGCCTGCCAGCTGGGCAATCAGGAAGTTGTCGGTCTGGACTATCGCGAGTTGCCGCGCGACCTGCGTGCCAACGATGTGTTGTTGCTCAATGATGGCCTGATCGTGCTGATCGTCGACAAGATCGTTGGCAGCGCGATTCACACCACGGTGCGTATCGGCGGCGAACTGTCGAACAACAAGGGTATCAATCGTCAGGGCGGCGGCCTGTCGGCGCCAGCACTGACCGGCAAGGACATGGAAGACATCAAGACCGCGATGAGCATCCAGGCCGATTACGTCGCGGTATCGTTCCCGAAAAGTGCCACCGACATGGTGCTGGCGCGTCACCTGGCCAACATCGCCGGAGAAGAATTCGGTCACAAGCCACTGATGATTGCCAAAATCGAGCGGGCCGAAGCGATTCCGGTCCTGCAGGAAATCCTCGATGCCTCCGATGGCATCATGGTCGCGCGTGGCGACCTGGCCGTCGAAGTCGGCAATGCGGCCGTACCGGCGCTGCAAAAGCGCATGATCAAGATGGCCCGCGCCTCCAATAAACTGGCCATCACCGCGACCCAGATGATGGAGTCGATGATCGTCAATGCGGTGCCAACCCGTGCCGAAGTCTCCGACGTGGCCAACGCAGTGCTGGATGGCACCGATGCCGTGATGACCTCGGCCGAAACCGCGTCCGGCCGCTATCCGGTCGAGACGGTCGAGGCGATGGATGCGATCTGCATCGAGGCCGAAAAGTCCGAAGACTACAAGCTCGACGCCGACTTTCTGAATGTCACCTTCACACGTATCGACCAGTCGATTGCCTACGGTGCGCTGTTCACCGCGTATCATCTGCGCGTGAAAGCCATCGTGGCGCTGACCGAGTCGGGCTCGACCCCGCTGTGGATGAGCCGGCACAACATCGATATTCCGATTTTTGCGATGACGCCCAGCGTGGCGACCCAGCGCAAGGCCGCGCTGTACCGCAATGTCCGGCCGTTCCAGCTGGATCAGTCCACCGAGTCCGATGACGTTGTGAAGAACGCCCAGGAGTTGTTGCTTGCCAAAGGCGTCGTCCAGAAAGGTGACATGATCGTCGTCACCTGGGGCGAGCCGATGGGGCAGGCCGGCGGCACCAATGCGCTGAAGATCATGAAGATCGGCGACAACTGATAATTGACAACTGACATCTGAATTCACCTAGCTCTGGAGTTACACCATGCCACTCGTCTCAATGCGTCAACTGCTCGATCATGCTGCTGAAAATGGCTACGGCCTGCCGGCATTCAACGTCAACAACCTCGAACAGGTCCTCGCGATCATGGGCGCGGCCGATGCGGTCAATTCGCCGGTCATCATGCAGGCCTCGGCCGGCGCCCGCAAATATGCTGGCGAGCCCTTCCTGCGTCACCTGATCGAAGCGGCCATCGAAGCCTATCCGCACATACCGATCGTGATGCACCAGGATCATGGTCAGTCGCCAGCGGTCTGCATGACGGCGATCCGCTCCGGATTTTCGTCGGTGATGATGGATGGCTCGCTCAATGAAGACGGCAAATCGGTCGCCAGTTACGAATACAACGTCGAAGTCTCACGCAAGGTGGTCGATTTCTCGCATGCCATTGGTGTCACGGTCGAAGCCGAACTGGGCGTGCTCGGTTCACTCGAAACGATGATGGGCGACAAGGAAGATGGCCACGGTGCCGATGGCAAGATGACCCGCGAGCAATTGCTGACCGATGTCGCGCAGGCTGCCGACTTCGTCCATCTGACCCAGTGCGATGCACTGGCCATCGCGATTGGTACCTCGCACGGCGCGTACAAGTTTTCACGCAAGCCGACGGGCGACATCCTGGCCATCGACCGCATCAAGGAAATCCATGCACGCATCCCGAACACGCATCTGGTGATGCATGGTTCGTCGTCGGTGCCGCAAGAGTTGCTGGCCGAGATACGTGAATTCGGTGGCGACATGAAAGAGACCTATGGCGTGCCTGTCGAAGAAATCCAGGAAGGCATCAAGCACGGCGTGCGCAAGATCAATATCGATACCGATATCCGCCTCGCCATGACCGGTGCGATCCGCCGTTACCTGTTCGAGAATCCGTCCAAGTTCGATCCGCGTGATTATCTGAAGCCAGCCCGCGAAGCGGCGATGCTGGTGGCCAAGGCGCGTTTCCTGTCGTTCGGTTGCGAAGGCCAGGCGTCGAAAATCACGCCACTGTCGCTCGAAAAAATGGCGACCAAGTACAAGCAGGGCGACCTCAAGCAGATCGTTCAGTAATCCGCATTACGTCCTTTTACGGACAACTTATTGGGCACCTTTTCGGCCGGCGCTGCGCATGCATCCCCGGCCGGATTTCATGGAAAAAGCATATGAACAGTCTGTATCAATCCGACATTCCTTCCTTGCCGCTGCTGGGCCGCGGCAAGGTCCGTGACAACTACGCGGTGGGCGACGACCGCATCCTGATCGTTACCACCGATCGCCTGTCGGCGTTCGACGTGGTGATGAACGAAGCGATTCCCGCCAAGGGTCGCGTGCTCAACCAGATGTCGAATTTCTGGTTCGACAAGCTGGCCGCGATCGTACCGAACCACCTCACCGGCGTGACGCCGGAAAGCGTCGTGCATCCGACTGAAGTCGATCAGGTACGCGGTCGTGCGGTCGTGGCCAAGCGGCTGCAGCCGATCATGGTCGAGGCTGTCGTGCGCGGTTACCTGATTGGCTCCGGCTGGAAGGATTACCAGGCCACCGGTGCCGTCTGTGGCGTGGCATTGCCGGCAGGATTGCGCCAGGCCGACAAGCTGGCAGCACCGATCTTTACGCCAGCGGCCAAGGCCGAGATGGGCGAACACGACGAGAACATTAGTTTCGCTGACATGGAACAACGCATCGGTGCCGAACTGGCTGCCAAAATGCGTGATGTCAGCATCCAGTTGTATCAGGCCGCTGCCGACTTCGCCGCCACGCGCGGCATCATCATCGCCGACACCAAGTTCGAATTCGGACTGGATGATGCGGGCACGATGTATCTGATGGATGAAGTGCTGACGGCTGACTCGTCGCGTTTCTGGCCAGCTGATTCGTATGCACCCGGCATGTCGCCGCCATCGTTCGACAAGCAGTTCGTGCGCGACTATCTGGAAACGCTCGACTGGCCCAAGACCGCACCGGCGCCGAACCTGCCGGCGGATGTGGTGGAAAAAACCGGTGCCAAATACCGTGAAGCGCTGGAGCGCCTGACCGGCGGCACGCTGGAGGACTGAGATGACGGATTTGAATACAGCAGGCACGCCGGTCGTCGGTGTGGTGATGGGGTCGTCGTCGGATTGGGACGTGATGCAGCATGCGGTCGCGATCCTGAAAGACTTCGGCATTGCGCATGAAGCGCAGGTCATTTCGGCGCACCGGATGCCGGACCAGTTGTTTGCCTATGCCGAGACGGCCCGGTCACGTGGTCTGGTCGCGATCATTGCCGGCGCTGGCGGCGCGGCACATTTGCCCGGTATGCTGGCGGCAAAAACCATCGTGCCGGTGCTGGGTGTACCGGTGCCGTCGAAGTATTTGCGCGGTGAGGATTCGCTGCTGTCGATCGTGCAGATGCCAAAAGGCATTCCGGTGGCAACCTTCGCAATCGGCGAAGCCGGTGCGGCCAACGCCGCTCTGGCAGCGATCGCGATCCTGGCCACGACGGATGACGCACTGGCTACCAAGCTGGAAGCCTTCCGTGTCGCGCAAACAAACATTGCGCTCGCCATGGTGTTGCCGCTATGACTGAGTCAGTACAGCTCGCCACTGCCGAGCCAACCTCAGCGCTGATTCCGCGAGCGACTCCCGCTACCTGGCTGGGCGTGATGGGCGGCGGTCAGCTAGGCCGGATGTTCGTGCATGCCGCACAAGCGATGGGCTACAAGGTCGCGGTGCTGGAGCCGGTCGCGGATTCGCCGGCCGCGCATGCCGCCGATCATCATCTGGTGGCGCGCTACGACGATGCGGCGGCATTGCAGGAACTGGCTGCGCAATGCGTCGCTGTCACTACCGAATTCGAGAACGTGCCGGCCGCCAGCCTGGCCTTGCTGGCGCAGCGGGCCACGGTCGCGCCGTCCGCCGCCAATGTCTCGGTGGCACAGGACCGGATGGTCGAAAAGAAGTTTTTCATAGACTGTGCAGAACGCTCCGGCGTCCTGCCCGCGCCGCATCTGCTGATCGCTGCCGACCAGGATATTGCGATCAATGCCGACCTGATTGCTGCGACGCTGTTGCCCGGAATCGTGAAGACGGTCCGGCTTGGTTACGATGGCAAAGGGCAGGTGCGGGTGCGCACACTGGAGGACGTCAGTAGCGCATTTGCCGGTATGCAGGGCGTGCCTTGCGTGCTCGAAAAAATGCTGCCGCTGGCCTACGAAGTCTCGGTGTTGGCCGCGCGTGGGGCCGATGGCACATCGGTGGTTTATCCGATCGCTGAAAACGTTCATCGCGACGGCATCCTGTTCACCACCACCGTACCCGGTCCGCATGTGTCACCGGAGTGCGCGCTCCGCGCCCACGACGCGGCGCTGGCGATCATCGAGCAGCTCGGTTACGTCGGTGTCCTGTGCATCGAGTTTTTTATCCTCGACGATGGCTCGCTGGTCGTCAACGAGATGGCACCGCGTCCGCACAACAGCGGCCACTACACCATCGATGCCTGCATGACCAGCCAGTTTGCCCAGCAGGTACGGGCCATGGCCGGCCTCGCGCTGGGGGATGTGCGTCAGCATTCGCCAGCCGTGATGCTCAATCTTCTTGGTGATTTGTGGTTCGATACCGCCAGCGGCGCCTGCACAGAACCCGCATGGGACAGGGTGCTGGCGCTGCCTGGTGCAACCTTGCATCTGTATGGCAAGGATGATCCGCGCCCGTCGCGCAAGATGGGGCACGTTACCTTTGTCGCATCGACGCTGGCCGAAGCGCAGGACAGCTTGCACGCAGCGTGCGCGATTCTGCGCATTGCGCTCTGAGGCGATCGGCATGATCGTTCCGCCGGCTGACATCGCCACTGCCGCTCGCTTGCTGGAACAGGGGCGGCTGGTTGCCTTTCCAACCGAGACGGTCTACGGCCTCGGCGCCGATGCCGAAAATCCGGCGGCCATCGCACGCATCTATGCCGCCAAGGGCCGACCGTCGAATCATCCCGTGATCGTGCATCTGGCACCCGGTGCCGATCTTGGTTACTGGGCTAGTGCGATCCCGTTCGAGGCGCAGGCCTTGATCGATGCCTTCTGGCCAGGTCCGCTGACGCTGATCCTGCCGCGTGCGGCCCATATTCCCGCTGCGGTCGCCGGCGGCCAGGATTCGGTGGGCGTGCGTTGTCCGTCGCATCCCGTCGCGCAGGCGTTATTGCGTGAATTCAAAAGTGGCAAGGGCGGTATCGCCGCGCCTTCCGCCAACAAGTTCGGGCATGTCAGCCCGACCACGGCGCAGCATGTGCGGGATGAATTCGGTGTCGGCATCGGGACTGGAACTGACAGCGCAGTAGACATGGTGCTCGACGGCGGCCAGAGCGACGTCGGTATCGAATCCAGCATCGTCGACCTGACCCGTCTGGCCACCCACGGTCCGGTGCTGCTGCGACCGGGGCGCGTCACGGTTGCCGAACTCGCCGCGGTGCTGGGCGTCATGCCCGGCGCACCGGATGCTGCCGCACCGCGCGCATCCGGCACGCTGCAGGCCCATTACGCACCGCTGACACCGGTGGCGATGGTTGCGTCGGCGGAACTGCTGCCGCGCCTGCAGCAACTGCTTCACGCTGGTCGGCGCGTCGCGCTGATGCACTGGAGCGACACTGACCCGCAAGGGGTACTGTTCGCGCTGCGCCTGCCAGCATCGCCAGCCGGCTTTGCGCATGCGCTGTATGCTGGCTTGCGGGAGCTCGACGCCGTTGCTGCCGATCTGATTCTGGTCGAATCCCCACCAAAAAACGCACCCTGGCAAGCGGTGCACGATCGTCTGCGCCGGGCTGCGCACGACTCTGTTGGTATTTTGGAACATCTCCTCTAAAAAAGTCCTTTGGTTCGACGTTTTGAATCTATGCATGCATCGGTAACGGTGACATACTCGTTCAAAATAAAAGTACATACGTTCGTTTTCGTCCGTAAAAAAGCCCTTTAAAGGAGACATGCAATGCAGCAGTTCAAACTATCCCTGGCCGTCCTTTCTCTTGCTGTTCTTGCCGGTTGCGGCGGCGGCAGCACTGGCAGTCCTGGCAAGCCACAGTTCAGTGCCGTCGTCTCTTTCGGCGACAGCCTCAGCGATACCGGTGCCTACACACCAGCCACCATCAATCCGCTAACTGGCCTGCCAACCGGCGGCAAGTTCACTACCAACCCCGGTCCGATCTGGATCGAGGACATCGCCGCCAAACTCAATTTGGCCATCACGTCCAACGTGGTCGGCTATGGCAACAGTAGTGTCACCTGTCCTAAAGCCAGCTGTACTGCCTACGGTCAGGGTGGCTCGCGCGTGACCAATATCAACGGTATCGGTCACGATACCGGCGCACTCACCATTCCAATGAAAACGCAGATGGACAACCATCTTGCTGCCAACGTCAGCTACAAGCCGACTGATCTGGTCTTTGTGTATGGCGGCAATAACGATGTGTTCTATCAGGCCGGTTATGTCGGCGCGGTCGTCGCTGGTGCCAGTGCGGCACCGGGCGCCACTGCCGCCAGTGTCGGTGCTGCCGCGCAGCAGGCGCAGCAAACTGCCGGGCTGGCGATGGCAACGGCCGCCACCGAACTGGCTGGTTATGTGCGTGACAAGGTGCTCGCCAAAGGCGCCAAGTACGTCGTGGTGATGAACCTGCCTGACAGTGCAGCCACACCGTACGGTTCCACGCTGACCGCCGATGGCCGCGCGCTGTTGACCGGGTTGGTCAATACCTTCAACACGACGTTCCAGAAAGCAGTCACCGATCTGGCGCTCGACGTGGTGGTGATCGATGCCAACGCAGCCAACAAGGATGTCTTTGCCAATTCAGTGCAGTACGGCGTCACCAACTCGTCGGTACCGGCCTGTGACCTGACCAAACTGCCAGGCGGCTCGTCCCTGTTCTGTAATTCCACCACGCTGATTCCCACTGCCAATGCGGGCTTCCTGTTCGCCGACAGCGTGCACCCAACCATCTTTGGCCATCGTCTCTTCGCCGATTACGTTACGCTGCAACTGGCGAAAAAAGGCTGGTTCTAATCGACTGTCAACCGGGCTGGCGCAGCCCGGTATGCTTTTGAGTAACCTTCTTCGACCTTATTTATAGACGATCTTCATCAGCAGGATAAAACTGGCCAGCAACAAGGTGATGGCATTGGCAATAATCACCGGCCAGATACCGCTCATCCAGCCATAGGCTAGCCAGAGCGCAATCCCGATGACGAAGATCGAATACATCAGCAACGACACGCCCTCCGCGCGACGGGTTTTCCAGGTGAGCCATGCCTGTGGAATGAAAGCTGTAGTCGTCAATGTCGCGGCGAGATAGCCAATAAGGTCGGTGTCAGGCATGGAGGAAATGGAAAGTTGGATGGGAACGGCGACACACAATACCGCCACTGGAATCATTAAAATTCATTACGGCAAGTATCCCTCGATCTGGAGAAGACACATGAAAAAATTTACAACGAATCTGCCAACATTAGCGGCCACGTTTGCGGCCCTCGCTCTGGCCGCCATCACGGTACCGGCAGCCGCGCAATCGGCCGGGCAATGGACCGTCAAGGTCGGTGAAAACCTGATTACCCCCAAGGTCAGCAGCGGTGACCTGAGCGGCCCGGGTCTGGGCGGCGTCAAGGTTGATGTCAACAGCGCTTACGCGCCTATCGTGGCAGCGACTTACATGGTCACGGATAACGTTTCAACGGAGCTGGTACTGGGTCTGCCGTATCGGCATGACATGATCGGCAAGGGCTCCATCGACGGCGTGGGCAAGATCGGCGACGTGCAGCAATTGCCGCCAACCCTGTTTGTCCAGTATCGCTTCATGGAACCACAGGCGAAGTTGCGTCCCTATGTCGGTCTGGGCCTGACGTATGCCTATTTCCGCGATGCGCATGCCAGCCCGACTCTGGTGGCTCTGCTCGGTCCAACCAACATTGAGATCGATGCGAAGTTCGGCATCACGCCACAAATCGGCGCGACCTACTCGATCAATGATCGCTGGTTCCTCGATACGGCCCTCACCAAAACCTATCTGAAGACCACTGCCACGCTCGATTCGTCAGGCACCAAGCGCACCATCGATACCAAGCTCGATCCTGTTGCGTTCAGTATTTCGGTGGGCTACAAGTTCTGATGTAGCGCGATTCACCGTTCGACACGAACATGAAAAAGCCCCGGATACACAGCGTCTCCGGGGCTTTTTTCATGCAGGCAAAATGGGTGTGGTCGAGACAAACGCGCCACCATGGAACAGCAGCGGTGGCTTCGGCGAGAATGCGCAGTGTGCGACTTCGCCAACAAAGATGACATGGTCACCTTCCGGGTAGCGGCTGCGGTTGGTGCATTCAAACCAGGCAATGGCACCGCGCAGGATAGGCTGGCCGGTTTCTGAAAGATCGAAGTCGACACCTTCAAAGCGGTTCGGGATGCGGCTGGCAAAACGGGTTGCCAGCGCCGCCTGGTCTGCGGCCAGCACATTGATGACGTAATGCGTACTGTCCGTGAAGGCCGGCAGAGTGCTGCCGTTACTGCCCAGGCTCCACAGCACCAGCGGTGGTTGCAGCGAGACCGAATTGAACGAGGTTGCTGTCAGGCCGGTCATTTCGCCAGTGGCGCTGCGGGTGGTGATGACCGTGACGCCGGTGGCGAATTGGGCCAGTGCTTGTCGGAAATGGCGCGTGTCGAAGACTGGCTCGTTGATGGACTGTGTGGCGTGTTGCGTGGACTGTGGCATCGGATTCCCTGAAAGTGGCTCCATTATGCCGAAAAAGCGCGCTGGCTGCGGTTGCCCGCGCTTTGCGTTAAAGTCGGGGTTTACCTCAGAGGGAGCAAATTATGGCAACTGAAATAGCGACATTGGGCGGTGGTTGCTTCTGGTGCACCGAAGCGGTCTTTCAGCAACTCAACGGCGTCACCGCAGTCGAGTCAGGCTACACGGGTGGCAGTGTACCCAATCCGAGTTACGAAGCGGTCTGCAATGGCACTACCGGGCACGCTGAAGTGGTCCGGATCACGTTCGACAATGCGGTCGTCAGCTATCGCGAACTACTCGAAATTTTCTTTACCATTCATGATCCGAC
This sequence comes from Actimicrobium antarcticum, assembly GCF_039536745.1. Lineage (NCBI taxonomy): Bacteria > Pseudomonadati > Pseudomonadota > Betaproteobacteria > Burkholderiales > Oxalobacteraceae > Actimicrobium > Actimicrobium antarcticum. The sequence goes on from NZ_BAAAZE010000008.1 coordinate 732,261, forward strand.
TACGCCGAACCGGCAGGGCGCCGATGTGGGTACGCAGTATCGTTCGGTGATTTATTTCCATACGCCTCAACAGCAGGATACCGCAAAGCACGTGATTGCCGAGATGGCGAATGTCTGGGATGCACCGATCGTTACCGAACTCAGCCCGGAGACGACGTATTACAAAGCCGAGGATTACCACCAGAACTATTTTGTGCAGCATCCGCAGCAGGGATATTGCGCGTTTGTGGTGGCACCGAAAGTGGTCAAGTTTCGCAAGATGTTTGCCGACAAGGCACGCGGGTAAGCTTGGCGCCATGCGCTGCAACGCGCCAATGAAAGAAACTGGTGGTACGAGACGCCGTAATGCAGGGATGTCATTCGAATGGCAGTTTCGACCTGCAAAGCGCTCAATTCGTTTTACTTCACATCAACCCACCGCATCGCTGTCGGGCGAGAGGGGGCGTGCGGCCGAACGGCTGATATCTTTCACGGCAACCTACGAGCTGAAAGTCGCAACATGCGGTTAGCTTTCTTTGCGGTAGCTAGAACGGGTTGTGCTCCGTCATGACCAAGCCGGGGGCGGCCCGGCAGCCGGTCACTTCTTTTTGATTCGCCAAAAAGCAGTAACCAAGAAAAAGGCGACCGCAAGACCGCTGCCCTGCGGGTTCCCAAAAACTGGGTACGGCAAGAGGGAGACCCGCAAACTCGCTGCCCTTGCAGGGCGCAGATCCGCTTGCAAGCGGATCCCGTTCCGCAGGCGGATCGCATGCGATCCGAAACCCCTGCTACACCTCAGACAGTGCGGGTCTCTGATCCTCTTGCCGCACCCGGTTTTTGGCAGCGATCTTTTTATGCGGAATTCAAGGTCAAAACCAAGCACAGCCTTAGAACCAGCGGGATGGTCGTGCTCGCTTTGCGCGAGAAAACTTCCTCGTCGTGATCGACTTCGAGTTCAAAACCAACGTCGAAACCAACTTCAAAATCAACGTCAAAACCAACATCAAAACCAACGTCAAAACCAACATCAAAACCAACATCAAAACCAAAACCTACAAGGCTTTTACAAGCCATCTTTCTCGCGCAAAGCGAGCCTGGCCATCAATCAATCATCAAGGCTGGGCTTGGTTTTGACGTTGAATTCCGCATAAAAGGCCGCTGCCAAATACCGTGTCCGGGCAGGGGACAAGAGGGCCGCACTGTCTGAGCGTAGCGAGTTTGCGGCCCTCCCCCTGACCGGGCACGGTATTTGGGAACCCGCAGGGCAGCGGTCTAGCGGTCGCCTTTTTCTTGGTTACTGCTTTTTGGCGAAGCAAAAAGAAGTGACCGGCTGCCGGGCCGCACCCGGCTTGCCTCCACGGAGCGCAACCCGTTTTAGCTACCGACGACCGCACGCCGTGGCGACCTACAAGGCAACTTGACGCATGTTGGGCTTCGCAGCCCAACCTACGACATCGAAGCAAAAAAAGTGACCGGCTGCCGGGCCGCACCCGGCTTGCCTCCACGGAGCGCAACCGTTTTAGCTACCGACGACCGCACGCCGTGGCGACCTACAAGGCAGCTTGACGCATGTTGGGCTTCGCAGCCCAACCTACGACAGCGAAGCAAAAAAAGTGAGCGGCTGCCGGGCCGCACCCGGCTTAGCTCCACGGAGCGCAAACCGTTTTAGCTACCGCAGACCGCAGACCGCAGACCGCAGACCGCAGACCGCAGACCGCGCGTCGTGGCGACCCGCAAAGCAACCTGACGCATGTTGGGCTTGCCAACCTACGAAAACATGCACCTGGCGTAGCCTGAAGCTGCATCCGATCGCGCCCCGATTCGCGTGCGCATTACGGCTGCAGACGCTCCCGCTCCCACGCTCCGTCACCCTGCAGGCGATAGGCAATCCGGTCATGCAGGCGCGATGGCCGGCCCTGCCAGAATTCGAGGTAATCCGGGATCAGCCGATAGCCGCCCCATTGCGCCGGCCGCTGCGGCGTCTCGCCATTGGCTGCCTGGGCGGCAACAAACTGGTCTTCCAGCGCTTGCCGGCTGGCTACCGGTGCGCTCTGTGCCGAGGCAATCGCGCCGATCCGGCTGGCCAGCGGACGGCTGTTGAAATAGGCATCGCTGTCCTCCGCCGAGACCAGTTCAACCCGGCCCTCGATGCGCACCTGGCGCTCCAGTGCGACCCAGTGGAACAGCAGCGCGGCGGCATCGTTGTGCTGCAAGTCGCGGCCCTTGCGGCTGGAATAATTGGTGTACCACACGACACCGCCCGCATCGAATTCCTTGATCAGCACGATGCGCGAAGAGGGTCGGCCATCGGCGCCGACCGTGGCCAGACTCATCGCATTGGCTTCCGGCAGTTGCGCCGCCAGTGCTTCGTCGAACCATTTGCCAAATTGCAGCATCGGGTCGGGCAGCACCTCCGAGCGCGACAGGCTGGCGTGACAGTAGTCCTTGCGCAGGTCAGCGATCGACATGGTTGCTCCCGGTGGTGGCAGGTACGCTGCGACGCTGTTGCATGGCATTGCCGAGCGTGCTCATCTGCTCGCTGCTGAACAGACGTTTGGCCATCGGTGCGATGGTGCTTTCTTCTTTGTGCATGTGGTTCCGGTAGGTGGTCGAGAAATACGTGATGCCAGGCTCCGACAAGGTCGTGCTGGCGCCGCTGGCAATGCCGGTCAGTGCGGTCTTCAGTGCGTTCCACAACTGATCCATCTGCTGATGCTCGGCTAGCAATTCGGGTAACAGGGCATCCAGTGCAACCCGATCATCGCCTTCGGCCATGCCGTCGAGCATCGGTAGCAAATCCTGTTCTTCGTCCTGATGGTGATGCGGCGCGGCCTTGTCAAAATAGCGCAGCACGGCACTGGCAGCGTGTTGTGCTTCGCGGTCCGCGCCATGGGCAGCCAGGTGTTCAGGCAGGCGGGCGAGGGTGTCGAGCTGTTTGCGGATGCGGTCGTGACAATGTTTGAGTACCGCGATCGGCTGTCCGAAATCCGGTGCCGTATCGAATAGCGCGTTCATGATGAGTCCCTTCCTGAGAAGCAAATACCCCTGACGGAGCAACGGAATGATTTTAGGCGCAAACAGGGTGGTGCCGTCCGTTAAAATGGCCGCATGAAATCTTTTCCTGCTCCAGTTGCTGATCCGGTCATCGTGGTCAATTCTTCTCCCGTCATCACCAATCCCGACGTCGACTTCGACCGTCGCTTCGGCGGCATAGCCCGCCTGTATGGTGCCACCGCACTGGCGCGTTTTCGGGCGTCCCATGTGTGTGTCATTGGTGTCGGTGGCGTCGGTTCCTGGATCGTCGAAGCCCTCGCACGCAGCGCGATCGGGCAGATCACGATGATCGATCTGGACAACCTGGCCGAGTCCAACATCAACCGCCAGATCCATGCATTGACCGACACGCTCGGTCAGGCCAAGGTCACTGCACTGGCCGAGCGCATCCAGCAGATCAATCCGTTTTGCCAGGTCAACCAGATCGAGGATTTTATCGATGCCGATAACCTCGATGTGATGATCGGTGCGCGCGGCTACGACTACATCATCGATGCGATCGACAATGTGCGTGCCAAGACCGCGCTGATTGCCTATTGCCGTACCCACAAGCTCAAACTGATTACCATCGGCGGTGCCGGTGGTCAGGTCGATCCGACTAAAATCGAAGTGCGTGACCTGTGCCGCACCGAGCAGGAGCCGCTGCTGGCGAAAGTGCGCAAACGCTTGCGTTCGGAGCATGGTTTTCCGCGTGGCACCAAGAACAAGTTCGGCATCGACGCGGTGTTTTCGACCGAGCCGTTGCGCTTTCCCGTTGGTGAAGAAAGTGGTGAGATGGCCGACGACGAGGATGACGCCGAAGCAACCGCCGGCGTCACCGGATTGAACTGTGCCGGCTTTGGTTCGGCGATGGTAGTCACTGCCACGTTCGGACTTGTTGCTGCGGCGCATGTATTGAACCGGATTGCCGCCGCACCCTGAGCAATCTCGTTACACTGAAGTTGTACACATGAGTTGCATACATTTTCTGGAGACATCCTGCTTATGATTTACCCCACTGTCGATACCCAGATTTCTCCTGAAGGTCACCTCGAAGTCCTGTCCAAGGCCGAGGTCAACAAATTGCTCGATCGCAGTCGCAGCGGCATGTACCAGCTGTTCCGCAACTGCTCGCTGGCCGTCCTGAATTGCGGCAGTGACATGGATGACGGCAAGGTGTTGCTGCAGCGTTATCCGGCATTCGATATCAGCATCATCCTGCGTGAGCGCGGCATCAAGCTCGAAGTGCGTGGCGCACCCGCCAGCGCCTTCGTTGACGGCAAGATGATCCGCGGTATCCGCGAGCATCTGTTTGCGGTGCTGCGCGACATCATCTACGTTGATGAGGCGATCGAGCACAATGCGTCGCTTGATCTGAGTTCGTCCGAAGGCATCACCGATGCGGTGTTCCACATCCTGCGCAACGCGCAAGTGCTGCGACCATTGCTCAGCCCGAACATGGTGGTGTGCTGGGGTGGACATTCGATTGCACGCAATGAATACAACTACACCAAGACGGTCGGCTACGAGCTGGGTTTGCGCGGCCTCGATATTTGTACCGGTTGCGGACCGGGTGCGATGAAGGGGCCGATGAAGGGCGCCACCATCGGCCATTCGAAACAGCGTATCCACAACAGCCGCTACATCGGATTCTCGGAGCCGGGCATCATCGCCGCCGAATCGCCGAACCCGATCTGTAACGAGCTGGTCATCCTGCCGGACATCGAAAAGCGCCTGGAAGCGTTCGTGCGTGCCGGCCACGGCATCATCATTTTTCCGGGCGGTCCCGGGACAGCGGAAGAATTCCTGTATCTGCTCGGTATTCTGATGCATCCGGCCAATGCCGAGATGCCATTCCCGGTCATCCTGACCGGACCGGAAAGCGCACGCGAGTACTTCGCCCAGATCGATCGCTTCATTGCCGACACGCTCGGCGTCGCGGCCCAGGCGCATTACCAGATCATCGTCGACGATGCTGGCCAGGTTGCACAGGCGATGGACGCCGGCATCAAGAAAGTACGCGAATTCCGCAAGGCACATGGCGATGCGTATTACTTCAACTGGCTCCTGAAAATCGACCAGGAATTCCAGCAGCCGTTTGCACCTACCCACGAGAACATGCGCGCACTGCGCCTGCACAAGAATCAGGAACCGCATTTGCTGGCCGCGCACCTGCGCCGGGCGTTTTCAGGCATCGTGGCGGGCAATGTGAAGGCTGACGGCATCCAGGCCATTGAGGAACATGGACCGTTCGAATTGCAGGGCGATGCCGAACTGATGAAGTCGATGGATGCGCTGCTGACCTCGTTCGTCGAGCAGCACCGGATGAAATTGCCGGGCAAGGCGTATGCGCCTTGTTATCGCGTGCTGCTGTAATGCCAACTGCACCCGACGGAGGCGCAATGCCTCCGTCAGGCGCGCTGGCTATGATTTTCCAAACACTTCATTGAGCTGTTGCGTGACCCGAATGAAAGTGGTGCGCTTGGTCAGTTCCTTCAGCTTGTGCGCACCGACATAGGTGCAGGCAGAGCGCACCCCACCGAGGATGTCGAGCAGCGTATCGGCCACCGGCCCGCGATACGGTACCAGCACTTCCTTGCCTTCCGAGGCCCGATAGGTGGCCACGCCACCGCTGTATTTTTCCATGGCGGTCCGGCTGCTCATGCCATAAAAACGCTGGAACATGGCGCCGTCGCGCTCGACCAGTTCTCCTGCGCATTCGTCATGGCCGGCCAGCATGCCACCGAGCATGATGAAATCGGCGCCACCGCCAAAGGCCTTGGCCAGGTCACCCGGCACCGCGCAGCCACCGTCCGCACAAATCTGCCCGCCCAGTCCGTGGGCGGCGTCGGCACATTCGATCACTGCAGATAATTGGGGATAGCCGATGCCGGTCAGCTTGCGCGTGGTACAGACCGAGCCCGGGCCGATGCCGACCTTGACGATATCGGCACCGGCCAGAATCAGTTCCTCGGTGATGTCGCCGGTCACCACGTTGCCGGCCATGATGACCAGGTCCGGTTTGGCGGCGCGGACTTTCTTGACGTAATTGATGAAGCGTTCGGTATAGCCATTGGCGACATCAATGCAGACATGGTCGATCGGCGTGTTGGCATTGACGGCAATGAACTTGTCGAAATCCGTTTCGCCGATGCCCATCGAATAAAACGCGCTGGACATCGGGCTGCCGGCAGCGCGCAGTCCGGTAAAAAATTGCGCCAGCTGATCGATCGAATAATGCTTGTGCAGCGCGGTGGACAGGCCGTGCAGTAGCAGCGCCTGCGCCATCTCCATGGTGCCGACCGCATCCATGTTGGCGGCGATGATGGGGATGCCGTGGTACTTTTTTTGCGTGTGGCGAAACACGAATTCGCGCCGGATGTCGACTTCGGAACGCGAGTTCAGGGTCGAACGTTTCGGGCGAATCAGGACATCCTTGAAATCCAGTTTGACGGCTTCTTCGATATGCATTGGGAGGTGTCGTCCGGTTCAGTGGCAGCGTGCGCTGCCGTGATCGCGATAGGTGCCGCCGCCGACGGGCATGAAATCCCATTCGTAGCCGGTGCTTTTGAGGTGCAGTTTCAGTACGCCATAGGTGTCGTTATCGGCTGTCTCGCTGTGATTGCGCAGCAGCCGAAACGGCGACAATTCCGCGCCACCGGTGCCCACCACGAACTGTCGCGTGCCGTGCGCCGCATCGTACTGACCATGCGCATCCTGCGGCGCAAAACGTTCGTAATCATGGTCATGGGCTGACAGGATCAGCTCGGTGCCGGCCGCGGCGAGCAACTGCCAGACTTCGCGCATGCGGTCGTCGTTGCCATGGCCACCCGAACTGAATACCGGATGATGCCAATAGGCCAGCGTGCAGGTCGCCGGGTGGGCTGTCAGGTCGGCCTTGAGCCAGTCGACCTGCGCCTGCTGTGCTGCGCCCTTGAGGTTGCTGTTGAGAGAGACGACGTGCCAACCCCCGATGTCGACACTGTAATAGCCGCGCCGGTCCGGGCCGGCGCCGGTGCCAAAATAGTCGTAGTAGCCAGCGGCATCCTTGCTGTAATACTCGTGGTTGCCTGGCGATGGCAAGGTGCGTGCCTTGAAGCGACCCCAGGTGGGTGCATAGCAGTTGGTGTGTTCGCTGGCAGTGCCGGACTGATACACGTTGTCACCGAGCGTGAGGACAACGGCAGTGCTGTCAGCGGCCAGTCCGGCAGCAACCAGGTCGGCGGTGCGTGCGGCCGCTGTCTCTGCGGGGGCGATCTTGCGGCAGTCTGCAATATCGCCTGCGGCATAGACCGTGATGCCGCTACCGGGTAATGCCGGATAGTGGGCGGTTCCGGGATCGGTGCGATTGCCGCTGACACATCCGCTCAGCGAGACTGCCAGCACGAGGCTGACGGGAGCGAGCGATTGTCTGAGGTTCGACGTCATGCTGCAAAAAACGGTGCTGCCAGAAAGATTGCGTGAATACATGGTGCGTGACGGCATGGTTGATCTCCTGTGCGGAGATTACGGCGTTCACGGTAGCAAGGCAATCGTCTATTGCATCTCTAGCGGAAATACGATCTGGCGCGGCATATCGATGAGGAAGCGCTTCTGCAAGATGCGGGGGATCTCGGCGGGAGGTAGTGGACGCGCAATAAAGTATCCCTGAATTTCGTCGCAGTCGAGCGATTGCAGGATACGCAGCTGGGTAGCTGTTTCCACGCCCTCCGCAACCACCGTCATGCCCAATGCGTGCGCCATCGACAGGATTGCACGGAAGAAGACTTCACCTTCTTCGCTTTTGCCCAACTCCGAAGTGAACGCGCGATCGACCTTCAACACATCCATCGCCAGTCTCTGCAATTGCGATAGCGACGAATAACCGGTTCCAAAATCGTCCACCAGCAATTTGATGCCCAGCGCTCTGATGGAGCGCAGTTCGCTCGATATTTCTTCTTGCTCGCCCATCATCGACGACTCGGTAATTTCGATTTCAATCAGCCCGGATTCGATCTGGTACTGCAGCATGCGCGTAGCAAACAAGGCTTTGATATTGCCGTGGTTGAACTGTCGCGGAGACACATTGACCGAGATCGGCACCACCGGCAAACCTGCTTCTTTCCATAGGCTCAACTGACGGCAGACGTGCGCCACGATCAGTTCACCCATCGGCAGGATCAAGCGGGTTTCTTCGGCCAGTGGAATAAACTCGAGTGGCGGCACCAGACCGCGTTGCGGATGGAGCCACCGTACCAGCGCCTCCAGGCTGACCAGTTCGCCGGTCGAGGTATTGACCCGCGGCTGGTAATACACCACGAATTCGTCATACTCGATGGCATGCTGCAGGGCACGCGCCATATCCAGTCTGGCCTTCAGACTGTCCGACATGCGCGGTTCATAAAACTGGAATCGATGTTTGCCGGCCGTCTTGGCGTAATACATGGCGAGATCGGAATTTTTGAGTATCTCTTCGCCGTCATCGCCATCGTCCGGAAAGAGGCTGATGCCGATCGAGATGCCCACGGTATTGGAGCCGTGGCTCATGTCGAAGGGTTTGGCAAACGCATCGGAAATGCGTTGTGCAACCTGTGCCACAGCGGCACGATCGGCGATCGGCGCGAGGATGACCGTGAACTCATCGCCGCCCAGACGGGCGATATGGTCGCCTGGCCGCAGCGCGGCTTGCAGTCGCAGCGCCGCGATGCGCAACAGTTCATCGCCGGCGGAGTGGCCCATCGAGTCATTGACGTCCTTGAAATCATCCAGATCGATAAACAGCAGTGCCAGTTTGCTGCCGTCCTGCTTGGCCCGATTGAATGCCGCCGGCAAAAAACCGGTCAGCCAGTTGCGATTCGGTAGCGTGGTCAGTGCATCCTCATTGGCGAGGCGCCACAGTTCGTGTTCGTGCATTTTTTTATCGGAGATGTCGCGCATCGTGATGGCAATACCGGCATCGGTGCGCACCAGTCGCCGGTAGATCCATACCGGAGTCGCCCGACCGTCGATCGGCAACATCACTTCATCTTCGTGGTAACCATTCTGGAGTGCACAGCGCAGTGTCTCCAGCATGATCCGGAACTGTGGTTTGGAATACAGGCGCGATAGGCGCATTCCCTTGAGCTGCTCTGCGTTCATTCCATCGAATGCTGCGCCGCGCTCATTGCAGTCGCTGACTATGAAATCGACGGCGTCGCCGCGCCGGTCGTAGATCGCATTCAGGATCGAGATGCCGTCGAGGCCGCCTTCGGTGGCAATGCGGTACGACTCACGCGTCTCGACTTGCTGATGCTGTCGCCAGGCCATGTGTGACCACAGCCACAACGCGCCGAAAGTCGCAAAAATGATGACCGCCATATTGTTTTCAGAAAGGCTGAGCTGCTGGCGTTCGGCGATCAGAAATGCGATCAGCAAGCCCAGCAGGCTCGACCATAACAACACCCCCACCATATTGGTTCTCAGAAAGCGTTTGATGCGTATGCCGCGTGTACCCGTAGCCGTGGCTGCTGCTGGCACGGTCCTCTCCATCGCTTGCTGAAGGTCGTTTGCGCTCATGGGTCCACGTCGAAGGATAGGGATAGGTTTGTAACTATTGGTTAATACTAATCCTTAACGCTGGCGCCGGGAAACATTGCTCAGCAAGATGTTGCAAATCCGATCTGGAGGCGCGAATTGGTCAGTCGAGCCGTGACAGTGCCAACTGCACCCAGCCGAATCCGATCAGCTCCTGCTCCAGACGCACCTTGTCGCCGAGTTTGTTGTCACGCAAGGCGTTGTACAGGGCCATCTCCGGCGGTGTCAGGCAAGGCAGATCGCGCAGAGTCTGCTTGTCTTCCTGCTCCCAGTATCCCGAAAATTCCATCAACGTCGCCTGATCCATGAGCAATGACGCCACCTGCCCGAACGGGTGACGCAGTTGATCCAGGATCGCAAAGCCATGTGTGTCGATATCGCCTCAGTAATGCATGCGGCGGCGTGCGAGCCATTCGATGCTACGCAGCATCTCGAAGCCATACCCTGCACCGAAGATCACCAGGCTGTCGCGATACGCCGGCAACGCCAGGAAATTGATTTCGTTTTCGGTGATGAAGACGCGCGTGACCGCCGGACCGAGCCTGGCCGAGCTGGCCGCAAATACGCGACCAGCTCGGCCAGGCTCTGCTGCAGCGGGTGCATGGTGGCGAGATCGTCCTGCTCGTCCGCCGCGCCGGACTGCATGACCATGTCGGCAATTACCGGTTTGATGGCGGGCGTGCAGAGCGTGCCCTCCATCGCCAATTCGAACTCTGCGGCGGTGTCGTCGATGTGCATCATCACGCCAGTCGGCTGCGTCTGGCGCAATGCCAGTGCCCGCGATTCGATGCCGCGCAGGATATCCAAGATGCGGCGGTTTTGCAGCCAAGCCTGGTCAGCCAGAAAGCGCCGTAGCTGATGCGATAGTTGCGCGACGGTGCGATGCCGCTGCTGATTTTCCGGAGCAATTCGAACAGTGTCAGCAGGCGCGATTCGGTGCCGACGAAACTGCGTGCCGTCAGCGTGCCGAGCCAGGTAATTGCTTTTTCGGTGGAGGGCGTCAGGTCGACATGAGGTTCATCGGAACCCTGCTGATAAAACTTGCGCAACCAGCCCTTGTCGGTATTGGCTCAGTCATTCAGATAGTCCAGCGCAGGTTTCGGATAGGTGGTGGCTCCGTAGCGCTGGCGCAGACCGAACAATTCATCTTCCAGCGCTTCGGCTAGCGCGGCCTGGGCCATCACGCGGCGGTTGGGAGTGATGAACACGCGCTCCAGAAAACTCGCGACCAGCGGCGCATGATCCGAACGCAGCAGGCGCCACGCCGGATGGGACTGCTTGAGCAGGTCGAGTGTCGGGTAATCGAGGGGCATGCGGTCCTGTTTGTGGGGTGGGCGTGAGGTTGACTGTCTGGTTGCGGGCTTTCGGTGCCAGACTTGATTGGCATTCGTAATTGTAGCGGTATCGGTGGTGATGTTTTCAGGGTTCGGCAGCGCAACCAATGAGGTGTGCCCGGCACCAGTGTATTTTCAACACGCATGATGACCTTCCGATGGACATTCCCCAAGGACCGGTTCTGGATCGTTTCTTTTGTCGGCTTCGTTATTGGCAACGCCAGGATTTGATTTCAAACGTGTGGATTTCACATCAAAAACATCTCGGTTAACAAGCCAGGTTTTTCCTGTGCCAGCAATATTCACAAGTCAATTATATGTTCCAATAGTTCGTCACATACTTGAAAGTAACGAATAAAAGGAACACACTACCGGGCAATGCACCACGACACCCACACTCAACGCATCCTGAATCTGCTGGCAAAGAAAGGGATGCTGCGCTCAAGCGATCTCGATGCCATCGGAGCACCTCGGGTGGTTCTGACGCGCATGACGGCCAAGGGCCTGCTTGAGAAGGTCGGTCGAGGCATCTACCGTCTCCCCGACACGCAAAGTTCCGAACATGAGAGTCTGGTCGCCATCGCCACCAAGGTGCCGCAGGCGGTGTTTTGCCTGCTGACCGCCCTGCAATTTCATGAACTGACCACGCAGCTGCCGCGCCAGATATGGATCGCCATGCCACGCGGTAGTCACACACCGAAAATCGTCTATCCCCCGGTAAAGATGGTTCAGTTTGCGAGCGCTGCCTATTCGGAAGGGATTGAGGTCTTTGAGCGAGATCAAGTCAAACTACGAGTCTACTGTGTGGCCAAGACCGTGGCGGATTGCTTCAAGCACCGTAACAATATCGGACTCGACGTTGCTATCGAAGCGCTCAAGGATGCTCGAGCGCAGAAAAAAGCATCGGTGGACGAGATCTGGCGTTACGCCAAAATTTGTCGTGTCACCAACGTGATGCGGCCCTATCTTGAGGTGATCGAATGACCAAAAATCTTCCCGCGTCGGTGCGGGCACGTCTGCTCAATGTCGCCAAGGTACAGGGGGTGGATTTTAACCAGGTGCTGATACGTTTTGCCCTGGAACGCATTTTGTATCGGATGAGCCTGTCAGCCTATGCCGATTGTTTTTTGCTCAAGGGAGCCTTGCTGTTCACACTCTGGTACGACATGCCGCATCGTGCGACACGGGACGCTGACCTGCTGGGTTTCGGGCCCGGCGACCTTGAATCGATTGCCCGGACATTCAGAGACATCGCCAGCGTTGAGGTCAGCGACGGCATCACTTTCGATCCGACATCTGTCACCGTCGAGGAGATTCGAAAAGATGCTGGCTATGCCGGTGCACGGGTCCTGATCGCGGGTGAAATTGCCAAAGCCCGGTGCAAGACCAGATCGACATTGGGTTTGGCGACGCCGTCACACCCGGGCCGATTAATGCCGTCTACCCGGTCCTGATCGATGATTTTCCGGCACCACGGTTGAGAACCTATCCGGTGTACACCGTCATTGCGGAAAAACTGCACGCCATTGCTGTGTTGGGCATGACCAACAGTAGACTGAAGGACTATCGCGATTTGTCGGTCTTGTTGCAGCGCGAAACCCTGGACGCCGAGATTCTGGCCAGGGCAATCGCTGCCACCTTCGCTCGACGCGGAACGGCAGTCTCGGCCTCACTTCCGATCGGTCTTACCAACGAGTTTGCCGCCGATCCATCACGGCAAGCGCTGTGGCATGCGTTCATCAAGAAGAATGAACTCGCCCAACAAGCGCTGCCTGATATTGTCGCAACCTTGGGTAGCGCATTGGAACCGGCCTTGCGGCGCGCCATCTCGCTGCCAGACCAACCTCGGTAAGGTTGTCGAGACGACTTGAGCAGTATTCATGTCAATACGATTCATCCCGTAGATGGCAACTGCAGGCGGTCCGAACTCGCCAGGGGAGCGGCGAATAAACAAGGACTTGCAAGCCAGGGATTGGTGATGCATTGAGAAATCGACGTTGAAAATGACACCGATCAAGCGCTGATCAACAGTGGCGGCAACGAAAAGGGTGATCCCCATACCTGCGGTCCGGAAATCGGTATGTTCGCGACTCAACTCAGGACGCAGCCCGAGGTTCCATAATCGCCGCCCGAACCACCTGCCCTATCGTCATGCCCTGCACCATGATCGAAAAAACCACCACGCAGTAAGTCAGCGCCAGCACGACTTCACGACTCGCACTGTTGGGCAGGGACAGCGCCAGCGCGACCGAGATGCCGCCGCGCAGTCCGCCCCAGACAAGAACGTGGGATGCACCGTGTGGCAGCCTGAATAAATTCTTTAGCGCGATGACCGGTAGACCCACGGTGAGCCAGCGCGTGGCGAGCGTGATGGCAATCGCCAGAGCGCCGCCCACCAACAGAGCCGGCGAAAACGTGATCAGGATGACTTCAAGGCCGATCAGGACGAACAGCACCGAATTCAGGATCTCATCGAGCAGCTCCCAGAACACGTCGAGGTGGCGCCGCGTGTTGTCCGACATTGCCAGCGCGCGGCCCCCGTTGCCGATCATCAGGCCACAGACAACCATGGCCAGTGGGCCAGAAATGTGCAGATGGCTGGCGAGGGCGTAGCCACCCATGACTGCTGCCAGCGTCACGAGCACTTCGACCTGATACTGATCGATGCTTTTGAGCATGTGAAAGACGCCATAGCCCAGTACCAGGCCAAAAAGGATGCCGCCACCCGCTTCGCGCAACAGCAATGTGGTGACTGCACCTGTCGTCGGCACCTCGCCGCTGGCCAGGATACCCACCAGTATGGCGAAGATCACGACGCCAACGCCGTCATTGAAAAGCGACTCGCCCGCGATGACCAGTTCAAGCCGTTTGGGCGCGCCGGCCGACTTGAGTATGCCCATCACGGCAATCGGATCGGTGGGGGCAATCAACGCACCGAACACCAGACAATGCAGCAGCGACAAGTCGATGCCGACGAAGGGCAACGCCAGCCACATCGCGACACCGACAACGGCGGTGGACGCTATCGTACCCACGAGCGCGAGTGATGCAATCTGCCAGCGGTACTTTTTCAATGCACTCAGGTCCACATGCAGCGCCCCCGCAAACAGCAGAAACGACAGCATGCCCTGCATCAGCACATCCGAAAAATCTATCGAACGGATGAACGACTCTTCGTACTCGCGCAGGCCGTGGTCCAGTCCGAGCGCGTCCAGTCCAACCATGCCCAGCGATAGCGCCAGGGCAATCACCATCACGCCGATAGTGGTCGGCAGCTTCGTCAGGCGATGATTCAGGTACGCCAGCAGCGCAGTGAAAGTCAGGCAGACTGCAGCGACATCGAGCATCGGTTTTATCCTCGCTGGTTGCCAGAGCTGGCGTTGATCATACCGAGTGCGCCGTCTTGCACTGCCCGTTGAAAGATCAGATAGCGCGCAAACACATCATCCAGGTCAGTCTTGTTGCCGAGGTTGCGCTGCGCGTCTGCCCAGACCAGCTCCACGTGATGCGCCAGGATGGCTCTTCTGTCGGCAACGCTCTCGCACAGGATCGCCGCTGTCAGAACGTCGAGCAAGCGTATCAGTACGGCGGTGCTGCCCGCCGCGTTTTGCCGGATCATGTGAAACATCATGTTGACCATGCCGTGGTAACCCGTGTTCGGAACCACCAGCACCACGGCGTCATTGCGTGTCGACACACCATTGGGAAGATGATGGCCGGCGATGTCGCACAGTGCTGCGCCGAGTCGATCCAGAACGCTCATTGCCGTGTGAGGATCATTGATGCCAGGTGACAGCGCACGGACTGCCACTTCGACCAATTGTCGAACTGCGTGTCCGGCATTGCCGGCGCTGCCGCGTGTCTCGCCTAACGCCGTCGCATTGCGAATCGCCGCTGCCACCTCGGGAATCGAACCCGTCGTCAGGGCGATCGGCGCTCCGGGAAAAACATAGTCACCTTGCCGAACCAGCAGGCGAATCACCGTGCCATGCTGCGCAGCCCAATCCGCCAGTGCCGACTGGTCCAGATGGTTCAGGTAACCGCGCCGGTTGTCGGGCACCTCCGACATGCCTGTCCAGAAACTGGCCGGCGGCACGTCGCCCTGTTGCTCTTCGGTTCTGAGCGATCGGACTGCCACGCGCACGTCCTCGCTGACCAGATTGACCACCGTATCGACATTGATGCGGCTGGCCATGTGGGCCACGAAATACACCAGCGTGCCCACGCAGGCAAATGCCAGCACGATGCCGACCGTGAGTGCCAGATGCGGCGTGAAGACGCCTTCTTCGTCGGTCCTCACACTGCGCACCACCATCAGCGCATACGAGAACGTGCCAAGAAAAGCACCCAGCGTGAGCTGCACGCCGCGATCGCGCGTGAAATTCTGCAAAAGGCGCGGCCCCATCTGTCCCGCCGCGAGCGAGAGGGCAGCAATGGTGATCGAAAAGACCGTGCCGGCGACGCCGATGGTTGATGACGCGATGACGCCGAGCAGCGTCCTGGCACCCGCGCCACCGCCGTTGTAAATCCAGGCGCTGCGGGTTAATGCTTGCGGCAACGTCCCCGAGCGGTCAATGTGCAGAAGGCCGATGGCGAGGCAGATTCCGGCGATCACCAATGCTGCAGGAACCACCCAGAACGTCTCGGCGAGCGTACTGAGAAACTGACGAAAGCGTGCATTCATGGGACGAAGCCTTGGGAAAGATGAGATCGGCTACGCAAGCGATACCAGGATGGCTGCTGCGGCGAGCCATCGCGCTGTCTCGATGACGTGATGATGTTGCACAAACGGACGACGGTCCATGTGCTACATCACATACGGACCGAGATGGCGGTGGCGAAGTACTGACGCCGTCAGGCCTTCGGTGGCGCCGCACCAATCACCAGACGCGAGTCGCCGAGGTAGCTGTACTCGGGCACCACCAGGTTCAGCGGTGCCGGAACGTTTTTGAATACGCGGCCCGCAAGATCGAAGCGGGAACCATGGCAGGGACAATAGAATCCCCCCGGCCACTGCGGACCAAGTTCGGCGCCACCCGGCTCCGGCCGGAACGAAGGCACGCATCCCAGATGGGTGCAGATTCCGACCAGAACGAGGAACGGTGGGCGAAGCGCCCGGGACGGATTGGCCGCAGCGGCAGGTTGCTGGACCTGCTTCGATAGGGGGTCAGCGAGCAACGCATCATGCTGGTCGAGCGATGCCAGCATCGCATCGGTGCGATGCAGTATCCACACCGGTTTGCCGCGCCAGGCAACGGTAAGCAACTGGCCAGGTCGGATCGTGCCGATATCGACTTCGACTGGCGCACCGGCCGCTTTGGCGGCTTCGCTCGGCTGCATGCTCTCGATAAAGGGAATGGCTACGCTAATGGCTGCAATGCCGCCCACCGCAGTGGCCGCGGTCTGCAGCATTTTCCTGCGCTTGATGTCGTCCAGTGTCATGTCCATGTTTTTTCCTTGTAGTGGCGATCGCCAAATTGGTGAACGCCTGGATTTTTCCGGTCTGGTGTGCCCGATGGGCTCTCTGTGCAGGGAGCGCAAGAATCGTGGTGATGGTTGCTAGCGTGGCCGGACCGGCGGCGAGGTTTTCTGACGCCAGTATCGAGCGACTTGCCTATGGCACAGTGAATGCGCTGGAAATGATTGTGCGGTCGCACCTTGGTTTGCAGAGATGCTTGAGCACTGATACCAAGTCTGGATTTTCCGCCATTCTTCGACTTCAATCTGCGCACCAGCGAACAGACAGCATCAAAAAGATCCGGCAAAGTGCAGCCGTTAATACGCTGACTGGGAAGAACGACTGCGGTGTATTCAAACACTGGATCAACTTCCCCGGAGATTGAACATGGAGCACGGGTGCACAACATGGTAACCATGCGACCTCGCCAGGGTAGCCGCGCTCCGCACGCCAGGCAATCTTCCGTACGAGCGATCGTCGTCTTCAATGCAGGCTCCACCAGCCTCAAATTTGGTGTCTATGCAGCCGACGCTGGCGTATCGCCTGAACTGCTCTGTGCAGGCCGCATCGACAACATGACTGCCGACCCGCATTTTGTCGTCAAGCATGCAGACGGAAAACCGATGGAGTCACATGCCTGGGGCAAACACCACGCGGTCGATCACAAGGCAGCGCTACGCTTCGTGCTCGCCTGGCTGAAAACCAACCTGACCGACATCGAACTGGTCGCGGCCGGACACCGCGTCGTCCTGGGAGGCGAGCGTTACGGTGCGCCAACACTGATCGACGGCGACGTGCTCGACTACCTGGACTCGCTGGCAATGATGGAGCCATCGCACCAGCCTTACGACGTGGGTGGCGCGCGAACTTTTGCCGAAGCCTACCCGGATCTGCCGCAGGTGGCCTGCTTCGACACCTCGTTTCACCGCACGATGCCTGGGGTCGCGCAGACCTATGCGCTGCCGAAAGAGGTCCGCGATAGCGGTGTGCGTCACTGGGGCTATCACGGTATTTCGTACGACTACATCAGCCACCAGCTGCCAAAATTTGCACCGGCCGCGCGCCGCGTCATCGTCGCGCATCTCGGCGGCGGTGCCAGCATGTGCGCTCTGCTGGATGGGCGCAGCGTCGATACCACGATGGGGTTCGGGACGCTGTCCGGCCTGCCGATGGCGACGCGTTCCGGCGACCTGCCGCCGGACGCGCTGTTGTATCTGCTGCGCAGCAAACAGTTCGATACCACCACGCTGGAAAAGATGCTGTCCGAACGCGCCGGTCTGCTCGGCCTGTCCGGCATCAGCGGCGACATGCGCGTGCTGCAGAAAAGCGCAGATGCGCGCGCGCTCGCGGCGCTGGATTATTTTACGTACGCGATGATGAAATACGTCGGCGCGTACGCCGCCGTGCTGGGTGGACTGGATGCACTCGTGTTTACTGCCGGCATCGGCGAAAACTCGGTGCAAGTGCGTGCCGCGCTGTGCGCCAGGTTGGGCTGGCTCGGTGTAACGCTGGACGAAAATGCGAATGCTGCCGGCGGGCCGCGCATTTCAACAGTCGACAGCAAGGTGTCGGTTTGGGTCATTCCCACCAACGAAGAATGGATGATTGCGCAGCATACGCTGGCGCTCATCCAACCTGAAAGGAAAGCTCCATGTTCACAATAATTGATGCCGTTACCTCCGATCACGCACAGCTGAAGGTGAAAAGCCGAAACCTGCATCAGCACGACGGGGGTGACCGGTGGTGCACCTTCGCTGAATTACCCGCCGCGATATATCGGATCGATGATGTCTCGGAAAGAGGGACATCATGAGCGCAGACGTGCTAACCAAGGGTGCCGCTGCAACCATGCCGGAGGCTACCTCGCCCGAGGCGTCCGGCACCATCTACACATGCCCGATGCATCCACAGATACGCGAGTCCGCGCCGGGTAACTGCCCGATTTGCGGCATGACGCTCGAGCCTGTCACTATGACAGCCGAAGTCAAACCTGATCACGAACTGGCATACATGACCCGCCGCTTCTGGATCGGTCTGGCGCTGGCGTTGCCGGTCTTTATTCTGGAAATGGGCGGCCATATTCCTGCGCTCGGCATGCACGATCTCGTCCCGCCGCGCATCTCTATCTGGATACAATTTGTGCTCGCAACCCCGGTCGTCCTGTGGGCCGGATTTCCCTTCTTCCAGCGCGCCTGGGCATCGGTAGTGCACCGCAGCCTGAACATGTTCAGTCTGATTGCTCTCGGAACGGGCGCTGCTTATCTTTACAGCCTGTTTGCGACCTTCGCACCCGGAATTTTTCCGGCGGGATTTCGCGGGATGGACGACACGGTCGCCGTCTATTTTGAAGCCGCCGCCGTCATCACGGTTCTCGTGTTGCTGGGGCAGGTGCTGGAACTGCGCGCGCGCGAGCAGACTGGTGGGGCAATTCGCGCCCTGCTTAAACTCGCGCCTAAATCAGCGTATCGCCTGACGGCTGACGGGGCCGATGAAGAAGTCGCGCTGGACCAGGTTCAGGTCGGCGACCGCCTGCGCATCCGACCCGGTGACGGTGTGCCGGTCGATGGCGAGGTACTCGAGGGCAAGGGTGCGGTGGATGAATCGATGGTGAGTGGCGAGTCGATGCCATCGGCCAAGCAGCCCGGTGACAAACTCATCGGCGGCACCGTCAATGGTACCGGCTCGCTGATCATGCGGGCCGACAAAGTGGGCGCGGACACGGTGCTTGCGCACATCGTGACGATGGTGAGCGAAGCACAACGCAGCCGCGCACCGATTCAGCGAATGGCAGACAAGGTGTCGGGCTATTTCGTTCCTGCCGTGCTTGCCGCAGCGGCCATTACGTTCGCTGCCTGGGCGGTCTGGGGTCCGGACCCCGCGCTTTCTTACGCATTGATCGCTGCAGTCTCGGTTCTCATCATCGCGTGCCCTTGCGCACTTGGCCTGGCCACGCCAATGTCCATCGGAGTAGGCATCGGCAAAGGCGCCGGTGCGGGCGTGCTCATCAAGTCGGCAGAGGCGCTGGAGCACATGGAAAAAGTTAACACACTGGTCGTCGATAAAACCGGCACGCTGACGGAAGGCAAACCCAGGGTGACCGCCATTGTTCCCGCAGCGGGAATGACGGAGTCGGACATCTTGCCGCTGGCAGCCAGTCTCGAGCAATCCAGCGAACATCCTCTCGCCGCCGCTATTGTTGCTGCCGCACGAGAAAGCAAGGCGACCATGCAAGAGGCTACCGACTTTGCTTCCATCACCGGCAAGGGCGTAAGCGGGAAAATTGGTGGCAGGATGGTTGCGTTGGGCAACGCGAAACTGATGACGGATCTCGGCGTGACGCTGGGCGACCTTGAACAAAAGGCCGACGCGCTACGCAGCGATGGCGCAACCGCGCTGTTTCTCGCCGTGGATGGCAAGCCCGGTGGCGTCATCGCGATCGCCGACCCGATCAAAAAAAGCACTCAAGCGGCCCTCGACAGTTTGACGAAGGAGGGCATCCGGATCGTGATGGTGACGGGGGATAACAAGACCACCGCGGAGGCCGTCGCCAGAAAGCTTGGCATCAAGGAAGTCAAAGCCGACGTCCTGCCCGAGGACAAAATTACCATCGTCAAAAAGCTGACGGCCGAGGGAAGTATCGTCGCCATGGCCGGTGATGGCGTCAACGATGCCCCGGCGCTGGCCGAAGCAGCAGTCGGCATTGCCATGGGAACCGGAACCGAAGTCGCGATTCAAAGTGCCGGAATCACGCTGGTCAATGGTGACCTCGCAGGGATCGCCCGTGCCGTCGTTCTTAGCCGGGCGACGATGCGCAATATTCGCCAGAACCTGGTGTTCGCGTTCATCTACAACGGCATCGGCATTCCGGTTGCTGCTGGCGTGTTCTATCCCGTGTTTGGCATTTTGCTTAGTCCGATCGTTGCAGCGCTTGCCATGTCGCTTAGTTCTGTATCGGTGATCCTGAATGCGCTGCGTTTGCGCACGCTGAAGCTCAAAGATGAGACGAATACTCAAGTCGCGGTTAAATCAGTGTCCCATCCGAGTTGAGCGCCTGCTGAATCTACCGATGCACAGACAAAATGATGTACTGCGCTCAAGCCATCGAGACGCAGAAGACCATTACATTGCCGCCCGCTATTGCCGTTAAATTTTATGGTGGCACTAAAGAATTCTGCATGGAGTATCACCAAAAAAGTAAAAGTATTCGCAGCATGTCGGGCATTGCCGGACAAATCATTTGGCCGCCGCCCGGTGGCGGCGCACTGGCGGAGAAACAGTCGCAAAGTGGCGACATATCGCACATCAGCAATCTTTATTCCAGGAGATAACATGAAAGCATTTGTCTTTAACGGCCCAGGATTGAAAGCACTTGAAGACCGTCCGAAACCGACAATTCAGGCCGCAGGTGATGCCATCGTCAAAATCGTCAAGACGACGATTTGCGGCACCGACCTGCATATCCTCAAGGGGGATGTCGCCACGTGTACGCCAGGACGCATACTCGGACACGAAGGTGTGGGCATCGTCGACGCCGTGGGCGCCGGCGTGACTGCGTTCAAGGTGGGCGACCGCGTGCTGATTTCGTGTATCTCGTCTTGCGGAAAATGCGAGTACTGCCGACGTGGCATGTTCTCGCATTGCACCACGGGTGGCTGGATACTCGGCAATCAGATTGATGGCACGCAGGCCGAATATGTTCGCACCCCGCATGCCGACACCAGCCTTTATCCGATACCCGCCGGTGCAGATGAAGAGGCACTGGTCATGCTTAGCGATATTTTGCCGACCGGTTTTGAATGTGGTGTTCTCAATGGCAAAGTCGCACCGGGCTCAACGCTGGCAATCGTCGGAGCAGGCCCGATCGGCCTGGCAGCATTGCTGACGGCGCAGCTTTATTCGCCGTCCGACATCATCATGATTGATCTGGACGACAGTCGTCTGGAGTTCGCTCGACAATTCGGGGCGACGCACACCATCAACAGCGCGGACGGCAAAGCGGTTGAAAAGGTGATGGCCTTGACGCAAGGACGTGGCGTCGATACGGCAATCGAGGCCGTCGGTGTGCCAGCCACATTCCAGCTCTGCCAGGATCTGGTCGCACCCGGCGGCGTCATTGCCAACATCGGCGTGCATGGTCAAAAAGTGGAGTTGCATCTCGAACGATTATGGTCGCAGAACGTCTCGATTACGACCCGATTGGTCGATACGGCGACCACACCGATGTTGATGAAAACCGTGATGGCAAAAAAAATCGACCCGACCCGCCTGATCACGCATCACTTCAAGCTCGATCAGATCATGGAGGCCTATGACACCTTTGAACGTGCGGCCGATACCAATGCGTTGAAGGTAATTATCGAGGCTGGTGACTGAGCAGGCCTCATCACGCAGCATGCAGCGCCTTGCGTGATCAACGAGCCTGTTTTTTCAAGGCCGAAGTCCGATCCCGCAAGGTGAAGCGATATACCAAAAAGAATGCCGTTCATCGGGAGCAGGATTCATGATTCATTTTCGCCTATGATTGACGGCTAAGACATGCATCTCAAACCGTCAACGTCCGCAGACAATCCAGTCAATATATCGAGCGAAAAAATCCTGACATGAACGACCAGAAAAAAAATCAATCCGCTTCCGATGTCTCTTCAGATGAGCAGGGGCGGGATGAAGACTCCCGCGCCAAAGTGGCGCAGCGGGAAGCGGAACAGAATTCCCCGACGGTCACGGAAAAGTCGCTCACCCGGGAGGAGCGGGAGGTCGTCGCCGACAATGGCAAGCTATCCGCACTGACCGTCTATTCCATCATTCTGCGCGAAGGCGAAGAAGAATTGCGCCGTCCAAAAACCTCGCTCTGGTGGTCAGGCGTGGCGGCAGGTATCGGCATTTCGACATCCGTTCTGGCGGAGGGTGTCATCCGTGCCGGACTGTCTCCCGAAGTACCGTATCTGGCGATCATCCAAAGCCTGGGCTACACATTGGGTTTTGTGCTGGTCATTATGTGCCGGCTCCAGCTGTTCACCGAACATACCCTCACGGTCGTGCTCCCCGTGTTAGCGAGTCCGACCCGAGACCGCTTTTACGCGACCGCGCGTCTGTGGGCTATCGTGTTCGCCGCGAATATGTTTGGGACGTTTTTTACGGCCGCGCTGGCTATTCACGGCGGCATCCTGCCAGCTGAAATCCTGTCGTCAGTGCTGGACATCTCGCGTCACCTGGCGGAAATATCGCCAGCAAGTGCGTTAGTGCGGGGCATTCCTGCCGGCTTTTTTATTGCGGCGCTAGTGTGGATGTTGCCGTCGGCGAAAGGCTCCGAAGTGGTTGTGATCATTCTATTTACCTGGCTGATTGCGGCAGCCGGATTTACCCACGTCGTTGCCGGATCAAACGAAATTTTTAATCTGGTCCTGATGGGTGAGATGACCATCTTCACCGCATTCGGTCATCACATTTTTCCTATCCTCATCGGCAATATATTGGGTGGAACGGGTTTGTTTGCGGTGCTTGCCTACGGTCAGATTCATGGCGAGATCTGAGCCGTTTGTCGTGGCCCGGGATGGGCCGCTAGTCCTGCAATTCCTCGTCAATCCCCAGGCTCCTCCGCGCCGAGTGCCGCATCAACGATCTGCTGCGCCTCGGCCAGGATAGTACGCAGATGCGACTCGCCATCAAAACTCTCGGCATAGATCTTGTAGATATCCTCGGTGCCAGACGGGCGGGCTGCAAACCAACCGTGTGCCGTGATGACTTTCAGTCCGCCGATGGCGGCATCGTTGCCGGGGGCGCGGGTGAGGATGGTGTCGATTTTTTCGCCGGCCAGGGTGGTCGAGGTGACTTGCTGCGGCGTGAGTTTTGCCAATCGGGCTTTTTGCTGCGGCGTGGCGGCGGCTTCGACCCGTGCAGCGACCGGGGTGCCGAGCGCCTGCGTCAGGTCGCGATAGAGAGCGCCCGGATCGCGTCCGGTTCGCGCCGTGATTTCGGCCGATAGCAGGGCCGGCACCATGCCATCCTTGTCGGTGGTCCAGACGCTGCCATCGCGACTCAGGAACGAAGCACCGGCACTTTCTTCGCCGCCGAAGCCGAGCGAGCCGTCCAGCAAACCGGCGGCAAACCATTTGAAGCCGACCGGCACCTCGATCAATCTGCGACCGAGGCGGGCGGCGACGCGATCGATCAGCTGACTGCTGACCACGGTTTTTCCGATGGCCGCGTCGGCACGCCATGCCGGTCGATGCCGGAACAGATAATCGATGGCCACCGCCAGATAGTGATTCGGCGGCAGCAGGCCGGCGCTGCGCGTGACGATGCCATGCCGGTCGTGATCGGTATCGCAGGCAAATGCGATGTCGAAGCGATCCTTAATGGCGATCAGGCTATGCATCGCATACGAGGACGACGGGTCCATGCGAATCTGGCCGTCCCAATCGACCGTCATGAAGCGGAAGGTGGCATCGACATGCGGATTGACGACGGTTAAGTCGAGCTTGTACTGCTCGGCAATCGCCGACCAGTAATGCACGCCAGCGCCACCGAGCGGATCGACGCCCATGCGGAGTTGTGCGCCGCGAATCGCTTCCATATCCAGCACGTTGCCGAGGTCGCCCACATACGCGTTCAAAAAATCATGCTGGTGCGTGGTCGCTGCACGCCGTGCCTGATCCAGCGTCATGCGCTGTACGCCAGCCAGCCCGCTGGCAAGAAATGCATTGGCCTGTTTTTCGATCCAGCCGGTCACCTCGGTGTCGGCCGGGCCACCGTTGGGCGGGTTGTATTTGAAGCCGCCGTCGTCAGGCGGATTGTGCGACGGCGTGATGACGATGCCGTCGGCCAGTCCGGACGTGCGGCCCCGGTTCCAGGCCAGAATCGCATGCGACACGGCGGGCGTCGGCGTGTAGTCGCCGCGCGCCGCGAGCATCACCTCGACGCCGTTGGCGGCCAGCACTTCCAGCGCGCTGGCGCAGGCCGGCTCGGACAGCGCATGGGTGTCGATGCCGAGAAACAGCGGGCCATCGATACCCTGGCGTTTGCGGTACAGGCAAATCGCCTGGCTGATCGCCAGCACGTGCGCTTCATTGAAGCTGCGCGCAAACGCCGAGCCGCGATGGCCGGAGGTACCGAAGGCGACGCGCTGTAACGGGTTTTCGGGATCGGGCGTGTCGCAGAAATAGGCGGTCACCAGTTTGGCGACATCGACCAGTAATTCTGCGGGTGCCGGCTTGCCGGCGAGTGAACTGATCTTCATGATTGGTTCGGCAATTGCCGCGTGAGTTGTTCTCTGGCTGCGGCCACCACATGCGCCGACTCGAATCCGAAATGCTGTGTGACGACTGCTGCAGGTGCCGATAGTCCGAAGCTGCGCATGCCAATGATCGCACCAGTCAGACCGGTGTAGCGTTCCCAGCCAAACACCGAGGCCTGCTCGACCGCCACACGGGCGATCACAGTCGGCGGCATGATCTGATCGCGATAGTCTTGCGACTGACTGTCAAACAATTCCCACGATGGCATGCTGATCACGCGTGCCCTGATACCGTCGGCGGTCAACTTTTCATAAGCCGCCATGCACAGCGCGACTTCACTGCCGGTGGCCAGGAGCAGAACATCGGGTTTGCCGTCGACGGCGTCGGCCAGAACATAGGCGCCGTACGCCACGCCATCGGCGCTGGCACAGCTTGCGCGATCGAGCGTCGGCAGTGCCTGACGCGTCAGCACGAGGCAGACCGGCTTGTCCGTCAATTGCATGATGACGCGCCATGCGGCGACCACTTCGTTGGCGTCGGCTGGTCGCAGCACGATCATGCCGGGCATGGCGCGCAACGATGCCAGCTGTTCGATCGGCTGGTGCGTCGGGCCGTCTTCGCCGAGGCTGATCGAATCGTGCGTCCAGATCGCGATGAGCGGCAACTCCATCATGGCAGCGAGTCGCAACGCACCGCGGCAGTAGTCGGTAAAAATCAGAAAGCTCGACACGTACGGGCGCAGGTACGACAGGCTCAGGCCGCTGCCGATCGCGCACATCGCATGTTCACGCACGCCGAAGTGCATATTGCGCCCGCGATAGCTGGTCTTCGGGTCGTCTCCCGGCGGCTGAAAGTCACCGGCAAAGTCAAACGTCAGATGGGTCTTGGTCGATGGCGCCAGGTCTGCCGATCCGCCCAGCAACCACGGCATCTGGGCCGCAATTGCATTCAGTACCTGACTAGAGGCATCGCGTGTCGAGAGGCCTTTTGCGTCCGCAGCAAAGTCGGGCAACGCGTCATCCCAGCCACGCGGCAAATCACGTCGTTGCATTTGGGCCAGCTGCTCGGCCAGATCAGGGTACTGGCTGCGATAGCCTGCGAACAGGGCTGTCCAGTCGGCGCGCGCGGTCGCGCCGCGCTGGCCGAACTGGCTGCTGAAATGCGCGATGACGCCGTCGGGCACGTCGAACTGCGCGTCCGGATCGCAGCCGTAAAACTCCTTGGTCAGGCGTACTTCTTCGGCGCCGAGTGGTTCGCCGTGCGCGTTGCTGCTGTCCTGCTTGTGCGGCGCGCCGTAGCCGATGTGGCTGCGCACGATGATCAGGGTAGGGCGGTCGGTCGATGCCAGAAAACGCTGGTAGCCATCGCGCAATGCGGTCAGATCATTCGCGTTGTCGATCTGTAGCACCTGCCAGCCGTAGGCGCTAAAGCGCGTCGCCACTTCTTCGGTAAAAGTCAGTGCGGTCGCGCCTTCGATGCTGATCCGATTGGCGTCATAAACCCAGCACAGGCCGGATAGTTTCAGATGTCCGGCCAGCGAGGCGGCCTCGCTGGTAATGCCCTCCATCATGTCGCCGTCGCTGCATAGCGCATACACGTTGTAGCTGAACAGATCGAAATCGGGCCGGTTATAGCTTGCTGCCAGCCAGCGTTCGGCCATCGCCATGCCGACGCTGGTGGCTGCGCCCTGCCCGAGCGGGCCGGTGGTGGTTTCGACACCGGAGGTCCAGCCGGATTCGGGATGACCGGTGCAGCGGCTGCCGAGCTGGCGAAAGGTTTTCAGGTCATCCAGCGTCACTGCCAGTCGCTGGTTCAGCCTATCTTCCGTGGAATAGCTCGCGCTGTCGGCTTTGACGCCGCACAAATGCAGCAGGCTGTACAACAACGCGCAGGCATGTCCGGCCGACAGCACGAAGCGGTCGCGGTTGATCCAGTTGGGCGCGGCAGGGTCGAAGCGCAGAAAATTTTGCCACAGGCAGTACGCGGTTGGTGCCGCACCCATGGGCGTACCGGGATGGCCGGAATGCGCTTGCTGGACTGCGTCGATCGACAGCGTGCGCAGGGTGTTGATGCAGAGTTGGTCGAGTTGCGTTGACGTCATTGCGGTGTGCTCCATTGCTCACATTGCATCTGATACAAAAAAATCGGCAGCCCGGATGGCTTCGGACCATGCCGTCACGCGAGCGCGCTTTTCGCGGCGATCACGGCCAGCAGGTCATTCCAGGATGTCGTGAACGAGCCGGCCCCCTCGACCTGCAGCCGGGTCGCAAGTGTCTCCACATCGAATCCGGCCTTGGCAAACTCGCCCAGCACAACCTCGGCGTCGCCGCCATCTTCCGGCATGAGCGTGAACGATTCCGTATGGGCCGCCAATGCCTGCAAGGTCTGTTCCGGAATGGTATTGATCGTGTTCGGCGCAGCCAGATTTTCGATATAAAAGGTCGGCGGAATTTGCGGGTCCTTGGTGCCGGTGCTGGCCCACAGCAGGCGTTGCGTGAGCGCGCCGGCATCGGCGAATTTTTTTGATTGTGGCGATGCCAGCCGATCGCAATACGCTTTGTAGGTGCGTTTGCCGATCGCCACACCGAGGCGGTTACGCAATTCCGGCGCGACTGTTTTCATGACGGCTTTGTCCCAGCGGCTGATGAAAATCGACGCCACCGAATGGACCTTCGGATCGCGTCCGGCATCGATGCGGCGCTGTATTCCACGCCAGTACGCATCCGCTGCCGCCGTGTACTGCTCGCGCGAGAACAGCAGCGTGACATTCACCGGCACCCCGGCAAAAATCGTTTCCTCGATCGCCTGCAAGCCGGCGCTCGTGCCAGGAATCTTGATGAACAGATTGGCGCAGTCGGCACTCGCATGCAGGCGTTTGGCCGCCGCGATAGTCGCTGCCGCATCGTCGGCCATGAGCGGCGAGACTTCCAGCGACACCCAGCCATCCATGCCGCCGGTTGCAGTGTGCACCGGGAGTAATAGCGCGGCTGCGCGTTTCAAATCCTCCAGCGCCAGCTCGAAAAATAACGCCTCGCCGGATTTACCTTCGCTGACCTTTTGCCGGATCGCTGCGTCGTAGTCTGCAGTGCCGCTGATGGCCTGGTCGAAGATGGTCGGGTTCGATGTCAGTCCCGTCACGCAATACGCGCTGATGTAGCGTTGCAGCGTGCCGCTGTCGAGCAGTGCGCGGGTGATATTGTCTAGCCACAGACTCTGGCCGAGCGCGTGTAATTCGATAGGTGCTTTCATGGCAGCCTCGTCAACGGTGAGAAATCATGGTCCATCAGGTCGCCGATGTGTTCAACCGTCATGTCGGCGGCGGGATAGGTGCTGGTATTTTTCGGGTCGAGCGCGTAGTGCCCCTGACGTGGAAAGACCGTGGTCAGGCGTTCGCCCCAGAGCGTTTTCATGGCGGCGAGGATGCGCAATTTGTCGTCGACCATCACGTAATGCCGCGCCGGGTAGCGCTGGGCTACCGCGTCGAGCATGCGTTCCTTGTGGATGTAGACCAGCACCCTTCCATCGACTGCCTGCCACAACCCCGATCTATGTATTTTGCGCGGCTGGAACACCACGTCGCCATCCGACAGGATTACCGTGGGTCCCCATTGTGCGAGATGCGTGATGACATCGAGCGCACGTGGATACAGGCGCTGCGCAAACGGGTAATCGCTCAGAAAAAGGGACATCGACAGCATGCGCGGATCGGTCAGGTCGTCGAGCCGGTAGCGTTGCAACGCGCCGAGGTAATCGGCATATCCCAGCTCAGCGCGCAGGCTTTCAAAAATCGTCCAGTAGCGGTCGCGGCTTTCCTGGCCGAATTCGCGCTGCAGGTAGTTGTCCAGATCGGTCGTGATGCAATCGTTATCGAGTAGCGTGTTATCGACATCGAGCAGAAAAATAACCTCAGTTTGTGCTGTCACTGTGTGCCTCCGACACGTCAGGATTGTGCCAGCGGCCGCCCGGGCCGATGATCGCATCAGCCGCGGTCGGCCCCCAGCTGCCGCGTGCGTAGGGCAGCGCCGGATCATGCGTCCTGAGGACCGTATCGACCACCGCCCACGCAGCTTCGACAGCGTCTTCGCGCGAGAACAGGGCGCCGTCGCCCGCCATCGCATCGTCGAGCAACCGCTCGTAGGGTGCGATTTCTTCGGCTTGCTGTTCGGCCAGATAGAGCTCGCGCTGGTCGCCGATGAATTCCTTGCCGACGTGTTTGATGCGTGCGGCGAGGGCGATGGTGGAGTCGGGCGAAAGCCGGAAGCGGATGTAGTTGGTGCGCCCGTTGGCCGGCAGCGAATCCTCGAATAGCCGCTGTGGCGGTGGCTTGAATTCGACCAGCACCTCGGCGGCAGTACCCGCCAGGCATTTGCCGGAGCGCAGATACCACGGCACACCTTCCCAGCGCCATGAATCGATGAACAAGCGCAGCGCACAAAATGTCTCGACATCGGAGTCCGGTGCCACTCCGGGTTCATCGCGGTAACCGTCGTACTGACCGCGCACGAGGTCGTCCGGTTGCATCGGGCGCATGCCCTGAAAAACTTTGGATTTCTCGGCATGCACGGCGCCATAGCCGCGGTAGGCGGGGGCTTCCATCGCCAGCAGCGCGACGATCTGGAACAGATGGTTTTGCACGACATCGCGCAGGCAGCCGGCACTCTCGTAAAACTTGCCGCGACTGTCGACACCAAAATCTTCGGCCAGCGTGATCTGGATACGCGCTACATAGTTGCGGTTCCAGATCGGTTCCAGAAAGGCATTGGCGAAGCGGAAATAGAGGATGTTCATGATCGCCTCCTTGCCGAGATAGTGGTCGATGCGAAAGATCGCATCCTCCGCAAACACCGAGCGCGCCATCCGGTTGAGTTCACGCGCCGACGCCAGATCGCGTCCGAACGGTTTCTCGACGACCACGCGCGCGTCTTTAGTCATGCAGGCCGTGCCCAGTCCTTTGATTACGGGGCCAAACAGCGCGGGTGGAATGGCCAGGTAATAGGCAGGGCGGCGCGCCGTGTCGAGTGCCTTTTTTAACGCGACGAAGGTGGCGCTGTCGTTGTAGTCACCGCTGACATAACTGAGCAGCGCGAGCAGGCGAGTGAGCGCAGCCGGGTCGTCGATCGGACCGGCCTGCTCCAGACCCTCCTGCACATGCGAGCGCAACTGCTCGACCGACCAGTCCGACGAAGCGACGCCCACGATCGGAACGGACAGCCGGTTGCGTTTGACCATCGCATACAGAGCAGGAAAAATTTTCTTGCGGGCCAGATCGCCTGTCACGCCAAACAGCACCAGCGCATCGGACGGCAGGGCGGCCACGTCACTGTCGGTCATGTCAGCTGCCTTCTTTCTTTTCATCGTGCCCGCCGAATTCCTTG
Source organism: Actimicrobium antarcticum (assembly GCF_039536745.1). Lineage (NCBI taxonomy): Bacteria > Pseudomonadati > Pseudomonadota > Betaproteobacteria > Burkholderiales > Oxalobacteraceae > Actimicrobium > Actimicrobium antarcticum. Next base: position 762,226 of record NZ_BAAAZE010000008.1, read on the forward strand.
CGCATCGCCGACAACACGCGATTGGCGGGGGCGGCGTTGTCGCGCGAGCTGAAGCGTGCAAACAGTGCGGCGCTGATTACCGGCGCCGGTACGCCTTCGTCGATTGCCGCGGCAACGGTCCAGCGCCCTTCGCCGGAATCGGAGACGCGGCCGCTGAAGTTGTCCAGCGTCGGGTCCTGCAGCAAGGCGGTGGCGGTGAGGTCGAGCAGCCAGGATTCGATCACGCTGCCGCGCCGCCATACCTCGGCGATGTCGGGCAACGCCATCTCGTACTGGTAAAACTCCGGGTTTTGCAGCGGCGTGGTTTCGGCGTCGGCACTGTGAGTACGCTTGCCGGCATTGGCATTGCGCAGGATGTTGAATCCTTCGGCATACGCGGCCATTACACCGTACTCAATTCCGTTGTGAACCATCTTGACGAAGTGCCCGGCGCCTTGCGGCCCGCAGTGCAGGAAACCCTGTTCCGCAGTGCCCGCGTAATGCCCGGCCGCGCGGCCGGGGGTACGTGGTGCGGCATCGATGCCGGACGCGAGTGCGGTAAAAACCGGTCCGAGGTGATCGACGATATCGGTTTCACCGCCGATCATCAGACAGTAGCCGCGCGCAAGTCCTGCCACTCCGCCACTGGTGCCGACGTCGACATAATGCAGGCCGCGCCGGGTCAGATCGGCGCCGCGCCGGATGCCGTCGCGGTAGTACGAATTGCCGCCGTCGATGACGATGTCGCCGGCTTCCAGCAGCGGACACAATTCAGCCAGTTCCTGGTCGACGATCGCGGCCGGTAGCATCATCCAGACCACGCGAGGCGTACTTAGTCGGGAGACGAAATCCGCCAGGCTAGCCGTACCGGTTGCACCGTCCTGTTCAAGCGCGGCGACAGCGGCAGGATGGATGTCATGCACGACACACACGTGCCCCTTGCTCATCAGCCGACGCGTCATGTCACTGCCCATGCGGCCCAATCCGATCATGCCTATCTGCATTGTGACTTTCTCCGGAGCTTGTTGGTCGGGCGGGCGCACGGTTCGGATGCGTGCAAGGGATATCGGAACGTGATGCGCGATGACTCCGGGTTTTCTGCAGGGACTTCCCACCCGGTTCTGGGCTTGAGCTTACGCAGGTCGTCACTCAACTTCCGTGACTTGCCTAACATAGAGGAGCTCTTTTTGCTGTGCGTCACCGACGTTCGATGCTAAGAAAACCGGGCACTGCCGGACTGTGTCGTGCGACCTGCAGGCAATGGCAGCTTGCGCATTCCTGCCTTGAACAGTGCCGTAAACGACCTGCCTGAGTGTGCTGGCGTACTGACAACCGGGTGTCCATGTTTTAACTTGATCGCTGGTTTGATCCATCAGATTTCAAGGAGAAAACATGAGCGACAATTTCAGAGGCAGTCCCGGCCGTCACAAGCCGCCATCCGTCACAGCCGCAGTCCTGTTCGACCTGCTCAACCCCATCCCGTTCGGCTTCTTTGTCGGGGCGCTGATATTCGATGCGGTGTATGTCAGCAGCGCAGATGTCATGTGGTTCAAAGCAGCCGCCTGGTTGATTTCCATCGGACTGGTTTTTGCGGTGATTCCACGCTTCATCAATCTTGCCTGGGTCTGGTTTCCCGGAAGCAGGCGGAGCACGGTGCGCGACAAGGGCGCCTTCTTCATGGTTCTGGCAGGCGTCGCCGCCGCTATCGTCAACGCGTTCGTGCATAGCCGGGACGCCTACGGAATCATGCCGGAGGGATTGTTGCTGTCGATACTGACCGTAGCCCTTATGGCCGCCGGCAGCGTCCTCGTGGCCCTGCAGAATTCGACTAATGATCTCAGGGTGCAAGCATGAACAACTCGACATGGATGACAGCCATCCCGGCAGCGTTGGTACTGGTACTTGCCGGATGCGGTGAAAAAGCAGGGATCGATCCGCGCCAGCAAGTCGGACGCGAACCTGTGTTGCCAGCGGCGCAAAATTTTCTGGTGCCGCCGATGCAGGTGCCAAAAGGTACCGGATGGCAGGGTGACGCGCATCCCACCGTCGCCAGCGGACTGAAGATAGAAAAGATCGCCGACGGCCTGCAGCACCCCCGCCAACTCCTGACACTGCCCAACGGTGATGTGCTGGTGGTCGAAGCGAACGGCCCCGGCACTGAACCCGTGACGACCCCCAAGCAGCTCATTGCGGGCATCGTCAAAGGCCGTTCCGGCAAAGGGGCGAAAGGCGGAAACCGCATCACGCTACTGCGCAAGGAGCCGGGCTCCGGCAAGTGGCAGCAGCATGTTTTCCTCGACAAGTTGCACTCGCCATTCGGGGTGCAGCTGATCGGCCAGACGCTGTATGTGGCCAATACCGACAGGATCATGCAGTATCCCTATACCGCGGGCGCGACCAGCATCACCGAACCCGGCAGTGAACTTGCCGACTTGCCAGACACCATCAATCATCATTGGACCAAGGCGCTGCTCGCAAGTCGGGACGGCAAAAAGCTTTACGTCGGTGTCGGCTCGAACAGCAATATCACCGAGAACGGCCTGGCCGTCGAATACCGGCGCGCCAATATTCTTGAAGTCGATGTCGCCACCGGGGCCAGCCGGATTTTTGCCGCCGGCTTGCGCAACCCGACCGGACTGCAATGGGAGCCGCAAACCGGCAAGCTCTGGACCATCGTCAACGAGCGCGACGAGATCGGCGAAAGCCTGGTTCCGGACTACATGACGTCGGTCAAAGAAGGGGGCTTCTACGGTTGGCCCTACAGTTATTACGGCCAGCACGTCGACCAACGCGTCAAGCCCCAGCGTCCTGACCTGGTGCAGACGGCACTCCAGCCCGACTTCGCGCTGGCCTCTCACGTGGCGCCGCTGGGACTGTTTTTCTACACGGGGAACAACCTGCCAGCCATATACCGTGGCGGCGCCTTCATCAGCGAGCACGGGAGCTGGGATCGGTCCCCTCTGGCTGGTTACGAAGTAAGTTACGTCAGCTTCGTGGATGGTCGCCCGACGGGTCAGAAGCTCTCTGTCGTTACCGGTTTCACGTCATCTGATCAGAAGTCGCTCTTCGGTGCACCTGTCGGTCTCGCCCAGTCTGCAGATGGCGCGTTGCTGATTGCCGATGATGTCGGAAATACGGTCTGGTCGGTCACGGCCAGCGGGCCGCGATGAAACGATCGCCCGGATTCGCACGATAAGGAGTGGCATGTCCGATTCCCGCATCGTGTTGTATGGCGCAATCGCGAGCAACGTCGCGATTGCAGTCACCAAGTTCATTGTCGCTGGCATTACCGGCAGCTCCGCGATGCTGTCGGAAGCGATCCATTCCACCGTCGATAGCGGGAACGGCCTGCTGCTGCTGGTTGGACTAAAACGCAGCCAACGGCCACCCGATGCCGAGCACCCGTTCGGCTATGGCAAGGAACTGTATTTCTGGAGCCTGATCGTTGCCGTGCTGATCTTCGGTGCCGGCGGCGGCATCTCGGCGTACGAGGGGGTGCTGCACATGCTGCACCCGGAACCGATGACTGACCCGACCTGGAACTACGTCGTGCTCGGTGCGGCGGCCGTGTTCGAGGGCGCCAGCTTTGCGATTGCCCTGCGCGCGTTACTTAAAAAGCAGGGCGACCAGTCGTTCTGGAAAGCGCTGCGTGCCAGCAAGGACCCCGGTGCCTTTACCGTGTTTGCCGAAGACAGCGCGGCACTGGCCGGCCTGCTGCTGGCAGCAGCGGGTATTTACTTCAGCCATCGCTTCGCCATGCCGATCCTCGACGGTGCTGCGTCGGTCGCCATTGGCATCCTGTTGTTCGCTGTGGCCACGCTGTTGATCCATGAAAGCCGCAGCCTGCTGGTCGGGGAAGGCGTCAACCCCGAGACGGCAGCTGCCATCCGCCTGCTGGCGCTGGACGATCCCGCCGTGGTTTCGGCAGCACCGCCACTGACCATGTATTTCGGTCCGGACGAGGTATTGGTGACGCTCGATGTGCGCTTCCGCCAGGGTGCGACCGGCAACGAGGTCGTCGCAGCCGTAGGCCGCATCGAACGCACTATCCGTGCGCGCTTCGGTATGGTGAAGCGGATTTATATCGAAGCGAATCCGCTTGCCGCAGCGATATGCGATACGCCTCCATGACGTGGGGGGCGTCAACAGGCGCCGCGCATCTGCCGCATTGCGCTGGCAGGGATATCGGTACTGCTGGCCGGCCAACCGGGCGCGTCAACGCTTGAACGCGAGCAGCAGAACGCCTCCGGCGACCATGGCGATACCGGACCATTCGCGCAGCGACGGACGCTCGCCCAGGAAAGCGAATGCAAACACCGCAACCAGCACCAGACTGAGCTTGTCCACTGGCGCGACTTTGGTGGCATCTCCTATCTTGAGCGCCCGGAAGTAGCATACCCACGATGCACCCGTGGCGAGCCCGGACAAGCCGAGGAACAGCCAGGTTTTCGCGGACAGCTCGACAGGATTGGTCCACTTGCCCGTGTATGCCACGAACAGGGACAGGACGACGATGATGATTGCGGTGCGGATCAGCGTCGCCAGATCGGAATCGACGCCCTGAATACCGATCTTTGCAAAAATGGCCGTCAGTGCCGCAAAAACGGCGGACAGGATGGCCCAGTAAAACCAGCTGGTTGAGGTCGTCATGTGTTTCCTGTGGGGGTGTGTGGGAGCGATCCCCGAGTAGCCTGCGCCAGCGGAATACGCAGACATACGCGCAGGCCGGAACCTGTCACTGCGTCTGAAACGCCCAGGGTAATCTGCGCGCCGATCCGGTCCGAAATGGCCTTGACGATCGACATCCCCAGTCCCGAGCCAACCTGGTCACTGCCAAGCGTCCGGTAAAAAGGGTCAAAGACCCGTTCCCGCTCGGCCAGCGCAATGCCGGGCCCGTTGTCCTGAATGCGCAGGACGGCGATGGCGCCCTCGGTGGTCACCGATAAATCAATCCGTCCGTCGTGTTGCGTGTAGCGAATGGCATTGTCGACCAGGTTGCGGACCAACGCGATCATGTCGAGCTCGCTCACCATGACCTGGGCGTCCTGCCCGCCTTCGACACCGATGTCGATGCGCCTGGTGTCGGCCAGCGGCATGAGGTCTTCCAGAACGCGACGATAGATCGCCTGAACCGAAACCGGTAACGTCGGACGCTCGGGTGTTGCCTGGGCCTTGGCCAACGTCAGGAGTTGATTGAGCAGGTTGCGGCCGCGTTCGATGCCACGCTGCAGTGTCGCCAATCGTTCCCGCGCGAGGTCCGACATGTCGGCTTCTGCCAGGCGCTCCGCTTGCAGTGACATCGCCGTCAACGGAGAGCGAAGCTCGTGCGCAGCATCGGCAATAAAGCGGCGCTGCACCTCCATGGATTGCCCAACGCGGGCCAGCAAGCGATTGATCGCCACGACAAACGGGCGTACTTCGACAGGTACATGGTCTGCTGCTACCGGGTGCAATTCCTGTTCGGCGCGCTGGTCGATTTCGGTCGACAGAGCGGCAATCGGCCGGAACATCTTGCGCACGAGGTTGGCAACGATCAGCAGCAGGATGGGAACCAGAATCAGGAATGGCATGACGGTGCGCAAGGCGCTGGCGCGTGCGATCTCGTTGCGTACACCGGTTTCCTGCGCCACGGCGATGCGCGCGCCGCCGGCCATGGTCTTGACCAGAACGCGGAACGGCTCGTTACCGGAGTTCAGTGTATGCAGGCCGTCAGCGAGGTTCGGCGGAAGCGTCAGCGGAATCGTCAGCGCCATCCCGCCATCGGCTGGCGTGAGCGCTTTGCCGCTGTCTCCAAGAGACTGGACGATGACGCGCGACTCTTCATCGCTGTCGTTGGCGCGCCCATCGTCGCCAGGCTGGGTCAACGGCAGATGGTGGCGATCGAACAGCGCTGCAACCTGCTTCAGCGTATCGTCCTGCAGCGCGTGGGCCTGATCGAATGCGGAGACGAACGAGAAGAGGCCAGCGACTACCGCAACAACCAGAATGGCCAGCGACAGCGACAACGACAGCTTGACCCTGATTGACGCGTTCAGGCGCTCTTTGAAACCATCCATCCCACTCCCCTGACATTCTTGATGATGGCGCTGCCCAGCTTGCGCCGCAGTGCATGGATCAGGAACTCGACCGCATTGCTGTCGACCTCATCGCCCCATCCATACATCCGGTCTTCAAGGTCGCTGCGAGACAGGATGGCCCCTGGCCGTACCAGCAAGGCCTGCAAGAGTGCAAATTCTCTATTGGACAGCTGTACCGGCGCGCCGGATTCGACCATCGCTTCCCGCGTGGCCGGGTCCAGAGCGACCACGCCGTTACCGAGTACTGCCTTTGCGTTGCCGCCTTTGCGCCGCAACACCGCGCGCATGCGGGCCAGCAGTTCCGCCATTGCAAAGGGCTTGAGCACATAGTCATCGGCGCCGCCGTCCAGACCGCGCAGCCGGTCATCGAGACCATCGCGGGCAGTGATCACCAGCAGGGCAACCGGGTTGTCTCTGGCGCGCAGGCTCGACAGCACCTCCAGCCCATCCATGCCGGGCAGACCGAGATCGAGCAACACCAGGTCATAGTGCTGGCACGCCAGCGTCGTGAGCGCCGTCTGCCCGTTTTTCACCCAGTCGGTGGCGTAAGACGCATCTTTCAAGGCGCCCTGAATGGCTTCGCCGATCATGGTGTCGTCTTCGACCAGCAAGACTCGCATCGTTTCCCCCCTCCAAAACAAGCTATTGACGCACCGTTCCTGCAGCGATTCTGCGCGTGAGTGTACGCACCATGCCGCGCACCCGTGTCACGGCGTCCTGATCAGGAATGCCACATTCGTTGAAAGACCCCATCCTTGTCGACCAGCAGATGTTTCAGTGCGGCCAGAACATGCAGCGAAATCAGTGCGACCAGAATCCAGGCAATCACCGAGTGAATCGAAAAGAACACCTCGGCGAGATCATGATTTGCAGTAAAGACACGGGGCAATGCAGCACCAAAAAAGCTGACGCCGTCCTTGCTCAGTAACGCGCCCGCCAGTCCGACGATGGGCATCGCAATCATGGCGCCATACAGCGACCAATGCGACGCTTTTGATGCCATCAATTGCCATCCCGGTAGTGATAGTGGCAGCGCCTTCGGCCGATGGCCCAATCGCCATACGAGGCGAAACAGCACCAGCACCAGCACAATGAGTCCGGTTGATTTGTGCAGCGTGAAATAGGTGTCGCTACCCGGATCGTCTTCGATCGACATCATGTACCAGCCAAGGGCAATCATGCCGATGATCAGCACGGCGACCAGCCAGTGAACGACACGGGAGGTGCGTGTATAGGCCGGGCCGGTTTCTGCTGCATCCTTGAATGTCAGGTTCATGCTGTGCTTCCCTTTTTAAATAAAAAATCGGATCAGGATTCAATGGCGACGTGTTGCCGGCCTCTGCCTGAACACCAGAAGGCTGACAACGATGAAGGCAAACAGCGCCGCCGATGCGCTATAGCGGCTCAGCGCCAGACCACCGGCGCTGAGTGGTTTGTCGAGAAAATCTCCGACAACGGCACCAAGAGGACGGGTCAGAATGAATGCGGTCCAGAACAGCATGGTGCGCGACACACGGGTGCAATAGTAAGCCACCACGACCATCGCCAGCAGTGTTCCGAATACCAGCGCCGCGCCGGTGTAACCGAGTCCCATCGAACCGGCTGTCCAGTCGCCCAGCGCGGTGCCCAATGTCTGGGAAAACATGATCGTCACCCAGTAAAACATTTCTGCTTTCGGCGAGCGCAAATCGTTCACGGAGACGGTGCCGAGACTGCGATGCCAGATAAAGAATGCGCCAAGCAGCAGTGCCAGCAGCAAGGTCGAACCGCCAGCGTAACCAATGCCAAGAGAGCGATCGGCAAAGTCCGCCAGCGTGGTGCCGACCGTGGTGGTGGCAATGATCGTGGTCCAGTAGAGCATCGGATGAAAGGTCCTGGCCCTGATCTGGGCGACGACCGCAGCAAGAAATATCGCCGCAAAAATCGCCGTGCCTAGCAGATAGCCCAGATGCATCGACATCGAGACAGCATCTCCGGCGGTTTCGCCAAGCGTCGTCGCGGCAATCTTGATGATCCAGAACAGCAAGGTGACTTCGGGCACCTTGTTTAACGTGTTTTGCGTTGGATTGGTCATGGTGATTTGTGCCCGGTGGTCATATTGCCTTGTAATCCATCAAAGGTTTTCAGCAGGTCGGTCATCGCTATTTTGCAGGTGGCAGGATCGGGCGTGTCGGCACGCAGTGCGGATAATGCATGGTCGATGGCCTTGTCCAAAACATGCCAATCGGCGGCAGCGCGTGGCTTTAAACCTGCCTCGGCTGAATCCCAGGCCAATTCCAGATCTTTTGCGCGTTTCCTGGCTGCTGGCAGTTCGCCTTTGTCGACGATGCTGGAAACATCGGCGGCAATTTCGCGGAATGCAGCCAATTCACCGAGTCTGGAACCGGTATTTGCTTGTGGCCCGGAGTCGGGAGACGTGGCGGTCGGTCCGGTTACTGACGAACCCGTGAGCTCTGGTCTGGAACATCCAGCCGCAGCCAACAGTAAGGCGGCAGCCAATCCGCCGGCAATGGGACGAATGCATAAATGAACGACGCGCATGAATTTTCCTTGAGTGATCAAATAACGGTTATCCGGCTGCCTGATTGTGTCGACGATTGCCCATGGCACGCTGCGCAATGGTTACCAGCATCACGATCACCGCTAAAAACAGGATGCTGGTCCACATGGCACCCATGCCCAAGCCGCCGTAGGATTTTGCCTGGGTCAGCAGGTCGCCCAATGCAGCGCCGAAGGGGCGCGTCAGGATGTAGCCCACCCAGAAGGTCAGCGCGGTGTTACCGCCAAGGCGCCAGGCCAGGCCGGTGGCGGCAATCAGGCCGCCGAAGCACAACACCCCCCACGTGAAGCCAAGTCCCAGCGCTTCGGTCGCCAGATCGCCAGCAGCGGTTCCGAGTGCAAAGGTGCACAGGACGGCCGACCAGTAAAACAGCTCTCTTTTTCGGGTGACAATCTCGTGGATGGACAGGGTGTGCTCCAGCCGATACCAGACCGCAAATATGGCGGCAAGTGTTATAGCAAACACCGACGTGCTGACATACAAACTGACACCCAGACCATCGGTAAGCAGGTCGGTGATCTGCGTGCCAACGACGCTCACCAATACGACCGTTAGCCAATAACGCCAAGGGGTATAGCGCCGTGTGCGCAATTGAATCCACAACGCCGCCAGCAGCAGCGCGCCCATGACCACCCGGGTTATGCCCTGTCCCCATCCTGCATTGACCGCCAGAAAATCAGCGCCTGTTTCGCCCACCGTGGTGGACATGATCTTGATGATCCAAAAGGAAATGGTGACTTCGGGGACTTTGTTCAGCCAGTGTTTTGATGTGGGCAATGACAGCTTGTGCATCGTGTTATCTCCGTCGATGTGCTTGTGCGATTGGCCAAAGTCTGACCGGACAAACTTAGGCCAGCCATAGGCGGCCTGCTTGCATGCTCACCCTCGTCACAATCACGTTGTACGCATAGCGATCAGCGGATGAAAATTCTTATGGCGACCTGGAAGGGTGTGCCCGAACACGGGCGTACCTCCCCGGCAATGGCGATCGGAACCCTGTCGTCAGTCAGGATTCTTGCCTTCAAGTTTGTTTTCCAAAAGGTTGCCTGTCATCGCATCCACACCGACTTCCTGTGTGCCCTTGGCGACCTTGATATCGAACGAATAGCGCAATCCGCTTCCACCGTCTTCGTTCTCAAGTTCTTCGTCGGTGATTTTTCCAGGATGCGCTTTCAGCGCAATGGCACGCGCATCCGCCATCGTGATCCTGGCAGTGCTCGCGAGCTTCGCGCCGGTGAGTGGCTTGAGGCTGGCAGGTGGTTGAGCCGCAGGGACTTCAGCGGCACAGGAGGCGGTGCCTGCTGCGGCTAGTACGAAAGCGAGGAGGGCAAGTTTGTCGTGGCGCATGGTGATTCTCCGGTTGAACGCAATCAGTTGCGTGACACAGATCGTGCGGCTGCAGACTTAGCTGGCACCGAGCAGCGCAGAGAATTTTCGGGCGCGTCGCTGGTTTTTTCGCCACCGTACTGGAACACGCAGTGGTGCGACGACACCGGTTCGAATACAAGCATGTGCAACCACGACGCTCGATTCTTCCATCGCGGTAACCTCCGATGCTGTCCGGCATGCGCGAGTGCCGCACTCAGCGGGCGAACCATAGCCGCCTCAGCCAAACCATCCATCGCGACGGCGGTGTGCAGGCGTACGCCATCGCCGCCTTTTTGATGCCTTCGGCCTGCGTCGGGTAAGCGTGCATGACACCCGCGATCGTTTTCAGGCCGATGCCGGCGATCAGCGCCAGCGACAAGTCGTTAATCATCTCGCCAGCATGGCGCGCCACGACGGTCGCACCGAGGATTTCGTCGGTGCCGTCGCGGATGTGGATTTTCACGAAGCCTTTTTCCTCACCGTCGGTGAGTGCGCGGTCGACATCGTGCATCGGTACCGTGAAGGTTTTTACGGGGATGCCGCGTGCGCGTGCCTGCCGCACGTACATGCCGACGTGGGCGATTTCGGGGTCGGTGTAGGTGCACCACGGAATTTTTAGCGCACTCATGCGTTGCCTGCCGAAGCACAGCGCGTTGCGCACGACGATGCGGGCTGATGCTTCGGCGGTGTCGGTGTATCTGTGTTCAAGGCAGACATCGCCGGCGGCAAAAATGCGCAGGTTCGAGGTGCGCAGGAAGTCGTCGACCGCGATGCCCTCGTTGACGTCGTAGATCACGCCTGCCGCTTCGAGGTTCAGGCCCGAGAGTGCTGGCCTGCGGCCGATGCCAGTGAGGATTTCGTCGACCGTGATGGTGGCGACGTTGCCATCGTTGAGCGTCTCGATGCGCTTCTTGCCGCCCTCGACGCGTACGTTGACGGCCTTCGTGTTGAGATGAATTTCGACACCATCGCGCGCCATGGCGTCGGCCAGCAATTGGGCTGCGTCGCGTTCTTCTTTCGGCAGGAAGAGCGGTTCGGAATGGGTAATGACAACACGACAGCCGAAGCGACACAGCGCCTGCGCCACTTGGCAGCCGACCGGACCACCGCCGATGACCAGCAGGCTTTTCGGTAACTCGGTCAGGTCGAACAGGGTCTCGTTGGTTAGGTAGCCGGCGGCGTCGAGGCCTGGAATCGATGGCAGCAACGAGCGCGACCCCGTGGCGATCAGTGCCTTTTTGAAGCGCAGGCGCAGCCCATCGACATCGATCACGTCGGGCCCGACGAAGGTCGCTGTGCCAAAGAAGAGATCGACGCCGTCAGCGGCGATGCGTGGTGCCGAGTCGACGCGGCTGGCACGCGCACGAATGCGCCGCATGCGCGCCATTGCCAGCGGAAAATCAACCTGGATGTCCGATGGCGACCGGGCGCCGTAAGCTTCGGCATTGCGCATCTCGGCATACAGGCGCGAGGTACGGATCAGTGCCTGCGACGGTACGCAACCATAGTTCAGCGAGAGTCCCCCCAGCAGATGTTTTTCGATCAGGGCGACGCGGGCACCGAGTGCCGCAGCGGCTCGGGCAGCCACCAGACCGGCCGGCCCGGCACCAATGACGATCAGGTGATAGGGCTCACGTGGTACCGGATTGCGCCAGTCGGGCGGCTTGGCATTACGACACAGTTCGTTGTCGTCGATACCGAGGTGGGGCAGATGCTGCTGTGGCTGGGAGTAATGCATCGCTTCCGCGCCGGCTACAGCCAGCCTCCCTTGAAGTCCGCACGGCGCAGCCCGGCGCGCACGACCGGATTGGCGCGGCTCAGTTGCCACGGCAGTCCGCTGCGATAGTTTTCGATCATCAGTACGGTCATCCCCTGATCGAGGCCGAATTCGCCCGCCGCGACCCAGCCGTGCGGACCCGCCTCGGCCACGGTCGGGTTGAAGCCGCTGGCACGAATCGCAGTGGCGTCGTGGCCGCCGGATCGTGTCCACATGGCGCGCAGCGCGGGCAGCACCACTTCAGGGGCGAACACCAGCGACGACAGCGTCGCTGACGGACAGATCGTGCCGTCGTCCGGGCCGTACGGAACGCCGCGTGCCGCGTAGCCGAAGAAGGTCTGATATCGACCGGCGATACGGCGCGCGTCGGCCTGCGGACCGTCGCCGGCCGACAGGCCCCAGCAGTCGCGGTCATAGCCGGTAAAGCTGCCGGGGTTGCGTATTGCATACTCGCGCTGAACCAGAGTGGCGCGCCGGCTGTTCTCAAAGTAGTCACATTTTTTTTCGCGCATGAAGGCATCACGTATGCCGCGAAAGTCGATCCACGCATGCGAGAACTGATGGATGAACAGCGGTCCGGCATACAAAAAATCGATCCCGTACAGGTTTTCCCATTGGTAGGTTCCGGTCCAGGCGCAGAAGCACTGGTTGGTGAGCGCATGGGTTGGCGATCCCAGACCGAGCACGTAGAGCAGGAGCGCTTCACTGTAGCCTTCCCAGCCATAGTTCAGAAAGCCGCACTCCGGCTTCCAGCCGTGCGACATCGCGCCACCTTCGCGCTGCGCCCAGCGCCAGTCGACCCGGCAATACAGCGCGTCGCCCAGGCGGCGCAGTTCGATCTCGTCGGGCGTGTCGGCGTCGAAGTATGTTGCTGCAGTCAGCACGCCTGCCATCAGGAACCCGGTGTCGATCATCGAGACCTCCGAAAGCCAGACGCGCGTGCCGCTGTCCATATCGAGGAAGTGAAAGTAAAAGCCGCGATAGCCGGTGGCCCGGGCGCTGCCCGACTGGTCGCTCGCCATCAGGAAGCGCAACGTGACGAGCGTGCGCTGCACCGCATCGACGCGTTCCATCCAGCCCCGCTCTACGCCCACCGTAAACACCGACAGGGCGAAGCCGATCACCGCGATGCTGCACGGCGCACCATCGCGCGCGGTGTCTGCTACCAGACCGTTGCGCGGATTGTGGGCGCGCAGAAAATAATCGAAGGCGCCGCGCTGCAGATCGTCCAGCAGCGTGTCGTCGGGCGGACAGTCGGTCGCCGCGTTGCGATCGGGTTGAAGTGCTTGCATGGCTGAAGGTGACGGCACTGGGCACGTTCCGTAGTTGACGTCGCTGGTGGCGGGTTCGAATGGGGGGCGAGGATTAAGGACCAGGCAGGGTGTTGCTTCAGGCTATGCGCTATTGCCGGTACGCGTCAGCGTGCTGGCGCACAGAACAATGGTCTATCCGGCAATGGACGTCGTGCAGATTTCTGTAAGTGCGTTGGCGCATAGACGGGCATCTGCCGTGGGTCCACCGTAAGCCAACAAGACGTTGCGCCCTGACGTTGCACACGCTGTCTAAAGGAGCGAAATCTTGCTGCGAACTCTCAGTAAAGCGCACGGCCGCAATGTCCGTGCCATCGATGTCACCACCTGCCCGGGCAAGAATCTGTATCCGGGCGACGAGATACCTGATGGGGAACAGAGACAATTCATGGGCCAGTCACAGGATAGCGATCGCACCCTGTTCGGCAGAATGCCCAATCCGCCGAGCCACACTATCGCTTCAGCAATCACATCGGAAACCCCGTGAGTACAGGCTCGCCGGAGATCACATCAGGGAAACGCGATGCCGCATAACAGCTACAAGTCGGAATTGCACGACCTGCAGGTGGAGTTCGTCAAGTTGCAAAGGCACTTCATTGCCCATGACGAACGCATTCTCGTGCTGCTCGAAGGGCGCGATTCGTCGGGCAAGGACGGCAGCATCAAGCGCATCGTGGCACACCTGAGCCCGCGCGAAACCCGGGTAGTCGCGCTTGGAAAACCCTCGGATCGTGATGAAAAGGCGTGGTACTTCCAGCGCTATGTGCCGCACCTGCCGGTGAACCAGGAGCTGGTCCTGTTCAATCGCAGCTGGTACAACCGCGCCGGTGTGGAACGGGTGATGGGGTTCTGCTCGAAGGAGCAGGCCAGGGAATTTCTGGAATCGGCCCCCCGCTTCGAGCAGATGCTGGTCAATTCCGGCATCAAACTTTTGAAGTACTACCTTGACATCAGCAAGGACGAACAGAAGGCACGACTGGCAGACCGCAAGCGCGATCCGCTCAAGCAGTGGAAAAGCAGCCCGATCGACAATGTGGCGCTGGACCACTCGGACGACTACACACAGGCGCGCGATGCCATGCTGCTGGCCACGCATGCAGATGGTGCGGCCTGGCATATTGTGCGCACCGACAACAAGCGCCACGCGCGCCTGAATCTGATGCGTGACATTCTCTCCCGTCTGCACTACGCCGGGCGCAGCAAGACGATTCCTGCACCCGACCGAGACATCGTTTTCCAGTTCACGCCGGAATGTCTGTGCGACCACAGGCTTGCCCGATGAACGCGCGTCGCGCCGGATCGACAAGGTCGCCGCTTGTTCTTTTGGCGTTCACTGACAAGCAGTGATGAGGACTTTTTTTTGCGCACAATTCAGGACAGGTAAACCATGACCTCCACCACGCTCACGCCCGCCCTGCTCGATGCCATGAACGCCTACTGGCGTGCGGCCAACTATCTGGCAGTCGGGCAAATTTACCTCTGCAACAATCCGCTATTGAAACGCCCGCTGGCGCTTGCCGATATCAAACGCATGTTGCTCGGGCACTGGGGCACGGCACCCGGACAGAATTTTATTTACGTCCACCTGAATCGCGTGATCAAGAAATACGATCTCAACATGATTTACGTCTGCGGCCCCGGTCACGGCGGGGCGGTGGTGGTTGGCAATACCTATCTCGAAGGGTCCTACAGCGAGGTCTATCCCGACATCAGCCAGGACGAGCAAGGGCTGCAAAAATTGTTTTTGCAGTTTTCATTTCCGGGCGGGATACCCAGCCATGCGTCGCCGGAATGTCCGGGTTCGATCCATGAAGGTGGCGAGCTCGGCTATTCGCTCAGTCACGCCTTCGGTGCGGTGTTCGACAATCCCGAGCTGGTCGTGGCCTGCGTGATCGGCGATGGCGAGGCCGAGACCGGACCGCTGGCGACGGCCTGGCACTCCAACAAATTTCTCAATCCGATTTCCGATGGCGCGGTGCTGCCGATCCTGCATCTGAACGGCTACAAGATTGCCAACCCGACCATCCTGGCGCGCATCGCGCCCGATGAACTCGATCAGCTGTTGCGCGGTTATGGCTGGACGCCGTATTACGTCGAAGGACACGAGCCGGCATTGATGCATGAGGCGATGGCGACAACCCTCGACAGCGTGATCGAGCAGATCCAAACCATCCAGCAGGAGGCGCGACGCGACGGCCACTTCACGCGTCCGCGCTGGCCGCTGATCGTGCTGCGTTCGCCCAAAGGCTGGACCGGTCCCGCCATCGTCGACGGCAAGCAGATCGAAGGCACCTCGCGCGCGCATCAGGTGCCGATCTCTGACCCGGCCGCGCATCCCGGGCATCTGCAGTTGCTGGAAGACTGGCTGCGCAGTTATCGGCCGGAGGAACTGTTTGATGCGCAAGGACGCCTGATGCCGGAGCTGGCCGCGCTGGCGCCGCAGGGCGAGCGCCGCATGGGTGCCAATCCGCACGCCAATGGCGGGCTGTTGTTGCGCGACCTGCAGATGCCGGATTTTCGTGACTACGCGGTCGAGGTGGCAACGCCGGGCATTCGCGGTATCGGCGACACCCGCGTGGTCGGACCGTTCCTGCGCGACGTCGCAAGAATGAATCGCGTGCAACGTAATTTCCGTTGCTTCGGTCCGGACGAAACACTCTCCAACGGGCTGGGTGCGCTGTTCGAAGCGACCGACCGCCAGTGGGAAGCGAGCATCAAGCCGGGTGATGAATTCCTGGCCGCGGACGGGCGCGTGCTGGACTCGATGCTCAGCGAACACCAGTGCGAAGGATGGCTGGAAGGCTATCTGCTGACAGGTCGCCACGGGCTGTTCAACTGCTACGAAGCCTTCATCCACATCGTCGATTCGATGTTCAACCAGCATGCCAAATGGCTGAAGGTCACGGCGCAGCTGCCGTGGCGAAAAAAAATTGCGTCGCTCAACTATCTGCTGGCGTCGCACGTCTGGCGTCAGGATCACAACGGCTTCACGCATCAGGACCCCGGCTTCATCGATGTGGTGGTCAACAAGAAGGCGAGCGTGGTGCGGGTGTATTTTCCGCCGGACGCCAACTGCCTGTTGTCGGTCATGGACCACTGTCTGCGCAGCCGCCATTACGTCAACGTCATGGTCGCTGGCAAGCATCCGGCGCCGCAATGGCTGACGATGGATGCTGCCGTGGCGCATTGCAGCGCCGGGATCGGGGTCTGGTCCTGGGCCGGGAATGAGCCGTCTCACGCGCAGGTCAACCCCGCGCAGGGCAGCCCCGACCCCGACGTGGTGATGGCATGTTGCGGCGATGTGCCGACGCTGGAAACGCTCGCCGCAGTGTCGATCCTGCGCGCCCAGTTGCCCGACCTGATCATCCGGGTCGTCAACGTGGTCGACCTGATGAAGCTGCAACCGGAAAACGAACATCCGCACGGCTTGAGCGACCTCGATTTCGATGCGCTGTTTACGACCGACAAGCCGGTTATTTTTGCGTTCCATGCTTACCCGTGGCTGATCCACCGCCTGACCTATCGGCGCACCAACCACGGCAATATCCACGTACGCGGCTACAAGGAAGAGGGCACCATCACCACACCGTTCGACATGACGGTATTGAACGATCTGGACCGGTTCCATCTGGTCATCGACACCATCGACCGCCTGCCGCAGACCGGTGCGCAGGGCGCTGCAGTGAAGCAGCGACTGCAGGACAAGCTGATCGAACACAAACAGTACATCGATCGCTACGGCGAGGATATGCCTGACATCCGCAACTGGACCTGGGGCGCTCAACCATGAACCTGCCCCCGGCGCCTGAACCCGGGCGCGGCAATGCAGCCAGCAACCCCGCAACGCGACGTGACGAACACGACCGACCAACCGACCAACCAACCGACCAACCAACCGACCAACCAACCGACCAACCAACCAGGAGAGTGAATCATGTTGAAAAACGCAAGCACGCTAACCAAATCCATCGTCAACGCAACCGATGGCGAGATCGGCAATGTCGAGGACGCCTATTTCGATGATGTGGCATGGGCGATCCGCTACCTGGTGGTTGACACCGGTACGTGGCTCGTCAGTCGCAGGGTGCTGATCTCGCCGTATTCGGTGGTGCCGCCGCTGGCCAGCGACGCGATCGTCAATGTCTCGCTGACACGTTCCCAGGTAAAAGACAGCCCCGATGTCGACACCCACAAGCCGGTCTCGCGCCAGCACGAACGCGCCTATCTGGGCTACTACGGTTACCCGCCGTACTGGAATGATGCCGGGCTGTGGTCGATGGGAGAGTACCCCTTGATTCCGCCGGCAGGACTCTCGCACTCGCAGGAAGAGCGCGATCAGCGTGAGTCCGATGTCAAGCCCGAAGATGTACACCTGCGCAGCATGAAAAACGTGCGCGGCTATTTCGTCGAGGCCAGCGATGGCAATATCGGTCATATCGATGATTTCATTTACGACGTCGACTCGTGGGCCATTCGGTATCTGCTGGTCGACACCAGCAATTGGTGGCCGGGTAGCAAAAAAGTGCTGATCGCCACCAGCTGGATCGACCGCATCGACTGGCTCGATAGCCGGGTATTCACCACGCTCACGCAGGACGCGATCAAGCAGAGCCCGGCCTATGACGAGTCGACCATCCTCGACCGCGATGCTGAAACACGCCTGCATGACACCCATGCGCGCCGCGGATACTGGAACAAGGAAGGCTGAATGCGCATCCGGCCAGGCAGTAACATGAGCAAGCAACAGGCGTAAGCAACTATGGACAACAACATCGCGGGATCGAATCGCGGCCGGATCGCCGCCGTGCGGGGCAGCGTCGTCGATATCCGTTTCGAGACCCATCTGCCGCCGATTCATACCGTGCTGCGGGCCGGAAAAGACCAGCAAATAACCATCGAAGTGCTGGCCCAGATGGATGCGCATCTGGTGCGTGGAATCGCGATGACCCCGACCCAGGGACTGGCCCGTGGTGATCCGGTCGAGGACACTGGCGGCCCATTGAAAGTACCTGTCGGCAAGCAGATCCTGTCGCGCATGTTCGACGTGTTTGGCAATGTCATCGATCGTGAAGCACCGCTGACCGATGTCGAATGGCGTTCCGTACATCGGGAGCCGCCGCCATTGGCCCGGCGTTCAACGCAATCGGCCATTTTCGAAACCGGCATCAAGGTGATCGACGTGCTGGTACCGCTGGAGCGCGGCGGCAAGGCCGGGCTGTTTGGCGGCGCCGGTGTCGGCAAGACGGTGCTGCTGACCGAGATGATCCACAACATGGTCGGCAATCAGCAGGGCGTGAGCATTTTTTGCGGCATCGGCGAACGCTGCCGCGAAGGGCAGGAGCTGCACCATGACATGAAAGAAGCGGGCGTGCTGCCGAACATGGTGATGGTGTTTGGCCAGATGAACGAGCCGCCCGGCGCCCGCTTCCGGGTCGGCCACGCGGCCTTGACGATGGCCGAATATTTTCGCGACGATGAGCATCGCGACGTGCTGCTATTGATCGACAATATTTTTCGCTTCATCCAGGCTGGCATGGAAGTGTCCGGCCTGATGGGGCAGATGCCATCGCGGCTAGGCTACCAGCCGACGATGGGCACCGAGCTGTCCGGGCTGGAGGAACGCATCGCCAACACCGACAGCGGGGCGATCACCTCGATCCAGGCGGTGTATGTGCCGGCCGACGATTTCACGGACCCGGCGGCGGTGCATACCTTTTCGCACTTGTCGGCATCTATCGTGCTGTCGCGCAAACGTGCCAGCGAAGGATTGTTTCCGGCGATCGATCCGCTGCAATCGAGTTCGAAGATGGCCACACCCGGCATCGTTGGCGAGCGGCATTACGCGCTGGCCCAACGAATCCGGCGCACTCTCGCGCAGTACGCCGAGCTCAAAGACATCATCGCCATGCTGGGCCTGGAGCAGCTGTCGCCGGAAGACCGCAATGTGGTTGGGCGGGCGCGCCGGCTGGAGCGCTTTCTGACGCAGCCATTTTTTACGACCGAGCAATTCACCGGCCTGACCGGCAAGCTGGTCAGCCTGAAAGATGCGCTGGATGGCTGCGAGCGCATCCTCAATGACGAGTTCAGGGACACGCCGGAAAGTGCGCTGTACATGATCGGCAGTATCGATGAAGCGACGATGAAAGCGAAGGCCGACAGGGCTGCCGCGCCGGTCGAAGCAGAGGCAACGCCCCATGCATCTTAAGATCCTGCTGCCCTACAAAATCTTCGTCGATACGCACGACGTGGCGCGCATCGTCGCCGAGACGCGCAATGGCGCATTCGGCCTGTTGCCGCGCCGGCGTGATTGCGTCGCGGCGCTGGTGCCGGGCATCCTGACGTATCAATCCGATGCCGACGGCGAGGTCTTCGTGGCGGTCGATGAAGGCATACTGATCAAGGCCGGAGACGACGTGCTGGTGTCGGTGCGGCGTGCGATCCAGGGTACCGATCTGGCGCAATTACGGGACTCGGTCGAGCAGGAATTTTCGGCGCTGGATGAGCAGGAGAAAAGCGTGCGCACGGTCATGGCGAAACTCGAATCCGGATTTTTGCATCGCTTCGCGCGGTTCCAGCATGGGTGACCAGCCGACACCGCCAAACCTGGCCGACGAAATCGGGGCCAGGGCGAACCGCAAGCTGAAGGCGCGACGCAGCACGCAGGGTGTCTGGTTCGGACTGGGCATGATGGGATTGATCGGCTGGTCGGTGGTGGTGCCAACCCTGCTGGGTGCGGCGCTCGGCATCTGGCTCGACACCCATCATCCGGGCCGGCACGGCTGGACACTGGCGCTGCTGATGGCAGGACTGGTGCTCGGTTGTTTCAATGCCTGGCATTGGGTCGACAAGGAAGATCGCGCTATGCGTGACGAACTGCGTGACGAACAGGGTGACGAACTGCGCGACGAACACAATGACGATCAAGGAGCTGCACAATGAATGACCCGTTGTTGCTATTGCTGGCAGCTGTGGCTGGCATCGCACTCGGCTTGCTGTTCTATGGCGGCCTGTGGTGGACGATCCGTAAAAGCATGGCGTCACCGCGCCCGGCGCTGTGGATACTGGTCAGCCTGCTGGTCCGGATGGGAATCACGCTGGCGGGATTTTATGTGGTCGCAGGCACCCATTGGGAACGCCTGGTACTGTGCCTGCTCGGCTTCATGGCCGCGCGTGCTGGCGTGACGTGGGCAACCCGACTGCCTGTGGAACCTGGCGTCGGTGCCAAACAGAAAGCCTCTCATGCGCCTTAGCCCGGACGAGCTGATTTTCTGGCAGCACGGATTTGTCAAACTCAACGCCACCATCGTCTTCACCTGGGCACTGATGCTGATCCTGGTCATCGGATCAAAGCTGATCACGCGCAACTTGTCGATGGATCTGCAGCGCACGCGCTGGCAGAATCTGCTGGAAATTATCGTCTCGGCCATCCTGACGCAGATCGACGAAGTGGGCCTGCCGAATCCCAAAAAATACATCGGGTTTATCGGCACGCTGTTCCTGTTCGTCGCGACGGCCAATCTGTTCACCGTCGTCCCCGGTTATGAACCACCGACCGGTTCGCTCTCGACCACCGCCGCGCTCGCGTTGTGCGTCTTTGTGGCGGTACCGTATTTCGGTATTGCGCAACAGGGCATGCGCGGCTATCTCAAGTCCTACATCGAGCCGACCGTGATCATGCTGCCGTTTAACCTGATCAGCGAACTGTCGCGCACGCTGGCCCTGGCAGTGCGCCTGTTCGGCAACATGATGAGCGGCGCGATGATCATCGCCATCCTGCTGACCATCACGCCGTTCCTGTTTCCGATCGTGATGACCGCACTTGGTTTGCTAACCGGCATGGTGCAGGCGTACATCTTCAGCATTCTGGCAGCGGTGTATATCGCTGCTGCGACGCGTGTGAATCAACCCGGAGCGATATCCGAACCGGCGCAGCATGCCTGAGCCATCTTTGAATCCCGGCCCTGCATACCGGCTGTAAATTTCATCAATCAACGAAGGAAATACCATGGACAACATGTCAATGATCGCGGTGGCGTCAATCTTGTGCGCGGGTGTCACCACCAGCTTTGGCTGCCTCGGACCGGCGCTGGCGGAAGGGCGCGCAGTCGCCACGGCATTGACGGCACTGGCGCAGCAACCGGATGCCTCTGCCACCATCACGCGCACCCTGTTCGTCGGTCTGGCGATGATCGAATCCACTGCGATCTACTGCTTCGTGGTGTCGATGATTCTGATTTTTGCCAACCCGTTCTGGAACTATGTAATTTCCCAGACACCCGGGAAATAGGCCGTGTTAATCGACTGGTTTACCGTTGGGGCGCAAGTGCTCAACTTCGTCATTCTGGTGTGGTTGATGAAGCGCTTTCTGTACCAGCCTATCCTCGATGCGATCGCTGCGCGCGAGAAAAAAATCGCCGCTGAACTGGCGGATGCCGACACCAAAAAAACCGAAGCGCAAAAAGAACGTGACACCTTCCAGCAAAAAAATGCTGCCTTCGACCAGCAGCGCGCAACCCTGTTGAGCCAGGCAACCGAGGCGGCCAGGGCCGAAGGCCGGCGGTTGCAGGAAGACGCGCGCAAGACGGCAGAGGCGTTGCGCGTCAAGCAGCAAGCCGCGCTGAACAATGACGCCAGGAATTTGCAGCAGGCCATCAGCAGCCGCACGCAGCAGGAAGTCTTCGCGATCGCGCGCAAGACCCTGGCCGACCTGGCCACGACCAGCCTGGAGCAGAGCGTGACCGGGGTTTTTGTACAGCGCTTGCAGGCACTGGATGAGCCGACCAGGGCCAGATTTTCCGACGCACTCAAGTCCGGCTCCAGTCCCGCATTGGTGCGTAGTGCATTCGCGTTGCCGGCGGCGCAGTGCAGCGCGATACAGGACGCGGTCAAACACCTGTTTGCCGCCGACATCCCGCTCAGGTTCGAGGTCGCCCCCGATCTGGTCAGTGGCATCGAGTTGAGCGCGAACGGACAAAAGGCAGGATGGAACATCGCGGAGTATCTGCAGACGCTGGAGGCCGGCGTTGCGGACCTGTTGCAAGAAAAGGCGCAACCCGTGTCCAAAGCGCCTGCCGTACCGGCGTCTCTGACGGGACCAAACCCGCAAGCGGCATCCGCTACGGCAGTCGAGGCCACGCCGTGACAATCCAGTCCGGCGGCCTGCAAACCGCGTTCGATAGCGCATTCGCCGGGATCAGTCAGGTACGCGATACCTACACTGCCCAGCTCACGTTGCGCGAGGTCGGCACCATCATCAGCGTCACCACCGGCATTGCCAAAGTGGCCGGACTCCCTGGCGTTGGTTCCGATGAGTTGCTCCAGTTCCCCGGCGATATTTTCGGCATCGCCTTCAACGTCGATGCTGATGAAATCGGTGTGGTGCTGCTCGGTGATTACGCGCTGCTGAACGCCGGCGATCAGGTGCTGCGTACCGGTCGCGTGATGGATGTAGCCGTCGGCGACGCGCTGCTGGGACGCGTGATCGACCCGCTCGGCCGTCCGCTCGACGGCAACGGTGCGCTGATGACCGAGATGCGGCTGCCGATCGAGCGCCCGGCAGCGGCCATCATGGACCGCGCGCCAGTGACGGTGCCGCTGCAAACGGGTCTGAAGGTCGTCGATGCGATGATTCCGATTGGACGCGGCCAGCGCGAACTGATCCTGGGTGATCGCCAAACCGGCAAAACGGCGATCGCGCTCGACACCATACTCAACCAGCGTGACAACGATGTCGTGTGCGTGTATTGCGCTATCGGTCAGCGCGCCTCGGCGGTCGCCAAAACGGTGGCCGTGCTGCGCGAGCAGGGCGCGCTGGCCTACACGGTGGTAGTGGTCACCGAAGGCAACGACCCGCCCGGGCGGACGTATATCGCACCGTATGCGGCGACCAGCATTGCCGAATATTTCATGGAAGCAGGGCGCGACGTGCTGATCGTCTACGACGACCTGACGCAACATGCACGCGCCTATCGTGAGCTCTCGCTGCTGCTGCGGCGCCCGCCCGGCCGCGAAGCTTTTCCCGGTGATATTTTTTATATCCACTCGCGATTGCTGGAGCGCTCCACGCATCTCAGTAAGGAACGTGGTGGCGGCTCGTTGACGGCGTTGCCCATCATCGAAACCGAAGCACAGAATATCTCGGCGTACATACCGACCAATCTGATTTCGATTACCGATGGACAGATCTACCTGTCGCCGTCGCTGTTCGAACTCGGCGTGCTGCCGGCCGTCGATGTCGGCAAATCGGTGTCGCGTGTCGGCGGCAAGGCGCAACGCGCCACCTACCGCGCAGTGGCCGGTGATCTCAAGCTCGGCTATGCGCAGTTTGAAGAACTGGAAACCTTCGCCCGCTTCGGCGCACGACTCGATGACGACAGCCGCAAGATCATCGAACATGGCCAGCGGATTCGGGCCTGTCTCAAGCAACCGGAATTCTCGCCCGTGGCAGTCCCCGCACAGATCATCACCTTGCTGGCGCTGAGCGCCGGCCTGTTCGATCAAGTGCCGCTGGAGCGCATGACGGCGGCCGAGCAGGCCGCGAAAGACGCTGCCGAACACATCCCGCAAGACGTGCGCGCGCGCTTCGAGACCGCAAAAAAATTGAGCGACGAGGACCGCACGACGATTGTCGATGTCGCCCGTACTGCGCTGGCATCGTTTCAGCCGGCTGCGCAGGCCACACCGCCGGGCAAGGTCCGGCCATGAGCAACAGCATGGCCAATCTGCGGCGCAAGATCGACAGCGCAGGCGACCTGCAATCGGTGGTCCGGACCATGAAAGCACTGGCCGCGTCGAATATCGGCCAGTACGAACAATCGGTTCTGGCGCTGGCCGACTACTACCGGACTGTCGAACTGGGATTGAGCGCCTGTGTGCGCACCAGTGATCCGGCACGCTTGCGGCGCTCTGACCGGAAGCCGCACGCCGGCAGTGCGACTGATCCGGTCAACGCCATCGTGTTCGGTTCCGACCAGGGACTGGTCGGGCAGTTCAATGATGTCGTGGCCGACTTTGCGATCGAGACATTGTCAGGCATGCCCGGCGACGTGCAGGTATGGGCGGTCGGCGAACGCGTCCATGCCCGCCTTGCCGATTCCGGATTGCGGCTGATGGGATTGTTTTCCGTGCCAACCTCGGTCAAGGCGATCGCGCCACTGGTCGGGCAAATTCAAATCGATACCGAAGCGCATGGCGCTCGGGAAGAGTCGGCGCGTCTGTACGTCTTTCATAACAGCCCGCAGTCGGGCGCGGTATTCGCGCCGGTCAGCCAACGGCTATTGCCGCTTGACGGCGAATGGCTGCACAAGCTGGCGAAAGTCGATTGGCCATCGAAAATTTCGCCGGAAGTCATGGGCGCGGACCGGCAAGAAGACCGGCGTGCAGATACGACGACGCTGCGCGCCCTGATCCGCGAATACCTGTACATCTCGCTATTTCGCGCATGCGCCGAATCGCTCGCAAGCGAGAACGCGAGTCGTCTGGCGGCCATGGAACGGGCCGACAAGAACATCGATGAATTGCTGGAAAATCTGCATGGTGCGTTTCATGGCCTGCGCCAGAGTTCGATTGACGAGGAGTTGTTTGACGTGGTGTCGGGGTATGAATCGTTGTCGGTTCGTGGCAATTGAAGTGTCAGCAGTCCTTGCCAGGCCAGTCGAGTATGCGGGACACGAGACAGCGTCCTGTGCCGCGGCTTCTCGCTGCTTTTTGACGAAGTCGCGCATGAGGTCCTGATCATCGAAAGCGGCCGCCCAGCGCTGAATCTTCTGCATGGCTGCGATAAACGGCGCGGCATTGCCCTCGCGGCGGAGAAGGCGCAGGCAGTCAAGGTATTCTGCTTAACAAACCGTCGGTTCCTAAGTGCGTCAGACGTGCCTACCTCTCGCTGAGTCCTTGCCCTCTGCTCAGGACGCCAACATTGTGAGACAACCGTTCGTGCAGTACCTTTTTCCAGTCCTGGTCAAGCCAATGCGCGACGGCGTCAAAGCCAGCCGTGATACGTGCCAGCAGGGCATCGAGGCAGGTTGCTGCCTCCGTTGCACTCGTAAAGCCGAAACGATGTGCGTCAGCCAGCACCGCGTCCCGAGAAATGTCGAAGCGACCCTGAGATAACTGCATGTGAAGGCGAACTGGCGTTTCCACCGGGTCAGGCACGACGTCGAAAGCCGGCGCGAGCCGCCAGCAGCGCCCCTCCGCGTTATAGACAATGGCATGGTTACGCACATGGTCATCATCGTTGCCGCATACCGCATTGAACACCATGCGCCCAAACAGTTCGACACGATCTTCAACTGGCGCACCTGCCAACCGCAGTTCTTCCGCCAAACGCGGATAGCTACAGCGGTCCGTCTGGAGGAGCCCCGGATATTCGGCCTGCAACAACGACGCGGCGCTCACACACATGTGGCGCTGCCGGCCGGTTCGGTCAAACCGTAGAACCCGCACCGCATTCCTGCCCCCTGTGGCAGGGTGAAAGACTGTCTGGGCAAAATTTAATCCACTTGCCTTACCCCACTGCTGAGCCACGTGTTCGAGCAGAGGAATATTGGCAACATCGCTTGTAATTTCCGGCTTTACCAGCCAAAACTGACCGTTGTCGCCTTGCACCGTGGTTTTCGGCCGCGCACCACCCACGCTGGCCGTCTGGACCAACCTTGCACGAAGCTTTGCGCGTATCGCAGGACGGCGCTCCGCGAGTGCCGTCAATTCTTCAATAACCTCACTGAGTTGAGGCAGGCCAGAGGTGTTAGCTTTCGCGTCAGGCGGTTTGGCGCTTGGACCTACGGCAAGCGCACCCCAGCGGTCAAGATTGCTGGCTTTGAGCAAATAGTGCAGCAACGAGGCATCTTCCGGCAGAGTATGTTCCCGGCGTAGTAAAGCCTGTCCCCATGCGTCCGGGCAGGCATCTCGCAACACGTCATGCAGGCCTTGATACCGTGGCGCCGTGACCTCGGTGCCCGGCAAAAACGGTAAGTTTCGCGGGTCAATGGCCCAGGCAAGCCCGGCATCAAGGTAGGAGGGGGCGTACTTGAAAAAACCTTCTCCGGGCTGGCCCGCCTTGTACCGGCCAACTGTGACCCACTCGCCGCTATCTGGCCGCTGCAGGTAGATGTATATCGGTTTAGAAATACTCAGCATCGTCAGCTCCCTTTTCCTGCCGGCTCAGCTTGACGCGCTGACCATAGTCACCTTGCCAAAGCGCCGCAGGCAGTGCTGGTGCCGCCTGATCGATGATGCCTAGCGCAAGAAGCGCAGTCAGATAAGCGCCTGCACCGGCACCTGGGTCGCCTTTTTCCATCCGTAGCAGCGTCGTCCGGGAGATACCGAGTCGGGCAGACAAATCAGCGACAGCGATACGCTGACGCAGACGCTGCGTGTTAATGCACTTACCCCATGCAGTGAGCCGGTCCTGCACCAGTGTTGGCCAGTTTTCAGCCTTCGAGAGCTTATTCGGCATGAGATACTCCATTCATAGATAGGTCGTTATAACATGTAACGCTTTATCTATGAACAGTATTATGTATGTGATTGAACCATGGATGAGCCGTTATGTAGTATGGCGACGACTCTATGATGCGTGTCAGCAGCGTGCCGGCATTGGGAGCCTGCAGACGACTCCACACAAGAATCCGGATATGCCATTTCCTATTACAACCCCACCGTACCTTCTAAGGTGTGTCGTTTTATTGCGTGGTATGTGCTTAACATTGTCGCGTTTTTGGTATTTATCTCAAATGCTGGTTGCTGGTAATAATGCATTAGGGGCGGTGACATCAACGATGTCGCCGCCCCTCGTAAATTACTTTTCAAACCGCGCTCTTTATTCACATCTCAAAAGCATCCTCATCGAGGTCATCATCGGTATCGTCAACGTCTGACATGCAGCTTTCGTCAGCCGTTCGCTTGCTCGCCATCAGCAAATCAAGAGAGTCCCATACTTTGCTATTTGCATCAGCGACCCGTTGCCCGGCAAGGTTGTCGACGCTGGGCATCCACCGACTATAAACACTAATCAACATACTCCAATCGGCATGCCCCATTTGTTCAGCGACATACAGCGGATTTTCCCCAGACGACAACATCACTGAAGCGTAAGTGTGGCGGCAATTATATGGTCGTCGATATCTGACACCGGCACGTCAAAGTGGTCTGCGTGGACATCATTGGCTGCTTTGGCAACGCGCGAGGCTTGGTCAATGGTGACGTCTCGTTTTTCCTGTAGCCATGGAGCGTGTGCCGGATAGTAATTGGTGAAGGTGTGCGAAGGGTGTATGCCATTTCTATGCCGATTTGGGGTGCCTGGTTGTGGTGGCAAGCAAGATCGGACGTCAAGAAACGACAAAGCCGTTGAATAATCAACGGCTTAGCGTGTTAATGGTGGAGGCGGCGGGAGACCCCTTCACGCAACGTGCATCCCATTGATTGCAAAAGAAAAGTTCAGTAGGAAAAAGTCCGCGAAGTGCGGTTTCGCCTCTTCAGGCGATACCCAAAACGATACCTGGAAAACAAAACAAGGATAGCAGAAAAGCAGCGGTTTTTGACAAATGCCAGCCTATACGATAGGCTATTTAGTGGCATGTAACCCGTTTGAGCCAGCGCCTGAATTGGTGCCGAATTACGCGGAATAGGCGGCGATCAGCAATCGCCCCTGGTTAGGGTTATAGCTGAAATCCTGTGACCAACGCGTAAGCATTCCGAATGGCGATCGGAACTTTATTAAAACGGCTCCAGTCAGGGTATGGAGACCGGTATTCAGCACCCCCAGCATTTCATAATCGAAATGCGCTGTGACCGCCCCACGGGGGACGCACAGTCCAAAATTGGTGTGTGCTGAAAATGAAATCAACTATCAATAATAGCCCATTGGCTATTTCAATCCGCGAAGCCGCCCTCATGCTGGGCGTCGCCTCCCAGACTCTCTATAACCAAATATCCGCCGGCAATTGCCCGATTCGGACGTTTAAATTTGGCGGCAGGCGGCTTGTTAGTACCTCTGACATCCTTGCCCTAGTCGGTCGAAGCGACCCGAATCGACCGCAAACTTATCTTCAACGACAACAGTCAACCGCTCAAAAAACGCGCCTTTCTCGCTAACCGGTGCGACCAAATGACTGACCTATTGACTGCGGCTGAAAACCGGGCGGCGCTTGTGTTGCCGAATGATCTTGAAACACAAATATATAACGCCAGCTATCCACATGTCGATTTTGATACGCTGCAAATCGACGGGTACCGGATTGCCGGAATGGCGCTTCGCATGGCGGAGCTTTGCATTGAGGCGCGGCATAGCGGCCTCGACCCCTTTGAGGAGCTTGCGCCATTTGCGAGCTTAATCGACCGAATCGGCATTCCTGCACCACATGTCGCAAATGTCGGGTTGTGGTTTCGCAAAAAACTTCTTCGTGATGCGCGACAAACGCTGGATCTACGCGCACATTCCAATCAATTAATCGGAAAGGGCGGGATGCAAATTGTGTGTGACTCGGTTCTAAAATCGCGGAAAAATCAGATTAAATCACAGAAGAAATATCTCGAAGAGTCACAAATGGTCTCGATGTCAGGAAATGGGATCGAGACCAGACTCTCGTTAGCAGCGGTTTACAACAGCCCTGAAAAACGCGCGTCAAAACATTATTGTCGAGTGCTTGGACTCGATGAATTTTGTACACGGCGCGGGTTAATCGGCCATTTTCTAACGATGACGCTTCCGTCTGAATACCACCCCAATCCGTCCAAAGGGCGAAGGTCGTGGTCTGGCATGACGCCGGCCCAAGGACACGATGAACTGCAACGAAAATGGAGAGACTTCCAAAAAAGATTTGGAAAAACTATGGGTGTACGCGTCGAAGAGCAACATCAAGATGGCTGTGTCCATTGGCACGCGTTGGTTTGGATTGATCAGGCGCGTGTGGCGGACTTTACCGAGAAAATTGAAAAGTATTTCGGTGCAGCGCCGCTTTCAAAAATTGTTGAAATTGACCCAACACGTGCGAGCGCCGCGAGCTACCTAATGAAATATATTTTGAAAGCCACCGGCGCGCAGTACGACGGAACTAATGCCGACATTGCTGACACTGCTACACGCTCCGATGCACACCGCGCGACTTGGGGCGGGCGTGCGATCCAGTTTTTTGACATCAAAGGTAGCGCAACCATCTGGGATGAAATTCGCCGCATACGTGTTGCGACACCGCAATTTAATCAATTAAGTGAACAAGGTAGAGCGCTGCACATGGCGGCAACAGGCAATCAATACGCTGATTTTTTGGAAGTTTTACAAACAGTGCGGGGCGATGACGCGATTAGCAATTGTGCCATTTGGTACACCAGGCGAGGATCCGGCACTCGAAAAATTAACGGGATGTTGATCGACTTAGAAGCGATCAATACGCACTCGCGAGCTTGGAAGCTTTGTCAAGCACAGCCATGTCCAAAAACCGACCCCGATGCGTCATCTCCGCTTGATGTGCGGACAGTTACGCATAGTTATCCAAGTAAAGCACGGGAGGGTTTCCAGAGCCATGAAATGAAGGGTGACCGCATTGTCGTAGGAAGAATTGGTGGTTATGAGGCCGATACAATGCATTCGAGGCGGCCGCGTTCCCCAAGATCCACTCTCGAAGAGCGAACGTGCTTTGCGCAGCAAAGTGTAGTGAGTACCCTTCTGGTGAAGGGGCAACTTACGTTAGAAATATCATGAGCTTCGCTATACTGCGCACGAAAAAACTGAAGAGTTTTGGCTCTATCGCTGCGTCGAGCCAGCACACTCATCGGGAACGCGTGACGCTAAATGCTGATTCGAAACGCACGCATCTGAATCTAGCGCTGGGTGCAACAAATACTGCGGAGCTAATGGCAGCCATTCAACTTAGATTGCCCGAAAAGCGACGTAAGGATGCAGTGCTTTGCATCGAGTATCTTGTAACCGCTAGCCCGGAATATTTTCAGGACGCTTGCCAGCGGCGTGGTTATTTCAATGCTGCATTGAAATGGCTCAATGAAAAGCATGGAGGAGCGAATATTATTTGTGCAAATCTGCAATTAGATGAAAAAACTCCTCATCTTGTTGCTTACGTTTTGCCTATCACCCCTGACGGAAGGCTCTCAGCAAAGGAATATCTTGGGGGACGTGAAAAGCTCTCGAGCATGCAAACGAATTTTCACAACCAAGTTGGTATCCCTTTTGGTTTGGAGCGGGGAATCAAGGGTTCGGATGCCACGCATCAAAAAGTGAAAAGATTTTATCAAGCGATGAATACAGTTGTGCGAATCGCCCCTCTTTCCTCTGTTGACCATTTGGCAGGTGCGTTGGGTATAAAAACCAATCGCATGGCGCGTCACGAAGAGGAACTTGCGACGCTGAAACAAAAGAACAGTGTTGCTGGCACTGAAGCGATGTCCGCGCTTCGTAAAAAGATAAATGAAATAAATTCTGATCTGTCTGTTAAGGACAGAATCGCCGTAGATAAATCATCCCGAGTTGTCGTCCTTACCAACACTATCGAACGCATGCGAAGGGATGCTGCAAATGAAGAAATGCGATTGAATTCCAAGGTCGAAAAATTTAAGCAGGAGGCTTCCTTCTTTCGTAAGGATAATGAGTATCTGATAAACCGACTAAGGGAATCATTATCCAGCGACCCGACGGATGAAGGATATATTGACCCGCATCACCAAAACCAGCGCTACTTAAAGAGGATGACAAATGGCACGTTAT
This sequence comes from Actimicrobium antarcticum, assembly GCF_039536745.1. Taxonomy (NCBI): domain Bacteria; kingdom Pseudomonadati; phylum Pseudomonadota; class Betaproteobacteria; order Burkholderiales; family Oxalobacteraceae; genus Actimicrobium; species Actimicrobium antarcticum. The sequence goes on from NZ_BAAAZE010000008.1 coordinate 793,013, forward strand.
AATAGCATAGAAACACTAGAGAGTATTTTTCGAGAAAAATTGGAAGACACTCGTGACGACTATCGGAACGGTTGTGGCGGGTGCGCTCTAGCAGAATGGATTGGTATTGACACATTCGAACCCAATAGCAAAATAGGTTCAGTTAATAGCGTCATCATCTTAGTGGGCACCTGTCGCGCTGGAATCAGACTTAGCACTGGGTCGGCCGGATACATACCAATAAAATTTTGCACTGCTAAGAACAAGCCACCGCAAGCGATTAAAAGGCTAGAAAATGACAATCAAAATGGGACCGAAGCGAAGCAGCACAAATTAACATTGTCTGAAATCCGTAATCGTAACTTTTGAAAAACAAAGCGGCTTTGAGTGTACTGGCTCAGACTTGGACTCACTACCAGTGTCGGACTGAAAAGGCAGCTAACGTACCTACGCCGAATTGCCAGGCTGCCAAGCTTCCGGTTAGCGCTTTTTTAAATATCGACGTAGCCGGCCGCCGAAGCGCGAAGAACGGAGGGGACCCAAAAGCGTAACTTTTGGGCTGTTATTGTTAGCGGCCGGGTTAGCCGTCTCTGAGCTGCGCTTCCTTCTCGGCAAGTAGGCTACTCATCATGTTGTTGTTGGCTTCAATCTCTGCCAACAATTTGATCGGTGCTTTTGTATGCAACGGCCTCATCTCAAGGTTTTCTAGACGTCGGCGGCTTGCCTTCCGTCCAAAGGAGAACCGCCAGCTATGAAGCGTGTTGAAAAGAGCCGCGTAGTACAGAACTTCCGACTTTTTCAGTGCGTTCTTAGGTTTCAAAATGGTGCAGGAGTCCCCGCCGTTCCCCTTGGGTAGGAACTCTCCGTAGTGCACAGTTGCATAGCCCAAGCCCGAAATGCATATGGCTGGACCTTTAAAGACTTTGTCTTCGTCAAAAGGCTCTACATACCGCACAACGCCATTATTGATTTCAGTATTTGTAACAAACGGAACTTCGCCTACAACATAGTCATCGGTACTCTTCGATTTTGCTACTGTAATAGCGAATAGCTCATGCATTTTCATTAGTTCAATCCCCTGCGAATTTCTTGAAAGACAAGTTCAGACTGAATCGTACTAAGTGAGCGGCGAAGCTCGTCCGAGTCTAGTTTGGCGTTGTCGAGATACTGTTGCGGTATGAGCTCTAGGTGAGGATCAGTGAGATCCACGGGCTTAGTTTGGATCAAGCCGTCTACCTCGGGAAGTACGCCACCATGAATAAATTTGAATATGCTGCCCTGAAGCGCATCCAATTGATATGGCCTACCATGGGGTAGTCTCCTCTTCTTCAGTTTTATGAAACCATCGTCCGATATTCTGACGAATAGGCATTTTCCGTTCTGTTCGTGAGGAACGCCTTTTCGAATCACCACAATGACTGGTTCTACCGATGCTTGTGGATAGAAAAGGTCATTGGGAAAGCCAATTACCGCTAACAGCGTATTTTGCGCCAAAAGGTGTTTTCTCCATTCCAATTCCCGCCCACTCGCATACATCACAGAGACGGGCACAACGGTCAATAGTAAGCCCTCATCCAGCATCTGATCAAGAGCGTGGTCAATGAATGTGAACTCTTGTTCGTCGTCGCGTTTCAGGGCAAATGGGGGATTCATCAGAACTTTCGAGACGGCTTTCCGGTCGCCAGTGTGATTCTGATATTCCGCACTTGCCTCACCGTTTCGAATTTTTCGATTCAGATTGATGGAGAGACAATCCCCATTGATGATGTTGTTCTTTCCATCGCCTCGGAAAATCATATTGACGATTGCAAGAGCAGCGACGTTGGCTTGCTGCTCTACACCAAAAATTCGATGTTTCTTAAACATCTCAACTTTCGCTGGCTCATTTCGACGGACACGGTCGTATGCTGCGACCAAAAATCCCCCGGTTCCACATGCCGGGTCATAGACTAAGTCAGAGGCTTTAATGTCTAGAATCTCCGCAGAAAATTCAGTGATATGTCTCGGCGTCAAAACAATTCCGATGTCTTTGGCGCCATTGCCATATTTAAGGAAAACCTCATAAAATTTACCGAGCAAATCGTGACTGCCGTCCATGGCAGCTTTGATGTTTATCTTTCGCAAGAGGAAGAACACCCGAACGACCGCAGCTTTGTATTTATTCTTTGCAGCCTCCTCCTGAGGCAATCTCAATTCTATGTACTCTGCAAACTCGCGTTTCGCATGAGTGATCAGAACGTCTTCAGCGCGGTTATTGATGTCTTTAATAAATACGTCTGGAGATCCATTAAAATTTGGGAGGGTGTCGGATACCATTGAGAGTAAAACTGCCGACATTACGGTAGCTCGAAGATCCTTGTTTATCGAAGCCTTGTGGAGTTCTTCGTTTATGCTTTCAGCAATGGATAGGAGCAGAATTTCGTTTGTAACAAGTTCATTCAGGTCCGCGGTGTCGTTGTCCGATAAATATCGTGCTTGATCGGGGGAAAGAAAGCCCGTTATTTTTCGGTTGTTATATTTTACCGGTGAGACGCGGCCATCTAGATGAAGAAAGGCGGTGTTTACCAGGTAACCGTCGTCGTCGTTTCCGGCAACGCCCGTAATTAGACGTGCCTTGACTATTTTGGATTTATTTACGTCTTTGGCGTAGCCAAGAGCTTCGTTATAGGCATCATCGATCTTCTCGTGTGTCCCCTTTGCTTCAATGATCCAAAATACGTCCTCGTGTACCTTTACAACGTATTCTGGCCGCTGTCGCTTTAGTCCGGCTGCGAGCTCCGGATGATCAAGACATTCTTGTTGTGTGTAGACCTGTCCGTTGTTTCCTTTAGATGGATTTCTTGTGTTCCAGCCCATATTGCCAAGATCATTTTTTATGAAGACGTAGGAGGAGAATTCGGATTTTCTTGTCATGTGGTGGTGGATAGTTGTGGTTATAGACGGCTATGACCTTCGGTTTGCAAGTCATTCCGACCGGCGAGCGCGGGTATTTCGTTGCGATATTTAGGGTAGTTTTTTAAAATAGAGAAGATTCACGATTTTCTACCGACATTTGTTCCAGTTATCAGCAATTCCTTTACCTGTCTGGATCGGTCTTTGCTTCGTTCCATTGTAATATGCATGGCCGCTCTCCGAGATGTCGATGCACGCGAAGACGATGGATAACTGAACAGATCATGCGCTGGTGTCATTGCTTTTAGTGCGGAGTCCAGGAAAAATTCAAGATCGCTCGTTTATCGTCCATTGATATTCCCACTAAAAAAATCATTTCCGTTTCAACCGTTTGAAAAAACCGCTGTACTGTCCTGGGACATAATTCGCAAATGACAGAAAAGGATAGTCCAAAAGATTCATCGTCGCTTCGCGCTCTTTAGCCTCTGAGGGAGTGATGTAAATATTGGTTAATACGTCGCTGCCGCGTTCGTGGCCGGTGATCTCTGCGATCAGGGTCTTCTTGTTGGTAATGCAGTACAGACGATTAATAACAACGTACCGAAAGCTGTGAAAAGTTTTTTTCGGATCATCAATCCCAGCGCGCGGCACCTTGCTTCCCGCCGCAGCTGAACGCAAATAGCGGCCATTGAACCAATCGCCAATCGCGTCTCCGTAGCCGTTGATGCGTGAATATGGCAGGTTCGGGAAAAGGCGCGGAAATCCGAAGCGTTTTACATCTTCAACGTATTCTAAAAATCCAAGTTCGATCAGCTTGCGGTGTAGCGGTACAACACGCTTGGACGCTGCATTTTTAAGTCTTTGATCGTCATGATCATCGGTGAATTTGATTACCCACACCGCGCCGATTTGCTGAATATTCTCGATATATAGCTGGGCAATTTCGTTGACGCGTGCGCCGGAAAACAACGCAATCAGGGGCCCCCAGAATTTGTGTGGATCGTCAGAGTGATGGGTTCGCAAAGCTGGATCAAAAATTCGGGTCAAATCATCGTCTTCGAACGGCCTTTTTTGCTGCTCTCCGCGTTTTTCTTTGGTCATGGTGCGTCGCTTGGCAAACGGATTCGATTTCGTCCAATGACCAGCGTCTTTGGCCCAGGTAAAAAACGAACGTAGGCGATCCAAATATTTTTCGCACGTTCTCGGGCCGATTAGCGGAAGTTTGCGCATCGCGGCCTCTTGCATCGTGCGCTCAGCATTTAGATTTTTAAGCGCGGGATTTTTCGTCGCATTGCTGGGCCATGCTTGCAGCGCTTTAACGACACGATTCGCGTCTTGTATGCCGAGGTCATCGATTGGTTGGTCCCCGCAAAGGTCGAGCAGGATGCGACGCAGAACATAATTATAATCGGCGAGATTTTTGTCGGAAAGTAGGCCGCTCTTTCTCTCTGTCAGGAAGTCGTCTATGCAGGCTGACAATAGCTGGCTTTTCGCAATGACGACGGTTGGAGAGGCTGATGCGCCCGTCGCCGCAAGAAAGGTATTGAAACGAGTCTGGTCCTCGTCGTCGGCAATATCGACGTTTTCAACAACCGTTCCGTTAGGCAACGTTAATTTAGCTGCACGCCACGTGCGTATTGAACCGGTGTCCATGTCCTCCAGTAGCTTCTTGATGTCCATAATCTCGCCTTGTCGCAATCTTTTAAAAACTTGTATGAGAGCAAATGCGAGTATAGCTGCCAAGAGGCGGGCTCGGTCAGAATCTGCTGTATGAAGCGCGCGAACGAGATAGCGTGAACCGAACTGCGCGCGCACGTCAATTGGCACCAAAAAACGACAGAAAAGACCAGATGGGCGGGACAGGAAATAAGGCTTCGGCATAAACGATCCTCAAAACGATACCTAAAAAATCGTTTTGAGCATCACCGAAAACGTGCTAGTCTTAAAAAAAACAAAGACTTAGCAAAAGCGTGGTGGAGGCGGCGGGAATCGAACCCGCGTCCAGAAGTACTCTACAGACAGTTCTACATACTTAGTGCTGCCATTTGATTTAATCCGGCCAACGCGGACGCACACGCTGTGGCAAGACGAGTCACCTTGGATTTAGCCTTGAATCAAGTGACCCGATTCAGAGCGATTCCCTGTGAATGACTCTACAGCTGTTGCCAGCCCACCCCAGGGAAGAGATGGTGTAGAGCTAGACAGCAATTAAGCTGCTAGTGCGTACGAGTTATCGTTTGCAGTTATGTTTTTTCTGGTTGTATTTACGAGGTGACCAGCCCTCGGTATGCCCTGCGCTGCTTTGCAACCCCTGTCGAAACCAGGTCGCCCCCAAGCGCATCCATTGTAGCCCATCACGTGGGTCATGCGTGTTGATTTCAGTTGGCTGGCTGGCCACTGTTTTTCAGGCCCGTGATCAGCGCGACGAGTTCTGCTGGCGATGCGACATGCATGTCGGCATTCCACGGCTGCGGATTGAAAGGGTCACCGTAGCCCCAGCCAACCGAGACAGTGGCCATGCCCGCAGCGCGACCGGCTTCGATGTCGCGCAGATCGTCACCCACGTACCAGCACTGGTTTGCATCAATGCCTATCCGGCGGGCGGCTTCAAGTAGCGGGGCAGGGTGCGGTTTTGCATGCGGTGTGGTGTCGCCGGAGATCACGCAGGCGGCGTTGGACAGGGCTAGTTGCGGTACCAGCGCATCGGTAAAACGTGCTGCCTTGTTGGTCACGATGCCCCAGGCGATGTTTTGTTCGCGCAAAGTGGCGAGCATCCGGGCGACACCATCAAACAGAATGCTGTCCACGGCAATGGCCGCTGCATAGTTGTCCAGAAACGCGACACGCAGCGATTCGTAGCCGTCGTCGTCGGGTGTCATGCCGAAGGCAGCGCTGATCAGGCCGCGCGCACCTGCCGACGCACGGGGGCGTAACTGTGCGTAGGGCGTGATCGGTAAGCCGCGTTGCTGCTGGATGCGGTTCATTGCACTCGCCAGGTCAGGGGCGCTGTCGACCAGCGTGCCATCGAGATCAAACAGAATGGCACCAGGTCTTGCGTGTTGCGTCATTGGGTCCGCCAGCATGAAGTCGTGTAAATAACGGGAAAACCGGTCTGGCGCATGGTTTATGCCGGGCGCGTGCAGGCGATCATGTAGTTGACATCGGTATTCTGATTCAACGAATACGATTTGAGGAAGGGGTTGTACGTCATGCCCTTCAGCGTATCGATATCCAATCCTGCTTCACGAACATACCGCGACAATTCGGCGGGCGTGATGAATTTGCGATAGTCGTGCGTGCCACGTGGCAGCAACCGGAGCAGGTATTCGGCGCCCAGAATGGCGAACAGATAGGATTTCGGGTTGCGGTTGAGGGTGGAAAAGAATATCCGTCCACCCGGTTTGACCAGCGTGGCGCATGCACGCACGATGGCAGCCGGGTCGGGAACATGTTCCAGCATTTCGAGGCAGGTGACGACATCGTAGGCGCCAGGTTCGCGCGCAGCCATGTCTTCTGCCGATATCAATTCGTAGCGCATCTGTACGCCGGATTCCAGGCTGTGCAGATCAGCGACTTTCAATGCTTTTTCCGAGAGATCGATGCCGGTGACCGTGGCACCTTTACTGGCCATCGATTCCGCCAGAATGCCGCCGCCACAACCGATGTCGATCACGGTTTTGCCGGAAAGCGCAACGCAAGCGTTGATCCATTCGAGGCGCAGCGGATTGATTTGATGGAGCGGCCGAAATTCGGAAGTGGGATCCCACCAGCGGTGGGCGAGATCACTGAATTTTTTGAGTTCTTGAGGGTCTGCGTTCATGCGCTCCATCATAGCGGGAATGCCGGGTAGCTGCACAGGCGCAGAAAGACAAAAAACGCAAAGCAGGCGCCCATAAAAAAACCCCGCCGGAGCGGGGTTTATCGTGCAGCGTGACGAAATTACTTGGTACGGGTACCAACAACTTCGATTTCAACGCGACGATTTTTGGCGCGGCCTGCTGCGGACTTGTTGTCTGCTACAGGTTGCTTCTCGCCTTTACCTTCGGTGTAGACGCGATTGGCTTCGATACCTTTTGAAACCAGGTAGCCTTTGACGGCTTCTGAACGGCGAACCGACAGTTTCTGGTTGTAAGCATCGGTACCAACGGAGTCAGTATGACCGACGGCGATGATGACTTCGAGGTTCATGCCTTGCAGTTTCGATGCAAGATCATCCAGCTTTGCTTTGCCTTCTGGCTTCAACACTGATTTGTCGAAGTCAAAGAATGCGTCGGCGGCAAAAGTAACTTTTTCGGAAACTGGTGCTGGTGCAACGACGACTGCTGGAGCAACTGGGGCTGGTGTAACTACCGGAGCTGGAGCAGGAGCTGGTTTGGCAATTTCACCATCGCAGCCTGGTACGGCATCAGCCGGGGTCCAGTAGCCGGTGCGCCAGCACAGACCGAATGGATCGCGAACGATTACACCACGTGCATCTTGGACATAGGCGCTTGTTGGCGTCTTGGCCTGGATGTTTTCCTGCGCTTGGGCAGAAAGGGCAACGACTGCGGACGCAGCGAAGACGAGTTTTACTAATTTATTCATGTTTCTCCTCTCGGTTGGGATATCCGCAGAACAAACTGCGCAACAAATGCTACGACATCAAAAAAAAATGGATATTACCACGCTGCACAGCACCGTCGTGCAAGAGAATTATCGTGCTGCAGCGGCTTAACTCCGAGCCATTCTGTCACAAGGTTCTCCCTGTGGCGAAGGTTGTCAAATCAGTCATTTCAGGTTTTTGATACTTTGACGCTTATTTACAACATGAGTGCTAAAAAAATCCCAAATGCTATCGTCCTTGTGCATTGGCTGGCGCAAGCCTGAGGTCGCACTTTTTCGTCAGCGCGCCTCGCCTCGCACCGCGATGATTGCACGACGGTCTGGGGCAAGGCAGGCAAGGAGTATGGCGCGAGGAAGGGTGTCGCTGCATGAAGTCGTTTTTTGTGTGCTGCCCATGCCGATGACGGTCACTTTTTCTTGTGCCACCGTGTTCTGAAGTCGCGCGGCTACTGCGGCGGCACGCTGTTGCGACAAGCGTTGATTGATGCTGGCGAGTCCCAGGCTGTCCGTGTACCCCGTGATGTTGATGGATTCCACATTGCCGCACTGTGCCAGTTGTTGTCTGAAGTCGCGCTCCAGGCGCAATCCCGCTGCAGCAGAGAGTGTTGCCTTTCCGAATGAGAAGCTGTCATCGCTCGAAACGGACATCGTGAAATCGCATCGGCGTGCCGTCTGTGGCGCCACGATTAACGGTGCGCTTGCTGCGACGCTAGTCGACGGATTCAGGTCGGGTGCGGTCGGTTTTGCCATTGGCGAGACCAGATCGCCATCGCAGCCAGATACCGAATCTTCTGCCGACCAATAGCCGGTACGCCAGCACAAGCCCGTACCGCTGCGGGTTACCGCGCCGCGGCTGTCCTGGGCGTAGGCGCCTTGCCGGGGATCGAGTTGAATATTGGTAAGCGATTGCGCTGACGCGTCAAAGACGGCCAAGCCTGATATCAGGCCAAGAGCCAGTTTATTGAACATAGGGTTTTTCATTGTTGATGCCGCCGCAGACCGGGCGACACCACGGTGTTGTCAAAATTTGAACCTTATTTAAACATATTTTTTTCTCGTCCAGTCAGATTTAACCTGCCGGGCAAGCAGGCCTTGTACGGCCTAAAAAGCGGGGATTTGCTGGTCCGCATGCTAAAATATCACGCCTGAAACCCGCAATTGCGACGCCAGCGCTGCATGCGTAACGCACCCTAACCTTAGTCAAAGCACACCCCAACTGCCAATGGATCAATTCGCTAAAGAAACAATCCCGATTTCCCTTGAAGACGAGATGCGGAAAAGCTATCTCGATTACGCGATGAGCGTGATTGTGGGACGTGCACTGCCGGACGTGCGTGATGGGCTCAAGCCGGTGCATCGCCGTGTGCTGTTTGCGATGCATGAAATGAACAACGTCTTCAATCGGCCGTATGTCAAATGCGCGCGCGTGGTGGGTGAAGTCATGGGCAAGTACCATCCCCACGGCGACCAGTCGATCTACGACACGCTGGTGCGGATGGCGCAGGATTTTTCGTTGCGCTACACGCTGGTGGATGGTCAGGGAAACTTTGGCTCGGTCGATGGCGACAACGCTGCGGCGATGCGTTACACCGAGTGTCGGCTGGACAAGATTGCCAATGAAATCCTTGCCGATATCGACAAGGACACCGTTGATTTTGTACCGAACTATGACGGCAAGGAAAGAGAGCCAACGGTCTTGCCGACCCGTATTCCGAACCTGCTGATCAATGGTGCGTCCGGCATTGCCGTCGGCATGGCGACCAACATTCCGCCACACAATATTACCGAAGTCATCGACGGCGCATTGCATGTGCTGCGCAATGCCGATTGCACGATCGATGAGCTGATCGAAATCATTCCGGCGCCGGACTTTCCGACGGCCGGCATCATTTACGGCGTCTCCGGCGTGCGCGATGGCTATCGCACCGGGCGCGGCCGTATCGTGATGCGCGCAAAGACGCACTTCGAAGAGTATGGCAAGGAAAGCCGCACCGCGATCATCGTTGACGAGCTGCCGTACCAGGTCAACAAGAAGTCGCTGCTCGAACGTATCGCCGAACTCGTGCGCGACAAGAAACTCGATGGTATTTCGGATATCCGGGATGAATCCGACAAATCCGGCATGCGCGTTGTCATCGAACTCAAGCGCGCCGAAGTGCCGGAAGTCGTCCTCAATAACCTGTACAAGCAGACGCAATTGCAGGACACGTTCGGCATGAACATGGTGGCGCTGGTCGATGGCCAGCCCAAGCTGCTGAACCTCAAGCAGATGCTGCAATGCTTCCTGTCGCATCGTCGCGAAGTGGTGACGCGGCGGACCATTTTTGAATTGCGCAAGGCACGCGAGCGTGGTCATGTGCTGGAAGGCCTGGCCGTTGCGCTGGCCAATATCGACGACTTCATTGCCATCATCAAGGCCGCACCAACACCACCGATCGCCAAGGTCGAGCTGATGGCGCGCGCCTGGGATTCGTCGGTCGTACGCGAAATGCTGGTGCGTACCGGCGAAGAAGCGCTAGGCGGCATCAATGCCTTCCGTCCCGAGAACCTGCCCAAGCATTACGGTATCCAGCCGGATGGCTTGTACAAGCTGTCGGACGACCAGGCCCAGGAAATCCTGCAGATGCGCTTGCAGCGCCTGACCGGCCTGGAGCAGGACAAGATTGTCAACGAGTACAAAGAAGTGATGGCGCAGATCGCCGACCTGCTCGACATTCTGTCGAAGCCGGAACGCGTTACCGTGATCATCGTCGACGAGCTGACCGCCGCCAAGCTGGAATATGGCGAAGGCGCCAAGGACGAGCGCCGTTCGTTCATCGAACACAATGCCACCGACCTCGGCACCGAAGACCTGATCACGCCGCAGGACATGGTCGTTACCTTGTCGCACACCGGTTACATGAAGTCGCAGCCGATTTCCGAATACCGTGCGCAGAAGCGTGGCGGGCGTGGCAAGCAGGCGATGGCGACCAAGGAAGATGACTGGATCGACCAGCTTTTCATCGCCAATACCCACGACTACATCCTGTGCTTCAGCAACCGTGGTCGTCTGTACTGGCTGAAGGTGTGGGAAGTGCCGCAGGGTTCTCGCAATTCGCGCGGCAAGCCGATCGTCAACATGTTCCCGTTGCTCGATGGCGAAAAAGTCACCGTGATCCTGCCGGTGTCGGGCGACAACCGCAGCTTCCCTGAAGACCGTTACATCTTCATGGCGACCAGCCTGGGTACGGTCAAGAAAACCCCGTTGAGCGACTTCAGTAATCCGCGCAAGGCCGGCATCATTGCGGTCGATCTGGACGAAGGCGATTTCCTGATCGGCGCGGCACTGACCGATGGCCAGCATGACGTGATGCTGTTTTCGGATTCCGGCAAGGCCGTGCGTTTCGACGAAAACGATGTGCGTCCGATGGGCCGTACCGCCCGCGGCGTGCGCGGCATGAACCTTGAAGAAGGGCAGCAGGTCATCGCGCTGCTGGTCGCCGAAAACGAACAGCAGTCGGTCCTGACGGCCACCGAAAATGGCTACGGCAAGCGCACCCCGATCGTCGAATATACCCGCCACGGGCGCGGCACCAAGGGCATGATTGCGATCCAGACCAGCGAGCGCAATGGCCGTGTGGTTGCTGCCACGCTGGTCGAGCCGAGTGACGAAATCATGCTCATCACCACCGGTGGCGTGCTGATCCGCACCCGGGTTGCCGAAATCCGCGAGATGGGTCGTGCGACCCAGGGCGTGACGCTGATTGCCGTCGAAGATGGCACCAAGCTGAGCGGTCTGCAACGCATCGTCGAACCGGATGTCGAGGAAGGTATCGAGGCAGATAGTGATGAGTCCGGCGATGAGACCGGCGTTAGCGATGCCTCTGTAAAAGACGCAGCAGACGACGCACCACAAGAGTAAATAATGACGCACGTATTCAATTTTTCTGCAGGTCCTGCGGTACTGCCGCGTGAAGTCCTGGTCGAGGCAGCTGCCGAGATGCTGGACTGGCACGGCAGTGGCATGTCGGTCATGGAGATGAGCCATCGCGGCCCGGAATTCATGGCCATCATGGCCGCAGCGCAGCGTGATTTGCGCGAGCTGATGGCGGTCCCTGATAACTACCAGATCCTGTTTTTGCAGGGCGGTGGGCTGGCCGAAAATGCCATCGTGCCGATGAACCTGCTGGGCCGCAAGCCGCAGCCGGCCGTGGTGGATTTCATTCACACCGGATCATGGACCGGCAAGTCAATCAAGGAAGCCGGCAAGTACGCGCAGGTGAATGTGGCGGCCTCGGCAAAAGCATCGGGTTTCGATCACGTGCCAGCGCGTGCCGACTGGACGCTGTCGCCGGATGCGGCCTACGTGCACATTTGTACCAATGAGACCATCGATGGAGTCGAGTATTCCGCGGCACCCGATATCGCTGCGCAGACCAACGGCGCGCCACTGGTGGCCGATGTCTCGTCGCACATCCTGTCGCGCCATATCGATGTCAGCCAGTACGGCGTGCTGTTCGCCGGCGCCCAGAAGAATATCGGTCCGGCCGGCCTGACCATCGTGATCGTGCGCGACGATCTGCTCGGCCATGCGCTGCCGATTTGCCCGTCGGCCTTCGACTGGAAAATCGTGGCCGACAATGGCTCGATGTACAACACGCCGCCGACCTATGCGATTTACATCGCCGGTCTGGTGTTCCAGTGGCTGAAACGGCAGGGCGGCGTGGCGGTGCTGGAACAGCGCAATATCGCCAAGGCAGCGTTGCTGTATGACTATCTGGACAGCAGCAAACTCTATTTCAATCGTGTTGAAAAGGCCGATCGCTCGCGCATGAACATACCGTTCTTCCTGCGCGACGAGACCTTGAACGACGCATTCCTGGCAGGCGCGAAACAGCGCCACCTGCTGCAGCTCAAGGGCCACAAGTCCGTTGGCGGAATGCGCGCGTCACTTTACAACGCGATGCCCATTGAAGGCGTGCAAGCGTTGATCTCCTGGATGCAGGAATTCGAGGCCGCGCACGTTTGAACCAGTGCCGCAGACAGGCAGGTGCAGTGCACCGCCAGCTAGGCATGACCATGCACAGGCCGACGAATGACAACGGATAACAAACTCAAACCGCTGCGCGAGCAGATTGATTCGATCGATGCGCAGATCCTCGCGCTGCTGAACCAGCGCGCCCGCGTGGCCCAGGAAGTCGGGCACGTCAAAGCCGAAACGAGCGCGCCGGTGTTCCGGCCGGAACGTGAAGCGCAAGTCTTGCGCAGCATGGCCGATCGTAATCCGGGACCGCTGGTGGCGCATGATGTGCAAACGATTTTCCGCGAAATCATGTCGGCCTGTCGTGCGCTGGAAAAACGCGTGACGGTGGCTTACCTCGGTCCTGTCGGCACCTTCAGCGAACAGGCGGTGTACCAGCAATTCGGCCGCGCCGTCGACGCCATTGCGTGCACGTCGATAGACGAAGTGTTCCGGGCTGCCGAAGCCGGTACCGCAGACTTTGGCGTGGTACCGGTCGAGAATTCGTCCGAAGGCGTCATCAATCGCACGCTCGACCTGCTGCTGCAAACCACGCTGGCCATCAGCGGCGAGATTTCCATTCCGGTACACCTGAGCCTGATGACCCGCTCCGGCACGCTCGACGGCATCACGCAAATCTGTGCGCATTCGCAAGCGCTGGCCCAATCCCAGGTCTGGCTGAACATGAATACGCCGACCATTGCGCGCCAGGCCGTCGCCTCGAACGGCGAAGCCGCGCGCATGGCCAGCGACGATCCGCAGGTCGCCGCGGTGGCCGGTGAAATCGCCGGTGAAAAATACAATCTGCAAGTGGTCAACGCGCACATCCAGGATGATCCGCACAACCGCACCCGCTTCGCCATTATCGGCCGCCTGCATACCACCCCGAGTGGCAAGGACCAGACCTCGCTGGTGCTGTCGGTGCCGAACAAACCGGGTGCCGTCTACAACCTGCTTGCACCACTGGCTGCGAACGATGTCTCGATGACGCGGTTCGAGTCACGGCCGGCGCGGATGGGTACGTGGGAGTACTACTTTTACGTCGATGTCGAGGGCCATGCGCAAGACGCGAAGGTCGCCAGGGCGCTCGATGAACTGAAAACCAATGCTGCCTTTTTCAAATTGCTGGGGTCTTATCCCGCCAGTTTGTAAGGCAGACGGCGGGCCAGCGTGCCCGTACATGCACTTTTTGCGATGCCATTTTGCATCCCGCCATTCACTCGCTCACGTATTGGAAAACCATCCATGTCCACTCAATTCGGCCCTGACTATGTGCGTGCCATTGCTCCATATCAGAGCGGCAAACCGATTTCCGAAGTCGCGCGCGAATTCGGCCTGGAAGAAGCCAGCATCGTCAAGCTGGCCTCGAATGAAAATCCGTTAGGCATGCCGGAGTCGGCACGCCTTGCGATGCATGCGGCCATGGCCGACCTTGGTCGCTATCCGGATGCCAACGGCTTTGCACTGAAAGCCGTCATCAGCGCCAAATACAACGTTGCGCAGGAATGGATCACGCTCGGCAATGGCAGCAACGATATTCTCGAACTGGCGGCGCATGCCTTCGTCGAGCCTGGCCAGGAAGTGATTTTTGCGCAGTACTCGTTTGCCGTGTATGCGCTGGCAACCCAGGCCGTTGGCGGCAAGGCCGTGGTGATTGCGGCAAAAGAGTACGGCCACGACCTGACCGCAATGGCCGCAGCGATCACCGCGCACACCCGGCTGGTGTTCATTGCCAATCCGAACAACCCGACCGGCACGTTCCTGCCGGCAGCCGACATCGCCGCGTTCCTGGCGCAAGTCCCTGAGCACGTGGTGGTCGTGCTCGATGAAGCCTACAACGAATACCTTGCGCCGGAACTGCAATACGACTCGATCGAATGGGTGCGGCAGTATCCGAACCTGCTGGTGTCACGGACTTTGTCGAAGGCGTTCGGACTGGCGGGATTGCGGATCGGTTTCGGTATTGCGCAACCGTCGATCACCGATCTGCTGAACCGGATACGCCAGCCCTTCAACGTCAATTCGATGGCGCAGGCTGCCGCGATTGCTGCGCTGAACGATCATGAATTCCTGGCAAGAAGTGCCACGCTCAACAGCGCCGGCTATCTGCAATTGACCGAGGTCTTTGATGCGCTCGGTCTGGAATACGTGCCATCGTTCGGCAATTTCGTGCTGGTACGTGTGGGTGATGACGATGGCGCTGGTGCGCGCGTGAATCTGGCGCTGCTGAAGTGCGGCGTGATTGTGCGGCCGGTAGGAAACTACGGCTTGCCACAGTGGTTGCGGGTCTCGATCGGATTGCAGGCCGAGAATGCGACCTTCATCGATGCACTGAAACGCATACTGGCCTGAACGGTCGATTTACAGGATGGCTGTCGTGCTTAAAAAAATTGCCATTTTTGGTGTCGGCCTGATTGGTGGCTCGTTTGCGCGTGCACTCCGGCACTCTGGCAGTACCGCACGATTCGTCGGGGTCGGCCGCACTGTCGACGCGCTGGTGCGGGCCCAGGCGCTCGGCATCATTGACGAGATTGCCGTCTCGGTCGAGGACGCTATGCGCGATGCCGACCTGGTGCTGATTGCCGCACCCGTCGCGCAGACCGGCGCGATTCTGCGCGCGGTCGCGCCCCATTTGCAGCCGGGAACCGTCGTCACCGATGCCGGTAGCACCAAGTCCGATGTCGTCGCTGCGGCACGGGCCGCACTGGGCGACAAGATCGGCCAGTTCATTCCCGGTCATCCGATCGCAGGACGCGAGCAGAACGGCCCGGAAGCAGCGATCGCAGATCTTTACGTGGGCAAAAAAGTCGTGCTCACTGCGTTGCCGGAAAACAGCGCCGACGACATCGCGCGCGTGGCCTCGGCCTGGCAGGCTTGTGGCGCCGTGATCCATCGTCTCGATGCGGCCGAACACGATCGCGTGTTTGCTGCCGTGAGTCATTTGCCGCACCTGCTGTCTTATGCGCTGGTCGACGATATCGCCCAAAAGCCGCATGCCGGTTTGCTGTTCCAGTACGCCGCCAGCGGCTTCCGCGACTTCACGCGCATCGCCGGATCCTCGCCGGAAATGTGGCGCGATATTTCACTGGCCAACCAGCCTGCGTTGCTCGGCGAGCTCGATGCGTATCTCGACAAATTGCAGGACCTGCGCCAGATGTTGGCAAACCGGGATGGCGCAGCGTTAGAGGCGATATACGCGAACGCACAGCGGGCCCGGCACAGCTGGATTGCTTCCATCGAAGCGGCTGAACAGCAACACAAACAAGGCGGCGACTGATGCGACATTACCCTTCCCATATCGATCTGGCGCCAGCGCAGCAGGCGCAAGGCGTGGTCCGTTTGCCCGGCTCAAAAAGTATCTCGAACCGTATTTTGCTGCTAGCGGCACTGGCCGACGGCATCACCCACATCAAGGATTTGCTGGCGTCGGATGACACCGACGTGATGCTGGCGGCGTTACAGTCGCTCGGTATTCAATGGCAGCAGATCGGCGACTCGCAGGACTACACGGTGCCGGGGGCTGCAGGCGCTTTTCCGAATCAGCATGCCGACCTGTTCATGGGCAATGCCGGCACCGCGATCCGTCCGCTGACGGCCGCATTGGCCGTGCTCGGTGGCGACTACACGCTGCATGGCGTGGCACGCATGCACGAGCGGCCGATCGGTGACCTGGTCGATGCGCTCAATGCGATCGGTGCGCAGATCGAGTACACCGGCGCGGCAGGGTTTCCGCCGCTGCATATCCGGTCGGGCCAGATCACGCCGCAGGGCTTGCAGGTGCGCGGCAATGTCTCCAGCCAGTTCCTGACGGCCTTGCTAATGGTCGCGCCATTGATTGCACGGCAGCAGTCGGTGACGATCACGGTGGTAGGCGAGCTGATTTCAAAGCCGTATATCGAGATCACGCTCAACCTGATGCGGCGCTTCGGCGTCGAAGTCGAGCGGGATGGCTGGCAGGCGTTCACCATCGCTGCGGGCCAACGTTATTGCAGTCCGGGCATCATCCATGTCGAAGGTGACGCGTCGTCGGCATCCTATTTTCTGGCAGCCGGCGCGATTGCCGGCGGGCCGGTGCGGGTCGAAGGCGTCGGGCGCGACAGCATCCAGGGGGATGTGCGTTTCGTCGAGGCGTTGCAGCAAATGGGCGCGACGGTCACGCTGGGTGACAACTGGATCGAAGCCCGTTCGAACGGCATCCTGACCGCGATCGACGCCGATTTCAATCACATCCCCGATGCCGCGATGACGATTGCGATTGCCGCGTTGTACGCCGATGGGCCGAGCACGCTGCGCAATATCGGTAGCTGGCGGGTCAAGGAAACCGACCGTATTCATGCGATGGCCACCGAACTGCGCAAGCTGGGTGCGAGCGTCGAAGAAGGGGCAGATTTCCTGCGCGTGACGCCGCCTGCGGTATTGCATACTGCGGCCATTGATACCTACGACGACCACCGGATGGCCATGTGTTTTTCGCTGGCGTCCCTCGACGGGTTCGCCCAGAAAGGTGCGCATGTACGCATCAACGATCCGGAATGCGTGGCCAAGACATTCCCCGATTACTTCGAGGTATTCGCTACCGTTGCACGTTCCGGAGTAATCTGACCCGGTTCCTATGAATGCCGCTTTTATACTAACGTCGGTTCGCACCTTCGGCGGGTAGTCGTTCCATCACAAGAAAAATCTCACACCATGTCCCATTCAAAAATCCCCGTCATCGCCATTGATGGCCCGACGGCCTCCGGCAAAGGTACGGTTGCGCACCAGGTTGCGCTCAGGCTGGGATTCCATTATCTCGACTCCGGTGCGCTGTATCGGCTCACGGCCTTGTCGGCGATCCGCAAGGGCGTCGATCCGGTCGACGAGCACGGACTGGCCAAGGCAGCAGCAGCGTTGCATTGCCACTTCAATGGCGAGCATGTGTTTTTATCCAACGACGACGTGACGGCAGCCATTCGTGCCGAGGCGGTCGGCAACTTTGCTTCCCGCATCGCCACGTTGCCGACGGTGCGGCAAGCGCTGTATGCCTTGCAACTGGGCTTTCGGGTGCCGCCCGGACTGGTCGCGGATGGACGCGATATGGGCACGGTGATTTTTCCGCGTGCCACGCTGAAGGTGTTTCTGACTGCCAGCGCCGACGCGCGCGCGGCGCGGCGGTACAAGCAATTGATAGGCAAGGGAATCTCTGCTACTATGCACGACCTCCTGAAAGACCTGAACGAACGTGATGCGCGTGATGCTAACCGCGCCATTGCACCGCTCAAGCCAGCCGAGGATGCATATATGCTGGAGACCTCGGACATGACTGCGGAAGCCGCAATCAACCAGGTGCTGGCCTGGTATGCAGCCATACGAAAGCGGGATGATTCGCACCCCGCCGGCAATTGAACAAATGCACCTGCATCTGAATACAAGCAACATCGCAAGCAACATCGCAAGCAATAACCGGAGTCCCGCAGCGCGCAAAGCACTGTGAGACACAAACAAACCTAACCCTCTATCTGGTCCGTTCACGTTGAACGACACCACTATTGGCAACCTGCTCAAAACCTCGCTATGACTACTGTCACATCTACTGAATCCGCTGTTGGTATGGAAAGTTTTGCCGCTCTTTTTGAAGAATCGTTGTTACGCCAGGACATGCGTTCCGGCGAAGTGATCTCTGCTGAAGTCGTCCGTCTTGACCATAACTTCGTTATCGTCAACGCCGGCCTGAAGTCAGAAGCGTTCATTCCCATCGAAGAATTCAAAAACGACAATGGCGAGCTCGAAGTCAACGTCGGTGATTTCATTTCTGTTGCCATCGAATCGTTGGAAAACGGTTTCGGCGACACCATCCTGTCCCGCGACAAGGCCAAGCGCCTCGCATCGTGGCTCTCGCTCGAAAAAGCGATGGAGTCCGGCGAGATCGTTATCGGTACCGTCAATGGCAAGGTCAAGGGCGGTCTGACCGTTCTGACCAACGGCATTCGCGCGTTCCTGCCAGGTTCGCTGGTCGATACCCGTCCAGTCAAGGACACCACCCCGTTCGAAGGCAAGACCCTCGAATTCAAGGTCATCAAACTTGACCGCAAGCGCAACAACGTCGTTCTGTCACGCCGCGCCGTCATCGAAGCGTCGATGGGTGAAGAGCGTCAGAAACTGATGGAAACGCTGAAAGAAGGTACCGTCGTTACCGGTATCGTCAAGAACATCACCGACTATGGCGCATTCGTGGACCTGGGCGGCATCGATGGCCTGTTGCACATCACCGATCTGGCATGGCGTCGTGTGCGTCATCCATCGGAAGTGCTGACCGTCGGTCAGGAAATCACTGCCAAGGTCCTCAAGTACGATCAGGAAAAGAACCGCGTTTCGCTGGGCGTCAAGCAATTGGGCGACGACCCTTGGACCGGTCTGTCACGTCGTTATCCACAAAGCACCCGTCTGTTCGGTAAAGTCACGAACCTCACCGACTACGGCGCATTCGTTGAAGTCGAGCAGGGTATCGAAGGCCTGGTCCACGTGTCTGAAATGGACTGGACCAACAAGAACGTGGCGCCAAACAAGGTTGTCCAACTGGGCGACGAAGTTGAAGTCATGGTTCTGGAAATCGACGAAGAGCGTCGTCGTATCAGCCTCGGCATGAAGCAATGCAAAGCCAATCCTTGGGATGACTTTGCTGTCACCCACAAGAAGGGCGACAAAGTCCGCGGAGCGATCAAGTCGATCACCGACTTCGGCGTGTTCATCGGCCTGGCTGGCAACATCGACGGTCTGGTGCATCTGTCGGATCTGTCGTGGACCGAAACAGGCGAAGAAGCGGTTCGCCGCTTCAAAAAAGGCGACGAGCTCGAAGCCATCGTGTTGGCCATCGATGTCGAGCGCGAGCGTGTTTCACTGGGCGTCAAGCAACTCGAAGGCGATCCGTTCAACAACTTCGCAGCCATGAACGACAAGGGCTCGCTGGTGACCGGTACCGTGAAAATGGTCGAGCCTAAGGGCGCCGTGATCCAGTTGTCCGAAGAAGTCGAGGGCTACCTGCGCGCTTCCGAAATCTCCCGCGACCGCGTGGAAGATGCCGGTACGCACCTGAAGGTTGGCGATACCGTCGAAGCCATGGTTCTGAACATCGACCGCAAGGCACGTGGTATCCAGTTGTCGATCAAAGCCAAAGACAATGTCGAAACGCAAGAAGAAATGCGCAAGATGTCGACGGCTTCGGATTCGAACGCTGCTTCCGGCACAACCAGCCTGGGCGCATTGCTCAAAGCTAAATTCGACAACAAGAACTAATGTTGCCGAGTCTGTAGATGACAAAGTCAGAGCTGATTGCTCGCTTGGCCGAACGGTATCCGCAGCTGGTTGCGAAGGATGCGGATTACGCGGTCAAGACCATACTTGATGCAATGACCGACGCGCTCGCGACCGGTCAGCGCATCGAGATCCGCGGTTTCGGCAGCTTTTCGCTGAATAGCAGGCCGCCGCGGATAGGTCGCAACCCGAAGTCGGGCGACAAGGTGATGGTTCCCGAAAAACGGGTGCCGCATTTCAAGCCAGGCAAAGAGCTGCGTGAGCGGGTCGATGCCATGGTCGGGCAACCGATCATGGAAGACTGAGTTGTTTGCAAAAAATGAAACGGCATCCTAGGATGCCGTTTTTTTTCACGTACAATTTTGCTGCGCCTCATCTGATCGGGAGGTGGTCATCGCATGTCCGGATTGCGCGGTGCCGTCAGGGGGTTGCAGTAACGACCAGCGTTGTACCGAGGAGCATGGTTGTCCGCACCATGTTTGATGTACCTGATATCGTCCTGGCCAACTAGGAGAGTGATGCCCATGAAATTTTTGTTCAAGATTCTATCCGCCTGTGCTGCGATTATTTTCTTTGGCTTTGCCATCAAGAACACGCAAGAAGCTGCCCTAAACTTTTTCCTCGGCTATGAAATACGTGGACCGCTCGTATTACTGCTATTCAGCTTTTTCATGATCGGCGCCATCCTGGGCGTGTTTGGTATGCTGCCGTCGTTCGTACGTCAGCGCCGTGAACTGAGCCGGCACCGAAAGGTGATCGCGACCATGCAGCAAGAGCAGGAAATGACCCGGGCAAGCCGCAGCCAGCCTCCACAACCCGATTCGATCGTGAGCAAATGAATTGTGTAATCCCCGTTTATCACTGAACACCCGGGTACCGTATGGAATTTGAAATCTGGTGGTTACTTGGCATACCGGTCTTTTTCGGATTGGGCTGGATTGCGGCGCGTGTCGATATCCGGCAATTGCTTTCCGAATCGCGCAGCCTGCCCCGAGGCTATTTCAAAGGATTGAATTTTTTACTCAACGAACAGCCTGACAAGGCCATCGACGCGTTCATCGAAATCGTCAAGCTGGACCCCGAGACGGTTGAGTTGCACTTTGCGCTGGGTAACCTGTTTCGCCGCCGCGGCGAGACCGAGCGCGCAATTCGTGTGCACCAGAATCTGCTCGCCCGGCCAGATCTGCCGCTGGAACATCAGGTCCACGCGCAATACGAACTGGGCCAGGATTACCTGAAGGCCGGGCTGCTCGACAGGGCGGAAGAAACCTTCAACCGTCTTGTGGAAACGCAATACAGTGCACAGGCGCGTCGTGCACTGCTCGAGATCTATCAGCGCGAAAAGGAATGGACCCGCGCTATCGAGGCCGCGTATGCACTGCAGGAGTCGGGCGCAGGCGGCCGGCAAAAGGAAATCGCGCAGTTTTACTGTGAAATCGCACAGGATGAACTGGTGCATACCCACGCCGATGCCGCGCTGGAAGTCCTTGAAAAAGCGCTCTCTGCCGATCGCAAGAATGTCCGCGCGACCTTGCTGATCGGCGATGTCCACCTGGCCAAGGGTGATATTGAAGCCGCCTTGCTGGCATGGCGCCGGGTCGAGCAGCAAAGCGTGCCGCACGTGGCACTGGTGGCACAGCGATTGATGGATGGCTATCGCGCGCTGGGGCGTCCGCAAGAAGGCGCCAATCTGCTGAAATCATATCTGGCGGAAGCTTCCTCGATCGACTTGCTGGAAGTGGTCTTCAAGGCCGTGCTGGAACTTGATGGCGTCGAAGCAGCGAATCAACTGGTGAGCAATGAACTGCGGCGCACGCCCACCCTGCTCGGGCTGGATAAATTGCTGGATGCGCGCCTGATGGATGCGCCGCCGGAAGTCCGCCCCGAACTGTCGCTGGTAAAAAATCTGGTGCATGGGTATGCACAAAAGCTGGCACGTTACCAATGCAGTCACTGCGGCTTCAAGGCGCGCCAGTTTTACTGGCAGTGTCCGGGTTGCAGCCGTTGGGAAACCTATCCGCCGCGCCGCACCGAAGAGCTCAATGTCATGAATTAACCTGCGTGGCTGCGGCCGCGCACACTTGTAAAAGATCTCCATGAAAATCACGATTGTCGGTACCGGCTATGTCGGACTTGTCACCGGGGCCTGTCTGGCCGAACTCGGAAACGATGTTTTTTGTCTCGACCTGGATCAACGCAAAATCGATCTGCTCAACGACGGCGGGATTCCGATCCACGAACCCGGGCTGGGCGATGTCGTCGCGCGCAATCGTGCTGCGGGGCGGATGACGTTTTCGACGGATGTGGCGGCCAGTGTCGCGCACGGTGATATCCAGTTCATTGCAGTGGGTACGCCGCCAGATGAAGACGGTTCGGCAGACCTGCAGTACGTGCTGGCTGCGGCCCGCAATATCGGTCGGCACATGACCGGCTTCAAGGTGATCGTTGATAAATCGACGGTGCCGGTCGGTACCGCTGACAAGGTCAGTGCGGCGGTGCAAGGCGAGCTGTCTCAGCGTGCCAGCGAAGCACTGTTCTCGGTGGTCTCGAACCCGGAGTTCCTGAAAGAAGGCGCTGCAGTCGAGGACTTCATGCGGCCGGACCGGATCGTGATCGGTTGCGACGCAACGCCTGCCGGCGAGCAGGCGCGTCAATTGATGAAGAAGCTGTACGCGCCGTTCAACCGGCATCATGAACGCACCTTCTGGATGGATGTCCGGTCAGCCGAGTTCACCAAATACGCCGCCAATGCCATGCTCGCCACGCGGATCTCGTTCATGAACGAACTTGCCAACCTGGCCGATCATGTCGGCGTCGATATCGAAGCGGTACGACAGGGGATTGGTTCCGATCCGCGCATAGGTTACAGCTTTCTGTACGCCGGCTGCGGCTATGGCGGATCGTGTTTCCCGAAAGATGTACAGGCGCTCGAACGTACGGCACGGGAATATGGCCAGGACCTGTTGATCCTGCGCGCGGTCGAAGCGGTCAACAATCACCAGAAGCATGTGCTCGGCACAAAAATCGTGCGTCGCTTCGGCGAAGATCTCAGTGGCCGGCGCTTTGCGATCTGGGGATTGGCCTTCAAGCCCAATACCGATGACATGCGCGAGGCATCGTCGCGTGTGCTGATCAACGAACTGCTGCAGCGTGGGGCATCGGTTGCCGTATTCGATCCGGTGGCGATGCCCGAAGCACGGCGTGCCCTCGCGCTGGACTTTGCCGGGGACGCGGCTGCAGTCTCCCGCATCCACTTTTGCGATAGCCCGAACGACGCTTTGAAAGACGCGGATGCGCTGGCGATCGTGACCGAATGGAAAGCCTTCCGCAGCCCTGATTTCGGGTTACTCAAAACGCTACTAAAGGCACCTGTAATTTTTGATGGCCGCAATCTGTTCGAGCCGGAAGCCATGGCGACAGCCGGTTTCGAGTACCACGGCATCGGCCGCTCAATCCTGACGCGGGCCTGATCATGGCTGTGCTTCCTTCTTTCGCCGATAGCCGGATACTGGTGGCCGGCGACATCATGCTCGACCGTTACTGGTTTGGCGAAGTCAACCGGATCTCGCCCGAGGCACCGGTGCCGATCGTGCGGGTCGAGCGTCGCGAAGAGCGTCTTGGCGGTGCTGCCAACGTGGCACGCAATGCCGCAATGCTGGGCGCGCAGGTCGGGTTGCTCGGCGTCGTCGGCAATGATGAAGCCGCCGATATCATCGAGCGGCAGTTGACTGATCTACAGATCGGCAGCTTCCTGAGTCGCGACGCGGCCATTGCAACGATCATCAAGTTGCGTGTCATCGGTCGACAGCAACAGTTGCTGCGGATTGATTTTGAAGAAGCCCCGAGCGAGTTCGTGCTGCGCGACAAACTGACGCGCTTCAATGCGCTGTTGCCGGATTACGCGGTCGTCGTCCTGTCTGACTACGCCAAGGGCAGTCTGGTCAATGTCGCCGACATGATCGCTGCCGCAACGCAGCTCGGCAAACGCACGCTGGTCGATCCGAAAGGGGACGATTTCGAGCGGTATGCCGGTGCCTCGCTGCTGACGCCGAACAAGTCCGAATTCAGGCGTGTGGTGGGTAGCTGGCGCGATGAAAACGAGCTGATTGCCAAGGCGCAGCTGTTGCGTCAGAACTTGCGTCTCGAAGCGCTGTTGCTGACGCGTTCCGAAGAAGGCATGACCTTGTTCACGGAGGCCGAAGTGCTGCACATGCCGGCCATGGCGCGCGAAGTCTACGATGTCTCTGGCGCCGGAGACACCGTCATCGCGACGATGGCAGTCATGCTCGGTGCCGGAAAATCCTTGCCGGACGCGGTGCGGCTGGCCAACAAGGCCGGTGGAATAGTCGTCGGCAAGCTGGGAACGGCAACTGTGACCAGTGAAGAGTTGTTTGGCTGACGCACATTTCTCTGGTGGCGGGGGGATTGCTGTGCGGGCGCGCTAAAAGTGCTGGGCGGCCCTTGCCTCGATAAATACTTGGTGTTCTCCATTGCATCCACTTTATCGAGGGCAAACCATGTTCAAAAAAATAGTACTGGCTGTTGCTGGCCTTGTTGCTTCAATCGGGATCGCACTGGCCCAGACGCCGGTGGAGATCAACAAGGCCGACCAGGCCGCACTGGATGGCATCCGCGGTATCGGCCCGAAATTGTCCCGGACCATACTCGACGAACGCAAAAAAGGCGGGCCGTTCAAAGGTTGGCCGGACCTTGAAAACCGGGTCAACGGTATCAAGATCAAAAGCGCGATGCGGTTGTCCGATGCGGGGTTGACGGTGGATGGCCAGCCCCGGCAGTCATCTGTCGCAGGCAATGGCAAGGTCGCTGCCAGCGCAGCAGGCCGGGCTGGCGAGGTGCCTGGCGAGCGCGATACCGGTCCAAAAAAGTAAGCTGTGCAGCGCTGGTGCCGACGGTGCCGGGCATGCACCAGCACACGGCGCGACGTCTGCGTTTAGAATGGGCAGCTTACTCAATTGCGACGTGACTCCATGGCCTACCTGACTCTCGAAGATACCATCGGCAATACGCCGTTAATCCAGCTCAAACTGATTGGTGGCGACAGCGTGCGCCAGCGCAACAATATTATTCTGGGTAAGCTCGAAGGCAACAATCCGGCCGGTTCGGTCAAGGATCGGGCGGCATTATCGATGATCCGGCATGCCGAGGAGCGTGGCACCATCAAACCCGGCGACACCCTCATCGAAGCCACCAGCGGCAATACCGGCATCGCCCTCGCGATGGTAGCGGCGATGCGCGGTTACAAGATGGTGTTGCTGATGCCTGAAAATCTGAGCGAAGAACGCAAGCAAAGCATGGCTGCCTATGGTGCCAGGATTATTTTGACACCCAAAACAGGCGGCATGGAATATGCCCGCGATCTTGCCGAAAAAATGCAGAAAGATGGTGAGGGCCTCATTCTCGATCAGTTTGCCAATCAGGATAATCCGTCTGCACATTACACAAGCACGGGACCTGAAATCTGGCGCGATACCCATGGTGCGGTAACGCATTTCGTCAGTGCGATGGGAACCACCGGCACCATCATGGGTGTCTCGCATTATCTGAAGGAAAAAAATCCTGCCGTCCAGATTATTGGTGCACAGCCGGAAGAAGGATCGCAAATTCCGGGTATCCGGAAATGGCCGGAAGCCTATTTGCCGCGCATTTTTGACAGGTCGCGCGTGGATCGGGTAGAGAATGTGAGCCAGTCGGCAGCAGAAACGATGGCGCGTCGACTTGCTGCCGAGGAGGGGGTGTTTTGCGGTCCGTCTGCCGCTGGTGCATGCGAAGTTGCCTTGCGTATTTCGCAGACCGTCGAAAATGCTACCATCGTGTTTATCGTTTGCGATCGGGGTGACCGCTATTTGTCTACCGGAATATTCCCGGCCTGATTGACGTCGATGCCGTGCTCAAACGCACCGCGTCTCGACCATAAACCGGTCCAGCCTCAATCGTAGCGTTGTAGCGTACGCATCAATGTAAAAACAGGATCAGGCGATGATATCGGCTGATCCTGTTTTTTTATGACTCGTCCGAGTCGGTGCCATTTTCTTTTGGCTTGAATTGCTTGTCGCTGATCCGGAATTTATCGCGCCGGTCGCCCATCAGGACGCGCAGGTCGCGGATGCTCAGATCGCTGACTTCGTGCATGCGGATGAGCAGTGACGCGCCAACCGGCAAGCGACGATGACGAATCTTGCTGATCACCGGAGGAGCAACTTCGAGCGCACGAGACAACGCGGCGTCGTTTTTCAAGCTGAGTTTATCAATTAACGAATCCAGTAAATTATTGGGATCGTAGGCTAATTGGTCTGAAAGTCGATTACTAGTCATGGTGTGTTCTAACTGAGTGGTCATATTCTAAATAATTCCATAAGGCAAGTTAAGTGTACAAGGAAATTCGCAACTACTGTGGGTTTTTGGCAATTAATGCTTTGACTACAACAAATCCATACAGTTGCATTTCCAGCCGGTTTTTTTCACGTAAACATTGTTTTAAATAAATTAGCTGTTTGTTCAAGTAATAGCGAAGTTGTCGGAATCAACACGTATTTACGGCGGCTAGACTGAAGCCCGAGAGACAACTTGGCGCCCCTCAGTAGTTGACCAGAATTAGCCGTGTTGTCATCCTCGTGAACTGCGCTGGACATCGCCAGACAAACAAACGCATAGCTTCAAGATAACTTTTGCCTGCGGATTCAGTTTAGACAGTGATGTTGATGTTATTTTGATAATTCTCAAGTGATCAGGAGGCAGTTATTACTATTTGAAAATACTTGAGGGAAATGTGTTGCTCTGTATCGAGCGATCAGGCGGATTTATCGGCACGTTTCGATGACGCGTCATCAGCGGGTTCCACGCCGAGGTCGTTCCAGCCCTGATGACCGAGCCGACGCAGTGTGTCGATATTGCGCTCGAAGATGGTGGCGGCTTCCGGAAACGCAGCAACAGCGCGATCGAGGCTGCTCTCCCGCAGCAAATGCAGCGTAGGGTACGGCGAACGGTTGGTGTAATTGTCGATATCATCGGCTTGGGTGCCGGCGAACTGGTACTGCGGATGAAAACTGGCGATTTGCAGGATGCCGTCGAGTTCAAGATCACAGAGCGCCTGATCGGCCACATCCAGAAATTCGTTGTAATCGAGAAAATCCGTCAGCATCGCCGGATGGATCAGCAGTGTTGTCTCGACCTGTGCCGGATCAGCCTCGGACAATGCGCGTAGCTCACTGGTCAACACGTCCAGCAAGTCATGCTCGGTGGTGGCCGAACTCACCACGTAGCGAATTTGTTCTCGCACATGCACTGCCTTGGCGAATGGACAGAGGTTCAGACCGATCACGGCTGCTTCCAGCCAGTGTCGTGTCGCATGAATGATGGTTGAGTCGTCGGGAATGGTCGTAGGCATCGTGGATGTCGCAGGTGCGCAGAAAGAATCAGGACGCCATTATAAAACTTGCGTCGATACCGATTTCAGCCCATTTCAGCGTCTGGCCGCTCCAGCGCCGACTTCCGGTCAGCTCACCTCGGTTTGACGAGGTGTCGCGCCAGGTTCTTTTCCACCAAATTCAGCAGCAAGCGTGAACGATCGGCTATGCTTCGCAGCCGCAATGGCACAACCTCACGCTTCAGGAAACGTATTCAGAATGGCTATCAAGGCAACCATTTTCAAAGCAGATATTCAGATTGCCGATATGGACCGGCATTACTACCAGAACCATGTCCTGACGCTGGCCAGACATCCGTCGGAAACCGATGAGCGGATGATGGTGCGGTTGCTGGCATTTGCACGCCACGCGCACGAGGCGCTAGTGTTCGCCAAGGGTATCGCCGATGCCGATGAACCGGATATCTGGCAAAAGGATCTGACCGGCGCAATCGACCTGTGGATCGATGTCGGCCAGCCCGATGACCGTCGCATCCTGAAAGCCTGCGGTCGCGCAGCCAAGGTCAACATCTACAGCTACAGCAGCAACAGTGCGATCTGGTGGAATCAGATCGGCAGCCGCGTCGACCGCGCCCGCAATCTGGAAGTCATCAACCTGTCGACCGCCAGCAGCCTGGAAATGGCCAAACTGGCCCAGCGCAACATGCAGCTGCAATACACGATGCAGGATGGCGAAGTCTGGGTCAGCGGCAATGGCGAGACGCTGCAAATCGACCTGACCACGCTCAAAGGCCGGTAGCCCGCACGGTCCGGACGGCGCGTGCGAGGTCAATGACTGACATCGCGTAAAAGAAGCTGCGGTTGTATTGCGTGATGGCGAAGAAGTTGTCGGTGCCGAGCCAGAATTCCGGGGCATCACTCCCGTTCTGCAAGTCGACCAGCCCGAACAGCATGCCGGCCGGTAGTGGTCCCGGTGACATGATGCCCGCTGCCGTCAGTTCATCGACGCCGAATTTTGCGGAGAGTCCCTGTCCGATGAACGCATCCCAGGCGCGTGCGCCATTGCTGTTTTCAGCAGCGACGAGCGTCGGACTCGTGACCGGAAAAACCGTCGGTTCGCCCCGACGCCAGCCATGCCGCGTCAGAAAACTCGCCACGCTGCCGATCGCATCGACTGGCGAGTTGCGCAAATCAATCTTGCCGTCGCCATCAAAATCCACCGCGTATTCGCGGATGCTGCCCGGCATGAATTGCGGCCAGCCGATCGCGCCTGCGTACGATCCCTGCAGGCTCAGCGGATCGATACGGGAATCGCGCGCAAACAGCAGCGTATTTTCCAGCTCGCCCCGAAAAAATTGCATGCGTGCCGCGCGGGTCGGCGTATCGGGATAGTTGAACGCCAGCGTGGTGATCGCATCCATCACCCGGTAGTTGCCGGTATTGCGCCCATACACCGTCTCTACGCCGATGATGGCCACGATGATTTCTGCCGGCACGCCAAACTGTGCCTCGGCCCGTGCCAGCGCGTCCGCATAGTCGTTCCAGAATTTCACGCCGCCATTGATGCGCACAGGCTCCACGAACCGCGCCCGGTAGGCATTCCAGTTTTTGGGCCGTCCGGCTGGTGCCGGCTTCATCAATTGCACGGCGCTTTCGACGTACAGAGTTTTGCGAAACAGCGTGTCGAGTTCGGTGCGGTCGAAACCGTGACGATTCACCATCAGGTCAATGAAATCGGTGACCTCTTTCCATTGCGAGAAGTCGGCAAATTCGCCGAGGCTGGAGCCGTTCGACGCCATCGCAGTAGCGCGTGTCGCCGCCGCTGACTTGCGTTTGGTGTCGCCAGCCGAGGCAGTGGCCGCGAGACAGAGCGAGAGCGAGAGAGTGAGCAGAGCGGTACGCAGGACAGGTTTGCAGCAAGAAGGGAAGGTCATCGACAGGCGGTCAGTAAGGAGTGAAGTTGGTTCAGCGCAGCACTGCGCTGGCGGGTGCCCACCGTACCATATTGCAGCGCCTCGTAACATTGCAGGAAGCGCACTGCGGCGTCTTTTTTCGCAGCCGGCAGTAGCGTGGTGTTCGCCACACTGGCCAGGAACGCGCGCGGTCCCTGATGCGGCGCGCGGACCAGGCCGACGCGTGCCATGCGGCGGCAAAATTCGACATACAGCTTGCTGGCCGGGTCCAGCGCTTGCCGGTTCAGGAGCAATGGCAGCATCATTGCAGCCATCACGATGCCGCCGACCGCAAACATCAGCGCGGTCAGCATCTGCCAGTCGACCGTCCCCAGGCCGAGTTTGCCGATCAGGCTTTTTTGTCGTTCCGGCGAATAATTCAAGACCCATTGATTCCAGGCGTTCGACATCGCATCCAGATTGAAGCGGGTCAGCGTCAGCCACGACTCCTGCGACGGCGCAAAACTGACCAGCCCGCCGAACAGGCTGCGACCGGACTGGCTTGCCACGCTACGCTGGACCCGTTCCGGCGCCACCGCTGCGGTCGGATCGATCCGCGTCCAGCCGCGTTGCTCCAGCCAGACTTCGGCCCAGGCGTGGGCATCGCTCTGGCGAACCTCCATGTAACCATCGCGCGGATTGATTTCGCCGCCCTGATAGCCAGTGACTACCCGGGCCGGAATGCCCAGTTCGCGCATCAGAACCACAAACGCAGCGGCGTAATGTTCGCAAAACCCGGCGCGGCTCACAAACAGGAAATCATCGACTGAATTGCGCCCGAGTAGCGGCGGCTCCAGCGTGTAGCTGAAAGGCTCGCGCCGGAAGTACGCCAGCACCAGCCGGATCAGTTCGGCGCTGTCGCTGGAGGTCGCCAGCAGTTGTCGGGCGAACCGGGCGGTCGCCGGATTGTAGCCAGCCGGACGCTGCAGCGCGCGGTCGATGTCGTCGGCCAGCGCTGGCTGCATGGGGCCGGGCTGCAGACGGAAATCGGTCCATGAGGTGACTTCGTAGCGCAGGCGGTTGCCGATGCGCTGGCTTGCCATCAACTGGAAATCGTTGGCCAGATAGGCGCTATTGCCGCTCAATACCGGTGGCTCCAGCGGCGACTCCAGGGCAAACAGCCAGCGGCGTCCGTGCGGCTCCAGCGTGACCTGATAGCGCGTCGGTTTGCTGCCAGCCACCGCTAGCACGTTGCCTGGCGCCATTGGTGTTTGCGGATACTGGGTCCAGCTGCGGCCATCGAAACTACCCAGCACCGCAGCGCGCCAGTACAGGCTGGCCTGGGCAGGAACCGGGTCCAGAAAGCGCACCCGGAAGGCGATCTCGTCGGACTGCGCCAATGATGAAATCGTCCCCGGCGTCATGGACTCCGACAGGCCGGTGCGCCCGCCTGTGGCATCACCCGGCAAGCCCCATAACGGTCCCTGAATACGCGGAAACAGCAGGAACAGGATCAGCATCAGCGGTGTGGCCAGCCCGACGATCAGCGTGGCAAAGCGCAGCCTTTTTTTCAGCGGTGGCACGTTGCCGGTATATTGAAACGACAGTTGCGCGGTCAGCAGCGCCAGTACCGCCATCGCCATCAACAGGGCAGTCAGCAGACTCTGCGAATAAAAGAAATTCGTCAGCAGCAAAAAGAAGCTCAGGAACAGCACCACGAACAGGTCGCGTCGGGCGTGCATTTCCAGCAGCTTCAGGACCAGCAGCAAGGTCAGCATCGCGACACCGGCGTCGCGTCCCAGAAAGGTACGGTACGCGAGGTAGATCCCCGTCATGGCCACTGCCGCCACCGGCAGCAGCAGCCAGCGTGGTGGCAGGTGCTTGCCGGCAAAGGTAATTCCGCCACGCCATCCCATCAGCACCAGCACACCAGCCGAAATCCAGCCCGGCAAATGGAAAAAATGCGGTATCAGCACCAGCAGGCACGCACTCATCAGCGTCAGCATGTCGGCCTTGTCACGTGACATCGGTCGGATCAGAAGCTGTCGTAGCGAGGTCGGGTTGTTCATGGCAATCCGAATTCTGCCATCGCACGCAGGCAGGCAGCTTGCTGGGTCGGGCCGTTTGCTGGTGGCAGGTATAGGGCGCCGAGCCGGAACGCGTACGGCAGCCCGCGTGCCTCGGCATCGAGCACCCAGCGCGTCATGCGCGACAATTTCAGTTCGGTATCCATGACCCGCGGCAAGGCGGCGAAATCGATGGTCAGTTCGCTGGCCGCACCGCCTTCGAAATGCTTGGTCACCAGCTTGCCACCCAGCGCCAGGTCGACCCGGGCGATCTGGCGCCACGCCAGCTGGCGCATCGAGTCGCCCGGCTGGTAAGCACGAATGCCGGCAAAATCATCTTGCCCCGCCGAGCCACGGCCTTGTGCGACATTGCCGGCCTGCATAGGCAGTGGCGGTGCGAATTCTTCGGGATGCGGATAGACCAATACCTGCAGGTCCGGTTGCCAGTAACTCCAGGCGCGCAG
The DNA here is from genome assembly GCF_039536745.1 of Actimicrobium antarcticum. NCBI lineage: Bacteria > Pseudomonadati > Pseudomonadota > Betaproteobacteria > Burkholderiales > Oxalobacteraceae > Actimicrobium > Actimicrobium antarcticum. The sequence goes on from NZ_BAAAZE010000008.1 coordinate 824,581, forward strand.
CAGTCCCAGCGGGAAGCGCGTGGTCAGCCGGACGCGCGGCGCCTGCAGCCACCCGCGCGTGGTGCTGGCGACACTCAGCGTGATGCTGCTGCTGGCCTGCGCCGCGACATCGATGGCCTGCTCCGGCGCCGGGTCGTCAACGCCCTGGAACACCAGCCAGATCGCATAGCGGTCATGTTTGCGGCGATTGATTACCTGCAGTTCGAAGTGCGCGGCGTCACCGCAAAACACCGGGACCGCACGGCCAGCGGCCAGATACAGATGGGCCAGATTGCGAAAGGTCAGGTGCATGTCGACCACGGCGCAAGAGGCGATCAGAAACGTGAACACAAAGCCGAGGTTCAGGTTGTAGTTCACCGAGCCGACAAACAGCAGCACCAGCATGATGCCAAATCCCCAGCCGGCGCCGGTGGGTACGATGAAGACCCGACGCTGGTTCAGAAAGACTTCGCCGGACTCCGGTCCGCCGAGCCGGAACAGCCAGCGGTCGATCGACCTGGCGAACCAGTTGCGCAGGCGTGCGGGTAGTCGTTCTTGCGTCATGCCGGCTACCTCAGACAGCGACGGATTTCATCATCTGCGCGACCAGGTCGCGGCTCGCCAATGCTGAAGCACTACTGGATTTGAGCGGGCGCAAGCGGTGGGCGATCACGGGCACCAGCACCGCCTGCACGTCTTCGGGAATCACATGATTGCGGCCTTCGAGCGCGGCCCAGGCACGTGCCGCCTGCAGCAGGGCGATTGCGGCGCGCGGGCTCATTCCTTCATGGAACATGCCGTTCTGGCGCGAGGCCAGCACCAGCGCCTGCACATAGTCGATCAATTTGTCGGACGTGTGGATCTGCGCCAGCGTGGCGCGGGCCGCGAGCAGTTCCTCCGGTTGCATCGCGGCGCGCAGGCCTTTGAGGAGGGTGCGCCGGTCGTCGCCCATCAGCAGCGCACGTTCGGCCGCGGCATCGGGGTAGCCCAGCGACAAACACATCAGGAAGCGATCCAGCTGCGACTCCGGTAACTGGAACGTGCCGATCTGGTGTCCCGGATTCTGTGTGGCGATCACAAAGAAAGGTTGCGGCAGGTCGCGCGTCACGCCATCGGACGTCACCTGGCGCTCTTCCATCGCCTCCAGCAACGCCGACTGGGTTTTTGGCGTGGCGCGATTGATCTCGTCACCCAGCAGCACTTGCGTGAAGATCGGTCCCGGATGAAATACGAACGTGCTGCTGTCGCGATCAAAGATCGAGACGCCGATGACGTCGGCTGGCAGCAAATCGCTGGTGAACTGGACCCGGTTGAAACGTAACCCGAGCGAGATCGCCAGCGCATGGGCCAGCGTGGTCTTGCCGACCCCCGGCACGTCTTCGATCAGCAGGTGGCCGCCAGCCAGCAGGCAGACGAGCGCCTGCCGCACCTGGTGCTCTTTGCCGACCACGATCTGGTTGATCTGGTTTGCCACTGCGTGAATGTTTGAAAGCATGGGTCTATTGGCGAGAGTGGGTGGCTATACGGTTTTTGTCATGCAATGTTGGTTACACTAACCAACCGGCGAAGTCAGCCGGGGAGACGACCGATTGATTCTATTCGAGAACGCAAGGCATTGCCTGCTGGAACTTGTCCGCCAGTGCAATGCCGCAACCGTCGAGAGCCTATGAGCACAGGATTTTTTACCCATTCCGATTGCAAGCGCCATGACATGGGGTCATGGCATCCGGAGTCACCAGCACGTTTGCAGGCGATCGACGACCAGCTCATTGCCAGTCGTATCGACATCTTGCTTGAACATCGCGAGGCGCCGCTGGCCACGGTGGCCATGCTGGAAACCGTACACACGCCGCAAGCCATTGCACTGGTTGCCGAGAATGTTCCGGCAGAAGGTGCCGAGCATCTGTATCCGATCGATCCGGACACGTCGCTCAATGCGTATAGCTATACCGCTGCCTTGCGATCGGCCGGGGCCGCCGTGGCAGCGACGGATGCGGTGATGGCCGGCGAACTCGACAATGCGTTCTGTTCGATCCGCCCGCCGGGACATCACGCAACGCCCGGCGCGCCGATGGGGTTCTGCCTGTTCAACAATGTCGCGATTGCCGCCCACCGCGCGCTGGAATTTCATGGGCTGGCCCGGGTCGCCATTGTCGATTTCGACGTTCATCATGGCAACGGCACGCATGACGCATTTCGCGATGATCCGCGCGTGCTCATGGTCAGTTTTTTTCAAGATGCCCTTTATCCATTTTGTGAAGACCCCGGCAGCAAGACGGGCTTGCACAACATGGTCAACGTGGCGGTGCCAGCCTTCAGCGGTGGCGAAGCAGTACGCAAAGTCGTCACCGAAAAATGGCTGCCCGCGCTGCATGCCCACCAACCCCAGATGCTCTTCATCTCGGCTGGTTTCGATGCGCATCGCGAAGATGATCTCGGGCAGATGGGATTGGTCGAGGCCGACTATGCCTGGATTACCCGGCAAGTGATGGACATTGCGCGGCAATATGCACAGGGCCGTATCGTCAGTTGCCTGGAAGGGGGATATAACCTGTCGGCGCTCGGACGCAGCGTGGTCGCGCATCTGAAGGTGCTGGCGGAGATCGATTGATCGTCGCGACGCAGTAATATCACGGCGATCGGTCGCCGTACCGTCGCCGGCGTACCAGACTCATGCCGCGCAATGCAGTTCGACTCCGCCCCGAAGGTATCGACATTGAACCAGCCCGACCTCATTCCGATTTCACCCACGATGTCCGCAGAGCTGGAAAAAACCTGCGCCCAAGAAAAAATCCATTTGCTGGGTGCGGTACAGGGATACGGATTCCTGATGGTGGTCGACCCTGCCAGTGAACGCATCGTCCAGCTGTCCAGCGGCATGGCACGCCACTGGCCGGGCTTGCCGGCAGCGTCGGCGCTGATCGGTTCACGGGTCTCTGACTGGATTGAGGGCATCGACACCAGCGCTGCGCTGACGACCGACTTGCTGCCGGCTTCCCACCCTGTGGTTCGCTCCTGGCGCCCCCGTTTCGAGCGCACTGGTTCCGAACCGGCATTGTCAATGGCAGCGTCTGGGGAATGCCTGGTACATCGATCCGGCGCCATGCTCGTGCTGGAGTGGTTGCCGCACGCAGCAGCGACCGATGAGCCTCCCGGTCATCCGTTTCCCGACATCACGGCTGTGATTGCCCGCTTGCGCGAAACCAATCAGCTCGATTCTTTTTTCGCGGTTTGTGCCGAGGTGGTACAGCAAGTCAGTGGTTTCGACCGGGTCATGATGTATCGCTTTTTGCCTGATGGCAGTGGCGAAGTCGTGGCTGAAAACACCTCTGGCGAGTGCGAAGCCAGGTTCATGGGCTTGCGTTTCCCCGTAACCGATATTCCGAGTCAGGCACGGGCGTTGTATCTGGCAAACCGGTTGCGTGTGCTGGTCGATGTCGAGGCGGTGCCGGATACGCTGGTGCCTGCGCTGCTGCCTGACGGCGGTCCGCTTGACCAGAGCCACTGCCTGTTACGCAGCATGTCGGAGGTGCATCTGACTTATCTGCGTAACATGGGTGTGCGGGCAACGCTGACCTTGTCGATCGTGTGCGACGGCAAGCTGTGGGGATTGATCGCCTGTCATCACCACGCGCCGAAGGGCTTGCCGCAACTGGCCAGAGAAGGCTTGCGCGAAGTCTGCGAACTGATTGCCGAAGTGACCGGCATGCGCATCCTGGCACTGAACCAGATTGCGGCCCTGCAGCACCGTCTGGAATTCATTGATGTATTCAATCGGCTGCGTCTGGCGCTGGTGGCGGGTGCACAGATAGCGACGGCGCTCGACGACGCGCTGCCGGAGCTACTGACGGTGTTCGAAGCTACCGGATTCGGCGTACGCATCGGTAATGTCGATTACGTCGGTGGACCGGATACGCGTGGCGCAACGGCAAAAACCTTGCTCGACGAGGTGGCGACCCGCCTTGGTCCGGTCTTGAACATGGCGACGGTGACAAGCCGGGACGACCTGCTGGTGACGGAAAAGCAACCATTCAGGATGTCATTGGATGTTGCCGGCCTGATGCTGGCGCAAGGTCCGCAACAAGACGCGATATTCTGTTTCCTGACACGCCAGGAAGTGGTGCGGCAAGTCCGCTGGGGTGGCGATCCGAACAAACTGCTCGTGTCACTGCCGGATGGCACCCGACGCCTTGAGCCGCGCAGCTCGTTTGCAGAGTGGCTGGAGTCGGTCCAGGGTCAGTCACAGCCGTGGCAGCAAGCCGACGGCGAGGCACTGGAAGAATTGCTGCACATCCTGGGTGACATGAATCACCGTCAGACCAGTCTGGTATTGCAAAAGAAACTGCATTGGCGGGCGCACCATGACTCGCTGACCGGGCTGTACAATCGCCGCGCGATGGAGGACGAGGTGTCTCGCCGGCTTGAGCTGGGCGAAACCAACGCGGTGTTGATGCTGGTTGATCTGGATTATTTCAAAGAGATCAACGATACCCACGGGCACGCAGCCGGCGATCAGGTGTTGCAGCAACTGAGTAGCCGGCTGGAATCGGTGATTCGGGAATTCGACTTGCTGTCCCGATTGGGTGGTGATGAATTCCTGCTGCTGTTGCAGTTGCAGGAGCCGACGCCGGATCTGGCGATGTTCGTGGCAGAGCGCTTGCATCAGGCGGTGGCACCGCCATTCGAGGTCAACTCCGTGGCACTGGATCTGCGTATTTCTGTCGGTATTGCGATTCCTCCGGGGCATGGCAACACCATGGCCGATCTGTTGCGACGTGCCGACCTGGCCCTGTATCAGGCCAAGTCGCTGGGACGTTCCCGTAGCGTGGTCTTTGATCCCGCGCTGGAATCCGGTCAGGCCGATCGGTACCGGGGCGAAACTGATCCGGGCACGCGCTGACGCAGTGCTGACAGTCTGAGCCTTTTGCGGTCATCGCACCGTCCTGAGCGGCTGCTGCAGGTAGAATGGCGACCTGCTTTTCTCAGGATGAAATCCGCAATGTCCATACAATGGTACCCAGGTCATATGAATGCCGCCCGCAAGAAGGCGGCGGAAGCCATGGAAAAGGTCGACATGGTGATCGAGGTGCTGGACGCCCGTTTGCCGCAGGCCAGCTGCAATCCGATGATCGAGACCCTGCGCGGCGAGCGCCAGCGCCCGTGCCTGAAAATCCTCAACAAAAGTGACATCGCCGACCCGGCCGCGACGGCTGCCTGGATCGCCTACTACAACCGCCAGCCGGATGTCCACGCAGTCGCGCTCAGTTGCAAGCTGCCGGCCGATGTCGCAAAAATTCCTGCGCTGTGCCTGAAGATCGCACCGCACCGTGGTACCGCCCTGAAGCCGCTGCGCATTATGATCATGGGCATTCCCAACGTTGGCAAATCCACGCTGATGAATGCGCTGCTGAAAAAGCGCGTGGCCAAGGTCGGGGACGAACCGGCCGTGACCAAGATGCAGCAACGCCTGTACCTCGGCAATAACATGGTGCTCACCGATACCCCCGGCATGCTCTGGCCGAAAATCCAGCATCCCAGCGACGGCCTGATGCTGGCAGCCAGCCATGCCATCGGCAGCAATGCCTTGATCGAAGAAGAAGTCGCGACCTTCCTTGGGGATGCGCTGCTGGTGCGCTATCCCGAATTGCTGGCGGCCCGCTATGGCGTCAAGCCGGAAGGCATGGATGGGGTCGGGATCGTTGAAGCCGTCGCCTTGCGCCGGGGTTTCAAACTCAAGGGCAAGGGCGTCGATCTGGAAAAGGCGGCGCATACCTTGCTGCAGGATTATCGCAGTGGCGCACTGGGACGAATTTCGCTGGAGACGCCGGAGACGCGTGCGGTGCTGCTGGCCGAGTATCAGGCGGCGCAGGAAGCGAAAGCGGCTGCCAAGGCAGCGCTGGTGGAGCCTGTGTCGGATAACTACCGGAACTGAATTCTCGCCGGAGCGCTGCAGCATCCGTTGATGCCGGCAAGACGCGTCGCACAATAAAAAAAGCCTGCAAGGTGGCCACCTTGCAGGCTTTTTAACTTCTTGCGTGGCAGGATTGGCGTTAGTTGCAACGCCGTCCCTGCCGGTCGACATTACATCATGCCGTCCATGCCACCCATGCCGCCCATACCACCCATGCCGCCGCCCATGCCACCGGCTGGCTTGTCTTCGGCCAGTTCGCAAACCATGCAATCGGTCGTCAGCATCAGCGACGCGATCGAGGCTGCATTTTGCAGTGCCGAACGGGTCACTTTGGCTGGGTCCAACACACCCATTTCGACCATGTCACCGTAGGTGCCGTTGGCGGCGTTGTAACCGAAGTTACCCGTACCTTCGAGCACGCGTGCAACCACGACGGAGGCTTCTTCGCCGGCGTTTTGCACGATCATGCGCAGTGGCTCTTCCATCGCACGCAGGACAATCTTGATACCGGCTTCCTGGTCAGGATTGTCACCCTTGACGTTGATGTTGGCACGTGCGCGCAGCAGGGCAACGCCGCCGCCAGGAACAATGCCTTCTTCCACGGCAGCGCGGGTAGCGTGCAGTGCATCTTCGACGCGGGCTTTCTTTTCTTTCATTTCGACTTCGGTGGCAGCGCCAACCTTGATCACTGCAACACCGCCGGCCAGTTTGGCAACGCGCTCCTGCAGCTTTTCACGATCGTAGTCCGAGGTCGCTTCTTCGATCTGGACACGCACTTGCTTGACGCGCGCTTCGATCGCAACAGCCTGGCCAGCGCCGTCGATGATGGTGGTGTTTTCCTTGCCGATTTCGATACGCTTGGCCTGGCCCAGATCTTCCAGCGTGATCTTTTCCAGTGTCAGGCCAACTTCTTCAGCGATGACTTGACCACCGGTCAGGATAGCGATGTCTTCGAGCATGGCTTTACGACGATCGCCAAAACCTGGTGCCTTGACAGCGCAGGTCTTCAGGATGCCGCGGATGTTGTTGACAACCAGAGTTGCCAGCGCTTCGCCTTCGATGTCTTCTGCGATGATCAGCAGTGGACGGCCAGCCTTGGCGACTTGCTCCAGTACCGGAAGAAGATCACGGATGTTGGAGATTTTTTTGTCGCACAGCAGGATGAACGGATTGTCCAGCGTCGCGGTCTGCTTCTCTGGATTGTTGATGAAGTACGGCGACAGGTAGCCGCGGTCGAACTGCATGCCTTCAACGATGTCGAGTTCGTCGTTCAGGGATTTGCCGTCTTCAACAGTGATGACGCCTTCCTTGCCGACTTTTTCCATCGCTTCAGCGATACGCTCGCCGATCGAGTAATCCGAGTTCGCCGAAATCGCGCCAACTTGCGCGATTTCTTTGGTGGTGGTGCATGGCTTGGCGATCTTGGCCAGTTCTTCGACGGTCGCTGCAACCGCTTTGTCGATACCGCGCTTCAGGTCCATCGGGTTCATGCCGGCGGCAACGAACTTCATGCCTTCGCGGACAATTGCCTGGGCCAGCACGGTGGCTGTGGTGGTGCCGTCGCCGGCGTTGTCGCTGGTACGGGAAGCAACTTCCTTGACCATTTGCGCGCCCATGTTCATGAGCTTGTCTTTGAGTTCGATTTCCTTGGCGACCGAGACACCATCCTTGGTCACGGTCGGGGCGCCGAACGAGCGCTCCAGCACGACGTTACGGCCTTTAGGGCCCAGGGTGACCTTGACTGCGTTGGCCAGAATGTTGACGCCTTCGACCATGCGTGCACGGGCGGCGTCGCCGAAAATAACTTCTTTAGCTGCCATGTTTATAGCTCCTTGAATTCAGTTGAAAGTGCGCTGTGCGGGCTTGCCGCCGCAGCGCCGGACACCAGTGTGACCAGCCTCGGGCTGGTCAGTGGCATCACTTTTGAACGATTGCCATGATGTCTTCTTCGCGCATGACCAGCAATTCGTCGCCGTCGACCTTGACAGCCTGGCCCGAATATTTGCCGAACAAAACGCGATCGCCAACCTTGACATCCAGTGGGCGGACTTTGCCATCTTCCAGGATCTTGCCGTTACCGACGGCGAGTACTTCGCCCTGGTCCGGTTTTTCGGCGGCTGCTTCAGGAATGATGAGGCCGGACGCAGTTTTTGTTTCCTGGTCGAGGCGCTTGACGATGACGCGATCGTGCAAAGGACGAAGGTTCATGAAAACTCCTTAAAATTCAGTAGATTACGATTGTTTTGCGGCAAGACTGCTGCAAAGATAACTTCACTGCGCAGCATTACCGCACCAGAAAAGTGGAAGGCCGGGGACAGTTGTTAGCACTCTCTCCCGACGAGTGCTAAGTATATGGGCGACATCCTTGTTTTTCAAGCAGCGATGGTGAGAAAGACTTTTGGGGAAGTGATCGTTCGCAGCTTAATTTGCGTCACGCAGGATAGGCGACGCGCCATACCGGGCATGCAGGTTCGTGATTTCCAGTGCTTTTTCCATCGTACGGTCATTCGCTGCCATCGCACGGTCATTCAGGCGCGCCAGCGTGCGTTCGCTGTACACGATGAGGCCGGCATCCGCGCCACTTTGCGATGACGCCGGACGACAAGCCGGATCGGGCAATGACAAGAGAACCTCCGTCGGAGGTCCTCATCGACTGCCTATTTCTTCAGCAGATAGCACTTCGAATCGGCAACTTTGGTAAATGCTTCTTCGCCTGGAATGGTGGCGATGATCTTGAGGTAATCCCAGGGCTTCTTCGATTCCTCCGGGGTCTTTACCTGCATCAGATACATATCGTGGATATACCGGCCATCGGCGCGGATATAGCCTTTGCTATAAAAATCATCCAGTTTCATTTTCTTCAGTTCGGCCATCACCTCGTCTGCGTTGTCGGTCTTCGCATTCGCGACCGCTTTCAGATAGGTCGAGGCTGCCGAATAATCCGCAGCCTGGTGCGTACTCGGCATCCGCTTGAATTTCGCAAAAAAGCGATTGGCGAACTTGCGCGACGGCTCGTCCTTGTCCCAGTACCAGCTGTCCGTCATGACCAGACCTTGCGCGACCGGCAGGCCAAGGCCATGGATGTCGTTGATCACCATGAGCAGGCCGGCCAATCTCATGTTCTTGGTCAAGCCGAAGTCGCGCGCACCTTTGATGGAGTTGATGGTGTCGGCGCCGGCGTTGGCCAGGCCGAGAACCTGGGCCTTGGATGCCTGCGCCTGCAGGATGTAGGAAGACATGTCGTTCGCGGTTGGCGGGTGTTTCACCGAGCCGACGACGGTGCCGCCGCTGGCCTTGATCACGTCAGACGTGTCGGCAAACAGCGAGTGGCCGAACGCATAGTCGGCCACCAGGAAGAACCAGGACTTGCCGCCTTGTTTGACCACTTCGGAACCGGTGCCACGGGCCAGCGCGACGGTGTCGTATTCATAGTGCACCGTGTAGGGCGTGCACTCCTCGTTGGTCAGTTTGGCTGACGCTGCGCCGACATTGATGTACACCTGTTTCTTGTCGGCCATGATTTTATTGATGGCCAGTCCGGCCGCCGAGTTTGCGCCGCCGATCAGCAGTTTCACGTTGTGCAGGTCGACCCACTCGCGTGCTTTTGCCGCAGCCGTATCGGCCTTGTTCTGATGGTCGGCGGAGAGGATCTCGATCTTTCTTCCCAGTACCTTGCCGCCCGCATCGTCCACCGCCATGCGGATTGCTTCCAGCCCGCCGCTACCGTCGGTATCGGCATACGGTCCGGACATGTCGGTGATGAAGCCGATACGGATCGGCTGATCGGTCGTGCCCTGGGCCAGCGCATTGCCGCTCAGCGCGCACAAGATGAGGATCGCTGCTGAAATAGTATTCAGGGAATTTTTCTTCATGATTCGTCTCCATGTTTCTGGTGGAAGTCACCAGTTATTTATAGTTTGGTTGTTCTGCTGTTTGATTCATGCCATTGCGTATTCCCTGGCTGCAGCCTCTGCCTTTTTTGCGGCACGGGCATTGGCGTGGTCGTGTGCCGCATTGCACTCAGGATGGTTTCCTGAGTAATTCGGCAGCGTAGTCGGCGCGCACGTCGTGTGCCGCGACCATTGCACGCGCAACCCGGTCGATGTCCGCGCCGGTGGCACCGGCCACGATGGCAATGTTGCGGGCATGCAGCGCCATGTGGCCGCGTTGTATGCCTTCGGTAGCCAGGGCGCGCAGTGCTCCCATGTTCTGCGCCAGGCCGACGGCGACGGCGATTTCGGCCAGTTCCTGCGCCGACTTGAGTTGCATGATTTTCAGTGACAGGCGCGCCAGAGGATGGGTCTTGGTGGCGCCGCCCACCAGTCCGACCGGCATCGGCATCTCGATGGTGCCCACCAGATCACCTTTTTGCGAAATTTCCCAGGTTGTCAGCGATGTGTAGCGGCCATTGCGCGAAGCGTAGGCGTGGGCACCTGCTTCAACTGCGCGCCAGTCGTTGCCGGTGGCGACAATCACCGGGTCAATCCCGTTCATGATGCCTTTGTTGTGCGTGGCGGCACGGTATGGGTCGACCGCGGCAAAGGTATAGGCATCGACGATGCCATTCATGACTTCATCAGCGCTGTAGTTTTCGGTCTTGAGCAAGGCGGGTGGAATTTGCACGCGAGCGCGCGCCAGTCGCAGATCTGCCAGGTTGGACAGGATACGCAGCCGCACCTTGCCGCCGGTAATGGCCTCGATCCGGCCTGCGACAGCCTCTGCCATCGTGTTGACGGTGTTGGCTCCCATTGCATCGCGTACATCCACGATCAGGTGCACCACGACCATTGCGCCGCGCGGGGTTGCCTCGAACACATGGACTTCGATATCCTTGCAGCCGCCACCCAGACCAATCAGCACCTTGTCGCGAGAATTCGCTATCGCGATCAATTCCTCTCTGTGATTCAGGACCGCATGGCGCGCGCCATAGGGGTCGGTCAATCCCATGATCTGTACTTGCGCCCGCATCAACGGGCCGCTGCTGGAAGTCTGAAAGCCACCGGCTTGGCGAATGATTTTTGCCATGAACGAAGCGGCCGCCACCACCGATGGCTCTTCCACCACCATCGGCACCAGGACGTCGCGGCCATTGAGATGGAAGTAACCGGCGATCGAGTACGGCAACTCGAACTTGCCGATGACGTTCTCGACCATGCCGTTGGCCACCTCGAGCGGCAGTGCGTTGGGCTCAGCAATCAGGGCGCGCTCATCCGGCGTCAGGCCGACCTTGGCAACAATCTGGTCCAGGCGAGCTGCGGGGTCCAGGGCGCGAAAATTTGGCAGTCGGGAATCGATTTTCATAGTGTTTCCGGGTGGTAGAGGGATTGGGCTCGCGCCCGCAATGCGATGTCAACATTTTAGGAAGACCACATCGTGTTTTATATGTATTTAAAACACATAAACAGGACTATTTTGTGTATAAAGTTTCTTGAAATTGCCTTCGGGCCGATCGCCGAGAGAATCTGAGTTCTTGCCATTCATCTCAATTGTCATAAAAAAATCATTAAAATTCAGTGCCTTGAAAAATAAGGTCGACGGAAAATGCTGCAGTCCAAACAACAAGCTGTCAGAGAGAAATGTATGTGTCAAAGCCATATTGATGCTGCGCTGCGGAATGAGCGCGCCCATTTCAATTACCTGCACACGTGTACAGCGTCCGGTCGACCATGACCCAAATCGGCGAGCTGGAGGGTCCAATTTCCCGGGCTGGTGTCGAGCATGGACTGGTCACGTTGCTGCATCAGGACGGGGCCAAAGACGACCTGGTGCGGACCCTCGCCAACATCGAGGCGATGCCCGACGACCCGTCGAAAGCCATGTTGATCGATAGCGTGCATAAGGCGATCGCCATCAAGGATCGTCTGGAACAGCATCTTCATCGCGAACGTGGCTTGCTGGCCCTGATCGAGACTGCCCAGGACCTGACGGCGCTGCGCGATATCGATCAGGTGCTGCAGGCGATCGTCCATCGCGCTCGCAAGTTGCTCGGCTGCGATATCGGATACCTGTCTGTCTATGATGACGAGCAAGGCGATTTTTATGTCCGCGCGTCCGACGGCTCATTCTCGGAAAATTTCAGGAAAATCCGGGTCCCCAGCGCGGTCGGCATCTGCGGCTTTGTCGCGCGCAATCGGTCTCCGTATTGTTCGTCGGATTACGAAACAGATAGCCGCTTTGCCCATACCAAGCTGATCGATTCGGCGGTAACCGAGGAAGACATCCGCTCGATACTGGGTGTGCCACTGCTGGCCGGTTCCAGTGTGAACGGCGTCCTGTTTGTCGGGAATCGCTATGTCCGTGCTTATCAGACATGGGAAATGTCAATACTCTCCAGTTTGGCGGCCCATGCTGCAGTCGCCATTGAAAATGCGCGGCTCTTCGAGCAAGCCCAGAACGCACTGCGGCAGGCCAGTGCAGCCAATCGCGACCTCGAGAAGCAGCGTGCGGATACCCACATTGCTGCGGAAGCGCATGAGCGGCTGACGTCGCTGGTTGCGCGTGGCGGCGGATTGAAAGAAATCTGCGAGATGGTGTCTGCCATGCTGGATGGGCGCGTTGTGGTTCTGGATCAGGGAGAGCAGGAGCTGTTTGCAGTGGGCGCGGTGATCGGCGATGCGGTCGAGCGGAGCGGTGATTCGTACGCCATATCGGACAAGATTCATGCAGCATTGGGTGAAAGCAGGGTGCTGGGGAAATCAGTGCCGGCGTTCGTCACCGATCATCAGGTTTGTCGCGTGTCGGCGGTGATCGGCGGGCGAGGTCTGCTGGGCGGATTGGTCATTTATACGGACAAGGAGTTGAACGATGTCGCCGTTCGCATCTTCGAGCGCAGCTCCATGGTGACTGGCGTCGTGCTGCTTTCCGAGGATAAATCCGGGATTGCGGCCCGGCGTGATCTGCCGGTCATCTTGCGCGATCTCCTCAATTACACCCAGGACAACGCCGTGCGGCTTGCTCAGCGCGCAGCGAACCATGGATTTGATCTATCGAAATCGATGTACATGCTGCTGCTGAATGTGGAGCAGGGCGATCTCGGCTACATCCTGAGCCGGATGCGCGCCGCGCCCTATCTGGCCGATATCCTGTTCGACGAGATCGACGGCGCGCTGATCTTTGTCGCGTCAAGCGCGACCAGGACGGATTTGCGACAGGCAGTATGGCGTTTTCTTTCAGAAAACAAGAGTGAGGTGGTTACCGGAGTGGTCTCGAAACCGGTTGCGCATGCATCCGACATGCCGGCGACCTATCAGACGCTGTCACGCTGTCTGGCCGTGCTGCCCGCGCTTGGCCGCAGCGGTTCCATCTTCAACGAATCCGAGCTGTCCTTGTATTCAATGCTGTTTGCCGGAAAATCACGCGAGGAAATCGATGCATTCCTGGCGTCGGTGCTCGGCAAACTGCATCCTGGCACTGACGCCCGCAAGGCCGAGCTTTGTAAAACGCTGCTGGTGTTTCTGGACGCCGGACACAACGCCCGCTCCGTCGCCCTCGACCTCAAGATTCACATCAACACTTTTCGCCAGAGACTGGAGTCCATCCATGCCTTGCTGGGCGAGGGCGCACTTGCTCAACGCAGTCTGGACATTCACGCCGCGCTACGAATCTGGGCGTTGCGGCAGTAGACCTTCTGCTGCGACCAGCGGCAATTAGCCGCAATTGGTCATGAAATTCGGTCGGTGCTTGGCAGTTCGCTTGTTCAGCCATCTGAGGAAGAAACGATTCGGCGTAAGGCCAACGTACACTCAGTTCTTCCAATAAAAAACGGCCGCCGCCGGAGATGACTCCGGAGGCGGCCGTTCGTTGTTGCGGTCAAGCCAGCATCAAACCAACACGATCTTCACATCCACATTGCCACGGGTAGCGTTCGAGTACGGGCACACTTCATGTGCCTTGTTGACCAGAGTTTGCGCTACGTCCTTGTCCATGCCCGGAAGTGCGATGTTCAGCGTCACGGCAATGCCGAAACCACCCTTGTCGTTCGGGCCGATACCGACTTCGGCATGGACCGATGTGTCGGCTGGCACGGCGACCTTGGTTGCTGCACCGACAAACTTCATCGCGCCGATGAAACAGGCCGAGTAACCCGCCGCGAACAGCTGCTCGGGATTGGTGCCGTCACCGCCGCTGCCGCCCATTGCTTGTGGTGTGGTCAGTTTGACGTCGAGCTGTTTGTCGCTGCTGATCGAACGGCCGTCACGACCGCCGGTGGTAGTGGCTTCTGCTGTGTAGATGATTTGCATGGTGGTTCCAATAGGATGGTGTTGGTGCTTCAGGAGGCATCTTTTTCGATGGCGTGTCTGAGTCTAACGCGCAATTAGATTGTGTGCAATTTAATTTTGATCAATGTTGTTGATGGCCTTGCTGGCATCATTCGTTGCTGCGTACCAGATCGTCCCGGATCAGCATCAGTTGCGAACGCATGTCCACCAGGGTTTTTGGCGTCTGTCCGCTGGCACAGAGGATTTGTTGCGGGATGGCCTGTGCCTTGCGCTTGAGCAGTTTGCCTTCGCGGGTCAGCGTGATGCGGACCTGACGCTCATCGATCTCGTCACGTGACCTCAGTACCAGCGACAGCACTTCCAGTCGCTTGAGCAAGGGTGTCAGCGTGCCGGAGTCGAGGAACAGTTTTTCACCGATGTCCTTGACCAGGACATTGTCCTTTTGCCAGAGCACCAGCATTACCAGATATTGCGGGTAGGTGATGCCGAGTTTTTCCAGGAAGGGTTTATAGGTCTTGGTCATCGCCAGTGAAGCGGAGTACAACGCGAAGCAAAACTGGTTGTCCAGCGCCAGCATGTCATCCGTGGCGAGTTTGGCAGAAGGCATAGGTGTTCCTTGATATGACGGGTAGTCGCGCATGGGATAATCGGTCGTCACATTACTATGGCGAATTGGTTCCAATGCTATGCGAATTCCGATGAGACTCCAACTAGTGCTACTCGCTTTGTTGCTTGCCAGTGCAGCCCATGCCGCTCTGCCGGTGCCTGTCGCCGCCGCGCTCAAGCGCGCCGGGATCGCGCCGGCGGCGGTCGGGCTGCAGGTGATCGATGTCGCCAGCGGCAAAAGCGTGCTCGCGCTCAATCCCGAACTGGCCCTCAATCCGGCCTCGACCATGAAGCTGCTGACCACCGACGCGGCGCTCGAACTGCTCGGTCCGACCTACACGTTCGCCACGCGCGCCTACACGCGCGGCACGCGGCGCGGCGACCAGTTGCTGGGTGACCTGATCCTGCGTGGTGGCGGTGATCCGAAACTGGTGGTCGAAAACTTCTGGCTATTCCTGCGCAAGATCCGGGCACAGGGCGTGCGCGTCATCCGCGGCAATCTGGTGCTCGACCGTGGCGCTTTCGACGCCACCGTGGTCGATCCGGCGCTGTTCGACGGTGACCCATTGAAGGCATACAACGTCGCGCCGGATGCCCTGCTGCTCAATTTTCACGCGCTGGCGGTGCGGTTCACGCCGGATGCCGCGCAGGGCCAGGTGCAGGTGACGTTTGACCCTGGCCTGGGTGCCTACACGGCACGGCCGCCACAGCTGACCACTGGCGACTGTATTGGTGACTGGCGCCAGGCGATGCGGGCGCAACTCGGTGCCGAGCGTGCCAGTTTTGACGGCTCGTTTGCCAGCGGCTGTGGTGAGAAGACCTGGCAACTGCATCCGTACGACATGCCTCGCAACCGTTATTTCGAGCTGGTGTTTCGCCAGCTCTGGAGCGAACTGGGCGGAACTCTGGAGGGCAGCGTGGTAGATGGCACGCTGACGCCGGAGGCACTGCTACTGACACAGTGGGATTCGCCGGCGATTCCCGAGCTGATCCGCGATGTCAATAAATTCAGCAATAACGTGATGGCCCGCCAGCTATTCCTGACGCTCGGAACGACTGGCTCGCTGCAGCCTGCGAGTGTCGACGCCGGCAGGTCTGCCGTGCTGCGCTGGCTGGCTGCAAAGAACATCGACGCGACCGGACTGGTGCTCGAAAACGGCGCTGGCCTGTCACGTATCGAACGCATTTCTGCCGGCACGATGGGGACGGTGCTGGTGGCGGCATTCCGTTCACCGACCATGCCGGAATTCATCGCCTCGCTGCCGCTGGTGGGCTACGACGGCACCATGAAGCAGCGCTTGCGCAGTGACGGCGTAGCAGGGCACGCGCATATCAAGAGCGGTAGCCTGCAGGATGTGCGCAGCATCGCCGGCTACGTGTTTGCGGCGTCGGGACGGCAGTATGCAGTGGCGTTCCTGATCAACCATGCGGATGCCGCACGGGGTGCCGAGGCGCAGGACGCGCTGCTGCAATGGGTGTACGAGAACAAATGAGGCGATGCAGCTCGGCGCTCGCCAGTGTTGCGCCGGGCTTGTGGGGTTGAGACTGGCAGCAGCCGATGTCCGGCTGTGGTATTTTCAGCAATCACCGAATCCACCGGAGTCATCATGCCCACAGCCACCTGGAATGGCGCAGTCATTGCGCAAGCCGCCACCGCCGATGTTGAAGTCGTCGAAGGCAATGTCTATTTTCCGCTCAGTGCGGTGCGCCCCGAGTGCCTGACGCCGAGCGACAAGCACACCGTCTGCCCCTGGAAAGGCGCGGCCAGTTACTACAACGTGGTGGTCGATGGCCAGGTCAATGGCGACGCTGCCTGGTTCTATCCTGAACCGAAAGAGGCGGCCAAACAGATTGCCGGATACGTTGCCTTCTGGCGTGGTGTTCAGGTCGTTTCCTGATTTTTCCATGTTGCTTGCAGCTTGACGCTTGATGCTTACTACTTCACCAGGACGACCGCGATGAGAATGACCAAGCTAGTCCTGCTGTTGTGCCTCGCCGTGCTGGTGGCCGGATCGGCCTACGCCCAATCGATGACCGGTACCCGAAAAATCGTGCTGGGCAATGCTGCCGGCGAACGCGTCCAGATTGGGACGGTGAACTTTACCGATGCCGGACATCAGAAGACGGCGTTCACGGTCGATATCGCGCCCGAGTTCGGCGAGTACTTTCTGGCGATGCGACCGTTCCGGTGTCTGAGCGGCCCGCAACAGCGACTATGCTGGTTCCCGGTCAACCGCGAGGCGCAGGTGATCAGCGCCACCGATCTGGTGCCGCTGGAATACGCGCTCATGTTCATGCGCACCAAGCCGGCATCGCAGCATCTGAATCCGTTCAATGGCGTCTATTACAAACTGGCGTGGGCTGGTGACAAGCTGACCGGCACGCTGCACGATGTGGATATGGACCCGTTCATCACGCCGGATTCGGTACCGCCGGAGCGCCGCGTCCGGCCGCTGCGTCCCTCTGACCTCAGCGTCGGCGATGCCAGTACGCATTGGCTGCCGATGATGTCGATCGAGTAGCGAGATCGGTTGATCAGCCACTCCCTCCATCCTTTCGATGGACTTTTTTCGATAGTGCCGCTAAGGCGGTTTCCGGACTCCTCAAATGGACGCATTCCATGCAACGCAAGCACGCAGTACTTCTCGCCGCCGCCATGTCGGTCAATAGCGTCATGGCCGCGCAATGTCCGGATGATAACAACAGGCTGACGTATCCGGACAGTCAGAAAGTCGGGCAGGTCGACGACTACCATGGCGTCAAGGTGGCCGACCCGTATCGCTGGCTGGAAGACGGCAACAGTCCCCAGACTCAGGCCTGGATCAGCGCACAGAACCAGCTCACGCAATCGTTCCTGGCACAGATTCCCGAACGCACGGCGTTACGCCAGCGCCTGACGACACTCTGGAATTACGAACGCTACAGCGTGCCCTTCAAGGAGGGCGGACGCTACTTCATCAGTCGCAATGACGGACTGCAAAACCAGGCGGTGCTGTACACCATGCCAACGCTGGACGCCGCGCCACGCGTGTTGCTGGACCCGAATACGCTGGCCACCGATGGCACGATTGCGCTGGCTGGTATGGCCGTTAGTCCCGATGGCAACTATCTGGCTTACGGTACCGCAGTGTCTGGCTCGGACTGGAACAACTGGAAGATTCGAGACATCGACAGCGGCAAGGATCTGGACGATGAATTGCGCTGGGTGAAGTTTTCCGGCGCGTCCTGGACCAAAGACGGCAAGGGCTTTTTCTACAGTCGCTACGATGCGCCGAACGAAGCGACCAAGCTGGCCGATACCAATTATTTTCAGAAGCTGTACTTTCATCGGCTCGGTACGGCGCAAGCCGATGACACGCTGGTGTATGACCGGCCGGACCACAAGGATTGGGGTTTCGGTGGCGCGGTCACCGATGACGGCAAGTACCTCATCATCACCATCTCGCAAGGTACCGAGCGCAAGTCGCGGATCTATTACAAGGATCTTGCCAACGCTGGCAATCCGGTGTTGCCGCTGCTCGACGGGTTTGATGCTGCCTATACGTTCATCGACAACAACGGCCCGGTATTCCTGTTCGTGACCGACAACGCGGCGCCACGCAGTCGCATCGTTGCCATCGATATTCGCAAGCCGGCCCCGGCGCACTGGAAAGAACTGGTCGCGCAGGCGCCGCAAACGCTGTTGTCGGCCAGCGCGCCGGGTGGCCGGCTGGTTGCCAGCTATTTGCAGGATGCGCATAGCCAGGTCAAGGTGTTCGATCTGAATGGCACATTGCTGCGCGAGTTGGCATTGCCCGGCATTGGCACTGCGGCCGGTTTTGGTGGCAAGCGGGACGATGCCGAGACCTTTTATTCGTACACCGGTTTCACCACGCCCAGCACCATCTACCGGTATGACATCGCATCGGACACCAGCAGCGTGGTGCGGCAACCGACAATTGCATTCGATCCGGCGCAGTACGAAACCCGCCAGGTCTTTTTCAACAGCAAGGATGGCACGCGCGTGCCGATGTTCATCGTGCACAAGAAAGGCATCCCGCTCGATGGCAGCAATCCGACCTACCTGTACGGCTATGGCGGTTTCAATATTTCGCTGACACCGGCGTTCTCGGTCGCCAACCTGGCCTGGATGGAAATGGGCGGCGTCTATGCCGTGGCCAGCCTGCGCGGTGGCGGTGAATATGGCGAACGCTGGCATCAGGCCGGCACCAAGCTGCAAAAGCAGAACGTGTTCGATGACTTCATCGGTGCAGCAGAATGGCTGATCGCCAACAAGGTCACCTCGACCACGAAACTGGCCATCGGTGGTGGCAGCAATGGCGGGCTGCTGGTCGGCGCCGCACTGACGCAGCGCCCCGAGCTGTTCGGTGCGGCCTTGCCAGCGGTGGGCGTGATGGACATGCTGCGCTTCCACAAATTCACGATCGGCTGGGCCTGGACCTCGGACTATGGTTCGGCCGATGACGCTACGCAGTTCAAGGCACTGTATGCGTATTCGCCGTTGCATAACTTGCGTGCCGGTACCTGTTATCCGGCCACGCTGGTGACCACGGCCGATCACGATGACCGGGTGGTGCCAGCGCACAGCTTCAAGTTCGCGGCCGCCGAGCAGGCGGCGCAGGGTGGCGCGGCGCCGGTGCTGATACGTATCGAGACCAAGGCCGGACATGGCGCTGGCAAGCCCACGGGAAAATTGATCGAGGAAGTCACGGATCGCTGGGGCTTCCTGATCCGGGTGCTCGGCATGGCGCCGCTGCGTACGACGGCTGCTGGCAAGGACTGACAGCGCAAATCAGCAATAAAAAAGCCGGATCAGCTGATCCGGCTTTTTTGTGACTTGGACAGTTAGTTATGCTGCGTCAAACTTGGTCTGTTTGTTGCGTCGACTGCCAGCGAAAGCGATCATGCCCAGTCCAAGCACCATCATCGCCGAGATACCTGGCTCCGGAACCGCGCTCACGCTGACGCCATCCAGGTATGAGCCATAGCTAGGCTGGCCGGTCGGTCCAGTGGACTGGAACGACAACAGCGTAGCGCCACCGACGCCGGCAGCCAGATTGCTGAACGAAAATGTCTTCCATCCTGAATTGCCCGCGGCAGACACGCTGCCGATGCTGGTGCCATTCCAGAGTACGTCCATGCTGCTGTTCTGGCTGGTGATCTGGTCGGGCCGTCCGGAGTACAGGAAGTTCAATTGATACAGTCCACCGGTGGTGGTCGACAGGTTTTGTGACACGGTGGTGAGCTGGCGGCCATTCAGTTCCAGGTACTGCTGGCCATCGATTGCGGTGTTGAAGTTCGACTGGCCACCGAAATTGCTGCCGCGCTGGATTTCGAAACTGTCGGTGGACGTCCAGCCGCTGATGCTGGCCAACGAGGTCCATGCGCTGGAAATCTGCTGCGCTTCGAAGCTGCCGTTGGTGACGATGTTGGTCGCCGCCTGGGACGCCATGCTCGCAACTGCCAGTGCGACGCCAGCAATTAGAATTTGAATTTTCATGGTGTGACTCCAATAAACGGGTAGGGGCGAAGCGCCAGAAATAGTTGTATGAAACAGGTTTGTGAAACTCTCTGAGGGTGTTGTTAATTGTTAATAACACCACCAACGGGAGTGATCATAAGCTGTTAGTTCCGCTATTTTCCCGAATTATCAATAGTTCACATTCATGGCTGATTTAGCAACAATAGAGCGTTTCGAGGGGCGATCAATCAAGGGCACTGTTTGGCTGAAGGCGCCCGAACGACAACTTTATACCGTGCGAATTTGCTCCCAGTCAGTGTGCCCCTGAAAAATCTTTTCAATGCCGTCCTGACGCAGCGTCATCATGCCTTCCGACATCGCGACCTTCAGAATTTCTGGCACGTTGGCGCGAGCATGAATTTTTTTCTTGACGGCCGCGGTGGCGATCAGCACTTCATGCACGCCGAGCCGTCCCTTGTAACCGGTGTCATTGCAGGAATCGCAACCGCTGGCTGAAAACAGCGCTATCTGGCCACCGTCGCGACCGTAATGCCGCTGCCAGCGCTGCCGGACCTCGGTCTTGTCGAGGTCCGTTTCAAAGCAGTATTCGCTGGCCAGCATGTCCAGCTCTTCCTCGGACGCCGCATGGGATGTCTTGCATTGATTGCAGAGTCTGCGCGCCAACCGCTGCCCGACTACACCGAGCAAGGCATCGGCGAAGTTGAACGGGTCCAGTCCGAAATCGAGCAGCCGCACAACGCTCTCGGCCGCGCTGTTGGTGTGCATGGTCGAGAACACCAGATGGCCGGTCAGTGACGCTTCAATGACGGTTTTCGCTGTCTCGGGATCGCGGGTTTCTCCCACCATAATGACGTCCGGATCGGCTCGCATGAAGCTGCGCAGCACGGCCGCAAAGGTCCAGTCGATCTTGGCTTGCACCTGCACCTGACGCAGGCCATCCTGGGTAATTTCAACCGGGTCTTCGACGGTCCAGATCTTGCGCTCCGGGGTATTGATGAAGTTCAGCAGCGAATGCAGTGTGGTGGTTTTTCCCGAGCCGGTTGGACCGCACACGAACAGCAAGCCATGTGGTCTCAGGGCCAGTTTTTTTAATCCTTCCATGCCGTATTCCGACAGGCCGAGGCTCTCGATCGTGACGGCCTTGGGCGCCGCCAGAATACGCATGACGATATCTTCCAGACCTTCGGTGGTCGGGATGGTCAATACCCGCAGCTCGATGCTGGCCGGACCGTACTGCTCGAAATTCATTTTGCCGTCTTGCGAGCGGCGCTTTTCCGAGATGTCCAGGCGGCACATGATCTTGATGCGCGATACCAGTGCATTGCGAAACTGCGCCGGCACTTCCGAGTAGGCTTGCATCACACCATCTTTGCGAAAGCGCACCCTGGTTGGCCGGTTGCCTTTCATGTTCTCGATGTGGATGTCGGAGACGCCCTGGTCATTCGCATCGAGGATGATTTTGTTGACCAGCCGGACCAGCGTATTGTCCGACTCGGTGATGGTTTCGACTGGTGTGTCGAATTTGACTTCATCTGCGCCAAGTTCATAAACGAGCTCGGCAATGTTGCCGCCATCGCCCTTTGCGCCATAGATCTGGCTAATCACGGTCCGCAGCTCATCGGCCGATGCCATCACCGGATCGATCTTCAGTTTGGTGTAAAACGCCAGCTCCTGCAGGGCATGATGGGCCAGCGGATTTTCCATCGCCACCACCATGCGCGACGGGGTCTGGTACAGCGGCATCATCTTGTACTTGCGGACAAAGTCACCCGGGATGGCTTTCGTGAGAGCCGGATCAAACTTGAAGCCACGCAGTGTCACGAACGGAATACCCAGTTTCTGGGCCAGCACGCGCTTGATCGTATCCAGGCTGACGATGTTCATCTCGATGAGGATATCGCCCAGCGGTACCTTGCGATTTTGCGTCTGGGCAGCCAGCGCGTCGGCCAACTGTGTTTCGGTGATCAGGTTTTCTTGCAGCAGTGCTTCGCCGAGGCGCAATTGCGGCTTGCCTTTCTGGCTTTGCAGCGCCGTTTCGACGTTTTCCTGGGTGATGATATGTTGCTGTTTCAGGTAATCCCCGAGCTTTTGCGAGCGCAGCTGTTCCTGCTTTTCGAGGCCGGCACTGAGGTGGCTTTCGGTGACGATTTTTTCGGCGACCAGCATTTTTCCGAGCTGGTCGCCGATCTCGTAATTCTTGATCGCGGCGGCGGGAATGAAGCAGCGTAGTACCTTGTCACTTCCCTCCACGGGGAGGTACAGAAACAGACCGTAGGCTTTGGCGACCAGACTGATTGTTTGCAGGATCAGCGGGTCACCGGTGTGGTAGTGGACCACGCATTTCTGCTGTGTCGATGCGATCGCGATGCCGGTCGCGATGACGTCGTCCGATAACGGCAACTTGTGCATGGCGACCGGCGTGATCAGGCACAGCATTCTCAGGTTGGTGAAGCCGATCCGCACGCTCGACGCAGACCGCCGGGTACGAAATTCAACATACATTTCGGCGCCATCGAGATGCATCAGTATGCCCTCTTGGGACCGACCATTCTGCATCGTAAGTTCGGCCGGTTCGTCGTCGACCTCGTTCGCGCTGACAGGGAGTAACAGCGTGTCGTAATGTGCCGGAACCGGCCAGTTGAAATCTGTCAGCATCGAACGGTTCCACGACCAGTTTCGTTGCAACTTTGTGCTGGCGATTCCGCCGCGTGGCACAGCGGATGAGCGATGATGGGTAACACTGCGCGTTCTCCTTGATGGGGGCCTTGATCGCAGGGTTGCGGCTGCCTGGCAACGCCTGATACTCGCGGAGTGTAACTGACTTGTTTTCTCGATGAAATTTTTTTCCGATGCCATGTCATCTTGTGCCGGAAGGATACTGGCCCCATCTGCCATGAACCTTGTTTTTCACGATGGAGAGTCACGATGAGTCCCAATGAAACCCGCATGCTGACTGACTTTCTTGGTCAGTTGCGCGCCGTCGCTGGCGCACCCCGGGATCCGCAGGCAGCGACGTTGATTGCCGATGCAGTCGCAGCCCAGCCCGACGCGCCGTATTTTCTGGTGCAGCGTGCCTTGCTGCAGGATCAGGCACTCGTTGCTGCCAATGAGCGGATTGCCAGTCTTGAGGCGGAGCTGCGTACGCTGGTTGTCCCGGTGGCTCCGGCTGCTGCTGCCAGCAGTTTTCTCGATGGCGGCAGCAATGCCTGGGGGCGATCGGTGACGGCCAGTACACAGGTGCAAGCCACGTCGGTCGATAGCCGTCCTGCCTTTTCCGCGCCAGCGCAGGCGATGCCGATACCCGTGCAAGCGACGGCACAGGCACCTGCCGCCGCCGGCTTTTTTGGCGGTGGCGGGGGCAATTTTCTGGGCACCATGGCGGCGACTGCAGCGGGCGTTGCCGGTGGCGCGTTTTTGTTTCAGGGAATCGGCAATTTGATGGGGCATCATGGCGATGCCGCGCATGCGGGCGCTCCGGCAGCCGGTCAGGCCAACCCGTTTTCATCGATGGCTGACAGCGTTGGCAGCACCCCGTCGGCGACATCGACACCGGCGGCCACACCGCTGGCAGATAGCGATGTGACCGATATCGCTGATACCAGCGTGGCCAGCGATGACAGCATGTTTGACGGAGACGATTCGTTCGCTTGACCTGCATGTTCCGGTACCGGTTCGCCAGACAAAAAAAGGGACGGCAATCAGCCGTCCCTTTTTTCATGCATCAACCGTCCTGCTTCACGCGGCGACAGCGACCTCTGCTTCGGCTGGCGCCGAGCTGCGGATCAGGTGGTCGAAGGCGCTGAGTGCCGCTTTCGATCCTTCACCCATGGCGATGATGATCTGCTTGAACGGGATGTTGGTCACATCGCCGGCCGCAAACACGCCTGGTACCGAAGTCTGGCCGCGGGCATCGATCTCGATCTCGCCACGCGCGGTCAATGCCACCGTACCCTTGATCCAGTCGGTATTCGGCAGCAGTCCGATCTGCACGAAAATGCCTTCCAGATCGACGGTGTGCGCCGTGCCGTTCTTGCGATCGGTGTAGTGCAAACCATTGACGCGTGTACCGTCGCCGGATACTTCCGTGCTCTGTGCGCTGGTGATCACGGTGACGTTTGGCAAACTGTGCAGCTTGCGCTGCAGCACCGAGTCGGCACGCAGCTGGCTGTCGTATTCGATCAGCGTGACATGCTTGACGATCCCGGCGAGGTCGATCGCCGCCTCGACGCCGGAATTACCGCCACCGATCACTGCAACGCGCTTGCCTTTGTACAGAGGGCCATCGCAATGCGGACAATACGCGACGCCGCGATTGCGGTATTCCTGCTCGCCCGGGACATTCATCTCGCGCCAGCGTGCACCGGTCGCCAGAATCACCGAACGCGCTTTCAGGCTGGCACCGCTGGCCAGTTTGATCTCAATCAGGTCGCCCGGGATCAGCGCTGCTGCGCGCTGCAGGTTCATCACGTCAACGTCGTATTCCTTCACATGCTGCTCCAGCGCCGCGACCAGTTTCGGTCCTTCGGTGGCTTTCACGGAAATGAAGTTTTCGATGCCCATCGTGTCCATGACCTGGCCGCCAAAACGTTCAGCGACGATGCCGGTACGGATGCCTTTGCGTGCGGCATAAATCGCTGCCGACGCACCGGCCGGGCCACCACCGACGATCAGCAGATCGAAGACGTCTTTCTGCGAGATTTTTTCTGCATCCCGCTTGACCGAGCCGGTATCGAGCTTGGCCAGGATCTCGGCCAGTTCCATGCGTCCCGAACCAAACAGCTGGCCATTGAGGAACACGCTGGGTACCGACATGATTTCGCGTTCCTTGACTTCATCCTGGAACAGCGCGCCGTCGATCATGACGTGACGGATTTTCGGATTGATGACCGCCATCAGGTTCAGTGACTGGACCACTTCCGGGCAGCTGTGGCAAGACAGCGAGATGTAGGTCTCGAACCGGAACTCGCCGTCGAGATTGCGGATCTGCTCGATGACATCGGCTTCGGTTTTTGGTGGGTGACCCCCGGCCTGCAACAGAGCCAGTATCAGCGAGGTGAATTCATGGCCCATCGGGATACCCGCAAAACGGATTCCCATGTCCGCACCGACGCGGTTGACTGCGAAGGACGGCGTGCGCTGACCATCATTGCGGTGTTCGCGCAGGGTCACCATGTCGGACAGCGACTTGATGTCGTTGAGCAGGGAAAGCATCTCGGCCGACTTGGTGCTGTCATCCAGCGACGCGTCGATCTCGATCGGCATGACGACTTTTTCAAGATAGGCTTTTAATTGGGTTTTTGTGTTTGCATCCAGCATGTTGAGCTCGCTTTAAAGTGATGTTCGGTTAGCGCAAATTGGCGCAAAAGTCACGATGCAGTTCCACCGCCGGAGTAGCCTGGGCCACCGCTTGACCAAGCTGTTCGGGAGGAGGTGCTGCCGGTTGGCGTGCCACGGATGGCACGCCAGTTTGCATTTCAGTTGTTGCTGTTAGATCTTGCCGACCAGGTCGAACGACGGAGTCAGTGTTTCTGCACCCGGGGTCCATTTGGCCGGGCAGGCTTCGCCCGGATGTGCGGCAACGTATTGAGCGGCTTGCACTTTGCGCAGCAGTTCGGTGGCATCGCGGCCAATACCGTTGTCATGAATTTCGCACAGCTTGATGTCGCCTTCCGGATTGATGACGAAAGTACCGCGCAGTGCCAGGCCTTCTTCTTCGATCATCACATCGAAAGCACGGGTGATTTTGCCCGTTGGGTCTGCCAGCATCGGATAGGTGATTTTTTCAATGGTGTCCGACGTATCGTGCCAGGCCTTGTGCGTGAAATGCGTGTCGGTCGAGACGCTGTAGATTTCGACGCCAAGCTTCTGGAAGGTCGCGTAGTTGTCGGCCAGGTCGCCGAGTTCGGTTGGGCAGACAAACGTGAAGTCAGCCGGGTAGAACACGAATACGGACCATTTGCCGAGCAGATCAGCTTCAGTGACGGTGGTGAATTTGCCGTTGTGGTAAGCGTTGGCGGTGAAGGGTGCAACTTTCGTATTGATCAAAGACATGGAGGTTCTCGCTTTGTTGAAGTGATTGGGTGAGTGAAGAATAGCCAAGTGCAGTAAAAACGTAAATGCAATTGTCTTAATGCATTCGATAGGGATAGGGTATGAGCCTGGCTGAGACTAAAAAAAAGGGTCAGTTCCCGGTGGGAGCTAACCCTCTGATACTGCGGGTCAGGCTATCAGGCGAAGTTCTTTGCCACGAAATCCCAGTTCACCAGTTTCCAGAATGTCTCGACATACTTCGGACGCGCATTGCGGTAGTCGATGTAGTAAGCATGTTCCCAGACATCGCAGGTCAGCAACGGTGTGTCGGCGCCGGTCAGCGGGCAGCCAGCATTGGAGGTGTTTGCCAGGTCAACCGAGCCGTCGGCTTTCTTGACCAGCCAGGTCCAGCCGGAACCGAAGTTGCCGACAGCCGACTTGGAAAAATCTTCCTTGAATTTGTCGAACGAGCCGAATTTGGCATTGATTGCATCTGCCAGCGCACCCGTCGGTTCGCCGCCGCCGTTCGGCGTCAGGCAGTTCCAGTAGAACGTGTGGTTCCAGACCTGGGCCGAATTGTTGAAGACGCCGCCGGACGATTTCTTGATGATCTCTTCGAGCGTGGCGCTTTCGAAGTCGGTGCCCTTGATCAGATTGTTCAGGTTCGTGACATAGGCTTGATGATGCTTGCCGTAGTGGTACTCAAGTGTTTCCTTGGAAATATGCGGCGCGAGAGCATCCATTGCATAGGGCAGAGCGGGCAGGGTGTGTTCCATGGTCGTCCTTTCGGGTGTGTGGGCAGAAGTACAAAATTTGTGCGGGCTTCATTGTAAGTCGTAAGCCGATGGCCTGCATCGACAGGCTGCACGAGTAAATCAATGCGACACGCAATGCGGCAATCGATACTGCAGTCAGTCGCCAAGGTTCGTTTGCACGCTGGCAATTCCCACTTGCGCGCTGCCATCCGCTAGCCGGACCGTGATCATTTCACGCGGCTGCAACTGTCTGGTCGAGCGTGCGATGTTGCCCTGCGCATCCGTGATGATCGCGTAACCGCGTTCCAGTGTGCGTTGCGGTGCAAGCAGTTCCAGTTGTGCGCTCAGGGCAGATAACTGTTGACGCATGCGTGCTGTCCGGATCGAGATGCCAGTCGTCATGCGACGCCGGTTTTCGGCAACCTGGAGTCGGGCAGGGCGGGTGTCCGGCCATTGCGAAGTCAGTCTGCTGCCCATCTGCTGCAGTGCGTGGCGCGCAGTGGTGAGTGGCGTACGGGTAGCAGTGACCAGGCGCATTTGCCAGCTCGCCAGCTTGACTTTTTCATGGCGGATCATGGCCGCAGGGCTGACCAGACGGCGCGAAAGCCAGTCGAGGCCCTGGCCCCGATCGGCCAGACGGCGCCTGACCGTGCGGGTCAGCGCCAGCGCATTGCCCTCAACCAGCGCATGCCATTCCGCGCGCGGGCGTGCCGCCAGTTCGGCTGCCGCAGTCGGGGTCGGGGCGCGCAGATCGGCGGCAAAATCGGCAATCGTGAAATCGGTTTCGTGGCCCACGCCGGCAATCACCGGCATGGCGCAGGCCGCGATGGCGCGCGCCACCGATTCATCATTGAACGACCAGAGATCCTCGATGCTGCCGCCGCCCCGGCACAGCAACAGCACGTCGCATTCCGCCCGGCGTGACGCGGTGGTGATAGCCTGCGCAATTTTTTGCGCAGCGCCGTCGCCCTGTACCGGCGTCGGATAGAGGATGACGTTCAGGTGCGGTGTGCGGCGTTGCAGCGTGGCCAGCACATCGCGCAATGCCGCTGCCTGCGGGCTGGTCACGATGCCGATCGTGCGCGGAAACACCGGCAGGCGGCGCTTCCGTGCAGGATCGAACAAGCCTTCGGACTCCAGTTTTTGCTTGAGCTGCAAAAACGCTTCAAAGAGGTTGCCGACACCAGCGCGCCGGATCGACTCCACACTCAGCTGGAAGTCCCCGCGTGCCGCATACAGCGTCACCAGAGTGCGAACCTCAACCTTGTCGCCTTCTCGCGGGATGAATCCGGCGTATTGGGCACGGCCGCGAAACATCACGGCACGCACCTGCGCCGACGCATCTTTCAGCGAAAAATACCAGTGTCCTGATGCAGCCTTGGTGAAGTTGGACACTTCGCCCGACACCCAAAGCAACGGAAAGTGTCGCTCCAGAAGTCGCGCAACCGACTGGTTCAGCGCCGATACGCTCAGAACAGGGGCGGGAGCGTCGGGGGTCGTTGACAGCAAGTCGGTATTCATGGGCGCTTCCATAGGAGAATCTGTCCACAGGCATGTCTGCGGTCCAGCAGTGTTGAAGTATATTTCCTGTTGAGTGGAACCATTTTCAAGTCTTTGATTTTAATAGGAATTTATGGATAAATAATGTTGGTTGCAGGAGGCGCGACAGCACTGGTAAATGGATCGCTTAACATCGCAAGAAGTTGCCCACAAAGTTATCCACAGCACGCCGAGCCCCGCGATGGCCGATTTTGCAGACACGATACCTGTTTTGGCAACTGCCGTTGTGATACGAATCAGCGCCGGAATTTTTCTCTGCAATCACAGTCCGAGAAGGCTGCTTGCTCTGCTTGCCACAACAAGTTACATTCAGGATCCATTCCTTTCACCTGCTTCAGGGAGTTCGTTTTGTTCGCAATCATTCAAGCCGCTGGGTGGCCGATCTGGCCGCTTTTAATTGCTTCCGTCATTGGCATGGCTCTGGTTGTCGAGCGCCTGCTGTACTTGCGCCGCAGCCGGATTTTGCCGCCCAAGCTCTTGCAGGAAGTCATCCGGGTCTATCACAACGGCAAAATCAACGCCGAGGTACTGGCCAATCTGGAGCAGAATTCACCGCTCGGCCAGGTCCTGGCGGCCGGCCTGCGCAATGTCGATGCGCCACGGGACATCCTGAAAGAATCAATCGAAGAAGCCGGCATGGCCAGTGCCCACGAACTGGAGCGCTTCCTGACAACGCTGGGAACCATCGCCACGCTGGCGCCGCTGATGGGGTTGTTTGGCACCGTGGTCGGCATGATCGAAATTTTCGGCGCACAAAATGCCACCGGTGCGAATCCGGCGCAACTGGCACACGGCATTTCGGTGGCGCTGTACAACACCGGATTTGGCCTGGCGATTGCGATGCCGGCGCTGGTGTTCTATCGCCATTTCCGCGCCCTGGTCGATACCTTCGTGGTCGACATGGAAAAGCAGGCAGTGCGCTTCGTCGATACCGTGCACGGCAACCGGAAATGACAGGCCACCCAACAGCCCAGGGACCGAGGCAATGAATTTTCGACGCGGCAAGACCAGGGAAGATCCCGAAATCAATCTGATTCCATTCATCGACGTGCTGCTGGTGATTCTGATTTTTTTGATGGTGAGTACCACCTACAGCAAGTTCACCGAGCTGCAAATCACGCTACCAACGGCCGACGCCGAGAAAGCGGTCGAACGTCCGTTCGAGATCAACGTCGCAGTGGATTCGCAAGGGCGTTATGCGGTCAACAATGTGCAGGTGGCGTTTCGTGATGCGCGTGGTTTGGCGGAGGAATTGCGCAACGCAGGCAATCGCAAGGGCGACAGCAAAAAAGATCCGATCGTCATCATCAGTGCCGATGGGACTGCGACGCATCAGTCGGTGATTAACGTGCTGGAGGCAGCACGCCTGGCCGGGTTCGAACGGATTACCTTCGCTGCGCAGAGTGCCGGCAGCGGCAAGTAGCGCGCTCGTCTTGTCTTCCCGTCCCGACTCTTTCGAACAGCGCCTGACCGCAGCGTGGCAGCGCCGTGGCGTGCTGGCCTGCCTGCTGTGGCCCGTGTCCATCCTGTTTGCCGTGCTGACCGCGTTGCGACGTAACTTGTATCGCGTCGGCTGGCTGTCGAGTACACGCATGCCGGTGCCTGTCGTGGTGGTCGGGAACATCTTCGTGGGGGGCACTGGCAAGACACCGCTGGTGCTTTGGCTGGTCGATGCATTGCGCCAGGCCGGGTTTGTGCCAGGCGTGATTTCGCGCGGGTATGGCGGACAACCGGATGCGGTCGCCGAGGTGCTGCCGGATTCGCTGCCAGTGCAGGTGGGCGACGAGCCGCTGCTGATTGCACAGCGCGGACACTGCCCGGTGGTGGTCGGACGCGACCGCGTTGCGGCTGCCAGTGCGTTGTTGCTGCGCCATCCTGCGGTCGATGTCATCATTTCCGACGACGGCTTGCAGCATTACCGGTTGCAGCGTGCTGCCGAGATCGTCCTGTTTGACGAGCGTGGTGGCGGCAACGGCTGGCTGCTGCCGGCCGGGCCGCTGCGCGAACCGATGTCCCGCCGGCGCGATGTGACGGTTGTCAATGCCCGGCAGGTACCGGCGGGTTTTCCGCCCGCCACCTTGCAAATGACATTAATTGGCACAACTGCCGAAGCGCTCGCGGATCGGTCGCGTGCCGTGGCGCTGTCCGGTCTCGGCGGAACTATCCTGGCGGCTGCCGGTATCGGTAATCCCGAGCGATTTTTCCGCATGCTGCGCGCCGCAGGACTCTCGATCACGACCATGCCTTTGCCGGATCATCATGATTTTTCCGATAACCCCTTTGCCGGGATCTCGGCAGACGTCATCCTGATTACGGAGAAGGATGCAGTAAAATGTGTCCAAATCGAGGCATTGAAAACCGACCCGCGTCTGTGGGTCGTGCCTGTGGCGGCGCACATCGACGGCCCGCTGACCGAACTCATCGTGGAGAAATTGCGTGGATACCCGACTGCTTGACATACTGGTTTGCCCGATCTGCAAAGGGCCATTGGATTACGACCGGAAAGCACAGGAATTGATCTGCAAGGCAGACAAGCTGGCTTATCCGATTCGCGATGGCATCCCGATCATGTGGGCCGACGAAGCGCGCGAGACCGTGGTGCGTCAGCTGGTCTTGCCGGCGGCCGGAGAGCCGCTGTAGTCAGCGTGCTGTAGTACGTCAGGCTGACCACCCAGCACCCGCCCGGCAAGCCAATTGCCGACGCCCCGCATTGCCGCCAGATCAGACCCCATCCCATGTCCTTTATCGTCATCATCCCCGCTCGCCTGGCGTCGACCCGCCTGCCCAACAAGCCGCTCGCTGACCTGGGAGGAAAACCGATGGTGGTTCGGGTCGCAGAGCGAGCGCAGCTGTCGGGCGCGGCGCGCATCATCGTCGCCACCGACCATGCAGCTATTTTTGCAGCCTGTCAGTTGCATGGTGTCGAAGTGCGATTGACCCGCGCCGATCATCCGTCGGGCACCGACCGGATCGCCGAAGTGGCAGCCGAGCTGGGTTTGCCGGCGCAGGCTGTGGTGGTCAATGTGCAAGGGGACGAGCCACTGATCGATCCGGAATTGATTGCCGCGACGGCAGCACGGATTTCGGATCAGGTGCCGATGGCAACTGCCGCCCATGTGATCACCGACTGTGACGATCTGTTCAATCCCAATGTGGTGAAGGTGGTGCTGGACCGTCACGACCGGGCGCTGTATTTTTCACGCGCGGCCATGCCGTGGCATCGGGACGCGTTTGCCGTGTCGCAGGCCGTGATGCCTGATGGATACCAGCCGTTGCGTCATATCGGCCTGTACGCCTACCGCAATGATTTCCTGCAGGCGTATCCGGGGCTGACACCGAGTCCGCTTGAACAGATCGAAGCGCTGGAACAATTGCGTGTGCTGTGGAACGGCTTTCCGATTGCCGTGCACGTGACGCACAGTGCACCGGCAGGTGGTGTCGATACGGCCGAGGACCTGGCGCGTGTCCGGCTGCATTTCACGCGATGAATCAGGTCAAATCAAAGTGGGCGATCGGGTTGGCGAAATTGTATGGTAAGTTTCGTGCAAAGTAAGTGTGATACAACAGCCTGCGCGGTCATGCTCAGGTCATGTCGTGCGAGACAATCACCAAAAGAATTCAAAACTAGTTAGGGAACAAAATGCGCCTCATCCTCTTAGGAGCGCCTGGTGCCGGTAAAGGCACACAAGCTACTTTCATCAAAGAGAAATACAACATCCCGCAAATCTCCACAGGCGACATGCTCCGCGCCGCCGTCAAGGCAGGCACGGAACTCGGCATGGCTGCAAAAAAAGTGATGGACGCCGGCGGTCTGGTGTCGGATGACATCATCATCGGACTGGTCAAGGAACGTCTGACCGATGCTGATTGTGCCAACGGCTATCTGTTCGACGGTTTTCCGCGCACGATTCCGCAGGCAGACGCACTCAAGGAAGCTGGCGTCAATCTGGATTACGTGCTGGAGATTGATGTTCCTGATGCCTCGATCATCGAGCGCATGAGCGGGCGTCGTGTGCATCCCGGTTCAGGGCGTACTTACCATGTTGCCTTCAATCCGCCAAAAGTCGCCGGACTGGATGACCTGACCGGCGAGGAACTCATCCAGCGCGATGACGACAAGGAAGACACCGTCAAAAAGCGCCTTTCGGTCTACCACGAACAGACCGAAGTGCTGGTTGGCTATTACAACCAGTGGGCCGAATCGGGTCTGCCTGCAGCACCACAATATCGCAAGATTGCGGGGGTGGGTCCGGTGGAAGCCATTCGCGACGCAGCGTTTGAAGCGCTCGCAAAATAAGCGAAGAAAAATGAAAGCGGACCATGTGTCCGCTTTTTTTATGGGCAAATTGGTACCAGCTCCAGAAGTCATTCGCGGGGTCTCGGGTAACCAGCGCAAGAACACGATTCGGGCAGGCGCATGCAGCCACCGAATCAAGCAATATCAAGCGGCAAGCCAGACAGGCAGGGTAGCGTGAAGGTTGAACGGAGCGCGGCAAGGCAAGACGGCATCGACAATGCCTACTCGCCTTGTCATTCTCCATCCGGTGTTTTCTTGATTGTGAACATGAGGAGGAATCGACATGACAGCAGGTTTGTGGTTTGCCGTAGCATGCGGGATCGTCGCAGTGGTATACGGAATATGGTCGCGCAGCTGGATATTGAAGCAGGACGCGGGCAACCCCCGCATGCAGGAAATCGCTGCGGCAATTCAACTCGGCGCCTCAGCCTATCTGGCGCGACAATACCGCACCATCGGCATCGTCGGCGCGATCCTGTTTGTCGTGATTGCGTTTCTTCCGGGGCTAGGCATGATCACGGCCATCGGCTTTCTGATTGGCGCGGTGCTGTCCGGCGCGTGCGGATTCATCGGCATGAATGTATCAGTGCGGGCCAATGTGCGCACCGCCCAGGCCGCGACGCGCGGCATGAACGATGCGCTCGATGTGGCGTTTCGCGGCGGCGCGATCACCGGCATGCTGGTGGTCGGACTCGGGCTGCTCGGAGTGACGCTGTTCTATTGGTACCTGACTACGGCGGCCAGCAGCACTGCGGTACTGCATGACCTGATCAAGCCATTGATCGGACTGGCGTTCGGCGCGTCGCTGATCTCGATTTTCGCGCGGCTGGGCGGTGGCATCTTTACGAAGGGCGCGGATGTGGGCGCCGATCTGGTCGGCAAGGTCGAAGCCGGGATTCCCGAAGACGATCCACGCAATCCCGCCGTGATTGCCGACAACGTCGGTGACAACGTCGGCGACTGCGCCGGCATGGCCGCCGACCTGTTCGAAACCTATGTGGTGACGCTGATTGCGACGATGCTGCTGGGGGCCTTGCTGATCAAGGGAAACGAGCTGCAGGCGGCACTGTATCCGCTGCTGCTCGCCGCGGTCTCGATCCCTGCATCGATCATCGGCTGTTCGATGGTCAAAGCCAAACCCGGTAAAAAAATCATGTCGGCCCTGTACACCGGATTATGGTGGGCGGCAGGCTTGTCGCTGATCGGTTTTGCTGCCGTGACCTGGCTCGTCATGCCCTATGACATGCGGCCATCGATGCTGGGTTCTGCCGTGGTCGGGATCGTCCTCACCGGTGTGATGGTGTATGTCACCGAGTACTACACCGGGACTGATTTCAAGCCGGTACGGCACATCGCCCAGGCCTCGACGACTGGCCATGGCACCAACATCATTGCCGGGCTGGGCGTGTCGATGAAGTCGACGGCGTATCCGGTACTGGCGGTCTGCGCAGCAATCCTGATCTCGTATTATCTGGGTGGTCTGTACGGCATCGCAATTGCGGCAACGGCGATGCTGTCGATGGCCGGCATCATCGTCGCGCTCGATGCGTTCGGTCCGATTACCGACAATGCCGGTGGCATCGCCGAAATGTCTGGCATGCCGGAATCGGTGCGGGCGATCACCGATCCGCTGGATGCGGTCGGCAATACCACCAAAGCCGTCACCAAGGGTTACGCGATCGGCTCGGCCGGGCTCGCCGCACTGGTGCTGTTTGCCGATTACACCCATGCGCTCGATGCGGTGGGCAAGGGCACCTCATTCGATCTGTCGAATCCGCTGGTGATCGTCGGCCTGTTTATTGGCGGCCTGATTCCCTACCTGTTCGGTGCAATGGCGATGGAGGCCGTCGGTCGTGCCGCCGGTGCCGTGGTGGTCGAGGTGCGGCGCCAGTTCCGTGACATCAAAGGCATCATGGACGGCAGCGGCAAGCCCGAATACGACAAGGCGGTCGATATGCTCACTACCGCCGCAATCAAGGAAATGATCGTGCCATCGCTGTTGCCGGTCATCGTGCCTATCCTGGTCGGTCTGCTGCTTGGGCCTGCCGCGCTCGGTGGCTTGCTGATGGGGGCGATCGTGACTGGCCTGTTCGTGGCGATCTCGATGACCACCGGCGGTGGTGCCTGGGACAATGCCAAGAAATACATTGAAGACGGCCATCACGGCGGCAAGGGATCGGAGGCACACAAGGCGGCGGTAACGGGCGATACGGTCGGCGATCCGTACAAGGATACGGCCGGTCCGGCGGTCAATCCGCTGATCAAGATCATCAACATTGTCGCGCTGCTGATGGTGCCGCTGCTGCCCGCGGTGGGTCCGCAAATGGGCGGCGCGCACAGCAGCGTGATGGCACCGACAACGCCGGTTCCTTCATTGGCACCACCTGCGCCGATCGCGCCATTGCCGCCGCAGGCACCTGCGCCCAAGCCGTAGATTATTTTTAAAAAGAAGAATGCCGCTTTGGCGGCTTTCTTTTTTCTGGTGCACAGGAGAAAACTCGCTACAATCTCCGGCTAATTGACGTATACGTCAATCTGGCTTCCTTCCAATTCCAACCTGAGCGAGAACAGCATGCAAATCCAAGACAACGTATTCCTGATCACCGGTGGGGCCTCCGGACTTGGCGCCGCGACCGCGCGCATGATCGTGGCCAACGGCGGCAAAGTCGTCCTGGCTGATGTCCAGACCGAAGCCGGTGAATTGCTCGCCACTGAATTGCACGGCAAGTTTGTCAAATGCGACGTCACTTCCGAAGTCGACGGCATGGCCGCTGTTGCCGCCGCCGTCAGCCTGGGAACCTTGCGTGGCCTGATCAATTGCGCCGGTGTGGCACCTGCCGTCAAGACCGTTGGCAAAAATGGCCCGCATCCGCTGGATGTCTTCCAGCGCGCCGTCAACATCAATCTGGTCGGTACGTTCAACATGGCACGCCTGGCTGCCGAAGCCATGGAGAAAACCGAGCCCGCCGAACATGGCGAACGCGGCATCATCATCAACACCGCATCGGTCGCGGCCTACGATGGCCAGATCGGTCAGGCAGCCTATGCCTCGTCCAAAGCAGCGGTGGTCGGTCTGACCTTGCCCATGGCGCGCGACCTGTCGCGCAGCGGCGTGCGCGTGATGACGATTGCACCCGGTATCTTTGAAACGCCGATGCTGCTTGGCATGCCACAGGAAGTCCAGGATGCACTCGGCAAGATGGTACCGTTCCCACCCCGGCTCGGACGTCCTGCCGAGTACGCGCATCTGGCCAAGGCGATTATTGAAAACGTCATGCTGAATGGTGAAACCATCCGGCTCGATGGCGCCATCCGCATGCAGCCAAAATAAACTGGTCACGAAATTTTTGTCATTTTGTTGATGCGCAGAGGGTCGTTGCAGCGGATTTTTCAATGACAGTCACTGGCTCTGCGGCCTACACTGAGGCAAGCGTTGTGCTTGCCTTTTTTTATGGAGTCCGCATGCAGAAACTCAACCTCATTTCCCTCTTCGTCGCATCCTCTGTCGTGACCCTCGCGGGTTGCGCCAGTAATCCCGCTGCGCTGGTTCCGGTTGCTTCGGTTGCACCGTCAGCGTCCCCCGAAGCCGCCAGCGGGTACACCGAAAAAACCGGTGTCGCCGCCAAAAAATTCATGGTCGCTGCAGCCAATCCGCTGGCCACCAATGCCGGTTACCAGATCCTCAAAGCCGGCGGTTCCGCAATCGATGCGGCGATCGCTACCCAGATGGTGCTGACGCTGGTGGAGCCGCAATCGTCCGGCATCGGCGGTGGCGGATTTCTGATGTATTTCGACGGCACCGATGTCAAGGCATTCGATGGTCGCGAAACGGCACCGGCCAGCGCCACCGAGAAGCTGTTTCAGTCCGCCGATGGCAAGCCGCTGGCGTTTCTTGATGGCGTCGTCGGTGGCCGCTCGGTTGGAGCCCCCGGCGAATTGCGCTTGCTCGAACTGGCGTACAAGCAATATGGCAAGCTGCCCTGGGCGACGCTGTTTGCCCCCGCCATCAAACTCGCTGATGACGGATTTGCGGTTAGCCCAAGGCTCGCCAGTCTGCTCAAAAATGAACGCCATTTGAGGAAAGATCCGGTTGCCGCTGCCTATTTTTATGACAGGGAGGGTAACCCATGGACCGCAGGCCACGTGCTGAAAAATCCGGCGCTGGCGCGGGTCTTGCGGGAAGTCGCAGCCGGTGGTGCCGACGCGTTTTACAGCGGCCGGGTGGCGCGGGATATCGCCGCCAAGGTGCAGGGCCATCCAACCAATCCGGGCGGCCTGACCGTCGCCGATATCGCCGGCTATCAGGCCAAGGTACGTGAGCCGGTTTGCAGCGATTACAAAGCCTGGACTGTCTGCGGCATGCCGCCGCCGTCCTCGGGAGGTATCGCAATTGCACAGATTCTGGGCATCCTGGAAACGCGCAACATGGGCGCCTATGCACCCAAAGATGGCGTACTCAACGTCGAGGGTGTGCACCTGTTCAGTGAAGCCGGCCGTCTGACCTTTGCGGATCGTGCGCGCTATGTTGCCGATACCGATTTCGTGCCTTTGCCAGGTGGCAGCGTCAAACCGCTGCTGGACAAACAGTACCTGGCCTCCCGTGCGGAGCTTATTACCGACAAGTCGATGGGCGTTGCCCGATTCGGCCTGCCACGCGTGACGCTGCTGGCGCAGGGACTCGACACCGCGCCGGAGTACAACTCGACCTCGCACATATCGATCGTGGATGCACAAGGCCATTCGGTATCGATGACGACCTCCATTGAGGACCAGTTCGGTTCGCGCCAGATGGTCGATGGCTTCTTACTGAACAATCAGCTGACCGATTTTTCGTTTGATGCCAGTGATGCGAACGGCCCAATCGCCAACCGCGTCGAGGGTGGCAAGCGTCCGCGCAGTGCGATGTCGCCGCTCTTCGTGTTCGAAAAAGGCACCCGCAAACTGATGTTGTCGGCCGGTTCGCCGGGTGGGTCCGCGATCATCAACTATGTCGGCAAGGTGCTCATCGGCATGATGGACTGGGGGCTGGACGTGCAGCAGGCCATCAGCCTGCCGAACTTTGGCAGCCGCAACGGACCGACCGAGCTGGAGCAGGGCAGGGTCTCGGATGCGCTGGTCGATGGATTGAAAGCCAAGGGACATAACGTACGCGTGATGGAACAGACCTCCGGTCTGCAAGGCATCATGCGCATGACCATCCATGGCGAGGATGTCTGGTTTGGCGGCGCCGATCCGCGTCGTGAGGGCTTGGTTATGGGCGACTGATCGCCCATGCAAAATCCCAAAAAAACAGGCTTGGTCCTCACCGGTGGTGGCGCACGTGGTGCGTATCAGGTGGGTGTACTGAAGGCGATCTCGCAGATTCTGTGTGAGGCGGGATGGTCGGCGGCGCGCAATCCCTACGACATCATCTGTGGCACTTCGGCCGGTGCGATCAATGCCACGGCGCTGGCCTGCCATGCCGATGATTTTGGTGGTGGCTTGCAGCATGTGCTATCTATCTGGGAAAATTTTTCGGTCGAACAGGTCTATCGTGCCGACTCGCTCGGGGTGATGCGTTCGGGCGCGCGCTGGCTGTCGTTGCTGTCGTTTGGCTGGTTACTGCGCAAATGGCATGCCAATCCGCCGAACGCATTGCTCGACAATACGCCACTGATTACGCTGCTACACAGGATGCTGAATTTTCCGCGGCTGGATGCGGCGCTGCTTGATGGCAAGCTGCACGCGCTGGCGGTAACGGCATCGTCGTACACGGGCGGCCAGCATGTCACTTTCTATCAAAGCGAAGCGCAGATCGCACCGTGGGTGCGTACGCAGCGCGTCTCGATACGGGCCCAGATTGGTGTCGAGCATCTGCTGGCGTCATCGGCGATTCCGCTGATTTTTCCTGCCACGCCGTTGTTTTTCGATGGGCGACGCGAGTATTGTGGCGATGGTTCGATGCGCCAGCTGGCACCGATTTCACCGGCCATTCATCTGGGTGCCGACAAGGTGCTGGTGGTCGGTGCCGGCAGGCTCCATGAGCCGCCAACAATGCGCGAGGGCGCGGCGCGCTATCCCAGCCTCGCCCAGGTTGCCGGGCATGCGATGTCGAGTATTTTTCTTGATAGTCTGGCGGTGGACATCGAGCGCATGACGCGCATTAACCTCACCTTGTCGATGCTCAGCGAGGAGCAGCGCATGCAAACGTCGTTGCGACCGGTCGAGATGCTGATCATCGCCCCATCACAGCGGCTTGATGAAATTGCCAGTCGCCATACCGGCAGTCTGCCCAAACCCATACGCATGATGCTCTCCGGTATAGGCGCAACCGAGGTCCGGGGTGCGGCGCTGGCTTCTTACCTGTTATTCGAATCCAGTTATACCCGCGAGTTGATTGCGCTAGGCGAGCGTGATGCCCTGGCGCGCCGTGCCGATGTGCTGGATTTTTTCGAGGTCGGGCGCGTAATCGACTAGCTCCCAACAGGCGTGCCGTGGAGTGGCAGTTTTATTGGCAGGTTGGGCGCGCAGATATAACTGCGCAAACTGCAGGCAGATCGGTTGTTGCGCGATATGCGCAGCCTTATTAAGTTGGAACAATGGATTCTAGGAATCGGGTAGCGCCCTACGTGGTTTGCTGTGTCGCAGCAAAATCGTCACATTTCGCCATGCGGTTACGCGTAGCAGGGCATGATTCGGGTTGATTCGGGCAACACAACACGTTACCCTACGGGATTCTGCAGGTTTTCAATCGCGTAATCCGCACACCATATCAAGGAAAGTACCGTGTCCCTCAAGGTGCTCAGGCAAGTAGCGGTCGGCTGTGTGGCGGTAATTCTGGCCTCAAGTGTCCACGCTAGGCAATTCCCGGCGCAGGATTCCATTCCCGTTGGCGCATTGCCGCATGAGGCAAAAGTGACGCTGTCGTTGATCAAACAGGGCGGTCCTTTCCCCTATGAAAAAGACGGGTCCGTGTTCGGTAACTACGAACGGCAGCTTCCCGGCCAGAAGCGCGGGTACTACCGTGAATATACGGTGCCGACACCGCGTGCCCGCAACCGCGGAGCACGCCGCATTATTGTTGGTGGCCAGCCACCCGATCGGGCAGATTACTTCTATACCGCTGACCACTACGTGACATTCAAGCGCATCAGCGCAGAGTGACTTTAACGCATTACATCAACATGGCTCGAATTGAGGGAGAAATGAGTTTGCTTAAAACCGTGCCGCCAAATCTGGTGCAGTCCATCCGTGCGTTCAGGGTGGTCGAGCTGCAGGCAGAGGCCGCTCGCCTCGGACAGCATTTTTTGTATGCGTATTGTGCCGACGCACTGACCAAGCAGCAGGTCCTGGTTTGCATCGCAGAAGCGTTTCATTTCCCCAGACATTTTGGTAAAAATTTTGATGCGCTGGCTGACTGCCTGACAGATATCGTCTGCAAGGCGGGCCCGCAGCCCGGATTTCTGGTGGTGCTGGAACAGTTGCCCAACACGCCTAAATTTGACAAGGAAGCGCGCGAAACTCTGCTGGATGTGTTCCGTGATGCAGCCGAATTCTGGGCCGAGAAAAAAGTACCGTTCCGCGTTTTTTATTCATTCCAGTAAGTCCGCGACGGTGCTATCAGGCCGACCACGCGGTCGGCTTTTTGATGGGTGTGACAGCATGTCCTTGCGGTACAATGCGCGCCATGAGAAATATCGTGATTCTGATTTCCGGTCGCGGCAGCAACATGCAGGTCATTGCTCAACGCGCGCAGCAGCAAAAATGGGCTTGCCGCATCGCTGCAGTAATCAGCAGTCGGGCTGATGCAGAAGGCCTGGCATTCGCCGCCAGTCACCAGATTCCCACTGCCGTAGTCGCCAGTAAAGACTATCCGACACGCGATGCCTTCGACGCTGCCCTGCAGACGACGATAGATGGCTTTTCGCCGGACCTGATCGTTCTGGCAGGATTCATGCGCATTCTGACGGCCCGATTTGTCGACCATTACCGGGACCGGATGCTCAATATTCATCCGTCCCTGTTGCCTAGTTTTCCTGGCCTTTCGACCCATCGCCAGGCATTGGCTGCCGGCGTGAAATTGCATGGTGCGACAGTGCATTTCGTGACCACCGAGCTCGATCACGGACCGATCGTCGCGCAAGCGGCGGTGCCAGTCCTCGATAGCGACACCGAACAATCGTTGGCCGAACGCGTGCTGCAGCAAGAGCACCTGATTTATCCACTAGCCGTACGCTGGTTCATTGATGGGCGACTGAGTTTGCTCGATGGTCTGGTGCGGCTCGCCCCCGAATCGTCATAGAACACCCTAATTTTGAGAGAAACAGCATGAGATTGCCACCTGCGATCGTACACAATACCGAAGAAATCCTGCGCGAGATCCTGCGCTTTACCGGACCTGCCGACAGCACGCTGTCACGGTATTTCCGTGACCACCCAAGGCTGGGTTCGCGCGAGCGTGGTGCGATTGCCGAAGGTATTTACGGCATTTTGCGCAATAAATCGGTCTACACCAGTTTTTCCGAGTCCGGCAACGGACCGACCATGCGGCGCATGACGCTGCTGGGACTTGCCGGTGCCGTCGGTGCCGATGCACTCGGAGGCTTGACCGACGAAGAAACCGCCTGGCTCGACCATACGATGCAAATCGATCGCAATTTGCTGCCGGCATCGATGCGCTCGAACCTGCCCCAGTGGCTGTTTGACAAGCTTGTTGCTCGTGAAGGTGAGGAGGGCGCGTTGGTCATGGCGGCCGCACTGAACGAACCTGCGCCGCTGGATCTGCGGGTGAATGTCATCAAGGGTACGCGTGAGGATGTCATGGCAGCGCTTGCCACTGCACCGATCCTGTCCGAGCCAACGCCGTTTTCGCCGGTAGGTTTGCGCGTGCTGAAAAAGCCGGCGCTGCAGAACCTGCCGCTGTTCAAGGATGGCCTGATCGAAGTGCAGGACGAGGGAAGTCAGCTATTGGCGCAGATCGTCGGTGCCAAGCGCGGCGAGATGGTGGTCGACTTCTGTGCGGGTGCCGGCGGCAAGACACTGGCGCTGGGTGCCGCAATGCGCAACACTGGCCGCCTGTATGCGTTCGATATTTCGGAAAAACGTCTGGCAAAGTTGAAGCCACGGCTCGCCCGCAGCGGTTTGTCGAATGTCCATCCAGTGCAGATCGCCCATGAAAATGATGCGAAGATCAAGCGTCTGGCCGGCAAGATCGATCGTGTACTGGTCGATGCGCCATGTAGCGGACTCGGTACCTTACGCCGCAACCCCGACGTGAAATGGCGCCAGACGCCAATCGGCGTGGCTGAACTGAATGTCAAGCAGACCTCGATCCTGTCTGGCGCGGCGCGCATGGTCAAGACTGGCGGACGGCTGGTTTATGCCACCTGCAGTTTGCTCGATGAAGAAAATGAAGACATCGTGACGGCTTTTCTTGCGACGCATGAAGACTTCGTGCTCGTGCCGATGAAAGACGTGCTGGCCGAGCAAAAAGTCGACCTTGAGATGGACGACTACCTCAAGCTGACACCGCACCAGCATCAGACCGACGGTTTCTTTGCTGCCGTCCTCGAACGTAAAAAGTAATCCAGCCCGGGCGCATCCGCGTATTCCAAGTGAAAAACAATATTCTGTCCGGGTTGTTGCTTGACCTTTGGTCCGACTTGCAGGAGCCGGAAGTCCTCTGGCAAATCGCGACGATTGCCGGATGCCTGGTGCTGGGCTGGTTGCTTGCCCGACTCGTCCGATCTTTCTTTGGCGGTCGCAGCCCGGACCAAGGTATTTTTCGCATCGGCCTGGAGAGTTTTTCTCGGGTGTTGTCGCCGTCGATTACCTTGGGCTTGATCCTGGTAGCCAAGCCATTGCTGGAACAGGTGCAACATGTTCACCTGCTTCGTCTTGCCATTCCGCTGGTTGCCTCGTTTGTCCTGGTGCGTCTGAGCTTTTATGTATTGCGCCGGGTGTTTTCACGGGGTGGTAATGCCAGTGCCAGCGTCGTCGCCATCGAAAAAATGATTGCAGCAATTGTCTGGATCGGCTTTGCGCTGTACATCACCGGTTTATGGCCGGACCTGGTCGACTTGCTGGAAAAAACGGTGTTGCCGCTTGGTCGCTACAAAGTGTCGCTCCTGACTATCCTGCAGGCCGTCGTCTCCGTAATGGGAACATTGATCGTGGCTTTGTGGGCTGGCGCTGCGCTGGAGCAGCGCCTGATGAGTCTGGACTCGGTGCATTCGTCCATTCGCGCCGTGATGGCCCGCATGGCACGGGCCGTGTTGATCCTTGTCGCCATACTGGTCAGCCTGTCACTGGTGGGCATCGACTTGACGGTGTTATCGATTTTTGGTGGCGCGCTGGGTGTCGGGCTTGGGCTGGGCCTGCAAAAAATCGTCGGAAGCTATGTCTCCGGATTTGTAATCCTGCTTGAGCGCAGTATGGCGATTGGCGATATGGTGACCGTGGACAAATACTACGGGCAGGTAACTCGTATAAATACCCGCTATACCGTGTTGCGGGGGCTGGACGGTGTCGAGTCGATCATTCCCAACGAACTGTTCGTTTCCGGGCCGATGCAGAACTATTCGCTGTCTGATCGTTCGATCCGACTCAGTACCAAGTTGACGGTCGCATACGACACGGACATCGAGGCATTGCTGCCCATGCTGGAGGAGGCTGCAGGTAGCATCAGTCGCGTTTCTTCGGCGCCGCCACCGAGTGCGGTTCTGCGTTTTTTTGCTGCGGATGGATTGGAACTGGAAGTTGGTTTCATGATCATCGATCCAGAAAACGGCACCTTTGGCGTGACCTCGGACGTCAATCGCGCAATCTGGCGCATGTTGCAATCCAATGGCATCTCCATTCCGTATACCCAACATGAAGTACGAATCCTGAATCAGGTCGCGCTCGCCGGCCTTGCTGACGAACCCGTGCCCGGCAAAGTTGTCACTCCGCCAGGCGTGGGCGCAACAAGTGAAAGCGGGTACAATCCTGCTCGCAACAATGAAAAGCCGGACACAGATTCAGCCTAACGAGTGAAAATTCTTTTAACCGTGGAGTAGCGCTACTTTGAACACAGTCTTTGACGCAGTTCTCGATTTTCTGGCAAATGGCTTGACCGGTGCAAGTGTCTGGCAAGTTGTCGTGTATTCCCTGATCGTGACGCATATCACCATTGCCGGCGTCACCATCTATTTGCATCGTCATCAGGCGCATCGCGCCTTGGACCTGCACGCGATACCTAGTCATTTTTTCCGTTTCTGGTTGTGGTTGACGACGGGTATGGTCACCAAGGAATGGGCTGCGGTTCATCGCAAGCACCACGCCAAATGCGAAACCGTGGATGATCCGCACAGCCCGGTCACCCGTGGTATCAAAAATGTCTTGTTGACTGGTTCGGAAATGTATCGCACCGAGTCCAAGAACATGGAAACCATCGACAAATACGGCCACGGCACGCCGGATGACTGGATTGAACGTAATCTGTACACCCGTTTCAGCTGGCAGGGTGTTGGC
Organism: Actimicrobium antarcticum; assembly: GCF_039536745.1. Taxonomy (NCBI): domain Bacteria; kingdom Pseudomonadati; phylum Pseudomonadota; class Betaproteobacteria; order Burkholderiales; family Oxalobacteraceae; genus Actimicrobium; species Actimicrobium antarcticum. The sequence continues at coordinate 868,910 of NZ_BAAAZE010000008.1, forward strand.
TTGATGCTAGTGATTAATCTGATGCTGTTCGGCGTGCTCGGGCTCACGGTATGGGCCGTCCAGATGATCTGGATCCCGATCACGGCTGCAGGCATCATTAACGGTATTGGCCACTATTGGGGCTACCGCAACTACGATTGCACGGACGCCTCCAGAAATATCTTTCCTATCGGTATTCTGATTGGTGGCGAAGAACTGCATAACAACCATCACACGTTTGGTACCTCCGCCAAGCTATCGTCGAAGTGGTACGAATTCGATATCGGCTGGATGTATATCCGCATGATGGAAATGGCTGGCCTGGCAAAGGTCAAGAAAATTGCGCCTGCACCGAAATTCGATCGCCAGAAAATGGTGGCTGATTTTGAAACGCTGCAATCAGTGATCTCGAATCGCTATGACGTCATGGCCAAATATGCCAAGTCGGTGAAAACCACCTGGCATGACGAACTTGACCATCTGCGTGGCAAAGCCGAGCTGAAGTCGGGATTCCTGAAGTCAGCCAAGCGTCTGATGCATCGCGAGCCGGCCAAGCTTGAAGTGCCGCAACAGCAGCAGCTGCGGGAACTGTTTAGCCACAGCAAGCCATTGCAAACGATGCATGAAATGCGTTCCGAACTCAGTGCGATCTGGGAACGTTCACATAGCAGCCGCGATCAGCTGCTGCAGCAACTGCAGGACTGGTGTGTGCGTGCCGAGGCGTCCGGCATCAAGGCGTTGCAGGATTTTTCATTCCGTCTGCGCAGCTACGCGTAATCAGGATCGCCGACCGGCATAGCTAGTCAGCTGTTGGTAGCCCGGTAACACCAAGAATGCGACCTCGACAGGTCGCATTTTTTTTGCTTGTCCAGACACATGCTTGTGTATCGCGTGATAAAAATCGGGACGAAAAAAAGCCGTTCGCTAGTGCGATCGGCTTCGGTAATGCCAGAACGAGAGTGCAATCAAATTACTTGATCTTGGTCTCTTTGTATTCAACGTGCTTGCGTACTTTCGGATCGAATTTCATGATCGACATTTTTTCCGGAGTAGTGCGCTTGTTTTTGGTAGTCGTGTAGAAGTGACCCGTACCTGCAGTCGATTCCAGCTTGATTTTGTCGCGGCCAGATTTAGCCATGATGGTTCCTTTATTCTGCTAGTTAGACTTTTTCGCCGCGAGCACGCATGTCTACCAGTACGGCATCGATGCCGAGCTTGTCGATGACACGCAGACCAGCGTTGGACAGGCGCAGGGAGACCCAGCGATTCTCGGACTCAACGAAAATGCGACGTTTTTGCAGGTTAGGCAAAAAGCGGCGTTTCGTTTTGTTATTTGCATGGGAAACATTATTGCCGACCATCGGCTTTTTCCCAGTGACTTGGCATACACGTGCCATATCTCACTCCTAAATGATTTCCGAAATTGGAAAAAAATCGAGTATAACGAAAAAAATCAGGTTATTCAACGACTTGCGTAAAACAATTGTGACTATTATCTATAAATATATTTAACAATGTGGCGAGCGCGGAGATATCATCGCATTTCTCGTCAAAGATGGCCGTGCTCCGCAAAGGAATACACCTGACTTCCTGCAACCACGAAGTGATCCAGTATTTTCACTTCGATCATTCCGAGTGTCTGGCGCAGGGTATTGGTCAATGACAGGTCGGCGGCACTTGGCTCCGGTCGTCCCGACGGATGATTGTGAGCCAGCAGCAGGGCGGCCGCATTATGGCGTAATGCGGCCTTGACCACTTCACGCGGATAGACGCTGGTATGGGTCAACGTGCCGCGAAACATTTCTTTGGTGGCGATCAGTCGATTCCCGACATCGACAAACAAGACAGTGAAGGACTCGTAGCTTTTACCCGCCAAGAGCAATTTTAAGTATTCCCGCACTGTCTGCGGCGATGTCAGCGTAATGCCAGCCTGAAGTTCTTCCGACAGCGCGCGTCTGGCTAATTCCATCACTGCGTGCAGTTGTGCAAATTTTGCCGGACCAAGTCCATGCAGCGCAGAGAACTGCTCAAGACTGGCCAGGAACATCGCATGCAACGATCCAAAATGACTGACCATATCCCGACCGAGATCGACCGCAGTCTTGCCGGCGACGCCGATACGCAAAAATACGGCCAGTAATTCCGCATCCGACAGTGACGCCGGGCCATGCGCGATGAGCCGTTCGCGCGGACGTTGATTTTCAGGCCAGTCGGTAATTGCCATGGTTGTTGAGCCTGGGTTCCGGATCGCATTGATCCGCGTGGTGTTCAGTACATTGCAACGGGAGAGCCAAGCGTACTTCAGAGTTTGCGAACGCCCGCAGGCGTTGTCGGCTGAGTGGCTTAAAATAGCGCATTGTTTGTTATCTAGGAATCATCGATGTCGAATACCCCACAGCCTGTCGTTTGCGACGGTGCTTACCTGACCTTGCATTACCGTCTGGCCTCGCAGGATGGGACGGAAATCGTCACGACCTTCAATGACAATCCGGCGACGCTGCAATTGGGAAGCGGTCAACTGGCACCGTTTCTCGAACAACGTTTGCTGGGCTTGCCGGAAGGCGCTCACCAAACCTTTGATTTGCTGCCCGACGAGGCATTTGGTCCGCGTAATCCATCTCTGGTGCAACGAGTCACGCGTGCCACGCTGGCTGAAAATTCGCAGTTCGGCGTGGAATACGCGATCGGTGACGTGGTCGAATTCAATGCGCCAAATGGTGGCCGTTTTGCCGGTGTGCTGCGTGAATTTTCTGGTGACGATACGGTGTTCGACTTCAATCATCCGCTCGCCGGTCAGTCATTGAAATTCGAAGTCAGGATCATCGGGATACTTTGAGCCCACAAGATGGTCACGGCGCAGTTAGGTTCGACGTAATTGACAAGAGGTAGTCCAATGACAAGCAACAAGGAAATTCTGTTGGCCCAGCCGCGCGGTTTTTGTGCCGGGGTCGACCGTGCAATCGAAATTGTCGAACGTGCGCTGACACAATTTGGCGCGCCGATCTACGTGCGCCATGAAATTGTTCATAACGCGTACGTCGTCAATGATCTGCGCGAGAAGGGTGCCATCTTTATCGAAGAGCTGGCCGATGTTCCGACCGGACAGACCGTGGTCTTCTCGGCACACGGCGTATCGAAAGCCGTGCAGGCCGAAGCCGAGCAGCGTGGCTTGCGCATCTTCGATGCGACCTGTCCTCTGGTCACCAAAGTCCATGTCGAGGTCGAGAAGATGCGTCGCGCGGGTCGGGAAATCGTGATGATCGGCCATGATGGTCATCCGGAAGTGGAGGGCACCATGGGGCAGTCGGAACTTGGCATGTACCTGGTCGAGACGACCGACGATGTTGAGCGGCTTCAGGTACAAAACCCCGATTTGCTTGCGTATGTGTCGCAGACCACGCTGTCGGTCGACGACACGGCCGACATCATTGCTGCGCTGAAGCGCCGTTTCCCGGATATCGCCGAGCCCAAGAAAGGCGATATCTGTTACGCGACGACGAACCGGCAGGAGGCTGTCAAATTCATGGCGCCACAAGTCGAGCTGGTGATCGTTGTTGGGAGCCCGAACAGTTCCAACTCGAACCGTTTGCGTGAAGTAGCGGAAAAAAAAGGCGTTCCGTCATTCATGGTGGATAACGCGATGCAAATCGATCCAGCCTGGCTGGAAGGCAAGCAGCGCATTGGGGTGACAGCCGGTGCTTCTGCACCGGAGGTACTGGTGCAGGCAGTTATCGATAAATTGAAAGATTTTGGCGTCAATAGTGTGCGGGTGCTGGCCGGAGTGGAAGAGCATGTGACGTTTCCTATGCCAAAAGGCTTGACAGGCGTCGATTTGGCGCAGAACTAAATTTTGAGCCGGGGTTGATTTTCCATTGATAGTTTTTTGCCTTCATCGCTATCATTCCCGTTGGCGAAGGATTTGTCGGCTTGTCATGCATCCCTGAGCGGCAAGGCTAATTGCATGAGTCATATCAAAGAAAGCTGACGAGTCGATTAACTCGCTATAGAATCCGGTCCTTGTTTCCTGATAGGGTATGTTTAGTTTCAGGAAGTCGGGAGGTTAGCATTGATGCAAATGCACTCAATATCATCATTTTGCGCGACAGGGTCCTGTTATCCAGTACAGGCACGAGCGGCACCCGGGTTGGAAGAACGGGTGCCGCTTTGTTATCCACGCTGATTCCTGCCACGGGAAATCAAACAATCGCAGTCAATTTGCAAAGCCGGGTCACTCCGGGTTTTTGAGAAAGAAGCAAACTATGGATACATTTATCCAGCAAATTATCAACGGGCTGGTACTCGGCAGCATGTATGCGTTGATTGCTCTCGGTTACACCATGGTGTACGGAGTGCTGAACCTGATTAACTTTGCGCACGGCGACGTGTTGATGATCGGCGCGATGGCCGGTGTCACTATTCTCAAGATCATACAAACCGTTGCGCCCGACCTGCCAGGCGTGGTCAAGGTCATCATCGCGATTGCCGGTGCCATTCCGATCTGTGTCGCCGTGAACCTGTTGATCGAGCGCGTCGCGTATCGACGTTTGCGTAACGCGCCGCGATTGGCTCCGTTGATTACGGCGATCGGTGTGTCGATCCTTCTGCAAACTTTCGCAATGATGATCTGGGGCCGCAGTCCGGTGGCGTTCCCGCAAGTCATTTCGACTGACTCGTACCACATTCTTGGTGCGCTGATTTCACCCACGCAGGTCATGTTGCTGGTACTCGCATCACTGTCGATGTTTGCTCTGGTGATGCTGGTTGAAAAAACCAAGATGGGGCGCGCCATGCGCGCCACCGCTGAAAATCCGCGGGTGGCCGGGCTGATGGGCGTGGATTCGAATGCCGTGATCGTGATGACGTTTGCAATCGGTGCAGCGCTTGCCGCCGTCGCTGGCGTGATGTGGGGTGCCACGTACGCGTCCGCACAATTTGCGATGGGCTTCGTGCCAGGTCTCAAAGCGTTTTCGGCTGCGGTACTGGGCGGTATCGGCAATATTTACGGCGCGATGCTCGGTGGTATTCTGCTCGGCCTGATCGAAAGCCTGGGCGCCGGCTATATCGGTGACCTGACCGGTGGATTCCTCGGTAGTCACTACCAGGATATCTTTGCCTTCGTGGTCCTGATTATTGTGCTCACGCTACGACCGTCCGGCATCATGGGCGAGCGTGTGGCAGACCGTGCGTAAAGGACAAGTTCATGGCTAATTATTTCGATACCAAAAACAATCCGCGCAAGGCGTACGGTAGCCTCGCAATCCTTCTGGTGCTGGTGCTGCTGTTCCCGTTCATTGCACAGAATTATGGCAATTCCTGGGTCCGCATCATGGACTTTGCGCTGCTCTACATCATGCTGGCGCTGGGTCTCAATATCGTGGTCGGATTTGCCGGGCTGCTCGATCTGGGTTACATCGCGTTTTATGCGCTGGGTGCCTACATGACGGCGTTGCTGGCCTCGCCGCAATTCGCCGTGGTGCTGGAATCGTTCGTGAATCAGTATCCGGCGATCGGCAACGCGCTGGTGGCGTTGTTCGGGCCGGAAATCGCCCAGACCGGTATCCATTTGTCAGTATGGTTCATCGTGCCGCTCAGTGCGCTGCTGGCAGGCGTGTTTGGCGCGCTGCTTGGCGCGCCAACGTTGAAGTTGCGCGGCGATTATCTGGCCATCGTGACACTCGGATTTGGTGAAATCATCCGCATCTTCATGAATAACCTGAATGGGCCGGTGAACATCACCAATGGTCCGCAGGGTATCAACATGATCGACCCGATCAGGATCTTTGGTGTGTCGCTCGGTGGTGAGCCGGGATCGCGTGCCAATCTGGTGTTCGGCAGCTTTTCGATGCCATCCGTCAACGCGTACTATTACCTGTTCCTGGTGCTGTGCATCGCCATCATTTTCGTCTCGATTCGTTTGCAGAATTCCCGTCTGGGTCGTGCCTGGGTTGCCATTCGCGAAGATGAAATTGCGGCGAAGGCCATGGGCATCAACACCCGCAACGTCAAGTTGCTGGCGTTTGCCATGGGTGCTTCGTTTGGTGGCGTTGCCGGCTCGATGTTTGCATCGTTCCAGGGCTTCGTGTCACCTGAGTCATTTTCCCTGACCGAGTCGATCGCTGTCCTCGCCATGGTCGTGCTGGGCGGTATGGGGCACATCCCTGGTGTCATCCTGGGCGGCATCATCCTGGCTGCCTTGCCGGAAGTCCTGCGCCATACGGTCGAGCCAGTCCAGATGGCCATTTTCGGACGGGTCTGGATCGATGCCGAAGTGTTGCGCCAGTTGCTGTACGGGCTTGCCATGGTCGTCATCATGCTGAGCCGTCCTGCCGGATTGTGGCCTGCACCGAAGCACGAGGACCGTCCTGACGGCGACATCGACAAACCGGAAAAAGCAACCGGCGTAGTGCCAGCCTGAGGATCATCATGAGCGAACAAATCATTCTTAATATTGCCGGCGTCACCAAGCGTTTTGGCGGTTTGCAGGCCTTGTCCGGCGTGAACATGAAGATCATGAAGGGCCAGATTTATGGCTTGATTGGTCCGAACGGCGCCGGCAAGACGACTTTTTTCAATGTCATCACCGGCCTGTACCAGGCCGATACCGGTTCGTTCGAACTGGCCGGCAAGCCCTATTCGCCGTCAGCACCGCACGAAGTGGCGAAGGCGGGTATTGCACGCACCTTCCAGAATATCCGCTTGTTTGGTGAAATGACCGCGATGGAAAATGTCATGGTGGGACGGCACGTACGTTCCAGTCAGGGCGTATTCGGCGCCGTGTTTCGTCACAAGGCAGCGCGCGAGGAAGAGGCTGGCATTCGCAAGCGTGCGCTAGAGCTGCTCGACTTTGTCGGTATCGCCAAATTCGCCGATCGTACTGCCCGACACTTGTCATACGGCGACCAGCGCCGTCTGGAGATTGCGCGTGCGCTGGCGACCGACCCGCAGTTGCTGGCGCTGGACGAGCCGGCAGCAGGCATGAACGCCACCGAGAAGCTCGCGCTGCGCGAGCTGCTAGTGAAGATCAAGGCAGAAGGCAAGACCATCCTGCTGATCGAACACGACGTCAAACTGGTCATGGGTCTGTGCGACAGGATCACCGTGCTGGACTATGGCAAGCCCATCGCCGAAGGCATCCCTGCCGACGTGCAAAAAAATCCGGCTGTCATCGAAGCCTATCTCGGAGGATCACATTAATGGTAGCCAACGATAGCCAACCGGCCGTGCGCGAAAATGTTCTCAGGATCAGTGGCCTGAAAGTCGCCTACGGTGGTATTCAGGCGGTCAAGGGGATCGATCTGGAGGTCAACAAGGGTGAGCTGATCACGTTGATCGGTGCCAATGGCGCCGGCAAGACCACGACCCTGAAGGCCATCACCGGCACGCTGCCAAATTGCCGGGTTGAAGGCCATATCGACTACGCTGGTGAAGCCATCAAGGGCGTGGGTTCGTTCGACCTGGTGAAGAAAAAACTCGCCATGGTGCCCGAAGGTCGCGGCGTCTTCACGCGCATGTCGATCCATGAAAACTTGCTGATGGGGGCGTACACCCGTGACGACAAGGCCGGCATCGATGCCGACATCGACAAGTGGTTCGCAGTATTTCCGCGATTGAAGGAGCGTGCTGCACAAATGGCGGGTACCTTGTCAGGTGGCGAGCAGCAAATGCTGGCAATGGCGCGCGCACTGATGTCGCATCCGAAATTGCTGTTGCTGGATGAGCCATCGATGGGACTGTCGCCTATCATGGTCGAAAAAATCTTCGAGGTGGTGCGTACCGTCTCGGCCGAAGGTGTCACGATCCTGCTGGTGGAACAAAACGCCAAACTGGCATTGCAGGCGGCGCATCGCGGTTACGTGATGGATTCCGGATTGATCACCATGAGCGGCGCAGGCGCCGATATGTTGAATGATCCACGCGTTAAGGAAGCATATCTGGGCGAAGGCTAAACAACTTTCCTGCAGATTCTTGCAGGTTGAAAAACGCCATGCCGGTGATAATCCGGCATGGCGTTTTTTTGCGATGAAATTTTCGCATGGTCTTCAGTCAACCTTCAAGGAATCAAGATGACGTTCGTATTTTCTCCCCCGATGCAGGCCGCAGTTCCCGTAGCAAACTCGTCCGAACTTTTTCCGGTGCATCGCATTTATTGCGTCGGGCGTAATTATGCTGACCATGCCAAAGAGATGGGTGGTACTGGTCGTGAAGCACCATTCTTTTTTATGAAGCCTGCGGATGCTGTTCTGCCGGTGGCCAAGGGCAGTATCGGTACGATGCCTTACCCGTCGGTGACGTCAGACCTGCAGCACGAAATCGAACTCGTGGTCGCCATCGGCACTGGTGGCAAGGACATCGCGGTGGACGATGCAGCAGCGCATATCTGGGGCTACGCGATCGGTCTGGATATGACCCGGCGCGATTTGCAGGGAGAAGCAAAAAAACTCGGGAGGCCGTGGTCAACCGGCAAGGGATTTGATTGCTCGGCACCGATCGGGCCGATTCATCGGAGTGTACCGGGTCCGGGAATTACCCTCACCGTCAACGGCGGTGTTCGTCAGCAAAGCACCTTGGAAAAAATGATCTGGAACGTTGCTGAAACAATTGCTCAGCTATCGACATTATTCGCGCTGCAACCCGGCGACCTGATTTATACCGGGACGCCTGAGGGCGTTGCTGCGGTCGTGTCCGGCGATCTGCTGGTTGGCAAGATCGACGGACTTGGCTCGCTGCAGGTCAGGATCGCGTGAGGCGATCCAGGATTGCTATGGCAATCGATCAGTAACGGTAGACGCGGCCATTTTCGACACGTACACGGTTGCCGACGCGCAGATCGTTGACGTTGTCCTGATTGATCGTTTCGTACTGGCCGCTGTCGAGGCGAATATTGATCTGATAGGTGTCGCGACCTGCGCCCTGGTTGTTCTGCTGGACCTGGTTGCCGACCACCGCACCACCGACCACGCCTGCTGCCGTCGCGAACGCTTTGCCAGTTCCGCCGCCCACCTGGTTACCCAGTAGTCCGCCGACCACGCCACCCACTACCGCGCCTAGGCCCGGTCCGGCGGTATTGCCCGAGCGCGATACCTGAATCGAATCGATTACGCCGTACTGCGTGTTGTAACCCTGCTGGTTGCCATATCCTTGTTGATTGCTGTAGCCCTGGTTCGAGCTCGGATAATTCTGAGAATTGTTTGGCTGCTGGTATGGCGCTGCGCAACCGGCGAGCAGGCTCGACGCGATGAGGACGGATGCAGCCAGAGTCGTGGTGGTTTTCATGATTTCTCCTGTTGATGCCTGATAGGTTATTCGAACGACGCGAGTGTGTCGGTTCGGCAGCGCACATTGACTCAATGAAACATTGTCGCGGTGTGGTGCCGGTCGTCACGCGGAAAATTTCCAGCTAGCCGGATATGCAAGTAACGCACAGGACGCGATTTCGTTGTCGCAAGAATATGTAAGAAAGTGTTCGTGTACTGCTCGGTAAACGACAGCGATGCGGGTGACACAAATCTGCTGCAGGTGACACGCAATCCGATTGCGCACAACTGATCCGGTGGTGCCCCCGACACGGATCGAACGTGTGACCTATCCCTTCATCCCGCTATGGCTTTCGCCACCGGTTGACCCGTTTGCAGTCTGGACTATGCCTTCACCATGACGCGCATTGCGTTACAGGCGGGAGCCGTCTAGTCTCTACACCTTCCCGATCAATATCGGGCTTGGCTCGGCGTTGCCAACAGCATGACCTGTCAGGGTTCACCGAATTTGACTCCATTCATGCGGGACCTTTCGGAGCCCGATGCCCAAATCATTAGGAGGGGATCGCTCTATCCACTGAGCTACGGGGGCAGCGACGCGTATTTTCGCACATTCCTGACAGCTTCTTCCATCTCGTTACGTCGCCCTGCCTGTCGCAATGCAGCAAAAACCCGGTGCCCGTTGAGGAGAGATGGCGCGGAGTCGGTACAATGCGCACTTCCATCGATTTACTGGCGTTGCACACCGGTGCATGCGCCCCTCCACTTCAGGCAATTATGGCAGTCATCTCTATATCCAATGCACAACTCGCATTCGGCCACGTTCCCTTGCTCGACCGTGCAGAATTCTCACTCGAAACGACCGAACGGGTCGGCCTGATCGGTCGCAACGGCACCGGTAAATCATCGTTGCTCAAAGTCCTGGCAGGGCAGTCGAAACTCGACGATGGCCTGCTGGTCATGCAGCAAGGCGTGAAGATTACTTACGTCGACCAGGAGCCACAGTTCGACCGTCAGATTTCGGTATTTGATGCAGTGGCTTCCGGCATGGGCGAGATGCAGGCGCTGCTCAAGGAATACGATGTGCTGACCGGCCAGTTTGGCGGCGACGATGATGAGGCGCTGATGGAGCGCATGCACGAAATCCAGCTCAAGCTCGATGCTGCCGATGCCTGGAACCTCAACAACAAAGTCGAGACTACGCTGGACCGTCTGAACCTGGATGGCACATCGCTGATGGGTACGCTGTCAGGTGGAATGCAAAAGCGCGTCGCGTTGGCCTGCGCACTGGTCAGTGCGCCGGATGTGCTGTTGCTCGATGAGCCAACCAACCATCTGGATTTCACATCGATTCTCTGGCTTGAGGGTCTGCTGCGCGACTACAAAGGTAGCGTGCTGTTCATTACCCATGACCGGAGCTTTCTCGATAATGTCGCCACGCGCATCATCGAACTGGATCGCGGTCGCCTGTTGTCCTTCCCGGGGAACTTCACTGCGTACCAGTTGCGCAAGGCCGAACAGCTGGAAGTCGAAGAAGTCGAAAATGCCAAGTTCGACAAATTCCTGGCGCAGGAAGAAATCTGGATCCGCAAGGGCGTACAGGCCCGCCGTACCCGTGATGAAGGTCGCGTACGCCGCCTGGAAGCTCTGCGCATGACGCGCAGCGTGCGGCGAGACCAGCAGGGCCAGGTGCGCCTTGACGTATCGGCAGGCGAGCGTTCCGGCAAAATCGTGGCCGAACTCGAGAACGTCAACAAGAGCTATGGCAACAAGGTCATCGTGCGCGACTTCAGCGCGACATTGCTGCGCGGCGACAAGGTTGGCCTGATCGGGTTGAACGGAGCCGGCAAGACCACCTTGCTGAAAATGATTCTGGGAGAAGAGCAGCCGGATTCGGGCACGATCCGTCAGGGTACCAAGCTGCAAGTGGCTTACTTCGATCAGATGCGCGCACAGCTCAATGAAGACGACAGCCTGGCCGACACCATCGCTCCGGGCAGTGACTGGGTCGAGATTAATGGCCAGCGCAAGCATGTGATGACCTACCTGAATGACTTCCTGTTCGCACCGGAACGGGCCCGTTCACCGGTCAAATCGTTGTCGGGTGGCGAACGCAACCGTCTTTTGCTGGCGCGCCTGTTTGCCAAGCCAGCCAACGTGCTGGTGCTCGATGAGCCGACCAACGATCTGGATATCGATACGCTGGAATTGCTGGAAGAATTGCTGGAGGACTATACCGGCACCGTATTTCTGGTCAGCCATGACCGGACCTTCCTCGACAACGTCGTGACACAGGTAATCGTGGCCGAAGGGGACGGCATGTGGCGCGAGTACATCGGTGGCTATTCCGATTGGGAACGCGTACGCCGTACGCCGCTGACCGCTGCTGTAGTGAAGTCCGTCAAAAGCGACGTCAAATCCGCCGCAGAGCCGGTCGCTGCGGCACCAGCCAAGCAAAAGAAATTGAGCTTCAAGGAACAGCGCGAACTGGATGCATTGCCGCTATTGATTTCCCAGCTCGAAGCGGAACAAAAAACCATTTCCGCACAACTGGCTGATCCTGATTTTTACAAGCAAAAGCCGGCTGAGCAGCAGCGGTTGAATCAGCGTTTTGCCAAGCTGGATGCCGAACTGCTGGAAGCGCTGGAAAAGTGGGAAGTCATCGAGGCACGCGGCAACAGTTGATTTGGCATTGCCCGCGGGTGGGCTGGAGTTGATGGTAGGCAGTTGTGTGCAATCAACCCAAGCCCTGCCCGATCTGCGTTGTGTGCCGATTAAAAATGGCAGTCCGAACGGTATTTTCAAACAAGCCTGTGCCACGGTATTTTCTGGCGTGGTCTCGCTGTCTTCCCCGTCCTGTCACGTTCAATTCAGCCGGCGGATCGCTTCCCGCAATGCCGGCAACCGCCCGCGCAGTGTGTCGGCATCTTCCGCTTCCGGCCTTTTTGCCAGATAGGCTTCGATATCCGCTAGCGCTGGCTTCGGGCAATCGAGGTTGGCAAACGCAATTCCGCGGTCGCGTCGTTCTATGCTGTCATCCGGTAACAGGAGCAGCAGGCGCTCCTGCACGTCCAGCAACTTCTGCCAGCGCTCTCGCTCGGCAAAGAGGGACTTCAGATTGCGCAGCATGCGAACCAGGATCGCGTGCGGGGACGCCGGTTCCAGGTACTCCGCCAGCGGCTTGCCGGCACTGATGATCTGCGCGACAAACGGCTCCAGTCGTTCTTCCAGGTCTTCGCGCGACAAGCTTGCACCATTCACCGGATCAAGGATGACTTCACCGGACTGGGTCGATAACTTCATCAGGAAGTGGCCCGGAAAAGAAATGCCTTGCACATCGAGTCCGATTTGCTGGGCAATTTCCATGTACAGCATGGCCAGAGAAATCGGAATGCCGCGGCGCGTCCGGATTACCCGATGCAGATAGCTGTTGTCCGGATCGTAGTAATTGTTAATGTTGCCGGCGAAGCCCAGTTCCCGATAAAAGTAATGATTCAGCAGGCGCAGTTTCTGTATTTGCGCCGTATCGGCGGGCAGGCGCTTGCACAGTTTTGCTGCCATCTGGTCGACTTCCGCCTGTGCGGCGCCCAGATCAAATTGCGGATCGGCATCTTGGGCCAGTGTCAATGCGGCTTCAAATAATGGAATGCTGTCCTTGCGCTGCACCAGCGAGCCGAAAAAGTCGAGCGGGGTGATCATGCTGCGCTACGCTTGAAATCGGATGGCCGGAATCCCATCGCCGCCAGCGCCGAAAAATACGTGATCGCGCAAACCCCCAGCACCAGGCACAGCGCACCGATACGCATGGCTGCATGCGCCTGCATGGCGATCCAGTCAAACTGTCCGGCCGTCCAGAGTGCCGCGCCGCCCATCAGGAACAAGGCACCTGACAGCTTCACGAGAAACAGGCCCCACCCACTTCTGGCGATATAAATGCCGCGCTTGCGCAACCCGAGATACAGAAAAATCGCATTCAGACACGCACCCAGGCCGATCGACAACGCCAGCCCTGCCAGCGCCAGCTTTGGCACGAATATCAGGTTCATCAGTTGCGTGGCAATCAGCACGCCAACGGCAATCTTGACGGGCGTGCGGATATTCTGTTTTGCGTAAAAGCCGGGTGCCAGGATTTTGACCACGATCAGCCCGATCAGGCCGACGCCATAGGCCACCAGCGCATGGCTCGTCATCATCACGGCGCGGGCATCGAATTTTCCGTAATGGAAGAGCGTCGCTGTCAATGGTTCGGACAAGGTCGCTAGTCCGACCGCCGCCGGCAGGGCCAGCAGGAAGGTCAGTCGCAGGCCCCAGTCAAGCAGTGCGGAATACTCGACCGGGTCCCCTGCGGCATGGGCTTTGGACAGGCTGGGCAGCAATACGGTTCCTAGTGCCACTCCCAGTAATGCCGTTGGGAACTCCATCAGCCGATCCGCAAACGACAGCCACGACACGCTGCCGAGCTCCAGATGGGACGCGATATTGGTATTGATGACCAGGCTGACCTGCGCAACCGACACCGCGAATGTGGCTGGGGCCATTTGCCGCAGCACACGTCGTACGCCGGGATCTGCCAGAGCGAAGCGCGGGTTCAACTGAAAGCGTGGCAGCATGCCGATGCGGATCAATGCGGGTATCTGGATAGCCAGTTGCAGTAAGCCGCCAAAAAACACCGCAAAGGCCAGCGCGTAAATTGGTTCCGCAAGAAAAGGGGCAACCGCCAGCGAGGCAACAATGAACGAGAGGTTCAATAGCACCGGCGTGAATGCCGGAATCCGGAACTCGCTCCAGGTATTCAGAATGCCGCCAGCCAGCGCTACCAGCGACATGAATCCGATGTACGGGAACATGATGCGCGTCATCAGCACCGTGGTGTCAAACACCTGCGCATTGGCAGCTAGGCCTGTGGCCATCAGGTACACGATCACCGGCGCGCCGACAATGCCGATCACACAGGTTGCCAGCAGTGCCCAGCTCAGGATGGTTGCGACATGGTCGACCAGCTGTTTGCTGGCCTCTTCGCCACGCTTGTTGCGATACTCGGCCAGAATCGGCACGAAGGCCTGGGCAAAGGCGCCTTCGGCAAACAGGCGGCGCAGCAAGTTGGGAATGCGGAAAGCGACAAAGAAAGCGTCGGTGTAGCCGGAGGCGCCAAAGGCGCGGGTTATCAGGACATCCCGTATCATGCCGGTGATGCGGGACAACATGGTCATGCCGAAGATCGTGGCGAGCGTTTTATGCAGGTTCATGGAGCCGGATTATAGCTGTTCGATATCTCTGGTCGCGGCTCTGTTGCTGGCATCCGCGGCGGTTTCGGGCGGCGATAGAAACGGCATCGCATCATCTGTTTGCCCTTTCCGATAAAAGCCGATATACTGCGACGCTTCACAGAATTCTGTCTACCACATGCGTCATTGATGACGCAACCTGACCTCGATTTAGGAAATATCATTCATGGCAAATACCGCACAAGCACGCAAGCGTGCCCGTCAAGCAGTCAAGCAAAACGCGCATAACTCCAGCCAGCGTTCGACCTTGCGTACCGCAATCAAAGCGATCCGCAAAGCAATCGAAGGCGGGGACAAAGCGGTAGCGACCCAGGTATTCCAGACATCGATCTCAACCATCGACCGCATCGCTGACAAGAAAATTATTCACAAGAACAAAGCAGCACGTCACAAGAGCCGTATGGCCGCAGCCCTGAAAGCATTGGCAGCCTAAATACTGTTCACCGCTGGCGCACCCCAAGGGGTGTGGACAGTGAGGAAAAAAAATCCCGTTCGGCGTCAGCCCGACGGGATTTTTTATTTTAGGGACCACAGATCAAGTGGGTAATGCGGGAATCCTCCGTGGAGCCGCATTGCCGCGATTATTTATTGCGTGGCAGTCCTTCGATGGTGCTGCCTGGCCGGATGTTCTTTTGCTTGAACCAGCCCAGGTTCATCTCCAGCGCGTAGCGGATCGGTTTGACGGCGCAATGCGATTCCGTGGTCTGCGGTTTCATGTCCTCGATATTGACGATCTTGCCGTCATCATCGAGAAAGGCGACCGACAAGGGCAAGGGCGTGTTTTTCATCCACATGCAGACACCAGCGGGTGCGCCGAACAAAAACACCATTCCCTCGTTAGGCCCCATTTTTTCACGATACATCAAGCCTTGCTCGCGCTCTGCCGACGTGGCCGCGACCTCTGCGCGGATCACATGCATGCCCGCTGTCAACGATGTCACACTGAATCTGGTCGGTTGCTGCGCTTGCGCGAACGACGAAAGGAGCAGTGTGCCGGTCAATGCCAGCATTTTCACGCAAAGGGAGGAAAGGTTCATTGTTGAAGTCTGCCAGGGAAAAGTTGAAAAGCGTTCGGACATAAAAAAAGGCAGGTTAAACCTGCCCTTCGGTCATAGCTTAACAGCAAATTACTTGGCAGCTGGTGCTGCTGGCATTGCTGCAGCTGGTGCTGCTTCTTTCTTTGCTTTCTTTGCTTTTTTAGCTTTTTTGGCTTTTGGCGCATCAGCCATAGGCGTAGCTGGGGCGGCCATTGGTGCGGCGGCTGCAGCCGGAGCAGCTGGAGCTGCGGTGTGGCTTGCAGCAAATGCGGAAACAGCGAACAGACCAGCAACCAAGGCAGCGATAAGGTTTTTCATTTTTAATCCTTCAAATTGATACGTTGATGATCGGCGATTCACATGAATCACGAGCAATAACGGGTTGGTTTGTACTCCGTTGACAGTTTTATCAAAAAAATCAAAAAAATCTGACGATGTTCAAGTCCGCCGCTGGCAACCTGTAAAAATGGCAACGGAAATACGTTAATTGGCACCGTCTGGCGCGCACTACGGCGCGCTAGTCTGGCAGTCACGCTATCATGCGGAGCGTTTTGTTCGTTATCCCGACACACTCCATGGAAACCGCGATGCCACTGGGTCTTTTACTGTTTCTTGCCTGCCTGTCCGTGTTCGCTCAAGCGCACGCTGCGCCACGAATTCCTGCTGCCGACAACGTGGTTCTGGAGCGTTTGCCGTTTCGTCCGAACGACCCGATTGCACGCGAAATGTCTGAGCTGCGCACGACGCTGCGGAAAAATCCCCGCGACCAGGATGCCGCCCTGAAACTGGCGCAACGCTATTACGGACTCGTTGCGGAGGAAGGCGACCCGCGCTATATCGGCTACGCGCAGGCGGCACTGGCGCCATGGTGGACGATGGCCGAACCACCGGTCGAGATCCAGGTCATGCGCGCAAGTCTGGCCCAGTTCAATCACAATTTCAGCGGTGCGGTCAGCGACCTGAACAACATCATTGCCCGTTATCCGCAGCACGCTCAGGCCCGCGCGCTGCGTGCCACCATCCACATGGTGCAGGCGCGCTACCCGGAAGCCCGCATTGATTGCCAGGCGCTGCGCGGCCTGACAGATGACGTGATAGCAACGGGTTGCTCCGCGATGGTTGACGGTCTTACGGGAAAGGCGCAGGCAGCCTATGACACACTGCTGGCAGAATTTTCGCGGCATCCCGAGGCACGTCCCGATGAGCAGCTGTGGGTATTGCTGCGTCTTGCCGAAATTTCCCAGCGCATCGGACATGTCGAGATCGCGGAGAAGCACTTCAAACAAGCGCTGGCGTTGAACATCTCCGACACGTTCATGCTTGCGGCGTACGCTGATTTATTACTTGACCAGCATCGTCCGGCGGAAGTGGTTGCGCTATTAAAAGACCGTACGCGTTCGGATGTACTGTTGTTGCGACTGGTATTTGCCGAGCGGACGTTGAAGCTTTCTGCGGCCGGCGCCCGGGAAGCAACCCTGGCTGCGCGATACGCGGCAGCGCAATTGCGGGGCGACACCGTGCATCAGCAAGAAGAGGCGCGTTTTGCACTCGCTGTCGAAGGCAACCCCGGCAAGGCGCTTGGCCTCGCCCTGGAAAACTGGAAGGTGCAGCTTGAACCGCGCGATGCACGCATTGTGCTGGAGGCAGCACTGGCGGCTGGCAAACCTGCTGCGGCGCAACCTGTGCTGGATTGGCTGTCCGCCAGCGGGAATGAAGACCGTACCTTGCGCACACTGGCGCAACAAATCAAAGGGGCGGCGCAATGAACCGCCTTCTTTTGCTCGTGGTCCTGTTTTTTCATGCGCTTTCGGCCCAGGCGCATAAACCCAGTGACAGCTATCTGAATTTTTCTGTCGATGGAAAAATCATCTCTGGCCAATGGGACATCGCACTGCGCGACCTCGACTTTGCGATCGGACTCGACACGAATGGCGATGCCCAGATTACCTGGGGAGAAGTGAAGGCTAAACAGCGCGAGATCGACGCCTACGCGATGGCGCGCCTGCAGCTGCAATCCGATGGCCTGGTGTGCCCGACGCGCGTATCCGATCATCTGATCGATGACCATACCGACGGTGCCTATGTGGTGTTGCGTTTCGAATCCGTATGCGCGCAACCGGTCACGACTCTGCAAACGCGCTACGGCTTGTTTTTCGATATCGATCCGCAGCACAAGGGACTTCTGCAGTTGCAGTACCAGGGCGTCTCCAGCACTGCGATCTTCAGCCCCGAGAAAGCCACCCAGCAATTTTCACTAACACGTCCAAGCCGTATCGGGCAATTTCTCGACTATGCGCGCGAAGGTGTCTGGCATATCTGGATAGGCTACGACCACATCCTGTTTCTGCTGGCGTTGCTGTTGCCGGCGGTCGTCATCCGCCAGCGCAAAACATGGCAGGCCGTGGATGCCTTCAAACCGGCGTTCTGGTCGGTCCTGAAAATCGTCACCGCATTTACGCTCGCGCATTCGATCACGCTGACCCTTGCGACATTGGGTGTCATCAGCCTGCCGTCGCGCTGGGTCGAGTCGACTATTGCGGCCTCGGTCGTGATCGCTGCGCTGAACAATATCTACCCGCTGTTTCGCGAGCGGCGCTGGATGATGGCTTTTTTATTCGGATTGATACACGGCTTCGGTTTTGCCAGCGTGCTGAGTGATCTGGGACTGCCACAAAGTGCGCTGGTGCTGGCGCTGGTCGGCTTCAATGTCGGTGTCGAGACGGGGCAGCTGGCGATCGTGGCAGCGTTCCTGCCCGTGGCCTTTTATTTGCGGCACACCCTGCTGTACCGCAAGGTCATCCTGCTCGGTGGCTCCATGCTGATTGCCTTGCTGGCCGCCGGCTGGCTGGTCGAACGTGCTTTCGACATGAAATTCCTGCCGTTTTAACGTCGGCCGACCAATAGGTCGGCGGCGTCTACCAGGCGGGACTCGCCCGGTAACAGCGGGTGGCTTTCCAGCGAATACGGGCCGATGGCAACCCGCACCAGGCGCAGCGTTGGCAGCCCGACGGCTGCCGTCATGCGCCGCACCTGGCGATTTTTTCCTTCGGTGATGGTGATTGCCAGCCAGCGGGTTGGTGCCGCAGCGCGCTGCCGGATGGGCGGATCGCGCGGCCACAACCAGTCGGGAGCACCGACTTCCATTGCCTTGCAAGGCTGTGTCCTGAAATCACCCAGATCGACGCCAGCTCGCAATGCGTTCAGCGCAGTCTCATCAGGGACTCCCTCTATCTGCACCAGATACGTTTTTGGTTGCTTGTGCGTCGGGTGACTGATGTCGTGCTGCAGTTTTCCATTGTCAGTCAGTAGCATCAGGCCTTCGCTATCCGCATCGAGTCGACCTGCCGGGTAGATGTCCGGAATACGGAGATGATCGGCCAGCGTGGCACGCCCTGCCTGCGGAGAAAACTGGCACAGAACCAGATATGGTTTATTGAAAAGGATGAGTGCCATACGAGAATTTTTCGGTGATCGGGTTGACTGATTCAGCCTATTTTAAGCTCCCCGCCCCGCCTGTTTGGCGTGACGACAAGATTGCCTGTGTCGCAAACCGGTGGCATCCAGTAAAATACGGTGGCATAATACGAAACGTTGTCTTATGTCTTATATAAGACTTGAAGTGCCGACTTGAAGTGTAGAATTGAAGCGTCAACCAGCTGTCCTGCCTAAATGGTTTGGTCTTTTCGCCCCGTACCGGAGACATCGATGTATCAACATATCAAAGTGCCTGCAGAAGGCAAAAAAATTACGGTCAATGCCGATTTTTCGTTGAATGTACCTAATAACCCTATCGTGCCTTACATTGAAGGCGACGGTACCGGTATCGACATCAGCCCCGTCATGATCAAGGTCATCGACGCTGCCGTCGCCAAAGCCTATGGCGGCGAGCGCAAGATCAGCTGGATGGAAATTTTCGCTGGCGAGAAATCGACCAACGTATATGGCCCGGATGTCTGGCTGCCAGAAGAAACACTGCATGCCCTGAAAGAATACGTTGTCTCGATCAAGGGTCCGTTGACGACGCCGGTTGGCGGCGGCATTCGTTCGCTGAACGTGGCGCTGCGCCAGCAACTCGACCTGTATGTCTGCCTGCGTCCTGTGCGTTACTTCACCGGTGTGCCGTCGCCAGTACGGGAGCCTGAGAAGACCGACATGGTGATTTTCCGTGAAAATTCGGAAGACATCTACGCTGGTATCGAATGGCAAGAGGGTAGCGAAGGCGCCAAAAAACTGATCGCTTTCCTGATCAAGGAAATGGGCGTCACCAAGATTCGCTTCCCGGAAACGTCCGGTATCGGCATCAAGCCGGTCTCGCGTGAAGGTACCGAGCGCCTGGTGCGCAAGGCGATCCAGTACGCGATCGACAATGACAAGCCATCGGTGACGATTGTCCACAAGGGCAACATCATGAAGTACACCGAAGGCGGCTTCCGTGACTGGGCCTATGCCCTGGCACAAAAAGAATTCGGCGCCGAGCTGATCGACGGTGGTCCATGGTGCAAGTTCAAGAATCCAAAGACCGGTCGCGACATCATGGTCAAGGATTCGATTGCCGATGCCTTCCTGCAGCAGATCCTGTTGCGCCCAGCCGAGTACAGCGTTATTGCGACACTGAACCTGAATGGCGATTACATTTCGGACGCATTGGCCGCACAAGTTGGCGGTATCGGTATTGCACCGGGCGCCAACCTGTCGGACTCGATTGCGATGTTCGAAGCAACTCACGGTACTGCACCGAAGTACGCAGGCAAGGACTATGTGAACCCGGGTTCACTGATTCTGTCGGCTGAAATGATGCTGCGCCACATGGGCTGGCTCGAAGCCGCAGACCTGCTGATCAGCTCCATGCAAAAGTCCATCGCGTCGAAGAAAGTGACTTACGACTTCGCTCGCCTGATGGAAGGCGCAACTCAGGTGTCGTGCTCGGGTTTTGGCGATGTCATGATCGAGAATATGTAATTGTTTTCACGGCGCCGCCACAGCGCGCGACAGTTGCAAAAAAGCCAGTCATTTCCATGACTGGCTTTTTTTATACCTTCATCGGAGTTCGCTCCAGGGCGAACCGAATCAGGTCCGCCTGGCCTTCGATGCCGAGTTTGCGTTTGATGTTGAGGCGGTGGGTTTCCACAGTGCGTACGCTCAAGTCCAGGCTGCGCGCAATGTGTTTGTTGGATTTTCCGGTCGCTATGAATTGCAGCACTTCATTTTCACGTGGTGTCAGTAACGATGTCGACGTGGTGGCCGATGACAGCTGGCTTCGTATGCCTTCGCTGTAATAGATTCCACCGGCAATCACCGTATCGATTGCCGTGATGATGTCGATGGCGGGCGCGTCTTTCAGGACATAGCCACTGGCGCCAGCCTGGATCGCCTGCGTCACGTACTCCGCCTTGTCGTGCATGCTCAGCATCAGTACGGCGATGGCCGGATGCAGTGCATGCACTCGCGCCGTCAGTTCAATGCCATTCATGCCACTGAGATTGATATCCATCAGGATAAGGTCGATGACGCTATGGGCCGCATGGCGCAATGCATCGTCTGCATTGGATGCTTCGGCCACGATCTCGAAGTGGGCAATCGATTCAAGCCGGGCGCGCAAGCCATCTCGCACCAGCGGATGGTCGTCGACCAGCATGATATGGACAGTAGGTAATGTAATCATTGTCACGTCACGTTATTGCGAAGTTAAGACCGATCGGTTCAGCCGTTGGGCAGCGTAGCAATCAATTGGGTGCCATCTGCGGAAGAGGTCAGTTGCAACGTACCACCAACAGCTTCGGCGCGTTCGACCATGTTGCGCAGGCCGATACCACGTTTGGGATTATCGGCGATCAGCGCCATGTTGAAGCCGCGACCGTTATCCGAAATGATCAGGCGCACAGTCGCAGCATCGCCGCTCAGCGTCAAGTGCACGCTGGACGCCGCCGCATGCCGCTTGATGTTGGTGAGTGCTTCCTGAGCGATGCGGAACAACACAGTCTTGCGTACTTCCGACAGGTTGTCCGTGTTGCCGGTGATAGCCAGGTCGACTTCGGACAAGGCATGTTCGGTGAATTCACGGGTCAGGTGCTCGAGAGCCGCGCCCAGTCCCAGATCGTCGAGCAACGCGGGTCGCAAGTCATGAGAAATGCGCCGGACTTCTCCCAGTACGTCATTGAGCTGGGTTGCTGCCCGGTCAAACGAGAGCCGTGCCGAATTGGCTTGTGCAGCCGGTCCGGCCAGCTTGGCAATTCCGGATTCGACTTGCAGTTTGATGGAAACCAGCAACTGGCTAATGCCATCATGCAGATCGCGTGACAGTCTTGCCCGTTCGTCTTCCTGCGAGTGCACGACGCGCTGGGCCAGCACCTTGAGTTTGGCATCGGCGACTCGATGCTCGCTAAAATTCAGGGCCAGCCCGAACAAGGCAAGCGCCAGTACGCTGGTAATCGCAATCCCGGAAATCCACAACATGGTGTTCTGGATATTGCGCGAAATCTGCGCATCGATTTTGTTCACCACATCGTCGACATCGTCCAGATAGATGCCGGTGCCAAGTACCCAGCCCCAACGTGGCAGGCTGATGACGTAACCCAGCTTGGGGACGACTTTATTCGTGGACGGTTTTACCCATAGATAACGTTCCAGGCCACCGCCGCTCTGGGCACGTGCAATCAGCCGCTGGATAGTTGGATTGTTCTGGTTGTCTCTGAGCTCCCACAAATTGCGACCAATTAAATCCGGCTGACGTGGATGGACCAGATTGACTCCATGCATGTCATAGACAAAGAAGTAGCCGTCATCTCCATAGTCGAGCTCGGACAGAATCCTTTTTGCCTCGTTCAGCGCTGCTGTGTCCTGCCGTCCCGAGTCATAAATAACCTTGATCGAGCGTGTCGCCAGCGTGACGTAATGGCGTAGCTCTGCTTCCTTGCTGGTCAGGTAGGCAGTCTCTACTGAGTTGCGTTGCTGTTGGGTGAGGAGGGCGGCCTGATGCTGTACTGCCAACGCAATTGCACAGAGCGCGACAATGAGCGGAGTCACTGCAAGTAGGATTATTTTTTGCCTGAGATTCATGGAGCTACCAATAGCCGTAGTAATGGCAATCAACAAAATGATGGAATGCCGACCATAAAAAAACCCCGCACTGCGGGGTTTCTACTGAGCGCCTGATTCGGGAATCAGGGCGCTTGAATGTTTGAAGCTTGCTTGCCTTTGGGGCCCTGCGTGACTTCGAACTGTACTTTTTGACCTTCTTTCAATGTCTTGAAGCCATTCATCTGGATAGCGGAAAAATGCGCGAATAAATCTTCGCCACCGTCGTCCGGAGTAATGAATCCGAAACCCTTGGAGTCGTTAAACCACTTGACTGTACCTGTTGCCATAAAAGCGTCTCTCAAATTTGCTTGATCACACGAGCCGTAAAAGCAAGAAGCCTTGCATAACGCTGCTCCCTCTTCCTTCTTTACACTTGCTCACTTCGTCTTGACAGGTGCACTAATAGTTACCCGTAACGACGATTCATTGTTCTCGTAAAAAAAGAGGAAGTCAAGATTTTGTGCATCATGCTTGCGTCGTTGTCGAAAATGATGTCCAGTTGCGAGAATAAAACACACTTGAATTTTTAACGAGGGACGCCACCTGCGTCCTACGTCGAAAGCGCGTAATATCAAGTCGGAAGAAGAGCAACCCAGTCTCCTCCCCGCGACACAACATCAGTTGAAGGAGTCAGAGCAGGCGCATGGCAACCAAGCATGAAAACGGCACAGTACTCGTCCGGCAAGCGCAGAAAATCAAGCCGCCGCCGATGTACCAGGTGTATTTGCTGAACGATGACTACACCCCGATGGAGTTTGTAGTTGCCATCATTCAGGAATACTTCAACAAGGATCGCGAGAACGCCACACAGATCATGCTGATGGTGCACCGCGATGGTAAAGGGATGTGCGGCGTATATCCCAAGGATATTGCGTCCACTAAAGTCGAATACGTTTTAACCCATGCAAGAAAGGCAGGGCACCCCCTGCAATGCGTGATGGAGGAAGCATGATTGCTCAGGAACTCGAAGTTAGTTTGCATATGGCGTTTGTCGAAGCTCGGCAGGCACGTCACGAATTTATTACCGTAGAGCACTTGCTACTGGCTCTGGTGGACAATCCATCAGCGGCAGAGGTGTTGCGCGCTTGCGCTGTCAATATTGAGGATCTGCGGAAAACGCTGACCAATTTCATTGCGGACAATACGCCGACCGTTCCCGGTGCCAGTGAGGTGGATACCCAGCCAACGCTGGGGTTCCAGCGCGTGATTCAGCGCGCCATCATGCATGTACAGTCCGCCTCGAATGGCAAGAAGGAAGTGACTGGTGCCAACGTGCTGGTAGCGATCTTTGGCGAGAAGGACTCGCACGCGGTGTACTACCTGCATCAGCAGGGCGTAACCCGCCTCGATGTGGTGAATTTCATTTCGCATGGCGTGCGCAAGGATCAGCAGGCCGAACCGCAGAAGGCGCCTGAAAGTGGCGAAGAAGCACCGTCAGAAGGTCAGCAAAAAGAGAGTCCGCTCGACCAGTTCACGCAAAATCTGAACAAGCTTGCCCTCGAAGGCAAGATCGATCCGTTGATCGGTCGCGAGTCCGAACTGGAGCGCGTGGTGCAAACGCTATGCCGCCGCCGCAAGAACAACCCGTTGCTGGTCGG
Organism: Actimicrobium antarcticum; assembly: GCF_039536745.1. Lineage (NCBI taxonomy): Bacteria > Pseudomonadati > Pseudomonadota > Betaproteobacteria > Burkholderiales > Oxalobacteraceae > Actimicrobium > Actimicrobium antarcticum. The sequence goes on from NZ_BAAAZE010000008.1 coordinate 893,140, forward strand.
CGAAGCCGGTGTCGGCAAGACGGCGATCGCCGAGGGCCTGGCATGGCGCATTACGCAGAAGGAAGTCCCTGAAATCCTGCAGGATGCGGTCGTGTATTCGCTCGACATGGGCGCACTGCTGGCCGGTACCAAATACCGCGGCGATTTCGAGCAGCGTCTGAAGGCGGTCCTCAAGCAATTGAAAGACAGCCCGAATGGCATCCTGTTCATCGACGAGATTCACACCATCATCGGCGCTGGCGCAGCATCGGGCGGAACGCTCGATGCGTCGAACCTGCTCAAGCCAGCGTTGTCGAGTGGTCAGCTCAAGTGCATCGGTGCGACCACCTATACCGAATATCGTGGTGTGTTCGAGAAGGACCACGCGCTGTCACGTCGCTTCCAGAAAGTCGATGTCAACGAGCCGACGGTTGAGCAAACCATTCAGATTCTGCGTGGTCTGAAGTCCCGCTTCGAAGAACACCACGGCATCAAGTACTCTGCATCCGCACTGACCACGGCGGCCGAACTGGCAGCACGCTTCATCAATGACCGTCATTTGCCCGACAAGGCGATCGACGTGATCGACGAAGCCGGTGCGGCGCAGCGTATCTTGCCGAAGTCGAAGCAGAAAAAGACCATCGGCAAGGCCGAGATCGAAGACATCATCGCCAAGATCGCACGCATCCCGCCGCAATCGGTCAATCAGGATGATCGCAGCAAACTGCAGACGATCGAACGTGACCTGAAGAACGTCGTGTTTGGCCAGGAGCCTGCCATCGAAGCCCTGTCATCGGCGATCAAGATGGCGCGTGCCGGGCTGGGCAAGACCGACAAGCCTATCGGATCATTCCTGTTCTCCGGTCCGACCGGTGTGGGCAAGACCGAAGTTGCGAAGCAGTTGGCCTTCATCCTGGGCATCGAGCTGATCCGTTTCGACATGTCGGAATACATGGAGCGTCACGCCGTCAGTCGCCTGATTGGTGCGCCACCGGGTTATGTCGGGTTTGACCAGGGTGGTTTGCTGACCGAAGCGATTACCAAAAAGCCGCATGCTGTCCTGCTGCTCGATGAAATCGAAAAAGCCCATCCGGATATTTTTAATATCCTGTTGCAGGTGATGGACCACGGCACGCTGACCGACAACAACGGGCGGAAAGCAGACTTCCGCAACGTGATCATCATCATGACCACGAATGCCGGTGCCGAGAGCCTGCAAAAACGGTCGATCGGATTTACCGAGAAAAAAGAAGCCGGCGACGAGATGGAAGACATCAAGCGCATGTTCACTCCCGAGTTCCGTAACCGGATCGATTCGATCATCAGTTTCGGTGCGCTCAATGAGGAGATCATCCTGCGTGTGGTCGATAAATTCCTGATGCAGCTGGAAGAGCAACTGCACGAGAAAAAAGTCGATGCGATCTTTACCGAAGACTTGCGCAAGTTCCTTGGCAAGAAAGGGTTCGATCCACTGATGGGCGCGCGTCCAATGGCGCGCCTGATCCAGGACATGATCCGCAAGGCGCTGGCCGACGAGCTGTTGTTCGGCAAGCTGGTCAGTGGTGGCAAGGTGACAGTCGGTCTCGATGAGAAAGACCTGATCAAGCTGGACTTCTCGGATGGTGACAGCACGCCGCCTCCGGTTGCCCCGCAAGAAACACTGGAAGTCGAGTAACTTCGAGCAACGGCGTCCTGAACAAAAAAGCCCGGATCGTAAGAGCGATCCGGGCTTTTTTATGTCTGCTTTGCTTTGATGTGAGTCCTGTCAGCCCTTTCAGGCCGGGCAATCACTACGGAAGCAAGGTCTTTTGCGCGGACTGTTTGGCGCGAATATCCATCTTCGCCTTGTCGATGGCGGCAATCCTGAACTCGGTCGACGGGTGCAATGCAGTGTAGCCATTGGTGATGGAGGCCGGATACTGGCTAGCCAGTCCCTGCCAGAATACCGATGACCGTTCGATCGCGTAGCCAGCCCGTGCGGCCATGTACAGGCCGATGGTGTCCGCCGCGGCATCCATTTCCTGGCTGTAGGGCTTGATGCCAGCGGTGCCGGTGATCATGTTCAGGTCAGGCTTGATACGGATCAGATTGTCGATCACGCCGGCGATCGTTGCACTATTGCGCAACCGCACGGGATGTCGCAATGCATTGTGGGCCAGTTCGCGGGCCAGTACATAGGACAGATCCTGATCGGATGTTGCGTAGCGCATCATGCCGCGCGTGACCAGAACCCGGTGGCCGTCAGAATAGGCATTGACCGCATCGGAATTGCCGAGCTCGACCCGAAACGCGCAGGCAGTCGTCAATGGCACATCAAGTACCACGGTATTGCCTTTGCGCTGGACGGTCAATTTGACATTGGCGCGACCATTCACGAGTGGTGCCAGGATTGCAGCTGCCTGGCGTTCGGCATTGCGGCCTTGAGGCAAGGCCTTGTCATCCACCGCAATCAGACTATCACCACGCGCGACGCCAACCCGCGCCGCGCCGCTGCCTGGCAACACACCAGTCACTTGCAGTCGTTCATCGAGCTTGAACAGTTTTTGTGCGGCTTGCAGGTATTCGTCGGAATACGAGTACTTGGTTTTGGCCGTAAAGCCAAGCAGGCGACGGGCGTTGCCCTTGCACAGCGCAGGATTGTTCACCAGCAGCGGCGCGGCGACACGGTCCAGTCTGTCCTGCAGCGCGACCAGCTGGCGCAGGGCAATTTCTTCGGGCGATTCAACGGGCAAGTCAGGCACCTGCACCGGCGCTGGCGACGATATGGCGCCCGCAAGTTCTTTTTGTTGTTGCGACGACGGTGCAGGGGTGGCACACGCTGCCAGTAATCCCGTAACACCGAGGGCAATCAGGGCTGAACGACAGCGCTGCAAATTCGGTTCAACCACGCCTTGCATTGTTTTCTCCATTAATGTGTTCCGGTACTGCCGAAGCCACCTTCGCCCCGTGTACTGTCGTCAAATTCGTCGACGATATTGAAGCCGACCTGCAGCACTGGCACGATCACCAGTTGCGCAAGTCGTTCCATCGGATTGAGTGTGAATTCGGTCTGCCCGCGATTCCAGGTCGAGACCATGAGTTGGCCCTGGTAATCTGAGTCGATCAAACCCACCAAGTTCCCCAGGACAATGCCGTGCTTATGGCCGAGTCCGCTGCGCGGCAAGATCATGGCGGCATAACCGGGGTCGGCAAGGTGGATGGCCAGACCGGTCGGGACCAGGTGGGTCTCTCCCGGTTTGATCGTCAACGGTGCATCGAGGCAGGCACGCAGATCAAGGCCGGCGCTGCCATGGGTGGCATAGGCCGGCAACTGGTCCTGCATGCGCGGGTCGAGGATCTTGATGTCGATGGTTTTCAGGGTCATGGCTGGTCAAATTGGCTGGGTCAGATGCAAGGCGTGAACCGGATCCATGTGAATCCGTTCACTGATTTCGGTAATTAACTGGCGTGCCAGCAACTGCTTGTGCGCATGCGGAAAATGGACTTCGGTATTCTCGTCAAACAACACCAGTTCATTCTCGTCCTTGCCGAAGGTGGCATGCCCGATATTACCGACCAGCAGAGGAATTCCCTTGCGCTCGCGCTTGGCTTTGCCGTGTTTCAGCAACTCTTCCGACTCGGCGGCAAAGCCGACGCAGTAGGGCCTGCCGGGCAGGGCAGCCACTGCAGCGAGGATGTCCGGGTTGAGTGCAAACTCAAGATGCGGCAACGCTCCGTCGGCGGTTTTTTTTAGTTTCTGTGCGCTGGCATTGGTGACGAGCCAGTCCGCGACGGCGGCGACGGCGATGAAGACATCCTGTCCGCTGGCGTGCAACATCACGGCATCGAACATTTGCCGCGCGGTCTGGACATCGATTCGGTGCACGCCGGTTGGCGTGACAAGTGCCGTCGGCCCGGACACCAGTGTCACGTCGGCACCCGCCTCGCGTGCGGCGCGGGCCAGGGCGTAACCCATCTTGCCGGACGACAGATTGGTAATCCCGCGTACCGGATCGATCGGCTCAAAGGTCGGGCCGGCCGTAATCAGGACTTTTTTACCGCGCAGTGTTTTCGGCTGCAGTGCCGCCACGACTTCTTCCAGCAATTGCGCCGGTTCGAGCATGCGGCCCATGCCGGTTTCGCCGCAGGCCTGGTCACCAATATCCGGTCCCAGTAATACGATGCCGTCGGCAGCCAGTTGCTGCACGTTGCGCCGGGTTGCGGGGTTTTGCCACATTTCGACATTCATGGCGGGAGCGATCAGCAGCGGCAGCCTGGCCGGACGTGCCACGCACAATGTCGACAGCAAATCATCGCAGGCGCCGCGGGCCAGCTTGGACATGAAGTCGGCTGAGCAAGGCGCAATCACGATGGCGTCGGCGTCGCGTGTGAGATCGATATGCGGCATGTTGTTGGCGATGCGCGCGTCCCATTGATCGGTATAGACGGTGCGTCCCGACAGCGCCTGCATCGTTACTGCAGTCATGAATTGCGTTGCCGCCTGGGTCATCACGACTTGCACGGTGGCACCGGCCTTGATCAGTGCGCGCGTCAGTTCGGCAGACTTGTAACAGGCCACGCCGCCGGTCAGCCCCAGTACGATGTGTTTTCCAGCGAGATCCATGCTTGCTCCGTGCGGTTATTTGTTGACGCGTCTAAGCTCATCGAGCACGAACAGGATCGCACCGACACAGATGGTGCTGTCGGCGACATTGAAGGCCGGCCAGTGCCAGCCAGCGACATGGATATCCAGGAAGTCGATGACATAGCCATACAGGATGCGGTCGATCACGTTACCCACCGCGCCACCAAGGATCAACGCGAGAGCCCAGCAGAACAGTCGCTGCCCCGCATTGCGCTTGAGCAGATACACGATGAAGAGCGCCGCAGCCACACCCAGTCCCGTAAAAAAATACCGCTGCCAGCCCGACTCGGTCGCCAGAAAACTGAATGCCGCGCCCTTGTTATGGGCCAGTACCAGATTGAAGAACGACGTCACAGGCAGCGATTCGCCGTATGTGAACAGCTTGGTAATGGTGATCTTGGTCAGCTGATCGATCAGAACAATGAGCGCGGCGATGCCGAGCCATGACCCGAGGCGGGTTTGCGGTGCACTGGAAAAGCGGTTTTTAGTAGCCATGGAGGTCGGTTGTGAAGTGGATGAGAGGGCAATCGGTCATCAAGCAAAGCAACGGGTTTCGCCCGCACCAAACAGGTTGGCCACGCAACGGCCGCACAGTTCGGGATAGGCTGCATCGGCGCCGACATCGGCACGGTAATGCCAGCAGCGCTCGCATTTTTGGGCCGTCGACGGCGTGACTACGATGGCTTCATCGGCGGCCGAAGCCACCTCGCTGACCGCCGCTTGCGACGTGATCAATACGAAGCGCAGATCGTCGCCGAGGCTGTCGAGCAGGGTGAACTTCGTGCCGCTGGCACGGATCTCGACGTTGGCTTGCAGCGATGAACCGATGCCGCCAGCGATGCGGACCTCTTCCAGTTGCTTCGAGACTTCGGTGCGGATATCGCGCAATGTCGTGTAGCGTTCGAGCAGCGGGTCTGCGTCAGCCACGGCCGGTACAGCCCAGACGGTTTGCGTGAAAATGGTCTCATCGCTGGCCGCAAACGCTGCCGGGTCGGCAAAAGTCTCCCATGCTTCTTCGGCCGTGAATGACAGGATCGGTGCCATCAGGCGCAACAGCGCTTGCGTGATATGCCAGATCGCCGTCTGCGCCGAACGCCGTGCCGCCGAGCTCACGCCCGCCGTGTACAACCGGTCTTTCAGCACATCCAGATAGAAGCCACCGAGGTCTTCCGAGCAATACATCTGCAGCTTCGACGTCACGGGATGGAATTCATAGACTGCGTAATGCGCCATGATTTCGGCCTGCAATTGGGTGATGCGCGCCAATGCATAGCGATCGACTTCGAGCAGTTCGGCGACCGGAACGGCATCGGTGGCCGCATTGAAATCGGAGGTGTTCGCCAGCAGGAAGCGCAGCGTGTTGCGGATGCGGCGATAGCTTTCGGTGACGCGCTTCAGGATTTCATCGGAGATCGACAACTCGCCGGAATAATCGGTCGAGCCGACCCACAACCGCAGGATGTCGGCACCGAGCGAATCGGCGACTTTTTGCGGCGCGACCACGTTGCCGACCGACTTCGACATTTTCTTGCCTTCGCCGTCGACGACGAAGCCGTGTGTCAGCAGCGTCTTGTAGGGTGCGCAACCATTGAGCATTGACGAGGTCAGGAGCGACGAATGGAACCAGCCGCGATGCTGGTCAGAACCTTCCAGATACAGGTCGGCCGGGAAGTGCGAGGTCTGCGCGTGCGAGCCACGCAGCACGGTCTGGTGCGTGGTGCCGGAATCGAACCAGACATCCAGCGTGTCCTTGTTCTTGAGGTACTGATCGGCTTCGTCGCCCAGCAACTCTTTCGGATCAAGTGCCTGCCAGGCTTCGATACCCGACACCTCGACGCGTTTGGCGATGGCTTCCAGCAATTCCGGTGTGCGCGGATGCAGTTCGCCGGTTTCCTTGTGTACGAAAAATGCCATCGGCACGCCCCACTGGCGCTGCCGTGACAGGGTCCAGTCAGGACGATTGGCGATCATGCCATGCAGGCGCGCCTTGCCCCAGCCAGGATAAAACGTGGTCGCATCGATACCGGCCAGCGCCGTCTCACGCAGCGTCGCGCTGCCATCCTTGGGCGTGCGGTCCATGCCGGCAAACCATTGTGACGTGGCGCGATAGATGATCGGTGTCTTGTGGCGCCAGCAATGCATGTAGCTGTGTTCGAACATCACCAGTTTGAACAGCGCACCGGCTTCCTCGAGCTTGGTGCAGATCGGCTTCGAGGCTTCCCAGATGGTCAGGCCACCAAAGAACGGCAGCCACGATGCGTAGCGGCCGTCGCCCATCACCGGGTTCAGCATGTCGTCGTCTTTCATGCCATGCGCGCGGCAGGACAGGAAGTCGTCGATACCGTAGGCCGGCGACGAATGGACGATGCCGGTGCCGGTATCGAGCGTCACGTACTCGGCCAGATAGATCGGCGACAGGCGATCGTAGCCGGTGTCGGTGTCGGCCAGCGGATGCTTGAACGCGATCAGCGACAGCGCGGCGCCTTTGCAGGTCGCGATCACGCTGCCTTCAAGGCCGTAGCGCTTCAGGCACGCCTCGACCAGGTCCAGCGCCAGGATCAGCAACAGCGGTTCGCCATTGCGCGCGGTTTGCACCAGCGCATAGTCGAATTCCGGATGCACGTTCATGGCCTGGTTGGCCGGGATGGTCCACGGCGTCGTGGTCCAGATCACACAATAGCCGCGCTCGGTGGGCAGAGACGCCAGACCGAAGGCGGCGGCGATTTTTTCGGGTTCGGCAAAGGCAAAACCGACGTCAATGGCCGGATCGCGCTTGTCCTGGTACTCGACTTCGGCTTCGGCCAGGGCCGAGCCACAATCGAAGCACCAGTTGACCGGTTTCAGGCCGCGATACACATAGCCTTTTTCAAGGATGGTGCCGAGCGCGCGCAACTCATCAGCTTCATTGCCGAAGTTCATCGTGGTGTACGGGTTGTCCCATTCACCCAGCACGCCGAGGCGGATGAAGTCAAGCTTCTGGCGCTCGATCTGCACGGTCGCATAGGCGCGGGATTTTTCCAGCACGTCGGCAGTCGGCAGGCTTTTGCCGTACTGCTTTTCGATCTGGATTTCAATCGGCATGCCGTGGCAATCCCAGCCCGGTACGTACGGTGCATCGAAGCCGGCCAGGTTGCGCGACTTGACCACGATGTCTTTCAGTACCTTGTTGACGGCGTGTCCGATATGGATATCGCCATTCGCGTACGGCGGGCCGTCATGCAGCACGAACAGCGGGCGTCCCTTGGCGGCCTTGCGAACACGTTCGTAGACCTTCTTTTCCTGCCACGACTTGATCCATTGCGGCTCGCGCTTGGCCAGATCACCGCGCATCGGAAACGGCGTTTCGGTCATGTTGACCGGATATTTGCTGGCCGGTTTGCCTTTGGGCTTGTCGGATTTGCCGGCGGCTTGGTTGACGGGTTTGCTGGATTCGTTATCGGACATGGGATTTTTTTCAGGAAAAGTCGGTGGATCTGGTCCGGCGGGTCGACCTGTTCAGGCTGGGCCGCCGAGCGTTGAATACGAATCGGGAATAGCGCTAAATTCGGTCTGTTGCGGACATCGCGACGTCGCCTGCCTGACGGAAGTAGCTGCGGGCATTGTCCGCATCGCGGCCTATCGCGGCAGTCAGGCTAGGCAGGTCGATGTATTTTTCTTCGTTGCGCAATTTTTTCAGGAATTCGATCTGGACCAGTTTGCCATAGCAGTTGCCTGCGAAGTCGAACACATGGGTTTCGAGCAGCACGCGGCCGCTGTCATCGACGGTGGGCCGCACGCCGATGCTGGCAACACCAGGAAGGGGCTGGTCGGCCAGTCCATGCACCTGCACGACATAAATGCCGCCAAGCGCCGCATGCTTGTGCGTGACCGCCAGGTTCAGGGTCGGAAAGCCGATCGTACGCCCCAGTTTTTTACCGTGGATGACATGGCCGGACATCGCATACGGATGGCCCAGCATGTGCGTGGCTTGCACAAAATCCCCTGCCGCAAGGGCAGCGCGGATGGCCGAGGAAGAGATGCGCTGGCCAGCATGCAACACCGTCGGCAGGGTCTCGACATGGAAGCCGTAGTGTTTTCCTGCTTCGATCAACAGCGCGATATTGCCGGCGCGGCGTGCGCCAAAACAGAAGTCTTCGCCGACCATCAGCCATTTGACATGCAGACCCGTGACCAGGATCTGTTCGATGAACTCTTGCGGGGTCAAGGCCGCAAAGTGCGCATTGAAGTGCTGGACGATGACGCGGTCGATACCGGCATCACTCAGGGTGCGCAGCTTGTCGCGCAGGTTGGCGATACGCGCTGGTGCGTTGGCGGGGTCACCCTGTAACCGGGCAAAGTATTCACGCGGGTGCGGCTCGAAGGTCATCACTGCAGAATCGAGTCCGAGTTGCAATGCGGCCCCGTTGACGCGGTCCAGCAAGGCCTGATGGCCGAGGTGGACACCGTCGAAGTTGCCGATCGTCAGCGCACAGGGCGCGCGTGCCGCAGCGTTGGGTAGTCCGCGAAATACCTTCATAAGGTCACAGTAGGGAGCAATCGGAAAGCCTTGGATTATAAATGCTTTCGGTGGCTTTCTTCGTGCCAAGTCGGGGCGGGAGCGTGGCTGATGCCCGATGCGGCTTTTGCACCGACTGTTTCAGGGAAGTTCACCCCACGCCGCCGTCAGCGTGGCGAGCGCCGCCAGTCCTGCGGTTTCGGTACGCAATACGCGTGGTCCCATCGACAGTGCGATGGCGCCATGCTGCACCGCCAGTTTTTCTTCCTCATCTGTCAATCCCCCTTCGGGCCCGATCAGCAGCGCCACTGCTTGCGCTGGCTGATGCCGCGCCCAGTCCGCCAGCGACTGCGTGGCACGCGGTGTCAGCAGGATGCGGCGATGCAAATCCTGTTGCGCGACCCAGCTTTTGAAATCCGTCAGCGGCGCCAGCTGTGCCAGCCGGTTGCGCCCGCTTTGTTCGCTGGCCGAGACAATGATACCGTGCCAGTGTAGCTGGCGTTTCTCGGCACGTTCGGCGGATAGTCGCACCACGCAGCGCTGGGCCGCCAACGGCTGGATGCCGGCTACGCCAAGCTCGACGGCCTTCTCGATGATCCAGTCCATCTTCGCGGCTTCCGGCAGTGCCTGCGCCAGCGTGATGGCATACGGCAGCTCGACCGAGCGCGAGGTGCACGCCTTGACCTCGACCGTGACGCGCTTTTTTTCCAGCAAGGTCAGGGATGCGGTGTAGTCATCGCCGTCGCCATTGAACAGCGTGATGGTGTCGCCTGCCTGCATGCGGATGACCTGAATATGGTGAGCCACCTTGTCAGGCAGCGTCAGGATGTCGCCGATGGCGAGCGGTTGCGGGCAATGGAATCGTGGCATGGAGGAACCTTGTTGGCAGATCAATGCGCCAGAGTCTGCACTATGTAAGCAAGGACGAACAGCGTCCAATTCCGGATTTCATCGGGTCGGTCTGGTAAAATGCCCGCTTCCTTGCTGATGCTCAGTTGCCACAATCGCAATGCATGTGGCAAGTCCGCAAGACCTTTTGCCCGTTCCACCCATCCTAATTTCTACGTGATCACGATGACTTCCTTGCAAACCACAAACAATATGGCCAATGCGATCCGCGCGCTGGCGATGGACGCCGTACAGAAAGCCAATTCCGGCCATCCGGGCATGCCGATGGGGATGGCCGATATCGCGGTTGCGTTGTGGTCCAACCATTACAGTCACAACCCGTCGGACCCGCACTGGGTCAACCGCGACCGCTTCGTGCTGTCGAACGGCCATGGCTCGATGCTGCATTACGCATTGCTGCACCTGACCGGCTACGACTTGCCGATGGACGAGTTGCGTAATTTCCGCCAACTGCATTCGAAGACGCCGGGCCACCCGGAAGTCGACGTCACGCCAGGGATCGAAACCACCACCGGTCCGCTCGGCCAGGGCCTGGGCAACGCAGTCGGCATGGCGCTGGCAGAAAAATTGCTGGCTGCCGAATTCAATCAGACCGGTTTTGATGTAGTCGATCACCACACTTACGCGTTCGTCGGCGACGGTTGCCTGATGGAAGGCATTTCACACGAAGTCTGTTCGCTGGCTGGTGTGCTGCGCCTGTCGAAACTGATCGTGCTGTACGACGACAACGGTATTTCGATCGACGGCAATGTCGCCGGCTGGTTCGGCGACGATACGCCGAAGCGCTTCGAGGCATACGGCTGGAACGTGATCCCGGCAATCGACGGTCACAACGTCGCCGCCGTGGCTGCAGCGATTGCCGCCGCCAAAACCGCCGACCGGCCAACCCTGATCTGCTGCAAGACCATCATCGGCAAGGGTTCGCCGAATCTGCAAGGTTCCGACAAGGTCCATGGCGCCGCCCTCGGTGACAAGGAAATTGCGGCCGTGCGCGCGGCCATCGGCTGGACTGCTGCACCGTTCGAGATTCCTGCCGACGTCTATTCGGCATGGGACGCAAAAGCTGCAGGGGCTGAACGCCAGGCCACATGGACCGCCTTGTTCGCGGCCTACACCGAGCGCTTCCCGCAACAGGCCGGCGAATTGCTGCGTCGCATGAGCGGTGAATTGCCGGGCAATTTCGATGCGTCCGTGGCCGCCTACATCGCTGCCTGTGTCGACAAGAAAGAAACCATTGCCACCCGCAAGGCCAGCCAGAATGCGATTCAGGCCATGGCACCGGTGCTGCCGGAATTCCTCGGCGGCTCGGCCGACCTGACCGGATCGAACCTGACCAACTGGAAAGAATGCGTGGCAGTGCGCGCCGACCAGGCCGGCAACCATATCAACTACGGCGTACGTGAATTCGGTATGAGCGCGATGATGAACGGGATCGCCCTGCATGGCGGTTTCATCCCGTTCGGCGCGACCTTCCTGACCTTCTCGGATTACAGCCGCAATGCCTTGCGCATGGCCGCGCTGATGAAAATCCGTTCGATCTTTGTCTTCACGCATGACTCGATCGGCCTCGGCGAAGATGGTCCGACCCACCAATCGGTCGAGCATATTTCCAGCATGCGTCTGATTCCGAATCTGGATAACTGGCGTCCGTGCGACACGGTCGAATCTGCCGTGTCATGGCAGCAAGCAGTGCTGCGCAAGAACGGCCCGAGCACGCTGATTTTCTCGCGTCAGAATCTGGCGTACCAGGAACGCACGGCGCAACAGGTTGCCGACATTGCGCGCGGTGGCTATGTGCTCAAGGATGCCGCCGACGCCAAGGCGATCCTGATTGCCACCGGTTCCGAAATAGAATTGGCCGTCAAGGCCGCCGATACGCTGGCCGCGCTGGGTGTGGCGGTGCGCGTAGTGTCGATGCCAAGTACGGATGTGTTCGATCGTCAGGATGCCGCGTACAAGGCCAGCGTGCTGACCATAGGCGTGCCCCGGGTTGCGGTCGAAGCTGGTGTCACGGGCTTCTGGTACAAATATGTCGGTCTTGAAGGCGCCGTCGTCGGCATCGATACCTTCGGTGAATCGGCACCGGCACCGGTGTTGTTCAAGCACTTCGGCTTCACGGTCGAGAATGTTGTCGCCACTGTCCAGCGGACTCTCGCTTGAGCGCGGTCGACGCGACATACTTGCGGGTAGCAACGCCGGATGATGCCGAAGGCATCGCGATGGTCCGGATCGACAGTTGGCGTCAGACCTACCGGGACATCATTCCCGATACGTATCTCGACAACATGGAAGTCGAAGAAAGCATGAACCTGTGGCATCGCGTGTTGAGTACGCCGTCGGCAAAGACCTCGGTCTTCGTCGCCGAGCTCGATGGCGAAGTGGTTGGTTTTGCCGCGGGCAAAATGCTGGACGAACCGAAGTTCGGCCTCGATGCCGAGCTGGCTGCGATCTACCTGATTCCGGATCTGCAGCGGGCCGGTATTGGTGGCCGGCTGGTCAATATGGTGGCGCGGGCACAGCAGGAGCAGGGCGCCAACGGGTTGATTACCTGGGTCATTTCACGCAACAAGATTGCCCGCCAGTTTTTTGAAAAGCACCAGGCTGAACTGCTGGTCGAACAAGCCTTCAGCTGGGACGGTATCGACATGCTGGAAGTGGGTTACGGCTGGCGCAACCTGAGTCTGTTCAGGCCGCATTGATTGATCCACGTCGCAGGGAAATTTGCGGCGTGTTGCAACACCGGTTCAGCATCACTTTTTGACAGAATTTTTTGTTCTCAGGAGAAGCAGCATGACTATTCGCGTCGCAATCAACGGCTACGGCCGCATCGGCCGCAACATCCTTCGCGCACATTACGAAGGCGGAAAAAAGAATGACATCCAGATCGTTGCCATCAACGACCTCGGTGACGCCAAATCGAACGCCCACCTGACGCGCTACGACACCACCCACGGCAAGTTCCCGGGCACCGTCGTCGTCGAAGGCGACAACATGATTGTCAATGGCGACAGCATCCGTGTCTTCGCCCAGCGCAACCCTGCCGAAATCCCATGGGGCGAGCTCAATGTGGACGTCGTGCTGGAATGCACCGGCTTCTTCACCACCAAAGAAAAAGCCTCGGCCCACCTGAAGGGCGGCGCCAAGAAAGTCATCATTTCCGCCCCGGGCGGCAAGGATGTCGACGCGACCATCGTCTTCGGCGTGAACCAGCATGTGCTCAAGGCCACCGACACCGTGATCTCGAACGCCTCGTGCACCACCAATTGCCTGGCCCCACTGGTCAAGCCATTGAACGACACGATCGGCCTGGTCAATGGCTTGATGACCACCGTGCATGCCTACACCAACGACCAGGTACTGACCGACGTCATGCATGAAGACCTGCGTCGCGCCCGTTCAGCCACCAGCAGCATGATTCCCGCCAAGACCGGCGCCGCCACTGCGGTCGGCCTGGTACTGCCGGAACTCAATGGCAAGCTCGATGGCTACGCGATCCGCGTGCCTACGATCAATGTCTCGATCGTCGACCTGTCCTTCATCGCGGCCCGTGACACGACCGTGGAAGAAGTCAACGCGATCATGCTGGCTGCTTCCGAAGGCGCGTTGAAAGACATCCTGACGTACCAGACCGAGCCGCTGGTGTCGGTCGACTTCAACCACAATCCGGCATCGAGCAACTTTGATTCAACCCTGACCAAAGTCTCGGGTCGGTTGGTCAAGGTGTCGTCGTGGTATGACAATGAGTGGGGTTTCTCGAACCGCATGCTCGACACCACTGTGGCGCTGATGTCGGCGAAGTAAGCTGATAGAGGCATCGCATTAAAAAACGCCCCGATCTGTCGGGGCGTTTTTATTGGTGGCGTTGACACTGCATGGCAGCGTCATTGGAATTGGTGCTGGTATCTTTCCCGACCGCCAGCTACGGTAGTGCCTGTGCTCTTCACATCAGTGCAGCTCGCCACACAATCGCTGTGTTGCAAGAGACATCATGATAGCCAGTCAAGGTTACCGGCGGATGACGTTGGCGATGTTGCGGCACGGTCGATGAGGGGAGTCCTGCGCAAGTACGACAGAACGCTACGCCGGATTGACAGGCTTGCCCGATAATGTCGCATTGAGCGGACTACGCTGACTTTTCCGGATTCCACCATGACTCCCATTTCCCTGCCGCCGCATCCGATGGATGAACCCGATGAAGAGCGCGCCGGCGCGACGCTGCAAGAACGTCCGTGGACCGTGCTGGAGACGATCGTCGATGTCGACGCCTGGATCGATGGCCTGAACCGCGATCTGCATGCGGTGATCCGCAAGCAGCCGGTCAGCAATCCCGGCGTGTGCTTCCGGCTGACTGAAGGCGGCGAGATTTATTTGCATACCAATGGCGATGGCGACGTCCTGCTGGACGTGACCGAGGAGGCCGACTGGGTCACGCCGCTGATTTCGGCGGCGACACAGGTGGCCGCACCGGCGGCGTCGCTGTGGATTTTGCCAGGGCATGTCCTGACCCAGCTGGTGCTCGGCCTGAGTCCGCTGGTCGAGACGACCCGGCTGGTGTTGCAGCACGAATTCCGGACCAAAAAGAACAAGTGGCGTTAGCGGACCCTCAGAGCTTGCCGGGCAAAGGCTGGAACGCTTTGCGTTCGCTATAGCGGCTGGTCAGATACTCCGACCGGTCGCGCACCAGCAGCGTGAACTTCACCAGTTCTTCCATCACATCGGTGAGCCGGTCGTAATACGCCGACGGCTTCATGCGGCCGGCTTCATCGAATTCCTCGTAGGCTTTGGCGACCGATGACTGGTTCGGTATCGTCACCATCCGCATCCAGCGCCCGAGCACCCGCAATGCATTGACCGCATTGAAGGATTGCGAACCGCCGCACACCTGCATCACGGCCAGCGTGCGACCCTGGGTCGGGCGGACCGCGCCGATTTCCAGCGGCAGCCAGTCGATCTGCGACTTGAAAATGCCGGTCAGCGTGCCATGCCGTTCGGGACTGCACCAGACCTGGCCCTCGGACCACAGCGACAGTGCGCGCAGTTCCTGCACCTTCGGATGATCCGCGGTCACGCTGTCGACCATCGGCAAGCCATGCGGATCGAAGACGCGGGTCTCGGCACCGAAATGCTGCAGCAGGCGCTCCGCTTCCAGCGTCAGCAGCCTGCTGTAAGAGCGGTCGCGCAGCGAGCCGTACAACAGCAGGATGCGCGGTGCGTGGGTCGCGCGCGTGGCGGGTTCGAGCTGATCGATGGCCGGCAACGCGAGATACTGCGCGTCGATATTGGGAAGGTCGTCGATCATGGCCGCACGCGCTGGCCGCTCGCGTCGATGACCGCTTCGCCGTCTTCCTTGCTGAAGGCCGCACGTTGCGGTTGCGGCAGGATTTCCAGTACCAGTTCGGACGGCCGGCACAATCGGACACCCAGCGATGTCACCACGAACGGACGATTGATCAGGATCGGATGGGCCAGCATCGCATCCAGTAATGCATCGTCGGTCAATGCCGGATTGTCCAGCCCGAGTTCGGCATAGGGCGTGCCCTTTTCACGCAGGGCCTGGCGCACGGTCAGGCCGGCAGCGCGGATCATGGTCTGCAACGCGGAGCGACCCGGTGGCTGTGTCAGATACGCGATCACCGTGGGTTCGACACCGCTATTGCGGATCAACGCCAGCGTATTGCGCGAGGTACCGCAGGCCGGATTATGGAAAATCGTAATGCTCAAGAGACCTCCTTGGGATTGTCTGTGGCCGGTGTGCAGCCAGTCGGTGTGCATGGCGTTCCGCCGCAGCAGTTCTCGGTCAGGTAGGCCAGCAAGTCATTCATCGTGGAAAATTGTGCTGCATAAATGATGGATCGCCCGTCCTGGGTCGCGGTCACCATCCCCGCATGGTTCAGTTCTTTCAAGTGAAACGATAGCGATGACGGCGGGATGGCGAGCTGTTCGGCGATTTTGCTGGCCGCAACTCCGGCAGGACCGGCCTGCACCAGCAATCGGAACACGGCGAGCCGTGAGTCATGCGCGAGCGCGGAAAGGGCGGACAGAGCATCTTTGGTTTTCATATTTCGATAATAGTCGAATTAAATTGCGCGCGGCAGGGATTTTTTCTAGTGTGATCGTCTGCGGGCACTGTGGGGAACTTGCCAGCATCGTCGTCAAAAAAGACACGGTCTGGTGCGAGTCACCAGATTGCTTGCCGCAGATCACAGTATCGGAAAAATCCTGCCGCATAATCAACAATCACTTTCCGACGCAAGTTCGCCATGGCCACCATCAACAATCTGATTACCCGCAACAAGGCATTCTTCCTCTTCATGATCGGCATGATTCTGGTGCGCAGCGCGATTGCCGACTGGTACTCGGTGCCGTCGGGGTCGATGTATCCAAGCCTGCTGATCGGCGACCGCATCATTGCCGACCGCGTGGCCTATGACCTGAAGCTGCCATTTACCGACATCGTGCTGACCCATATCGCGGACCCGAAGCGCGGTGACATCGTGACCTTTTCCTCACCGGAAGACGGCGCGCGGCTGGTCAAGCGGCTGGTCGGCCTGCCTGGCGACACGGTTGAAATGCGCAATGAAATTTTCTATCTCA
This sequence comes from Actimicrobium antarcticum, assembly GCF_039536745.1. Taxonomy (NCBI): domain Bacteria; kingdom Pseudomonadati; phylum Pseudomonadota; class Betaproteobacteria; order Burkholderiales; family Oxalobacteraceae; genus Actimicrobium; species Actimicrobium antarcticum. Next base: position 909,741 of record NZ_BAAAZE010000008.1, read on the forward strand.
ACGGGGTACCGGCATCCTACGTGACTGCCACGGGCGGTGTGGCCAGCCGGGTGACGCCGGGATACGACGGCAAGCAAATCGTCCTCAACGAACGCATCCTCGGCAGCCAGCGCCCGATCGTCCTGATGCCCGAGCGGCCGGATGCGTTGCGCAACTTCGGACCAATGCAGGTGCCGCAGGGCGAATACCTGATGCTCGGCGACAGTCGTGACAACAGCCGCGATTCGCGCTTCATCGGCTTCGTCAAGCGCGAACTGATTACCGGCCGGGTCGGACGGGTGGCATTTTCACTGGACGCAGAACGTTACTTCACGCCGCGTCTGGAACGCTTCGGTGCCTCGCTGGACGACGACAACTCGTGACTACAAAATCGGATCTATCGGTCAAGACAAAAAAGTATTTGGGTTAAGCGGGATATTCCGGATATTTGGCCACGCCGCCCCGTTTTGCGGTTTTTTGACGTTGTTGCTGTCGTTGAGTTCGCTGCTGCGAGGCCACATCGGTAGCAGAACTGCATTTATTCAAAGGTATGGCGCCACTGCCGACGCCGGTCCGGGACGGATGGGCTAACGTGCTATTACCCAATGGCTCGCGAATGCACCCCTCGTTATTGAACACGACGTAATCGATCACGCCGCATAGCAGTTCGCGCTTGTCCGAATAGACTTGACTGCACTTGACGGTCCGCCAACGACGTTTGACGGCGATGTTGCCGAACGCCAGACGGCGCCTGTCCAAGTTGATCGTGGCATTCTGGCGCAGCAGTACGTCCGTAAATACGTCGCTGTTAAGCTACGGGTCTAGATCGCTTTTGAAGATTGTCGGCTTGCAGTGCGAACACGTTGCATCGTCCAGTTTGACGAATCGGTGCGCGGGATTGATAAAGCTAATATCCGCAATCCACTCTTGGGCGTTATGCGTCGGACGCACTTGCGGTATGGCGCGTGACCAAGCGTCATCAGGAAGCAGATTTTTTTGCGGCTTTGATACAAAAGCTTCAGGGTATCTTCGTCGATCAGTTGGGATAATAATAGCTTCCACACTAGCTTCAGACGGGGCTCACGTCGATGATAAACGGTTGCCCCGACACACTCTTCAGCGCGAACGGATAGGTAATCGCGAGGCCATTTTCTGGCGCAATCTGATCCATGCGCGTCGTCACTGACTCAGCCCGGACTTTTTAACCCAATTAAGTTATTTTTTACCTGTTGCATTGTAAGGGCGCCGACGTTTTGCGTATTGGTAGATCGGCATAGCATGGCGCGTCCTCGAACAGCTCTCATGCCTGCGCAAGATTTCCTTTTTCCATTGCCCAACCGACATCGGGTGGATGCCTAAATCCCAGGCGGATCTGGTTGTCGGATTTTTTTATTTTGTATCGTATCGCGTCCAAGTCGTTCGTTGTAATCGGTACCTCGTACTTTCCATCTCCTGACGTAGTTCATCGCGTGTTTCTGTCAATTTGACGACAGTTTGATCTTTTGCCTAAAATCGTGCGCGACTAAATAGTTACCTGCATTCGACAATGGTCAACCCTGTATCCGGTGCGATTTTCCGCCAGAATTAACTGCGACTGACGGGCGCTCAGACCTGGGACAATTGCGCATGCCCTGTGTTCGATGGCGCCGACCAGCAATCCTTCGCAGCTGACCCGCAATGGCTGCAAACGAAACGGCACTCCTGGTCACCGTAACTGCAGTTTCGCCAACAAGCCGGTCACGACTTAAGTACGGTACCGATGATCGATGATGTCCTTCGGAAAGAAAACGGCGAGTGTTAGTCAAAAAAATCTTGTATTATTAGAAATATTTTCATTTAAGAAATTAATTTCCGGTATTTTTATCACTCACTACGCTCCTGCGCTTGCGTCCTTAGGATTTTCTTCTAGATGGCTTTAACAAACGGATTCCCCCAAGTTGTTCAACCAAATGTCGTTCCTTTAGTAGTCGACCACGTTGCTCTTCCTGATCAAAGCCCGCACTACATTCAGGCGGTAGCTGATCTCGGCGAGGAGCGCGAAATCGTCGCGCACGAAGATATATACGCTTCGAACGGGATGAAGCTTTTGGCCAAGGGCGCACGCATTAATCGTCAACAAGCCGAACGACTCAAGATGCATAAGCTTCAGGTGCCTCTGGACCTGGTTCTGTCGGCTGAGCAGACAATTGATGGCAGCATGCTTGCCGCGGATGCCAATCGCATGTTTGCCGAAGACCCCGTGATGTTACGGCTGGCCGAACGAAGCGGCGACCCGCAAGGATTTCGTCAGGGACTGAGCGCGCTGACGTTGTCGCGTCCATTGGGATTTCGCCTTACTGTCATGCGCGAGAAACGCAACGGGCTGTACCGGCACACACTGCGCGTGGCGCTCATTACCCACGCCATGGCTGTTAGGCTCGATCTGACAGAAATGGAAAAACACGATGTTCTGCTGGCAGCTCTCTGCCACGATTTGGGGGAAATGCATACCGATCCCGAACTGCTTGCTTCTGATCACCGCATCACGTCGGAGCAGCGTCGCTTCATCCATGTTCATCCGATTACCAGCTACGTCATACTTCAGGCGATGCCGGACATACCGTCTGCAACCCTGCAAGCAGTGCTACACCATCATGAACGAATTGACGGTAGTGGTTATCCTCATGGCTTGACCGAAAGTGAAATCCATCCCTTGGCAAAACTGTTGTGCGTCGCGGAAGTCATGGTCGGGGTGGTTCGGCGTGCGGACCGGCATCGGCTCGATGTAATACTGCGTTTGAACCAGCAGCGGTTCGATCCCGCCGTCTTGGGAGTATTGCGTGACCTGCTGAGAATTGGTGACAGCGAGAAGCAAGCTGCATTGCCAGAATGCGATCCTTCAGTCCACTTAACCCATGTGATGGCCGTAATCGCCGCTTGGCCCGGCGTTCGGGATGCGCTTGCCGCACAGCCGTCGTGCGGGCCGTCCCTTGGTTTTCTCAATGAGCGCATGTCGTTGCTTCGATCACTCGTATTGCAGGTCGGGATCGATCCTGAAAATGCGGAAATGTTACTGGAACTGGCTAGGGGGGAAAGGGAGATCCTGATCGAGCTGCATGCCACTCTGGACGAGCTGCATTGGATGATGATCGATATCGCTAACGAAGCCGAGCGCCGCACCGCGTTACTCGACCCGCTTACCCGCAGTATCGTTTTTAAATTAATCACCGTACTACGGCTAGGGTAAAAAAACTGCACTTTTAAAAAGGGCTGGCAGGGGTCGCGGCTTTCAAGAGCGAAGGGCTTATGAACCAGAGTGCGAGAATTTGCTTTCTGTCCTTTTCGGCCTGTTCGCGTTTAACGTGGCTTCGCATACCGTGTGGACGAGCGCTTGCGGCGCAGCGCCTTGATTTTCGATGCCAGCCGAGTGGACCTACTGCTAAACCTACGTAGCAGCTACTGACGCAAACACACTCGCCCACAATTGCCGCACCGCAGCGATCTCTGCGCTGATGCGTTCCGGGACGACCAGTGATTGCTCGTCACCCTGTAAACGGGCTTGATGCTGCAGCTTGCGGTAGTTGCGATACGCCGCCGCGGCCGCGTTCGCCAGCGCCGTATCGATCAATCCCAACTCTCCGGCCAGTTTCAGCAAGGCGATGTTGCCGATGTCGGCGGTCAGTTGCGGCCAGGCAGAGGCGTGCAGCAGGATCAGGTACTGGACAATGAACTCGATGTCGATCATGCCGCCACTGTCCTGTTTCAGCTCAAACTGGTGTGCCTTGCCGGGATGGGCACGTGTCATTTTCTGGCGCATCGCCAGCACGTCGCGCTGCAACGCGCACGCTTCGCGCGGCTGGCGCAGTACATCGTTTCGCAGCGTTTCGAAGCGATCGCCGATGGCGCTGTCGCCGGCACAAAAGCGCGCCCGCGTGAGCGCCTGGTGTTCCCAGACCCAGGCTGATTGCCGCTGGTATTTGTCGAACGCGGTGACCGTCGATACCAGTAATCCGCTGGCGCCATCAGGCCGCAAGGCGATATCGATATCGAACAGGATGCCGGCCGGGGTATGGCTGGTCATCCAGGTAATGAAGCGCTGTGCCAGTTTGGCGTACTGGGCCGGGGCCTCCGGGTCGTCATCGTCGTACAGGAAGATCACGTCGAGGTCGGACGAATACCCGAGCTCCTTGCCACCCAGTTTGCCGTAGGCAATCACGGCGAATTGCGGCACTTCCCGATGCCGCTGCGGCAGGGTCTTCCAGACTGCCTGCACCGTCTGGTCGACCAGGATATCGGCCAGCGTGGACAGATGATCGGCCAGCCGTTCGACACTGAGCTCGCCTTCGAGGTCCTGTGCCAGCAGGCGCAGGGTCTGGGCGTGATGCATTTCGCGTAGCGTGTCGAGCTGACGTTCGGTGTCGCCGGCATGGGCCGCCAGCTGCTGTTGCAGGTCGTGCGTGAAGGCGGGCCAGTCCGGTGGTGCGCGCAGGGTGCGGTCATCGAGCAATTCATCCAGCAGGATCGGATGGTTGGTCAGGTACTTGGCGGCCCAGTCGCTGGCGCTCATCATCCGGATCACGCGCATCAGCGCCGGCGGATATTCGGTCAGCAACGCCAGGTAGGCAGCGCGCCGGGCCACGGTTTCGAGGAAGTCCAGCAGGCGGTGCAGCGTGATCAGTTGCGTCGCGCCGCAGTCGACCAGCAACGGCAGCGCCGCATTGACCAGCGTGACCAGCCGGTTGCGACTGACCTCGGGTAGTGCCTGCACGCGCGCCGATTGCCAGGTCGACAGCAAGCGCTGCGCCGCCTGTTGCGGTTCACCGAAACCGAGCGTGGTCAGGTGTTCGGCGATCGCTTCCAGTGGCTCGCCCGAGGCGATGGCGGCGTGGATGTCGGGACTGATCGTGTCACCCGATTCCTGCGTCCCGTTCTTGTCGGAAAAAATTGCATCGAACTGGCTCGACACCAACTGGCGTTGTGCTTCCAGTGCCGCCAGCAAGCCCGCCGTATCGGCATATCCCATCATCTGTGCCACCAGCAACCGGTCCGCATCATTGGCGGGCAGCGTATGAGTTTGCGCATCATCGAGATACTGCAGCCGGTGTTCGAGATTGCGCAGGAAGGTGTACGCCTGCAGCAGCTGCTCGACCACGACCGGTTCCAGCAACTGCTTGTCGGCCAGCGTGCGCAGGACGATGCGTGTCGAGCGCTCGCGCAGGGCCGGCTCGCGGCCGCCGCGGATGAGCTGGAAAACCTGCGCCAGGAATTCGATTTCGCGGATGCCGCCACGTCCCAGTTTGACGTTGTTGCTGCGATCGGGATGCAGCGCTTCGAGCCGCGTGACCTCGGCGCGGATCTGCCGGTGCATGCCGCGTATCGCATCGATCGAGCCGAAATCCAGATAGCGCCGATACACGAATGGCCGGATGATCTGGTCGAGCGTATCGACGTCGGACGGGTCGCCGCAGAGCGCGCGCGCCTTGACCCAGGCATAGCGTTCCCATTCGCGGCCCTGCACGATCAGGTATTCCTCGACCATGCCGAAACTGGCCACCAGCGGGCCGGCATTGCCGTTGGGGCGCAATGCCATGTCGACGCGGAAGGTAAAACCATCCTGCGTGATCTCTGACAGGTCACCAATCAGGCGGCGTCCCAGCCGCACAAAAAACTCGTGGTTCGACAGACTGCGCTGATGCAATCCCGAGATCCGGGTCTCGCCATCTTCCGGATACACAAAGATCAGGTCGATATCCGACGACACGTTGAGCTCGCCGCCACCGAGCTTGCCCATGCCCAGTACAATCAGGCACTGCGGACGGCCACTGTCGTCACCGATGGGCACACCGTGGATTTCCTGCAGTTCGGCAGTCAGCGCGGCAACGTGGGTCTCGATGGCGAATTCGGCAAAGGCGGTCATGGTGTCGACTACTTGCACCAGGTCGCCGTGGTTGTTCAGGTCGCGTTCGATGAGCGTCACGATGAGCAGGTTGCGCAAGCGTCGCATTGCGCGCGGCAGAGGCATTCCGTCGGCGATTTCTTTTTGTAATAAGCGCGCAAACACGGAGCGGGTCAGGGATAATCCGGCAAGACTGGCGATCTGCCCGTCGCGGCGCGGGTCGGCATCGTGCCAGCGGCTGTAAAAGCGCGATGCAACACGTGGTGAGAGCGCAATTGCGTCAGCGCCTTGGATGCCTGTTAAATCGGAATTCGTCATGGTGCGATGCCATCTTGTAGAAAAGTGTTCAGGAATGGTGCGCCAACTTGTGATTCTTGATCATCAATTGATTCATTCTATGCGAAGCAGTCTGGCAGATCCGTTCTGCACTAGCCCCTGATGTCCGAACCTTCTTCTCACTCCCCTGTCGGTAATCGTCGCTACGCAGCTTGCTGGCGCTCGCTGCGCGTGAGCTACCGCTACCTCAATACCGCCACCCATCACACCATCGGCGCATTGCTCAGGCTGCTGGTCGTGCTGTACTTCCTGTTCTGCCTGCTGGTGCTGATACTGCGCTATCTGGTGCTGCCCAATATCGACCACTACAAAACCGACGTCGAGCAACTGGCCTCGCGCGCGGTTGGCCAGCCGGTCAGCATTGCCACCATCGGCGCCAGCTGGGATGGCCTGCATCCGACGCTGGCGCTGGGCAATGTGGTGATCCATGACAAGCGCGGCGAGGCCGCACTGATGTTGCCGAAGGTCGAGGCCACCCTGTCCTGGTGGAGCCTGGTCGTGGCGGATGTGCGCTTGCAGCGCCTGGCACTGGAGCGTCCCGAAATCGACATCGTGCGCGATGCACAGGGCCGTATCCAGGTCGCCGGCATCACGCTGGACGACGGCAAGCCGGGTGACAGCAAAGGTGCCGACTGGGCCTTGGTGCAGAGTGAAATTGTGATCCGTGATGGCCGCGTGCACTGGATCGACCAGCAGCGCGGGGCGCCCGAACTGCTCTTGCAGAAGGTCGACTTCACCTTGCGCAACAGCTGGCGCAATCACCGCGTCGCGCTCAACGCCGTGCCGCCGGCCGCACTGGCCGCACCGATCGATGTACGCGCCGACTTCAGTCATCCGCATTTCAGTACGCAGATATCCGACCCCCGCCAGTGGCGCGGCGAGGTCTATGCCGACCTGCACGACGCCGATCTGGCCGCCTGGAAAACCTGGCTCGATTTTCCGTTCGAGCTGCAGCGCGGCACCGGCTCGCTGCGTGCCTGGCTGAAGGTGGATCGGGCCCGCGTTGCGCAATTGACCGCCGACCTGGATGCCACCAGCGTGGCAGCGCGGCTGCGTCCCGATTTGCAGCCGCTGAACCTGACCGCGGTGCGTGGTCGCATCGACGTGCGTGAATCGCTGAATGCAAAAACCGCGCTGGGTCTGCCGACCTTTGGCGCGCACGGACACACCGTGGCGCTGACCAATTTTTCATTACAGGCCGAGGATGGCTTGCAGCTGCCCACGACCACGATCAGCGAAACCTTCATCGCCGCAACGCCATCCACACCCGAAAAATTCCACCTCGAAGCCAAAGTGCTCGACCTCGAAGTCCTCGCCAGCCTGGTCGAGCGCCTGCCGCTGCCTGCGGCGCAACAGCAGCTGCTATCGGACTTCGCGCCACACGGGCAGCTGCGTGATTTCCAGGCCAGCTGGCAGGGTGCGTATCCGGCCATCGTTGCCTACAGCGTCAAGGGCCAGTTTGACAAACTCGGTCTGAATGCCCAACCGGCCCGCGCTGCGCAACCAAAGACGGCTGCCAGTCCGGCCCTGGCGGGCGTGCCAGCGATTCCCGGATTTGACAACCTGACTGGTTCCATCAATGCCACGGAGCGCGGCGGCGCGGTCAACCTCGCCTCGAACCAGCTCACGCTGCGTCTGCCGGGTTACCTCAGCGAGCCATCGATCTCCTTCGAGCAGCTCGCGATGCGGGCCCGCTGGTCACTGGAAAAAAACGATCAGCTTCTGCTGCATATCGACCAGCTCGACCTGCAGCAGGATGGCGTGCGGGTTGCCGTGCAAGGCCAGCACCTGATGCCATTGACCCCGACTGCCAATAACCTTGGCGCCATCGACATGACGGCGCGCATCGCCAGCATCGATATCAATCGGGTGCCGCGTTATCTGCCATTGCAAACGCCGGTCGATTTGCGCAACTGGCTGACCGGCGCGCTGCAACAGGGACAGGCTCAGGATGTCGTTGTGCGTCTGAAAGGCGCGCTGGCCGACTTCCCGTTCCGCACCACCCGGCCTGGCGACAAGCCGAAAGGCGAATTCACGGTACGCGGCAAGATCAGCGACGGTGCAATGCTGTACGCGCCTGGCGAAAAAGCGCCCGATGGCGCCGCGCCGCTTTGGCCGCTGCTCGAAAAAATCAGGGGTACGCTCTCCATCGACCGGACCCGCCTCGACATCCGTGCCGACAGCGCGCTCAGCCGCAATGTCGTGATCGGCAAAGTCAGGGCGGTGGTGCCCGATCTGCTGGCCGACGATGCACAGCTGGACATTGATGGTGAAGCCAGCGGCAAGCTGCAGGACCTGGTGGGCTATGTCAACGCCAGTCCGGTGCTCGGCTGGATCGGTAACTTTACCGAAGACACCCGCGCTGCCGGACCGGCGCGACTGGCGCTGAAACTGCGCCTGCCCCTGAACCACATGCTCGATGCCAAGGTGGTCGGATCGCTGCAATTCCTGAACAACGATGTCACGCTGCAAAACGGTATCCCGATGCTGACGCAGACCAACGGCAAGCTCGATTTCAATGAAGCCGGGCTAACCCTCAATGCCATCAAAGCCAATGTCATCGGTGCGCCCGCCACCATTTCGGGTGGCACCCAGCGCGATGGCAACATCCTCGTGAAGGCCGACGGCGTGATTTCGGCGGAGGGCTTGCGTAAAACCTATCCGGCGCCGTCGCTGCGACGCTTGCTGCAAAAAGTCTCCGGGTCGACACGCTTTTCAACCACCATCAGCGTCAAAAAGCAGGTGGCAGAAGTCGTCATTGAATCGAACCTGCAAGGCCTGGGACTGGACTTGCCGCTGCCGCTACGCAAGGCCGGCGTCGACGCGCTGCCGTTGCGGTTCGTGCTGGCCGACTTGCCCACCGAGACCGCCGCGCCGTTGCGCGATGAAATCAGGATCTCGCTGGGGAATGCGTTTTCTGCGCGCTACCTGCGCAGCAAGGCGCGTAACAGGGACGCCTCCTGGCAGGTGCTGCGCGGCGGTATCGGCGTCAATGCGCCGCCGCCGGAACCCGATAGCGGCTTGCACCTCAATGTCAGCCTGCGCACCTTGAATATCGATGACTGGCGCGCACTGGTCAGCTCGGTGATGACGGCCGACAAGTCGCTTGGGGCCGCGTCCGCAACGCCAGAGGAGGATATCGACCTGGCACCGTTCATCGAGCCGGATGTGATGGCGGCGCGCGCCACCGAACTCATCCTGTCCGGCAAGAAGCTCGATAACGTCGTGGTCGGTGTGTCGCGCCAGAACACTGTCTGGCAAGCCAATATCAATGCCGAGCAAGTCTCCGGTTACCTGACCTGGGCCGAGGCGCCGTCCGGTCGCGGATTGGGCAAGGTCACGGCGCGCCTGGCGTCGCTATCGATCCCGCAATCGGCCACGAGCGAAGTGACGGAACTGCTCGAAGGAAAAAGCAGCGCCACGCAGATTCCGGCACTGGACGTGGTGGCAGAAAGCTTCCAGCTGATGGGCAAGAATTTCGGTCGCGTCGAGCTGCTGGCCAACAATGCCGCGGTCGCTAGCGGCACCGAATGGCGCATCGGCAAATTGTCGATCGCCAATCCGGATGTGCAGCTCAATGCCACCGGAAAATTCGTCAGCAAGGATGGCCAGAGCGTCAGCAGCCTGGTCTACACGCTCGATATTGTCGATGCCGGAAAATTGCTGGAGCGGTTCGGATTTGCCAATGTACTGCGCGGTGGCAAGGGCAAGATGGAAGGTGACCTGGTCTGGGACGGCGTCCCGTTTTCGATGGATCTGCCGAGCCTGACCGGTAAAATCCAGCTCGACCTGGCGGCAGGACAATTCCTGAAAGTCGATCCCGGTGCCGCCAAGCTGCTCGGTGTGCTCAGCCTGCAATCGCTGCCACGCCGGCTGACGCTGGATTTCCGGGACGTGTTTTCGGAAGGGTTTGCCTTCGACGGCATTACGGCCGACGCGGCTATTTCACGCGGCGTCGCCAGGACCAGCAACTTCAAGATGCGCAGCGTGAATGCCACCGTACTACTCGATGGATCGGCCGATATCACGGCCGAGACGCAGAACCTGCACGTCGCGGTGCTGCCCGAAATTAATGTCGGCGCTGCCTCGGTGATGTACGCTCTGGCAGTCAACCCGGTGATCGGACTTGGCTCGTTCCTGGCGCAGCTGTTCCTGCGCGAACCGTTACGGCGCGCATTCACGTTCGAATACGCAATCACCGGCCCATGGAAAGACCCTTCGGTAAAAAAACTTGACCGTACCACCGGCGAGCCGGTCAAGCCGAAGTCGTCCACCGGTACCGATGGCGCCGATCTGAAAGGATGACCTGATGGCCAGCACTCCACGCAATACCGACCTGTCCCGCCCCAGCGCCATTGCGAGCGCACCGTTCGCGCTCGCCGCCATTCAGATGGTCTCCACGCCATCGGTCGCGCACAACCTGCAGACGGCGCGCCGGCTGGTGGCCGAGGCTGCCGGACGGGGCGCGCAACTGGTGCTGTTGCCCGAATACTGGCCGATCATGGGCATGCATGAAACCGACAAGGTGGCACTGGCCGAATCAGCGCAAGGCGGGCCGATCCAGCAGTGCATGGCCGACATGGCGCGCGAGCATGGCATCTGGGTCATTGGTGGCACGCTGCCGATGGTGGCGACCGAAGCCGGCAAGATCCGCAACAGCACGCTGGTCTACAACCCGGCTGGCGAAGCCGTGGTGCGCTACGACAAGATCCATCTGTTCAGTTTTACCAAAGGCCAGGAGTCCTACGACGAAGCCCGCACCATCGCGCATGGCGCCGAGGTCACCACCTTCGAGGCTCCGTTCGGGCGGGTCGGACTGTCGGTCTGTTACGACCTGCGCTTTCCCGAGTTGTACCGGGCGATGGGACATTGCGCCCTGATCGTGGTGCCGGCGGCATTCACCTGGACCACCGGTCAGGCCCACTGGGAAATCCTGCTGCGTGCCCGTGCCATTGAAAACCAGTGCTACGTACTGGCCGCAGCCCAGGGCGGTCGCCACGAAAACGGCCGCCGCACCTGGGGCCACAGCATGCTGATCGACCCGTGGGGCGAGATCAAGGCCGTGCTGCCCGAAGGCGAGGGGGTTGTATTCGGCCAGATCGAACCCCATCATCTTGAGCAGGTGCGTATCAGTTTGCCTGCGCTGGAACATCGGCGACTTTGAGCTGGCCTGTGCGCTTCTTTACTTTTTCCCTGAACGCCGTGACTCCTGGCTCCCTTTTGAAAAGTGCCTTTTCATGAATCTGTTCGAACCGAATTTTTCCAATCTGGCAGTCGCGCGCGATGTCCTGCTGACACCGTTCGGACTCGACGAAGCCAAGCTGATCCGCGCAATCGGCACCATGTTCACCCACAAGGTCGATTATGCCGACCTGTATTTTCAGTCCACCCGCAGCGAAAGCTGGAGCCTGGAAGAAGGCATCGTCAAGACCGGCAGTTTTTCGATCGATCAGGGTGTCGGCGTGCGCGCGGTATCCGGTGAGAAGACTGCATTTGCGTACTCCGACGAGATTTCCGAACGCGCCTTGCTCGATGCCGCCGCTGCAACCCGCACCATCGCGCGTCAGGGTGCCGGAAAAATCAAGGTCGCTGGCGTCGCCCAGCCATCCGGTGGCCGCGCGTTGTATCTGCCGAATGATCCGCTGACCTCGCTCGACGCGACCGACAAGGTCAAGCTGCTCGAACGCATCGAGCGCATGGCCCGCGCGCGCGACCCGCGCGTGGTCCAGGTGATGGCTGGTCTGGCCGCCGAATACGATGTGGTGCTGGTGTTGCGCAGCGATGGTGTGCTGGCTGCCGATATCCGGCCGTTGGTGCGGTTGTCGATCACGGTCATCGCCGAACAGAATGGCCGTCGCGAAATGGGTTCGTCGGGCGGTGGCGGTCGTTTCAACTACGCCTATTTCAGCGAGGCGATGCTGGAAAAATACGCCGACGAAGCGGTCGATTCGGCGCTGGTCAATCTTGATGCACGGCCGGCACCGGCCGGACCGATGACCGTGGTGCTCGGACCCGGCTGGCCCGGCATCCTGCTGCACGAAGCCATCGGTCACGGTCTGGAAGGCGATTTCAATCGCAAGGGATCGAGTACCTTTGCCGGCATGATCGGTGAACGGGTAGCGGCCAAAGGCGTCACGGTGGTGGATGACGGTACGATTGCCGACCGGCGCGGTTCGCTCAACATGGACGACGAAGGCAATCCGACCCAGTGCACCACGCTGATCGAGGACGGTATCCTGAAGGGCTACATCCAGGACACGATGAATGCGCGTCTGATGAACATGCCGATCACCGGCAACGCCCGCCGCGAATCCTTTGCCCATCTGCCGATGCCGCGGATGACCAATACCTACATGCTGGGCGGCGACAAGGACCCGGCCGAGATTCTGGCCTCGGTCAAGAACGGCCTGTATGCGGTCAATTTTGGGGGTGGCCAGGTCGACATCACGAATGGCAAATTCGTATTTTCGGCCAGCGAGGCGTACATGATCGAAAACGGCAAAGTGACCTATCCGGTCAAGGGTGCCACGCTCATCGGCAATGGGCCGGATGTACTCAATCGGGTCTCGATGATCGGCAACGACATGCAGCTTGATTCCGGCGTGGGCGTCTGTGGCAAGGAAGGGCAAAGCGTGCCGGTCGGGGTCGGGCAACCAACGTTGCGTATCGATGGCGTGACGGTGGGTGGCACAGCCTGATGTGGTGCCTAGCGCTCTGCGCTGGTAGCGGAGAGCGGTTTTGCTGCCGCGTCAAGGATTAATCGCTTTCTGATGCTTGCCAAACAGCGCGAATTACTGCACTATCCTTCCACCGATCTACGCCACACATGAACCGCAGACACCATGTCACGTCACCACTTTTACTTTTATTTTTACTTTAGCGGTTCCAGCCCAACGGCGGTGGAAAAGCGGAAGGTTCACGTAAAAGCAAGTGCAACGTAACCCAACCAGATTCCTTAAAAACCGCCAGAGATGGCGGTTTTTTCATTTCCGGCCTCCGAACAGATTTTCCTTCTTACTCGTTCATTGTCGATTTCAATCAAACACTTTTATATCTGGAGAACACCATGCCCCGCACCGATGATTTGCGTATCCGAGAAATGAAAGAGCTGACCCCCCCCTCGCACCTGATTCGCGAGTTCGCCTGCTCCGATGTTGCCTCCACCGTGGCGGCCAATTCCCGCACCGCGTTGCACCGCATCCTGCACGGCCAGGATGACCGGGTCATGGTGGTGATCGGACCCTGCTCGATCCATGACACCAAAGCCGCGCTCGAATACGCTGCATTGCTGGCCAAGGCGCGCGAACAGTACGCCGGTGAGCTCGAAATCGTCATGCGCGTGTATTTCGAAAAACCGCGCACCACGGTGGGCTGGAAGGGCATGATCAACGATCCGTTCATGGACAACAGTTTCCGCATCAATGATGGCTTGCGGATGGCCCGTGAACTGCTGCTGAAAATCAATGAGCTCGGCCTGCCGGCAGGTACCGAATTCCTTGACGTGATCAGCCCGCAGTACATTGCCGACCTGATCAGCTGGGGCGCGATCGGTGCCCGCACCACCGAGTCCCAGGTGCATCGCGAACTGGCGTCCGGCCTGTCGTGTCCGGTCGGTTTCAAGAACGGTACCGATGGCAATATCAAGATCGCGGTGGACGCGATCAAGGCGGCATCGCAGCCACATCATTTCCTGTCGGTCACCAAGGGCGGCCATTCGGCGATCGTCTCGACCAATGGCAATGAAGATTGCCACATCATCCTGCGCGGCGGAAAAACCCCGAACTTCGACGCTGCCAGCGTCGACCTGGCCTGCAAGGATATCGCCGCCAATGGCCTGGCATCGCGCCTGATGATCGATGCATCACACGCCAACAGCAGCAAGAATCCGGCGAACCAGATACCGGTCTGCGCTGACATTGCACGCCAGATCGCCGGTGGTGACCATCGCATCGTCGGCCTGATGATCGAGTCGCATCTTGTGGCTGGACGGCAGGATTTGATTCCTGGCAAAGAGCTGGTCTACGGGCAATCCGTGACCGATGGCTGTATCAGCTGGGATGACAGTCTAGGTGTGCTGGAGGGATTGGCGCAGGCGGTCAGGCAGCGGCGTCATGTCAAGGATCCGGACGCGTGATACGGGATGGTGTGCTGAGGTAAGTGATCACCTTGCGAAGCAAACGCGCCAGGCGACATCGCGGGTATCGATGTTGCTGGCGCGTTCCAGGGTCGTTAGATGACTTTCGCGAGGTTGCTGTGCTGAAGGGAATGAATGAGATGGCTGAAAAACTGACAACTTACGATCCCGCCGAGGATTTAATTTCAGACGAAGCGATGATAACTTTCATTGCGGAAGCGTTTGAGACTAACAATTCCGGTTATGTCGCACACGCGCTTGGTGTCGTTGCGCGTGCGAAGGGTATGGAGAAATTTCCCGAGTAAATTTGCTTTGTCGCAGAACAGTCTGTAGGTTGAGCTGCGAAAGCAGCCCTTTCAAGGTGTTCGTCGGGTCGCAAATTTCACCACGCAAACCCCCAGCTGTAGGTTGGGCTGCAAAGCCCAACATGCGTCAAGTCCCGTAAACGGTCGGTACAAGCGGAAGCGGTTTCGCTGCGTCGGGCAATGACTGGCTTGATGCTTCGAAGCGCTAACAACTTCCGCTACCGACTACCGTACAACAAACTCGCAGGAAGCTTGACGCATGTTGGGCTTGGCAGCCCAACGATTCGGCAACGTCACCGTCGCTGTTTTTGCTGTCCGACGCCTACCTTGAAAGGGCTGGCTTCGCAGCACAACATGCGTCAAGCTTCCTGCACTGCATGCCCCACCGACCAACAGCCTCAATACCGCTTGGTCAACACCATCTGTTCCCCATCCCGCTGCATCGTGGTCCGGTTCAAAAACGACATTCCCAGTAACGCAAACGGCAATCCCTGCTCCTGTACCAGCGCATCGACCTGGCTCAGTTCGATGTCGCCGACACGTACGCTGTTGATGCGCACCAGATAGACCGGCACCGCGCCATTGGCGGTATTGGACATGACGCGCTGCCCGCTCTTGTAATCGATGCCAAGTCGACGTGCATCCTGACTCGACAGCGTGATCATGCTGGCGCCGGTGTCGACCAGCATCGGTAAGCTCAGACCGTTGATTTTTCCTTGCGCCATGAAGTGACCACGGCCGTCGGCTTGCAAGGTCACGCTGGCAGAACCAGTCGATGCCGTATTGCTGCTGGCATGCGTGCCGATACCGAGTAGCAGGCGCTTGCCATGATCATCGAACGACGCTGTCGTATCGCTCGCACCGGTTAGGCGCAGGCCATCGGCGATGATGGTGCCGACCGTGTAGGTGCGCGGCGCGGCACCATTAAGTATGAGTACCGCTTTGCCCGGAAACAGGCCGACCACGCCGATTGACTCCGCCCACGCTGTCGAGCCGGACAGGCAAAAAGCCAGTATCGTCAGGGCGCGGGTCGGGACGGCGGATCGGATCATACCTGCGAAATCTGTATGGATCAGTCGCGGAAGTTGTTGAATTCCAGCGGCAATTCGGGCACGTCCTTGCGCAGGGCAGCCATGGCTGCCTGCAGGTCATCGCGCTTGGCACCAGTGATGCGCACTGCGTCGCCCTGGATGCTGGCCTGAACTTTCATCTTGCTATCCTTGATCAGGCGCACGATTTTTTTTGCGGCGTCGGATTCGATGCCGTTCTTGATCTTGATGACTTGCTTGACCTTGTCGCCGCCAATTTTTTCGATTTTTCCAAGGTCCAGAAAACGCAGGTCGACATTGCGCTTCGCGAGCTTGTTGTTGAGGACATCGCGGACCTGGCTGAGCTGGAAATCGGCATCGGCATAGGCGGTCAGTTCAAGTTCTTTTTGTTCGATGCGGGCATCGCTGCCCTTGAAGTCGAAGCGGGTGGTGATTTCCTTGTTGGATTGCTCGACGGCATTCTTGACTTCGACAGTGTTGGCTTCGGAGATAACATCAAACGAGGGCATGGCGGGTTCCTTGTGACGGGCGCGTTGGCGCCACTAAAAATGGTGCTGTGAAATCGTATAAATCATTCATTGCGCTAGGCCCATTTTAACGGACAAAAAAATGGGTGGCTATGCGTCCGGCATTGATAAACTGCGCGTCATGCCTTCTTCACTCTCGATCACACACAATTTCCCGTTGCGCTTGCACAATACCTTTGGCATTGCGGCCAGCGCCGATGCCTATTTGCCGGTGCGTTCGGCGGCCGACCTGCACGCGCTGATCGCCAATCCGTTCCTGGCGGACTTGCCCAGGCTGGTGCTCGGTGGCGGTAGCAATATCGTCCTGCGGGGCGACTTTCACGGCCTGGTGCTGCACAGCTGCAGCCGCGGCATCGCCATCGTCGGCGAGACCGCCAGCCATACGTTGGTGCGCGCTGCCGCCGGCGAATCGTGGCACGCGCTGGTGCTCTGGACGCTGGCGCATCAACTGGGCGGACTGGAAAATCTCTCGCTGATTCCCGGCAGCGTCGGTGCCGCGCCGATCCAGAATATTGGCGCCTACGGTGTCGAAATGGAATCCTGCTTTCACTCACTGACCGCCTTCGATCTGCAGGATGGCACGCTATTCACGCTGGACCGGGCTGGCTGCGCATTCGGTTACCGTGACAGCATCTTCAAGCACGACTTGCGTGACCGTGCCGTGATCCTGGATGTGACGTTTGCGCTGCCGCGAAACTGGACGCCAGAGTTACGCTATGCCGAACTGGCGAATGAACTCGCACAATCCGGCGATGGCACCCCACCAAACATGCGGCAGGTCAGCGACGCGGTCATCGCCATCCGCCGGCGTAAGTTGCCCGATCCGGCAGTGATCGGCAACGCCGGCAGTTTTTTCAAGAATCCGCTGGTCACGCGGGCGCAGCGCGATGCGTTGCTGATAGCGCATCCTGCGCTGGTCAGCCATGATCAACCGGATCGCAGCGCCAAACTGGCAGCAGGCTGGTTGATCGATCAGTGTGGCTGGAAAGGCCGGGCGCTGGGTGCGGCCGGCGTTTATGAAAAGCAGGCGCTGGTGCTGGTCAATCTTGGCGGGGCGAAAGGTGAGGATGTACTGCGTCTGGCGCAAGCGATCCAGCAGGATGTGCTGCAGAAGTTTGGCGTGACGCTGGAGCCGGAACCGATTTTTGTCTGACAAGATGGCGAGCCGTGATATCGGCCCGCCACCGGATGTTTCAATTTATTTGGTCAACCAGCATCAACCAAAGTGGCAAACATAATCCAGCGTGTCGATCGTCTCGATCTCGAAGCTGGAGTTACCCGCCACGTCAAACTGCTGACCACCTTCATAGGTCTGCCACTCGCTCTGTCCGGCCAGCTTGATACGGCATTTGCCGGCAGTGATTTCCATGATTTCCGGTGCGCCGGTGCTGAAGGTCAGCGACGACGGGAAAATTACGCCCAGAGTTTTTTTGGTGCCATCGGCGAACAGGATGGTGTGCGAGACGCACTTGCCATCGAAATACAGATTGGCTTGCTTCTTGACGGTGACGTTATCGAACTGGTCGGACATGGCGGGCTTTCAATAAAATGGTTAAAAAAAAGCGGCCCGCGGGCCGCTTCATAGTGAAGTCGCGTTACGAGCTACGCTTGTCGCGCGCAATTGCCGCGATGCGCATGCGCAAGGCGTTGAGCTTGATGAAGCCGCCAGCATCGGCCTGGTTGTACGCGCCGCCGTCTTCGTCGAAGGTCGAGATCATCATGTCGAACAGCGAATCAGTCTTGGAGTCGCGCGAGACCACGATCACGTTGCCTTTGTACAGTTTCAGACGGACCCAGCCATTGACGCATTGCTGGGTATGGTCGATCAGTGTTTGCAGTGCCACGCGCTCCGGCGACCACCAGTAACCGTTATAAATCATCGATGCGTAGCGCGGCATCAGGTCATCTTTCAGATGCGCGACTTCGCGGTCCAGCGTGATCGATTCGATCGCACGGTGGGCGCGCAGCATGATGGTGCCGCCCGGGGTTTCGTAGCAGCCGCGTGACTTCATGCCGACGTAGCGGTTTTCGACCAGGTCGAGACGACCGATGCCATGCTTGCCGCCGAGGCGGTTCAGTTCGGTCAGTACCACGGCCGGCGTCATGCGCACACCGTTCAAGGCAACGATGTCGCCTTTTTCGTATTCGATATCGAGGTACTCGGCCTGGTCCGGTGCGGCTTCCGGGCTGACGGTCCAGCGCCACATGGCTTCTTCTGCTTCGGCGCTCGGGTTTTCGAGGTGACGGCCTTCGAAACTGATGTGCAGCAGGTTGGCATCCATCGAGTACGGCGCGCCACCATTCTTGTGCTTCATGTCGACGGCGATACCGGCGTCTTCTGCGTATTTCAGGAGTTTTTCGCGGGACAGCAAATCCCATTCACGCCATGGCGCAATGATCTTCACGTGCGGCATCAGCGCATAGGCACCGAGTTCGAAACGGACCTGGTCATTGCCCTTGCCGGTGGCGCCGTGCGAGATCGTATCAGCACCGCTTTCGCGGGCGATCTCGATGAGGCGCTTGGCGATCAGCGGACGCGCGATCGAGGTGCCGAGCAGGTATTCGCCTTCGTAGACGGTATTGGCACGGAACATCGGGAAGACGAAGTCGCGGACGAACTCTTCGCGCACGTCATCGATATGGATGTTCTCCGGCTTGATGCCGAATTTCAGTGCCTTCTGGCGTGCCGGTTCCAGTTCTTCGCCCTGACCGAGGTCGGCGGTGAAGGTGACGATTTCGCACTGGTAATTATCTTGCAACCATTTCAGGATGACCGAGGTGTCCAGGCCACCGGAATACGCCAGTACGACTTTCTTGATATCGCTCATTTTTTTCTCTTCCTTGGATCAACAATGTTTGTTTGGTGTGTGCGCCGCGTCGTGTTCAGGCACGCTTAAACTCGCCCGATGACCAGAAATTCGAGCAGGGCTTTTTGTACATGCAGCCGGTTTTCTGCTTCATCCCAGACCACCGATTGCGGACCGTCGATGACCTCGGCGGCGACTTCCTCGCCACGGTGGGCGGGCAGGCAATGCATGAACAGGGCGTCTGGTTGCGCGCGCTGCATCTTGGCGGCATCGACGATCCAGCCATCGAAGGCTTTCACACGCGCCACGTTTTCTTCTTCGTAACCCATGCTGGTCCAGACGTCGGTGGTCACCAGATGGGCGCCGTCACAGGCCTCGGCCGGATTGGCGAACAGGGTATAGCGGGTATTGGTGGGCGACACCAGCGCCGCATCGATGTCATAGCCGGCCGGTGTCGAGACATTGACATGGAAGCCAAATACTTCCGCTGCCTGCAGCCAGGAATACAGCATGTTGTTGGCATCGCCGATCCACGCCACGGTCTTGCCCGCGATCGAACCGCGTTGTTCGATGAAGGTAAAGACGTCGGCCAGCACCTGGCAGGGATGATGTTCATTGGTCAGGCCGTTGATGACCGGCACGCGCGAATTGGCGGCGAAGCGGTCGATGATGTCCTGGCCGAAGGTACGCACCATGATGATGTCGCACATGCGTGACATGACCTGTGCGGCATCTTCGACCGGCTCACCGCGGCCAAGCTGGCTGTCGCGGGTATTGAGGTAAATGGCGGCGCCACCGAGCTGGTGCATGCCGGCTTCGAAGGACAAACGGGTACGGGTCGAATTTTTTTCGAACACCATCACCAGCGTGCGGTCGATCAGCGGATGGTAGGGCTCGTAATTCTTGAATTTTTGTTTGATGAAGCGAGTGCGTTCGATGACGTACTCGAACTCATCCAGTGTGAAGTCGGAAAACTGCAGGAAATGTTTGATGGTCATAGTTGAACACGACGCGGACAACGCTGCCGAGTGCCGAAAGGGTAACGGGCAATTATAAAGGATAGGGTGCCGGAAATGCCGTTTCGGGTTGCGCGCAGCAAGTCTTGCTGCCCGGATGAATTTCCATTCCGGGCAGGTTGTTGATTTTTGTCAAAGTGAAAGTGCCTGGGGCCGACCCCGCGCCTTAGTACAACTTCTGCGACGACTCATGCAGCAACTGCACGTACAGCGCATGCCGGTACGGCAATATCTCGCCCGCCGCCAGCGCCGCCAGAACCGCGCAACTTGGCTCGGTCAGATGGTGGCAGTTGTAGTACTTGCACTTGCCCAGCAAGGCCTCGAATTCCGGGAATGCGCGCTCCAGCATGCCTTCCGACAGATGATACAAACCGAATTCCTGGAAACCCGGCGAATCAATGATCGCGGTATCGGTGCCAGTGCCGGTGTTGTAGAGCCGCGTGAAGGTGGTGGTGTGCTTGCCGGTATCGAGCGCGGCAGAAATCTCGCGCACCGCGATGTCGGCATCCGGTACCAGCAGGTTGATCAGCGACGACTTGCCCATGCCGGACTGGCCGATCAGGATGGTCGATTGGCCTTGCAGCAGCGGCGCCAGCGTGGCGACGGCGGCTTCCGGCGCGGCGCGGGCCGAGACTTCGTGGACCGGATAGCCCAGCCTTGCGTACTGCGCCAGACGCTGGCGGGTTTTGGCCAGCGATTCGGTGACATCGATCTTGTTCAGGATCAGATGCGCCTGGACGCCGGCGGCTTCAGCCGCCACCAGTGAGCGCGATACCAGATCATCCGAGAAGCCCGGCTCGGTCGCCACCACGATGAATAGCTGGGTGACGTTGGCAGCGAGCAGTTTCGATTTGTACTGGTCGGAGCGGTACAGCAGCGAGTTGCGTTCGGTAATCGATTCGATCACGCCCTGGTTCGGCGAGGTCATCGCCACGCGCACGACGTCGCCAACGGCGACATCGCTTTTCTTGCCGCGGGTGACGCATTGCAATTTGATCGCATCGGTTTGCGCCAGATAGTGGCGCCCGTGTGCGGCGATGATGGTGGCGCTGATCAGTTCGGGCGGAGTTGCCATGGGGTGCAAATCAGGCAAACGATTGCTGGAAAATCGCATCGACCTTGGCCGCGCAAATGAAGTCGTTTTCCGAAATGCCACCCTTGCCGGCATTGACCGAGTGGGTATTGAATTTGACGATACAGCGGTTGTAGGTCACTACCAGTTCCGGATGATGGTCTTCGGCATGGATCACGTAGGCAATCGCGTTGATGAAGGCCAGCGTTTCATAGTAGTTCTTGAAATCGAAACTGCGCATGATCGCGCCATCGGTCAGGCTCCAGCCGCCGATCAGCGCCAGGTGCGCGGTGATTTGCTCCGGTGTGAAGGCTGCAACGGTGGGCAGGCATTTTTTTTCAAGCAAGTCGGTCAAGGTCGTTGTCATGGTGGTCCTGTTTCAGCTGGCAAGCAGCTTGTTGATCCGCGCGGTAGCCGGCGGATGTGAATCATAAAAGGCGGAGTGCAACGGGTCGGGCGTGAGCGTCGAGGCATTGTCTTCGTACAGTTTGACCAGCGCCGACACCAGGTCGCGTGCATCGGTATGGGTGGCGGCAAAGGCATCGGCCTCGAACTCGTGCTTGCGCGAACTGATCGAGGTCAGCGGCCCGAACACGAAGGTGAATACCGGCAGCACCATCATGAACAGGATCAGCGCCATCGCATCATTGCTGATGACCGGATTGGGCTCGACGCCGAGGCCGGTATAGAACCAGATTTGCGTCTTCAGGTAGCCCAGCAGAGCCAGGAAACCCAGCGACAGCGTGAACATCATCGCGATGCGCTTGATGATGTGTTTCAGCTTGAAGTGACCCAGTTCATGGGCCAGCACCGCTTCGATTTCCTGCGGTGCCAGGCGCGCCAGCAAGGTATCGAAAAACACGATGCGCTTGGCCGCGCCAAAGCCGGAAAAGTAGGCATTGCCGTGCGCACTGCGCTTCGACCCGTCCATCACGAACAAGCCCTGTGAGGCAAAGCCGACGCGCTGCATCAGGCCTTCGATGCGGGTGCGCAGGCTTTCATCGGCCAGTGGCGTGAATTTGTTGAACAGCGGTGCGATCACGGTCGGATACAGCACCAGCATCAGCAACTGAAAACCGCTCCAGACCAGCCAGGCATACAGCCACCACAGCGCACCGGATTTTTCCATCAGCGTCAGGATCACCCAGACCAGCGGCAGACCGATCGCGGCACCCAGTACCGTGGCCTTGGCGATGTCGGCAAAGAACAGGCCGGGCGTCATCTTGTTGAAACCGAAGCGCTGCTCCAGCACGAACTGCTTGTAGTAGTCGAACGGCAAATCGATCAGGCCGGAGATGCCCGCAAACGCTGCCAGCAAGGCGAGCTGGAACACCATGCCCGCGCCGGTGATGGACAGCAGGGTCACTGACAGCCACTGCAAACCGCCCAGCAGCGTAAAGCCCATCAGCACCACGCTGCTCACGACCAGCATCAGCAGGCCGAAGCGGGTTTTGGCGATCGTATAGTCCGCTGCTTTCTGATGCGAGGCGAGGGCGATCTTTTCGGCAAACTGGGGTGGTACGGTATTGCGATTGGCGGCGACATGACGCATCTGGCGTGCCCCCAGCCAGAATCGCAGGGCGACTGTGAGCAGCAAAACGCTGACAAACAAAATTGAAAACCCGAATGAAGCCATGCTTTTCCTGTGAGAAAATGGGTCGCTGAAAAAAGCCAACCCGAAGGGAATCGATTATGTCACAACCCACCGAGGCGCAAACAGCGCCACTGCGCACCAACGAATTCAACCTGGTCTGGCTCGACATGGAAATGACCGGCCTCGAACCGGACACCGACCGCATCATCGAAGTCGCCGTGGTGGTCACCGATTCTGACCTGAATATCATCGGCCAGGGACCGGTCTTTGCGATCCATCAATCCGACGCCGCGCTCGATGGCATGGATGCCTGGAACAAGGGTACCCATGGTCGTTCCGGCCTGATCGAACGCGTCAAGGCATCGACCGTGACCGAAGCCGAAGCTGAAGACGCGCTGATCGCTTTCCTGAAAGACTACGTCCCCGCCGGCAAATCACCGATGTGCGGCAATTCGATTTGCCAGGATCGCCGCTTCATGGCGCGCGGCATGCCGAAACTCGAAGCATTCTTCCATTACCGCAACCTTGATGTCTCGACACTCAAAGAACTGTGCAAGCGCTGGAAGCCGGAGCTGGCAAGCGGTTTCAAGAAGCACCAGAAGCATACTGCGCTGGCCGACATCATTGAATCGATCGAAGAATTGCGCTACTACCGTGAGCATTTCATTAAAATGTAACGGCTGATCCGATCAACGCTTCCTCCTCGGAAAATCATGTTCACTCAAGCCTTCATCTGCGATGCCATTCGCACCCCCTTCGGCCGCTACGGCGGCAGCCTTTCCTCGATCCGTGCCGATGACCTTGGCGCCATTCCGCTGGCGGCGCTGATGGTGCGCAACCCCTCGGTCGATTGGGAGCAAGTCAATGACGTGCTGTACGGTTGTGCCAACCAGGCCGGTGAAGACAACCGCAATGTGGCACGTATGTCGTCGCTGCTGGCCGGTTTGCCGGTCGGCGTGGCGGGTGCCACCATCAACCGCCTGTGCGGGTCGGGACTGGACGCGATCGGATCGGCAGCGCGCGCGATTCGCTCGGGCGATGCCTGCATGATGATTGCTGGCGGCGTCGAATCGATGAGCCGTGCGCCGTACGTGATGGGCAAGTCCGACACCGCGTTTTCGCGCGATACCAAGCTGTTCGACACCACCATCGGCTGGCGCTTCGTCAACAAGCTGATGAAGGCGCAATACGGCATCGATTCGATGCCCGAGACTGCCGAAAACGTCGCGACCGAATTCGGCATCGATCGCCTGTCGCAGGACCGGATGGCATTGAACTCGCAGCGCAAGGCGCTGGCGGCGCAGCTGCGCGGGTTTTTTGAAACTGAAATCACGCCGGTCACGCTGGCCCAGAAAAACGGCGAACCGCTCATCTTCACCGAAGACGAACACCCGCGTGCGACCACCGTCGACGCACTCGCCAGACTCAAACCCATCGTGCGTCCGGATGGCACTGTGACAGCCGGCAATGCCTCCGGCATCAATGACGGTGCCTGTGCGCTGTTGCTAGCGGACGAACGCACGGCCCACAAAAACGGCCTGACACCGAAAGCCCGCGTGATCGCAATGGCCACGGCTGGCGTGCCGCCACGCATCATGGGCATCGGTCCGTCGCCGGCCACGCGCAAGGTGCTGGTGCAGGCCGGCATGACGCTGGATCAGATGGATGTGATCGAACTCAACGAAGCCTTCGCTGCACAGGGGCTGGCAGTGATGCGCGATCTGGGCTTGCAGGATGACGACCCGCGTGTCAATCCGAACGGTGGTGCGATTGCGCTTGGTCATCCGTTGGGTGCGTCCGGCGCGCGGTTGGTGACGACTGCCATCAATCAGCTGCAGCAGACGCAAGGGCGATTTGCGTTGTGTACGATGTGCATAGGGGTGGGGCAAGGGATTGCGCTGATCATTGAGCGGGTTTGATGCGGTAGCGATGCCGGTATCGCATGCCCTGCATCGTGGAGTGAATTTGCTATTGCACCGACTCGCTCGCCGCATGCTGTCTGCCAACCGCCAGCGCGGCAGCGGCCGAGCGTGTCTCGACGCCCAGCTTCACGAAAATATGTTCCAGGTGCTTGTTCACCGTGCGCGGGCTCATGCCGAGGATGTCGGCGATGTCGCGGTTGGTTTTGCCTTTTGCCAGCCAGGTCAGCACATCATTTTCGCGCGGGGTGAGCTGGAAGCTGGCCATCGGCGGCGCGCTCGGCACAGCGTGCACGATTTCGTCGAGTATCAACAAGAGATCACCACTGCGCTCGCCGCGCGAAAAGCGGATGCGCAGTTCGTGGGTTGCGTGCAGTGCGCAGGGGTCCGCCTGCGCTTGTCGGACTACCAATGCCGGCACCGCCAGCGGATCGAGCGCAGCCTGATCCAGATGCCCTGCGATCCAGGTTAGTACCGGTAGCGGTAACGCCGGCAGCGCATCGCGTTGCGGAAAATAGCTGTCGAGCCAGGCCAGCGCCTTGCTGGTTTGCCAGATTGGCCGACCCTGCCGGTCCAGCACGATCACGGCATGGGCGCTGGCGTCGCTGGCGGTATTGGCCATCGAAATCTGGCTGGCGCTGCGCAACTGTGCGGCGATGCGCGCAATGACTTCGCGGGGTTGCAGTGGCTTGATCACATAGTCGTTGCCGCCGACTTCGAAGCCTCTGACGACATGTTCGGTTTCGGTCAGGCCGGTCATGAAGATCACGGGAATATGGCTTGCACCGGGCTGCGCGCGGATACGCCGGCAGGTTTCGAATCCATCCATGCCGGGCATCACGGCGTCGAGCAGGATCAGGTGTGGCGTGACATAGCCGAGACGTTCCAGCGCGCTGCGTCCGTCGGTGGCGACCAGCACCATGTAACCGGCATCGTCGAGTGCATCGGAGAGCACCGCGAGGTTTTCCGGGACATCATCGACGATCAGGATGACGTGCTGTTCAGGTGATCGTATTGTCATTGGCATTGCTGGCATCGCGGATGGCCTCCTTGAGTCGGTGCGCAAAATCATTCAGGCGGTAGCGCTTGACCAGCTGGCGCAGTTCCGTCGTGAAGGCGAGCTGTGATGGCGTACGCTGTTCCAGCTCGGTGAGTTTTTCGAGAATGCCTTTGACGTAACCGATCGCGCCCAGTTCGAGCAGCGTGATCAGGTCATCAATCGATGGCAAGGTCGGCGCGATGTCGGCTGGCCCTGAAGTCTCGATTGATAATGCCGGGGAGGGCGCGGCAATCCATTCAAGGCGCAAGTGCAGCTTGATCTTGGCCAGCAATTCCAGCAGCGATACCGGCTTGACGACGAAGCCGTCGTGGTACGGAAAACCGGCGCGTCCGGCGGCCTGATCAAAGGCATTCGCCGAGACGATCAGGATTGGCAAGGTGGCGTCGCCGAGTTCGCGGATGGTACGGCTGACGGCCCAGCCATCCATGCCCGGCATGGCGATATCGAGCAGCAGCAGGTCAGGGCGGTTGGCGGCGATCGCTGCCAGGCAGGCCGCGCCGCTGTCGGCTTCGGTGATGTCAAAACCCATCGGCAGCAGCATTTGCGCGAGCATCGTGCGTTGCGATGCCTGGTCGTCAACGATCAGGATGCGGCGCCGTCGGCCGCTGTAGCCGGACAGCGGGTCGTCCAGTGTCAGCGTCGGACGCGGCGCATGCACTTGCGGCAAATACAGCTTGAGCAGGAAGCAGCTGCCGTGGCCCGGTTCGCTGGTGACACTCAGTTCGCCGCCCATCACGTGGGTCAGCATGCGGCTGATCGTCAGGCCAAGGCCGGTGCCGGTATCGGCGCGCAGGTCGGCGCTGGCAGTGCGTTCGAACGGCAGAAAAATCCGCTCGGCGTCCGTCGCTGAAATGCCGATACCGGTATCTTCAATTGAAAAATGCGCCATCTCGCGCAAGTAATTCAGGTGCAGCGTGACCGAACCCGCATCGGTGAATTTGACCGCATTGCCGAGCAGGTTGATGAGGATCTGGCGCACCCGTTTGTGATCCGCTCGCACCACGGCCGGCAAGCGTCCGCTGAGGGTGAAATGAAATGCCAGGCCTTTTTCGGCGGCAAGCGGGCGAATCATCTGGACGATCTGTTCCAGAAACGCCGGCAGCGCCAGTTCATCGGATTCGAGCCGCATGCGACCGGCTTCGATCTTGGCGATGTCGAGCAGGCCATCGATCAGGCTGAGCAAATGGTTGCCGCTGCGATGGATCACATCGACGGCATCCTTGCGCCGGGTCGGCATCGCCGGATCGAACTGCAAAATCTGGGCATAGCCGAGGATGCTGTTGAGCGGAGTGCGCAGTTCGTGGCTCATGCCGGTGATGAAGCGGGTCTTGGCCAGGTTGGCGGATTCGGCGGATTCTTTGGCGCGCTGCAGTTCGGCATCGGTCTTTTCGTGGGCGGCAATTTCCTGCAACAGCAGCTGGGTCTGGCGGTCCGATTCCTGATGGGCGATACGGCGGCTGTCGGCGGTTAGTACCAGCCACCAGACCCCGACCCCCGTCAGCAGCAGCAAGCTGAAAAACAGTTTCAGGAAAATGCTGCCGAGGTCAGTGACACTGGTGACCGTCTCGACCGTGGTGATTTCCTGGTAGTACAACAGCCACAACAACAATGCCAGCCCGGCGGCCATCATGCCCAGCACGATCAGGTACCGACTCAGGCGCGTCTGCAGACGCACCGCCAGGCGCTCCGGAAACAGCGCCATGACCTGTTCCGGCAAACGCGCGCCGACCTTGCAGCGATCATGGCAGCGCACGTCCAGTGAGCAGCACAGCGAACAGATCGCACCGTGATAGGCCGGGCAATGCGCCATGTCTTCGGTCTCGAAGGTGTTCTCGCAAATCACGCAAGCATGCGTGCTGATGGGGCCCGGGTTGCGGGCATCGCTGGCGGTGCTTGCCAGCGTATCGACCCGGGCGATGTAATACCGTCCATCCGTGATCCAGGCAATCAACGGCGCCAGCAGCATGGCGCTGCCCAGCGCAATGAACGGTGCCAGTCCCTGCGCCAGCGCACCAAAGAAGCCCGACAGCGCAATCGCCGACAGCAGGGTTGCGCCAAGCATCGCGCCGACTCCGACCGGATTGATGTCATACAGATGGGCGCGCTTGAATTCGATATGGGCCGGGCTCAGTCCCAACGGCTTGTTGATGACCAGGTCGGCAACCACTGCGCCGATCCACGAAATCGGCACCAGCGAATACATGCCCAGCACATGTTCCAGCGCCTTGAAGACACCCAGCTCCATGAGCAGCACGGCAATGAGCACGTTAAACACCAGCCACACCACGCGCCCCGGATGACTGTGCGTGAGCCGTGCAAAAAAATTCGACCAGGCCAGCGAGCCGGCATAGGCATTCGTGACATTGATCTTCACTTGCGACACCACCACGAACAGCGTGACCGCCGCCAGCACCCAGGCCGGATCCGAAAACACGTAACGATAGGCCACCAGATACATCTGCGTGGGCTCGATGGCTTGCGCCATCGGTACTTCGTGCTGGATGGCGAGGAACGCCAGCAGCGCGCCGCCCAGCATCTTTGCCACACCCAGCACGATCCAGCCTGGCCCGGCCAGCAACAGCGCCGACCACCAGCGCAGCCGGTTGGCGCGGGTTTTTTCAGGCAGGAAGCGCAGGAAGTCGACCTGTTCGCCGATCTGTGCAATCAGGGCAAAGGCGACTGCTGCCGCGGCACCGAACAGTGTCAGATTGAATGAGCCGCCCAGTTCCGAACGACCATTGAAGGTCATCAGATCCTGCAGCGCAGTTGGTTCCTTGTGGAGCACCGCCACGTAGGGCAGCACCAGAAGGATGATCCAGACCGGTTGCGTCCAGAGTTGCAGGCGGCTGATCCAGGTAATCCCCCACGCCACCATCGGGATGATCACCAGCGAACAGGCGATGTAGCCGAGTGCCAGTGGCAAACCGAAATACAGCTGCACCGCCTGCGCCATGATGGACGCTTCGAGGGCAAAGAAAATGAAGGTAAACGACGCATAGATCAGCGACGTGATGGTCGAGCCGATATAGCCGAAGCCGGCTCCGCGCGTCAGCAGGTCCATGTCGACGCCGTACTTGGCCGCGTAATAACTGATCGGCAGTCCGGTCAAAAAAATCAGGATCGACACGCACACGATGGCCCACATCGCATTAGTAAATCCGTAGCTCAGCGTGATCGCGCCGCCGATGGCTTCCAGCGCCAGGAACGAGACGGCGCCCATGGCGGTATTGGCCAGGCTAAATTCGGACCATTTGCGAAACGCACGCGGCGTGAAGCGCAACGCGTAATCTTCCAGCGTTTCATTGGCGACGAGGGTGTTGTAGTCGCGACGGATCTTGATGATGCGCTGGGGTGCTGCCGCGGGCATGGGAGTCTCCGGCAGGAAGTTGGGTGGGGATGCCATATTTGCAAGGATGGTTAGCAATTTTCAAACCATGTGATCGCGGGGGCTGTGCGGGACCGGCATTGGTATGGCGACACATGCTGGTGCGGCACTGCACCAATGTAATGAGTGTGGCGCTCGACGTGGTGCGCTTGCCAGCCGGTGTTGTCGATGGGATGCAGTCGGGTGGAACCAGTTGGCATCTGCAGATACAAATAGCTACTTTAATCGACGAAAGCCGCAACGCGTCATGGGTAATGCAATTCAGAAAATGCCGTGTTTATCGGGCAGCAGGACTGCGCGCAGTGACGCGAATGTGCCCGACACACGCGTGCAGGGAGCGGCGCTCACGACGTCGGCATCGAGCAGCAGCCTTGCATTGTCGCCGGATGCCCCAGCCAGTCCTGCAGCACCCGAACCGGTCGCACCCCGACCGGCAGTGATCCCGGTACCTGCCCAGGCCTTGAAATTGCAGGCCATGCCGAACGAGATTCTGGTCCGGATCGCCAGCCGGCTTGAGACGGCCGACCGCAGGAACTTCCGACTCATTGCACGAAACTTCCGCAGCGCCGGTGCCGAGCCGTTCCGGCATGTGGCAGTCCGGCAGCGCCTTGCCCTACCGACTGCACTATCGGCCTTTGGTGTCGGCGGACTCCACAAGCTGGACCTTGCCAATGGCGACATCACCGACGACGATTTGCCCACCATCGCGCCAGCATTGGGGCTGCAGGCGCAGCGTTTGCGTCATCTTGATCTGAGCAATAATCCCGCGCTGACCGGAGCGGGTCTGGGACAGCTACCGCCAGTGCAGCAGCTCGACCTCGGCCGGTGCACGGGGGTCACGAATGCGCACCTGCAAGCGTTGGCGAACCAGGGACAGTTGCAGCACCTGAGTCTGCAGCGTTGTGATCAGTTGACCGATCCGGCGCTGGCATTGCTGCCGACGTTGCCGCAGTTGCAGCATCTGGATCTGAGCCATTGTCATCACCTCACGGGCAGCGGACTGGTAGCTGCCACGCCACTGGACGCGCTGCGTCAGCTGAATCTGACGGGATGCCATGGCCTGGACAACGACCACCTCGCCCATCTGGCACCGGCCATGCCGAATCTGACGCATCTGGATTTGTCTTCCTGCCTCGGCATGAACGATGATGGTCTCTCCCGAATATCGTCGTTGACCTCCTTGCGCCACCTGCGCCTGAAAAACGACGACCTGATTACGGATGCCGGCCTGACGCATCTGTCGGGGCTGAGGTCGCTGAATTCTCTGGGCTTGGGCGGTTGCGATCAACTCACTGGAACCGGACTGGAACATTTGCTGGCAGTGACCACGTTACACAACCTGGACCTGGCGCATTGCGAGCAGCTCAACGATGCAGGAATGGCGTGCGTGGGTGCTGTGCAATCGCTGCAGCACTTGTCGCTGCCGCTGTGTCTGGCGATTACCGGAGCGGGTTTTGCAGAGCTGGGCAGACTGTCGCAGTTGCGATCGCTCAATGTGGGCTTTAACTATGTCACGGACGCCGACCTGCATATTCTGCTGCAGATGCCACAGCTTCGCTCTTTGAAACTGGCCTCCTGCGCCGGGATCAGCGGGGCAGGCCTGGCACAGGTTGCGACACGCCCTGCGTTACGGTCCCTGTATCTGGGCAACTCGCCGCAACTTGCGGATGCCGATATGGTCCACGTGGGACGCATGGCAGCGCTGCGACACCTTGACCTGAGTTACTGTCCGCAGTTGACCGGTGCCGGACTGGCACACTTGGCGGGACTGGTCTTGCTGCAAAAACTCAGCTTGCGGAGGTGCAGTCACGTCACGAATGCCGGTCTCGCGCATCTGGAGAGTTTGGCCGGGCTGCGCGAGCTCGATATCACTGGTTGCCCATTGATCTCGCGCAGGGCAATCGACCGATTGCTGCAGTGTCTCCCCGACTTGACCGTCATCGAAGAGCGGCGCGCACGACCTTTCGGATAGGCAAATTGTTGCAGTCTTCCAGCTAACGATGTCGGCGTGGTGCAGCCAGCCGGAACCATTTTATGGTTGCGGGTACAGACAGCTACTTCAATCGACGAAAGTGGCAACGCATCATGGGTAATGCAATTCGAAAAATGCCGTGTCTATCGGCCAGCAGGACCGCGCGCAGCGAAGCGAACGCGCCAGATCCAGGCGTGCCGGCAGCCGCGCTCACACCGTCGGCATCGGCATCGGCCAGCAGCAACCGTGCTTTGTCGCCAAATGCGCCCGCCAGTCCTGTCGCACCTGAACCGGTCGACTCCCGACCGGCAGTGATCCCGATATCTGCCCTGGCCTTGCAATTGCAGGCCATGCCGAACGAGATTCTGGTCCGGATCGCCAGCCGGCTCGAGACGGCTGATCGCAGGAATTTCAGGCTCGTTGCGCGGAAATTCCGCAGCGCCGGTGCCGAGTCGTTCCAGCATGTGGCAGTCCGGCAGCGCCTTGCCCTGACGGCTGCACTATCGGCCTTTGGTGTCGGCGGACTCCGCAAACTGGACCTTGCCAGCAGCGATATCACCGACGACGATTTGCCCACCATCGCGCCAGCAATGGGGATGCAGGCGCAGCGTTTGCGTCATCTGGATCTGAGCAGCAATCCCGCGCTGACCGGAGCGGGTCTGGGGCAGCTGCCGCCAGTGCAGCAGCTCGACCTGGGCCGGTGCACGGGGGTCACGAATGCGCACCTGCAGTTATTGGCGAACCAGGCGCAGTTACAGCACCTGATCCTGCAGCGTTGTGACCAGCTGACCGATCCGGCCCTGGCGTTGCTGCCCGCGTTGCCGCAGTTGCAGCATCTGGATCTGAGTCAGTGTCATCGCCTGACGGGCAGCGGGCTGGCAGCAGCCATGCCAATGAATGCGATGCGTCATCTGAATCTGACCGGATGCCATGGTCTGCTCAACGACCACCTCGGCCATCTGGCACCGGCCATGCCGAATCTGGCGCATCTGAATTTGACTTTCTGCCCCGGCGTGGACGATGGCGTTCTTGCGAGTCTGGCGCCGTTGACTGCCTTGCAGCGCCTGAGTCTGGAAGGCAACACGGGGATTACGGATGCCGGCCTGGCGCATTTGTCCGGGCTGAACTCGCTGAATTCTCTGTGCTTGAGTGGTTGCGATCAACTCACTGAAATCGGACTGGCACACTTGCTGGCGGTGACCTCGTTACGGGATCTGGACCTGGCGCATTGCAGAAACTTCAACGATGCAGGAATGGCCGTCGTCGGTGCTGCGCAATCGCTGCAACACCTGTCACTGCCGCTGTGTCGGGAAATCACCGGCGCGGGTTTTGCAGAGCTGGGCAGACTATCGCAGTTGCGAACGCTCAATGTGGCCATGACCCGTGTCACGGATGCCGACCTGCACACACTGCTGCAGATGCCGGACCTTCGCTTTCTGGTCCTGAACGTCTGCACCCGGTTCACCGGAGCCGGTCTGGCGCAGGTTGCGACACGACCTGCGTTACAGGAGCTGTATCTGAGTTGCTGCAGGCAGCTTGCGGATGCCGATATGGTCCACGTGGGACGGATGGCAGCGCTGCGACGCCTTGACCTGAGTTACTGCACGCCGTTGACAAATGCTGCACTGGCGCACTTGCAGGGACTGGTTTTGCTGCAGAACCTCAGCCTGAAAGGAAACAGTCACATCACCGATGCCGGTATCGCGCATCTGGAGACCTTGGCAGCGCTGCAAGAGCTCAATATCACCGAGTGCCGATTGGTCTCGCGCAGGGCAATCGACCGATTGCTGCAGCGTCTTCCCGGCCTGACCGTCATCGGCGGGCCGCAGGCGTGACCTTTCGGGTTGCCAGATTTTTGCAGTCTTTCAGTATGGAACGGGAGACCAGCGAATAGCCGGAAACCAGTCGCCGGTTGCTACTGAAGATCAAAGCCAAACTGTTCAGGCCGGGGTTCCGGGCCAACGTCCAGACCTGTTCACGGGTACGCAATCGGCATGGTGCAGCCAGGTTGAACCATTTTGTGTACGCGGACACAGACCGCGACTTCACTCGATGAAAGTAGTAACGCGTCATGGGTAATGCAATTCGAAAAATGCCGTGCATGTCGGCCAGCAGGACCGCGCGCAGCGACACGCGTGTGCCCGACGTGGCCATCCTGGTAGCTGTGCTGACGACGTTGGAAGCGGGCAGTGGCCGGTTTGCACTCTCGCCAAACGTACCCGCCAGTTCTGCCGCGCTTCAGGCTGCAGCGGCTCAACCACCGGAGGTTCCGATACCTGCCATTTTCTGTGCATTGCAGGACATGCCGGACGAACTTCTGGTACGGATCGCCAGCCGGCCCGATACCGCCGATCGCAAGAATTTCAGGCGCATTGCACGAAAATTCCGCAGCGCCGGAGCCGAGCCGTCCCAGGCAGTAGCGCTCAGGCGGCGTCGTGCGCTGCCGGATGCACTGTCTGCCTTTGGGGTTGGCGGTATCAGAAAGCTGGACCTTGCCAATGGCGATATCGCCGACGATGATTTGCGCATCATCGCGCCAGCGCTGGGAGCGCAGGCACAGCGTTTGCGCCATCTTGATATAAGCAACAATCCCGCGCTGACCGTAGCTGGTCTGGAGCAGCTGCCGCAATTGCAGCAGTTCGACCTTGGCCGGTGCACGGGGATCACGAATGTGCACCTGCAGTCATTGGCAAACCAGAGTCAATTACAGCACCTGAGCTTGCAGCGTTGCGTACCGCTTGCATGAGCAACTAGACGCTCCGGTGTTTCTGGTCTTCCAGCATGGCCATGAACGCAGCTGGCATGACCGGTTTGCTGCAGTAATACCCCTGATAGACATCGCACCCCTGGGCCTTCAGATAGTCCAGTTGGGCCAGCGTTTCGACGCCTTCGGCGACGACCTGCAGCTGCAGGTTGTGGGCGATGCCGATGATGGCGGTGACGATCAGCTGATCATCGCGATTGGCGGCGAGATCGCGCACGAAGGACTGGTCGATTTTCAGGACGCTGACCGGGTAGCGCTTCAGATACGCAAGGCTTGAATAGCCGGTACCAAAGTCGTCAATGGCTAGCAGGATGCCGAGGTTGCGCAGCTTAGTGAGCTGATCGATCATCTGCTCTCCCTCGCTCATCATCGTGCCTTCGGTCAATTCGATTTCCAGCCCATCGGCGGGCAGTCCGGTTTCGTGCAGGATAGCGGCCACCGACTCCACGAATCCGGGCTCGGCAAATTGTCGCGCCGCCACGTTGACGGCAATGCGTACCGGCTTGAGTCCGGCGCGTCGCCAGGCGGCGTTCTGCAGGCAGGCCGTGCGCATGATCCAGGCCCCGAGTGGCACGATCAGTCCGATCTCTTCGGCCAGCCCAATGAACTGCAATGGCGACACCAGACCGCGCACCGGATGCAGCCAGCGCACCAGCGCCTCGGCACCTTCGATTGCGCCTGTCACCAGGTTCACCTTGGGTTGGTAATGCAGAAAAAACTGACCCTCTTTCAGTGCTTGCCGCAGGTCCGACTCCAGCGCCTGGCGCTGGTGGTTTTCGGTGGTCATGGCGGCGTTGTAGATGCGGTAGGCGTTGCGGCCACTTTGCTTGGCGCGATACATGGCGACGTCAGCGCGTTCGAGCAAGGTCAGGCCATCGTCAATAGTCGACGGGTGCAGCGCGATGCCAATGCTGCAAGTCAGCTGAAATTGCTGCGTGCCGACCTCGCACGGACGCGTCAGGGATTGCATGACCTGCAGCGCAAACGCGGCGACGCTGGTGGCATCGCTGTCGTCCACGATCAGCACAAATTCATCGCCGGCCAGGCGGCCTGCCACACCGGCGCCAACCGCTACACGCAAGCGTTGCCCAACCTCCTTGAGTACCAGGTCGCCGGTTTTGTGGCCGAAATTGTCATTGATCTGCTTGAAGCGGTCGATGTCGATAAAGAGAACCACGCCAG
Organism: Actimicrobium antarcticum; assembly: GCF_039536745.1. Taxonomy (NCBI): domain Bacteria; kingdom Pseudomonadati; phylum Pseudomonadota; class Betaproteobacteria; order Burkholderiales; family Oxalobacteraceae; genus Actimicrobium; species Actimicrobium antarcticum. Next base: position 944,717 of record NZ_BAAAZE010000008.1, read on the forward strand.
CGCTGCGCCCGGCCATCAGTGACAGGATTTTTTCTTCCAGTCCGGATCGATTCAGCAGACCGGTCAGGCTGTCGTACAGCGCCTGATAGCGCAAATGCTGCTCCCGTTCTTCCAGCTGGATCGCGACAGCGATGCGATTGGCAAGCTTGGTCAGTTCGTCCACAGTGTCGGCGTTCAACACGGATGGTCCTGGCCACGTCAGCGACAGAATGCCGCGGCTGGCGCCTTGCCACATCAGCGCGGTGGTCCAGCTGCTGTTGCCATCGGTCAGCCTCGTCAGTGGTGGATTGCACAAGCCGGTTGCCGAGATTGCTATTTGCGCGAGGTCCTGGTGGCAGGGATCCACGTCCACGGTGTCTTCGCTGGTCACCGTCTCGTCGCTACTCCGTGAATACAGAATGCCTGCACCCTGCCGGTCAGCGACCTGGCGTGCGACGTGGAGGGCGGCATGCGGCAGCAACAGCCGGATGCGCGCGTCGACCATCCTGATGACGCTCTGCAAATCGAGGCGGGTCAGCATGTTCTGGTCAATTGCCGCGAGCGTTTGCAGTGTCGTCAATTGGCGCCCGATCTGGTTGGACATGTCGTTGACCGCGACGGCCAGTTTGCCGAACTCGTCGTCGGTGCTGACGGCAACGGGACTGAAATCACCCGTTGCGATGCGCCTTGCACCGGCGGTCAGACGTTCCAGCGGGCCGAGCACACGCCGGATCTGCACCAGGCTCAGTAGCAGGATCAGCAAGACCGATGAGACGGCGACAGTCAGGTACACCATGAAAAAATCGGCAAAAGCGCCGCCGCTGGCCGGGAAGCGGCGGCTTGCAACGATGGTCCAGGGCGCGACATGAAACGCGGGCTTGAGGAACAACTCGAAGCTACCTGTTCTGGCCGCAGAGGCGTCGCGCAGATGCTGCGCTGGCGCAGTGGGAACGTTACAAAACAGCGGCGCATTGCCGCTCGCGTAGACGCACAGGGAATACGCGGCGCTGATCTCATCCCCATCTCCCCATAAATACTCGGTCCTGAGTGGTGCCTTCAGCGCAGTGGATGGGCTCGGTGAGACAGCGATTAGCGAAACAATGGCCGCCTGCCCGGTACCGCGGGATGGTTGTACCGCCAGCAGCGCTAGCCGCAGCGCCGAATGCGGTGCAGCATCTGGCTTGACTCGCGTGCTGACATCCCTTTCGGACGCCGGTTCGCGCAGTGGTATCCGGTCTATTGACTGAAACATCGGGTAACGGCTGGACGTGGGCGAAGGAACGGCGCTGTCGTCCTGTGCCAGCGCGGCCAGTGCAGCATGGGCGAAGCCAAGCCTGCCAGCCACGGCCTGCGCATAACTGCGGCTGACCTCCACCAGTTCGGTGTGCTGTTGCTGTTGCAGACCGGCGTTGATGCTGCGATAGGTGAGCAACCCCAGCAGCAGGGTCGGAATCAGTGCCGCGATCACAAAAAATAGCGTGATCCGTCGTGAAACATGGCTGCGAAAAAATGTCCGGGTACGAAAATCGGGCACGGCGTCAGAAATTCGCAGCAAGGTCGATAAATGCGCCGTCTCTGGCCCGCAGGACATCGTCCAGGCTCTCCTTGTTCGTAATCTGATTCTTCGACAGACCGTCTTTGCCAAGGCTATAGAGATCGAAGTCGGAGTTCAGCGGATTCAAACGACGGTCTTTGCGCGCCATTCCCTTGCCGTTGATTAACGTCAGATCGACATACACATAGGGCCTGCCCCAGGGATCAGGTTGCGTGATGCCGATCGCTGCAAGGGAGGCTGGGTAAGCGCGGGCATCGACTTCGTAGAGCATGATTTTTGCCGACACTGCCGAAATGGTCAGTCGTGCGTCGGCGACCCGTACGCGCTCCCGGTAGGCCGCGTAGCTTGAGATGGCCGCCGCTGCCAGGATGGCAACGAGCGCAGTGGCGATCAGGACTTCAATCAGGGTAAATCCGTGTTGATTCTTCATGTTCGGCTGGCGCTTTTGCCGCGGCTAATATCGGTTATACCCTTTCGGGTCCATCACCATGACGTGACGGATTGCACAACACGCGACTGATATCTGATCCGTCACACTTGCGTTGAGAATTCTTTTAAGACATATAAATTAACGTGATGGAAAGTACTGTTCGGCACCGCACTTATTGCGGATTTTTTGCGCGTTGCTATCCAGACCACACTTCGTCCTGAAGCAGAATCGTAGGTTGGGCTGCGAAGCCCAACATGCGTCAAGCTGCCTTGTAGGTCGCCACGGCGTGCGGTCGTCGGTAGCTAAAACGGGTTGCGCTCCGTTGATGCAAGCCGGGTGCGGCCCGGCAGCCGGTCACTTCTTTTTGCTTCGCCAAAAAGCAGTAACCAAGAAAAAGGCGACCGCAAGACCGCTGCCCTGCGGGTTCCCAAAAACCGGGTACGGCAAGAGGGAAGCCCGCAAACTCGCTGCGCTCAGACAGTGCGGGCTTCTGATCCTCTTGCCGTACCCGGTTTTTGGCAGCGATCTTTTTATGCGGAATTCAAGGTCAAGACCAAGCCCAGCCTTGGAACCAGCGAGATGGTCGTGCCCGCTTTGCGCGAGAAAACTTCCTCGTCGTGATCGACATCGACTTCAAAACCAACGTCAAAACCAACGTCAAAACCAACGTCAAAACCAAGGTCAAAACCAACGTCGAAACCAACGTCGAAACCAACGTCGAAACCAACGTCGAAACCAACGTCGAAACCAGTTTCAAATTCAGTATCGAAACCAACGCCAAACTCAAAACCTACAAGGCTTTTACAAGTCATCTTTCTCGCGCAAAGCGAGCGAGACCATCATTCAATTACCAAGGCTGGGCTTGGTCTTGATCTTGAATTCCGCATAAAAGGCCGCTGCCAAATACCGTGTCCGGGCAGGGGATAAGAGGGCCGCACTGTCTGAGCGCAGCGAGTTTGCGGCCCTCCCCCTGACCGGGCACGGTATTTGGGAACCCGCAGGGCAGCGGTCTAGCGGTCGCCTTTTTCTTGGTTACTGCTTTTTGGCGAAGCAAAAAGAAGTGACCGGCTGCCGGGCCGCCCCCGGCTTGCATCAACGGAGAGCAACCGTTTTAGCTACCGCAAGCCGCAAGCCGCAAGCCGCAAGCCGCAAGCCGCGCAGGAAGCTTGACGCATGTTGGGCTTCGCAGCCCAACCTACGGTCGGTGGTTTGCGCAGTGAAATTTGCCGGTAAAACCTGCCTTGAAACGGCTGGTCAGCTCGCTCAATACGCCTCATCCCACGGGATGCTCAAGCGTGCCGCGCACTGGATCAATCCCACCATGCTGTAGGTCTGCGGAAAATTCCCCCACAGTTCGCCGGTATCCGGTACGACGTCTTCCGACAGCAGTCCGAGGTGGTTGCATTTGGTCAGCACATTGGTGAACAGTGCGCGCGCCCGTTTGTGTTCGCCGAGCTGGGCCAGCGCGATGATCCACCAGAAGGTGCAGACCAGAAAGGCCGTTTCGGGCTCGCCAAAATCATCGCGCTCGTCGTAGCGCAATAAAAAATCCCCGCGCCGCAGATATTTTTCGATCGCGTGGACGGTGCCGGCGAAGCGCGGGTCGTCGGGTGCCAGGAACTGGATTTCGACCATCAGCAGCAGGCTGGCATCGAGCCGGTTGCCGCCGAAGGTCGAGACAAAACTGTTCAGGCCGGGATTCCAGGCCGAGGTGCAGATCTGTTCATGGATGCGCAACGCATGTGCCGCCCAGACCGCTGCGCGCTCCGGCAAGTCCAGCCGCAGCGCGATCGCGGCGAGCCGGTCGCAGGCGGCCCAGCACATCATGCTGGAGAAGGTATGCACCCGCTTGGCACCGCGCAACTCCCACAGGCCGGCATCGGGTACGTTGTAATTCAGGACGGCAAGTTCACCCAGACGTTCGAGGTCGGTGAACATGTGGCGACCAGCCGGTCGCTCCAGCCGGGAGTCGAAAAATGCATGGGTGCTGGCCAGGATCGCTTCACCGAACACGTCGTTCTGGACTTGCACATACGCCTGATTGCCCACGCGTACCGGTCCCATGCCGCGATAGCCGGCCAGCCCCGGCGGGATGAATTCGGTGAGCACCGCTTCGCGCCGGATGCCGTAGACCGGCTGCAAGGGAATTTCGCGTGTGTCGGCGATGATGTTGAGGATGTAGTCCAGATAGTGCTCCATCGTCGCGGTGGCACCCAGGCTGTTGAGCGCATTGACCACGAAGTACGCATCGCGCAGCCAGCAAAAGCGGTAATCCCAGTTGCGCCCGCTGCCCGGTGCTTCCGGGATCGAGGTCGTGGTGGCCGCCACGATCGCACCGGTGTCGTCGAAGGCATTGAGCTTGAGCGTGATGGCGGCACGGATGACCACGCCTTGCCACTCGAACGGAATGGCCAGACTGCGGACCCAGCGCTGCCAGTACGTGCGTGTGGCTTCATGAAAATTACGGCCGATTTCGGCCGGTGCTGCGGCGACGGTTTCATCGGCACCCATCAGCATCGTCACGCTGTCCTGCAGAAAAAAAGGAATCTCGTGCGTGATCGCCGAGATGGCTGCATCGGTGGTCAGGCGCATGGACTGGGAGGCGCCGGCAAACGAGACATGATGCGCACCGAGCTGCATCGATGCACGCTGACTACCGTAACCAATGGCCGGTCGCACCCGCAACAGGATGCGCGGTCGGCCACTGGTGCGGCGGATGATGCGCACCAGCATCGACGGCGTGAACAGGCGGCCATGCTGTTCGAAACGCGGCGCAAAGTCGGTTACTTCGATGCCGTTCCCGGCCGCATCCTTGAAGCGGGTCGTGAGGATGGCGGTATTGCGTTCGTAGGATTGGTCGCTGGAAACGACGCCTTCCAGCCCAACCTCGATCTGGCCGAATGCGGCATCGCCGCCTTGCAGCAGACTGCAGCAAACCGGATCGCTATCGAAGTGCGGATAGCACCACCAGGTGATGGCAGCATGGCGGTCTACCAGCGCACTGGTACGGCAATTGCCGATCAGTCCGAGATCGAGGGAAGTGGTCATGATTCGGCTCCGTGGCGTATTGGCTCCTGGCCTGCAAGGTGTGTCAGCAGCGTATCGAGTACCCGCAGCAGGTCGCGCTGATGCGGCACAAAAAATTCGGCTCCGGATCCGGCTGCGTCCTGAATGCGCAACGTTAGCCAGTCGGCGCGATGGCGCCGGAAAATCGCTTCGTCGGTGTCGTCGTCGCCAACATAGATCGCACTGGGCAGTGCGTAACGGGCGCACAGGCCGGCCAGGGCGTCGCCCTTGTCGGGGGCATCGGGAGGCAACAGGTTGAAGACACATTTGCCGGTGACGACATGGGCCTCGGGCAGCAATCCTGCAAACAGCGCCCGCAGAGCGATCTCGGTATTGCGGCGCTCCCGCACACGCCGGTAATGCACCGACAGCGAGAGGGTTTTGTCTTCGATGACGATGGCCGGATCGAAGTGTCGGGTGTCGCGCAGCGCGACGATCAGGCGCGCATGCCAGTGCGCGCACAGGCGCTGGTAGCCCCCGGACCAGCGTTCCCAGTCGGCCCATCCTTCGATGCCGTGGTTGCCGATCAGATGGTCCGGCCGGAAGTCCAGTCGCAGGGTGATATCGGCCAGCGCACGTCCGGTGATGATGGCGACCTGCGCATGGCGTTGCAGCATCAACAGTCGGCGCAGCACGTTGTCCGGCATCGCCGCCATAGCCGGGTCGGCCACGATCGGTGCAAGCGTGCCGTCGAAATCGAACGCACACAGCATGCCCGGCCGCACCAGCGCCGCGACACGCGCGGCACCGTGATCAAAGAAAGGCAGCGCCATGACTCAGACCGCCTGGCGTCGCGAGCGCCGGCTGTGGGAATGGATCTTCGACATGACCCGTTCGCGCTGGCGCAGGCGCGCGGCGTCGCGCAACATGTGTCCGGCCCAGCGATAGACATTGAAATTCCTGACCAGCGACCGCATGCTGCGCATCCGCTCGCGCTGTTCGATGGCGGGCATCGTCAGCGCCCGCAGCAAGGCGTTGGCGCCTTCTTCGACATGGTAGGGATTGATCAGCAGCGCTTCATGCAGTTCGCGCGAGGCGCCGGTGAACTGACTCAGGATCAGCACGCCACTTTCGTCGTTGCGGGCGGCAATGAATTCCTTGGCGACCAGGTTCATGCCGTCATGCAGGCTGGTCACCATGCAGACATCGGCGGCGCGGTAAAACTGCTGCAATTGTTGCTGGTCGTGGTACGCGGCTTTCAGCACGATCGGCAGATAGCCCGGCCGCCCGAAACGCAGGTTGATGCGCTGCGCCAGTGCGCGTACCCGCACTTCAAATGCCTGGTATTCCTCCAGCGAGGAGCGGCTGGGCGCGGCGATCTGGACGAAGGTAAATTTGCCGACCATGCCGGGACTGAGTTCCAGCATCCGTTCGATCGCCTGAAAGCGTTCAATGATGCCCTTGGTGTAATCGAGCCGGTCGACACCGATGCCGAGCAGGCAGTTCGGCGCGAGTGCCAGCGCGTTGCGCACGCGGGCGCGGACCTCGGCGACAGGCAGGTTGTCGCTGTCATCCGACTCGGGCCAGGCAATCGAAATGGGATAATTTTCTACCTGGGTGAGGGCGCCGCCGTACGAAATGGTCGAGGCCTCGGTTTCGATGCGGGCCTCCAGGTAGCGGTCTACCGAGTCGAGGAAATTCTTGCGATGGAACGGCGTATGGAAACCGAGGATGGTGCTGCCGAGTAGTCCGTCGAGGATCTGTTCGCGCCACGGACAGATACCGAAGGATTCCGAATTCGGCCAGGGTATATGCCAGAAGGTGATGATCGTGGCCCGCGGCAATACCTCGCGCACCATGCGTGGCAACAAGGCGAAATGGTAATCCTGCACCAGCACCACCGGATCGTCGGAACGTGCTTCGCTGATGACGGCTTCGGCAAAACGCTGGTTGACCTCGACATAACGGTCCCAGTCGCTGGTGCGAAACACCGGCCGCACATGGGCGATGTGGCACAGCGGCCAGATGCCTTCGTTCGCAAAGCCGTAGTAGTACCCGCGCTCTTCTTCTTTCGATAGCCAGACCCGTCGCAAGGTGTAGCTGGGATTGTCGGGCGGGACCCGTACGTGGTCGTGGCGATCGACCGTCTGGCGATCGGCCGAGCCGCCGCCATGCGCAATCCATGTGCCGGAACAGGCGCGCATGACGGCTTCGACGGCCGTGACCAGGCCGCTGGCCGGGCGCCGCACTTCGATGCCGGCGGGCGTGTCGATGTGGATATATGGTTCGCGGTTGGAGACCACCAGCACCTGGTCGCCGGCAAGTTCGCCGTCGAGCAGCGTGCGCAGCTTGTCTGCCGTCCACGGTTCCGAGACGGCCGGCGCGCCCAGGCGCTCCAGATGGTATTCCCGCATCAGCGCGCGCACGTCGCCGACCAGCGGTTGCATTTCCGGTGGTGCCACCGCGGCGGGGGTTTCGGACAAAGGCATCAATTCTCCGCGCAACAGACGGCGTACCCCCTTCATCCAGTCATGCCAGCTCAGATGCGCCACCAGCAGCGTGATCGCTGAAATGACCAGCGCAAGTATGCCGGCGAGCAGCATCACGTACCGGGTCGCATCCGCGCTGCGCCGTTCGATAAAGCGCATGTCGTGCACCAGGATCAGCTTGCCGAGCGGCTTCGCATCCCCCGTCAGCAGACTCTCGGCCACATGGATCGGCCCCTGCGGCAACCGCACTAATGGCTGGCGCAGGGCATCGCCGGAGCCGGTGTTGCGGCAACCGAGTGCTTCGGGATAGCTGGCGGTACTGGCAATGATGACGTCGTCGGTATTGCAAAAAGCCAGTGCGTACAAGCGGTCGTCGTCGATGGCGCGGTTGAACAATTGGCGGATGCGCGTGGTGGATTTGTCGTTGGCATAGTCGGCCAGCGGCTCCTGCAGTGCTGCTGCCAGTACGCGCGAGCGGGTGTCGAGATCGCGCAGCGACCAGCGCAGTGTCAGCGCATCCATCAACGGAACAACCAGATAGGCACCCAGCCCCAGTACCAGAATCAATGGCAGGATGAAACGCAGCGACAGTCGGAAGGAGGGGTGGGACATTGCTCTCTCGGCGATCTGGTGTTGCACGACATGTGCTGTCGTCTTTTCGTTGGTCGCAACTGCCAAACTCTTGCGCACTGCGTATCAGGGCTATGTGACCCGCTTGCCGGGCAAACGTTCCTTGATACGGCGTGGTGGTGCGGCTGCATCGGACTTCCACAATCGCCTTGGTGAGCCTGGTGCTCAGGCGCAAACGTGTTGCGCTGGCTGTGGTGCTACGGGTTTTTTGGCTATGTCGCCCGATCCGGTGCGTACGGTTCAGGCCTCAGGGTGGCGCTTTTTTTTCGCTGGAACTGGTGCTGTGGCGGTGCCGCTGCGTACATTCGCGATTGCCTGCGCAAATGCCTCACCGGCCTGCGCACTGTGCTGTTGCACTTGATCGAGGGCCCGTATTGCACCTTTCAGCATCACCGCTTTTCCGGTCGAGGGAAAGGCCGACATGGCCTCGTCAATCTCGCCAGGATATCGTGCTTCCAAAACGCAGACCAGTGTTGCCGCCTGTAGCAGGTCTTTTTCGGTTTTGGCGAACTGATTGTTACGCGACATTGCCGAAAACATTTTGTGGACTGCGAATCGCTCCGGCGAGGGCACATGCACGGGCACGATCAGGTTCTTGCTCATCGTAATCGCCTCCATGCGATCTTCAACTAGATAGCGCATGAACGGCACGGCCTGAGCGTGAACGCCAAGCTCCGGTACCGCGACAGATTTGCCGGTCTCGCTGCCGTTGACCAACAGATCGACCAGCAGGCGTTCGGCCCCCGGCAGTTTGTGGGTGACTGCAGAGTCGCCGGGGCGCAGGCCAGTAGCAACTTTGATGAATGGCAGGTTCGATGTTTTTAGAACGTCGAGGAACGCCAGGTTCACGCCAGCAGCGAGATGCAGGGGGTGCGATCTGACGATATCGATATCCTCGGTCAGATAGCTCTGGGCAATGACGCCGAGCTTGTTCAGAATGGCGCCGTAAGCGTGGCTTCCAATGAGAGTCAGACCCGCTTCGAAAAGCGCAAAGTTATGCAATGCCGCTAGCGTTGCACCGGCTTTGTCATCCATGCAGACAAAGCCAAGCTTGCGAAGCATCTTGACCGAATTCACATCCTGCTTCGTTCTGTCAATACCTTGCTGCGCCAGTACTATCGCGATGTCTGCGGCATGGTTGCCCGTCGGCCCGCCGATATATTTGTCGCAAGGCTTCCCATTGGCATCGTAGTAACGATGGTAGAGAAACACACCGTCGCCGCGTTCCCGCTTTTCTATTGTTCCCGGTGTTCCAATGTGCAGCGTTCCCTGCGTCTGGGCGGACTGACGCACATTCTCGAATTCCGTCTGGATAGTGGCTGGGTGAGTAGTGAAAAGCGGCTTCATGTTTTTCCTTGCCACATAAAATTTAATTATATGTGGCAAAGCTCGACGCGTGTTGCGTCGTGATTCCTGCGAACTATCGCTTTCAAGGCAGGGAGTCCGGGGACTCGGTTGGTGGCCATATTGAGCAGGATTGCTCTATAGCATTTGGCAAGCGCCGTGTTCAGCGCGGCCATGGCTCGCGAGCAACTTATGAGCCGCGCAACAAAAGATGCACCCGCTTGCAAGCCCGCCACCAGAGTTTTTTGTGCAGTGTGCCAGCGCGATGCAATTCTCTGGCAAGTCTGGTGCGCAGCGGAAGTCGCGAACGGTCCTGTGCACCGAGCGTGGTCGCGAATTCTCCGATGTGCGAAATGCACGCTGGTTCGATCCCCATCAGATTCAAACGATGCTCCCAGTCCCGGTCGATGGCGACATCGATCGGGTGGACCATGCTGGCGGTGTATTGCAACAGGACAGTCGCGGCATAACGATTGATCAGATAGCCTTGCATGCCGTTCGGCTGTTTGAGATAGGAGACCAGGAAATGTTGGCCAAGGATGCGCTTGACCGGAAAATAACGGCACTTGAAAACACCGAAAAGCCGAACAAAATCCCACGAGGAACTGGTGTCGCAGAGCGACTGCACGACCTCGGCAAAATCCGGATGGAATTCGACATCGTCCTCCAGGATCAGGCACGCCTTTTCTGCAGTCTGAAGAAAACGGGCCCAGACCGCCTGATGGCTGAGATAGCAGCCCATTTCGCCAGGCCGGAGTTCGCGTCCCGTAAATCGTAGCCGGGCTTTGCGGTTGTAGATGGCAGGCACGTCTGCCTCCGTTGAAATCCGGATTGCATCGAAAAACGCATAGGGTAGACCGAATCTCTCGAACTGCAGGCGCATGTACTCCCGCCGTGCCAGCTGATCGCTGAGTGAAATGCAGTAGATAGGAATCGTGCCTGCCATCATGTTTTTTTCCTCGCCGATTCACGGGCATCCGAATCGGTTGTGCTTGCGATCACGACTCGGTTATCTGTACGCCAGCCCGTATCAAGTGCGACCAGCATGAGGCTCATGGTGATCGAAAAAAACAGGATCGTTTCGCGCCAGTACAAGAGAATATCGACCAGCCCGGCCAGAATGAAGCCTGAGGTAAGTACGATCAGTACGCCAGCCCCGATACGCCGGGCAGGACTGCTGTAGGCGGCGATGCCCGCTGCCATCGGTACGCCATACAGCAGCGCCAAACTGAGGATGCCGACAATGCCGCCTTCTGCTGCGGCGCGCAGAAATTCATTGTGCGGGTGGGTAAACAGTTCCATGCTCGTTCGGGTCTCCTTGCGCGCAACCAACGTCCCTAATTCACCGGGAAACCGGTGGTTGCCGATGCCGAGCACCGGATGCGACAGGAACATCTTGCCCGCCGCACGCCATAGCTCGATGCGAATCGTTGCGGAGGTTAGTGCGGTTTCGGGTCGGGTCAGGTATTGGTTGATCTCCGTAACCGTGTTGTCCTGGCGCGGCCAAAGTGTCGAACTCGACATCACAACCACGGCCGTGATGACTGCAACGGCCGCACCACAAAGCGGGACGAGCAGGTTGCGCCGTGCCAGAAGCAGCCACGCGACTATGCCAAGGCTGGCGGCGATCAACAGTCCGCTGCGTGTCACTGACAACAGTGGCGCGGCCAGGCCGAGCAGGCAAAGCAGAATCGGCGGGATCCGCTTGCGCCAAGTGCCGTCGGCATCCAGCCATAACCAGGTCGAGAGAGCGGCGAGGACAATGGTCAGTGACGTCTGTGGAATGATGGCAAGGAAGCCGTTTGGCGGAGCACCCCGGTCGAGACCAAGGATCTGCATGTGGACGAGCAGTAGCGCGACGCTATAGAGAACAAAAACAAGGCAGCCACGCAAGAAATAGCGGAAGTTCGGACGCGTCACCAGCAACGCGAGATAGATCGGAATGCCAGGCAGATAGCGCGATACGTCGTCGAAGCCGCGCAGCGGCAGCGGCGGATCGAGAAGGAAGTACTGCGCTGCGGCCAGACATATCGGCAAGACCAGTGCCAGAATCCACAGCTTGCGGACCGGCTGCAGCCGTTCTGCCAGTATCGCGCGGCAACGTACCAGACAGATCAGGCTCAATAGCAGTAGCGAAACCGAGACCACATCATGCAGCGTCTTGTTGACCGCAAGCGATGCGGGATACAGGAACAATAACCAGTTAAACGCAATCAACTGCTTGCCGCCATGCAGTCCTTGCGTGTCGCCCGGAGGACGATAATCGATTGGACTGTTTGCGTCGGAATTTGTCATGGGCGATGTCGGGTTGTACGGGAACCGGCCTGTGCAGGTTGTCGTGCCAGTGCTGCGGCGCAAGAAGTATATCTGCTCGCCTGAATTTCGCCTAAAAAAAGGGCAAGAATCCCTGCCTGCTTGATCAAAAGCAAGGCCGCGCCCGTCAGTCCGAACTGCGGCCCAACAGCGCTGCAGTCACCCGATGCCGGAGGGCGCAGCGTCGTCAAATTGCCCAAAAACACATCCCCGCGACGCAACCCTTGCTTCATCGCATGCAGCACGCGATCTCCGGGGATCGACAGCATCCGCATCATGCCCTTCCCAACTCCTGCGCAGCATCACTTACGTCAAACGACGTATTGATGCAGTGCAGCGCAACTTCTACTCTTTGTCTCAGAGCAAACAGCTTCCCGGTTCAGGACACCACAGCATGGTTCCCGGCGGCCGGTGACTCCGGTGTGTTGCCCACTTCGTTTTTCCGCCTCATCACAGTCTGAAAGGAGCATTGCATGACTCATCGTTCCCCCACCGATATCAAGTCGGCCCAGCGCCGCAAAGTCCTCATGGGCCTGGCTGTTGCTTCTGCGCTGGCCTTGCCGGCCATGGGTTTTGCCCAGACACCGGCGACCGCGAAAATCAACACCACCAAGCTGGCCATCACCGATACCGAAGTCACGGTCGGCCAGTTGCATTCGGCCACCGGCACGATGGCGATCAGCGAAACCGGCGCGATCCAGGCCGAACGCCTGGCCATCGATCAGATCAATGCGATGGGCGGCATCCTTGGTCGCAAGATCAAGGTGATCCAGGAAGACGGCGCCAGCGACTGGCCGACGTTTGCCGAAAAAGCCAAGAAGCTGCTCGAAAGCGACCGCGTCGCCGCCGTCTTCGGTTGCTGGACATCGGCGTCCCGCAAGGCCGTGCTGCCCGTGTTCGAAAAAGACAATGGCCTGCTGTACTACCCGACTTTCTATGAAGGCCTGGAGCAATCCAAGAACGTGTTCTACACCGGTCAGGAAGCCACCCAGCAAGTGCTGGCCGGCCTCGACTGGATCGCCAAGGAGAAAAAAGCCAAGACCTACTTCCTGGTCGGCTCCGACTACATCTGGCCACGGACCTCCAACAAGATTGCCCGCAAACATATCGAGAACGTGATCAAGGGCTCGGTCGTTGGCGAAGAGTACTACCCGCTCGGCAACACCCAGTTCGGCTCGTTGATCAACAAGATCAAGCTGAAAAAACCGGACGTGATTTTTACTGACGTGGTCGGTGGCAGCAACGTCGCTTTCTACAAGCAGCTGAAAGCCGCCGGCGTCACCGCCAAGACCCAGAACGTGCTGACCATCTCGGTGACCGAAGATGAAATGCTCGGTATCGGTGGCGAAAACATGGAAGGCTTCTATGCCTCGATGAAGTATTTCCAGAGCCTCGACAACGCCAACAACAAGAAATTTGTGGCCGACTTCAAGGCCAAATACGGTGCCAATTCGGTCATGGGTGACGTGACCCAGGCGGGCTATCTGGGCCCATGGCTGTGGAAAGCCGCGGTCGAAAAAGCCGGCAGCTTCGATGTCGACAAAGTCATCGCCGCTTCCGCTGGCATCGAACTGAAGATGGCGCCAGAAGGCTACGTCAAGGTGCATGAAAACCATCACCTGTGGAGCAAGACCCGCATTGGCCAGGCACAGAAAGACGGTCAGTTCAAAGTGGTCTACGAGTCAGGTCTGATCGAACCGAATCCGTTCCCTAAAGGCTATCAGTAACCAGAGCCTGGCCCGGGCACCGTCAGACGGTACCCGGGCTGTGTTCGGGCATGACTCAACCGGTTCATCGCAGGTCGACCTGACCGTGATGTACCGGGTTTTTGCACGAAAAAACACCGAATCACATGTCGAATCAGGCACCGATTCAAACACCGAATTTTTTACCAGCATCAACGGGAGTCACCATGGAATGGTTATCTGAGTTTGGCGCCATCTTCGCGATGCAGGGCTTCAATGGCCTGTCCGTCTTTTGCGTGCTGTTACTGATGGCGCTGGGGCTGGCCATCATCTTCGGACAGATGGGCGTGATCAACATGGCGCATGGTGAATTCCTCACCATCGGCGCCTACATGACGTATTTGCTCTCGAGCCTTACAACCACCTACGCGCCGGCGTTCCAGCCCTACTATTTTTTTCTGGCGATCGTGTTGTCGTTTCTGGCTGCGTACGGCGTCGGGTATCTGACCGAGCGGCTGATGATCAGCCGCCTGTACAAACGCCCGCTCGACACCTTGCTGGCGACCTGGGGCCTGAGTCTGCTGATGCAGCAAACCTTCCGTTCGATCTTTGGCGCCAAGGAAGTCAGCGCCACCTTGCCTGACTGGCTGATGGGGTCGTTCAAGCCGACCGAGAACATCGATATCCCGATCAATGGCGCGTTCATGATGTGCCTGACCGTGGTGATGACCGGCGGGATTTTCCTGTTGCTGTTTCGTTCGCGCTGGGGCTTGCAGGTGCGTGCCACGATGCAGAACCGGCTGATGAGTGGCGCGGTTGGCATCAACACCCGCAAGGTCGATCGCACCACCTTCGCACTCGGTTGCGGTGTAGCCGGAGTGGCCGGATCTGCCTTCACCACGATCGGTTCGACCGGCCCGACCAGCGGCTCGCTGTACATCGTCGATACCTTCCTGGTGGTGGTGTTCGGTGGTGCCCAGAGTCTGATTGGCACGATCGCATCGGCCTTCTCGATTGCGCAAACCCAGTCCACAGCGGAATTCTTTTTGTCCGGATCGATGGCCAAGGTGCTCACGTTATCGGCAGTGATCCTGATCCTGCTGATGCGTCCGCAAGGCCTGTTCTCCGCCAAGGTACGCAAATGATCGGCCTGCCGATCACCCAGGCGCCACCCCAATAAAAGGAAAACCCATGAATACCTACTACGAAAAATTGCTGGGAGGACGGCAGGGCGCGATCGGCCTGCTGGTGCTGGGTGCACTGCTGATCGTGGTGTTCCCGTTACTGTTCGATAGCTTCCGTCTGAATCTGGTCGGCAAGTATCTGTCGTATGCCTTCGTTGCCGTCGGGCTGGTGCTGTGCTGGGGTTACGGCGGCATCCTGAGCCTGGGGCAGGGTGTGTTCTTCGGCGTCGGTGGCTATTGCATGGCGATGTTTTTGAAGCTCGAAGCCTCCGACCCGATCAGCACCAGGATCCAGTCGACACCCGGCATCCCCGACTTCATGGACTGGAACCAGATCACCTCGCTGCCGGCCATGTGGCAGCCGTTTCACAGCCTTCCGCTGACGCTGTTGCTGGTGATCGCGGTACCTACGTTGCTGGCCTTCGTGATCGGCGTGGCGATGTTCAAGCGGCGCGTCGGCGATGTCTATTTTTCGATCGTCACGCAAGCCATCGCCGCGATCCTGTCGATCCTGATCATCGGCCAGCAGGGCCTGACCGGTGGCGTCAACGGCATCACCGACCTGAAGACCATGCTGGGCTGGGATATCCGTACCGACTCGGCCAAGCTGATCCTGTATTTCGTCAACGTCGGCCTGCTGCTGGTGTGCATCCTGATCGGCCGCTACATCCTGACCTCCAAGCTGGGGCGCTTGCTGATGGCGATGCGCGACAAGGAAGAGCGGGTCCGTTTCTCGGGCTACGACGTGGCCAGTTTCAAGGTCTTCGTGTTCTGCGTGGCAGCGGCGTTTTCCGCCATCGGCGGCGCGATGTTCACGTTGCAGGTTGGCTTCATGTCGCCGTCCTTCGTCGGTATCGTGCCCTCGATCGAGATGGTGATCTACGCCGCAGTCGGTGGTCGCATGTCGCTGCTGGGCGCGGTCTACGGCACGCTGCTGGTGAACTTCGGCAAGACCTATTTTTCCGAAACCTTCCCCGAGTTGTGGCTGTTTTTGATGGGCGGTTTGTTCATCGCGGTGGTGATGTATTTCCCGAACGGGATTGCCGGCCTGTATGAGAGTCATGGCCGTAAATACCTGGCCCGCTTGCTGCCTTCGGGACGCGCCAAAGCGAAAGCAACCGAGAAGAACGACACATCGCGCCAGTCCGCAGTCCCTGCAGAGGGTGTTTACCTGGAGACCGCAAAATGAGCACCACACCGATCGGCGTAACCAATCCCCACCGTCCCGTGCTGGCCATCGAAGGCCTGACGGTTTCGTTCGATGGTTTCAAGGCAGTCGACAACCTGAACCTGTATGTCGGGCGCAATGAAGTCCACGTGGTGATCGGCCCGAACGGCGCCGGCAAGACCACCGTGCTGGATCTGATCTGCGGCAAGACGCCGTCGACCTCCGGCAGCATCCGCTTCAACGACCGCGAACTGACCAAAATGCGCGAATTCGACATCGTCCGCGCCGGCGTCGGCCGCAAGTTCCAGACCCCGTCGATCTACGAAAACCTGAGTGTCTACGAAAACCTGGAGATGTCGTTTCCGCGAGGCCGCTCGGTGTTTGGCGCGCTGGTTTTCAATCGCTCGCCGGACGTGATCGCCCGGGTCAAGGAAGTCGCGGCGGAGATTTTCCTGGACGAGCAATTGCACCAGCAAGCCGACCTGCTGTCGCACGGCCAGAAGCAATGGCTGGAAATCGGCATGTTGCTGATGCAGGAACCGGAACTGCTGATGCTGGATGAACCGGTGGCCGGCATGAGCGTCTCCGAGCGCACCAAGACCGCCGAACTGCTCGGCCGGATCAGCCAGGGCCGCTCGGTGCTGGTGATCGAACACGACATGGAATTTGTCAAAAGCATCGCGCACAAGGTGACCGTGCTGCATCAGGGAAAAGTGCTGGCCGAGGGCAGCATGGAATCGGTGCAGGCTAATCCGAAGGTCATCGAAGTGTATTTGGGCCATTGAAGTTGGGTCACTAAAGTTGTGTCATTAACTCGGCCTTGAAACCGACAGGAGAACCCATGTTCAGCATCACGAATCTCGTATCCGGCTACGGCCAGAGCCAGGTCATCCACGACATCAACCTGAACGTCGAGAAGACCGAAATCGTCGCCATCATGGGCCGTAACGGCATGGGCAAGACGACGCTGTTCAAGACGCTGATGGGCGTGCTACCCAGGCGCAGCGGCAGCATCCGCATCGACGGCACCGAAATCGGTGCGATGGAAAGCTATCAGCGCGTTGAAAACGGTATTGCCTACGTACCGCAGGGCCGCATGATTTTTTCCCACATGACCGTGCTGGAAAACATCCAGACCGGGCTGCCTGCCAAGGCCCGCGGCAAGGTGCCGGAGGAACTCTACGCGCTGTTCCCGGTGCTCTATGACATGCGTGGCCGCAAGGGCGGCAACCTGTCCGGCGGCCAGCAACAGCAGCTCGCGATTGCCCGTGCACTGGCCACCGAGCCAAAAGTGCTGTTGCTCGATGAACCGACCGAAGGCATCCAGCCATCGATCATCAAGGACATCGCTCGTAGCCTCAAAGAGATCCGCACGATGCGTCAGCTGACCATCATCGTCTCGGAGCAGGTATTGAGCTTTACGCTCGATATTGCCGACCGTTTCCTGGTGATCGACAAGGGCCGTTTCGTCTACGAAGACACGCGCGCCAATGTGGATGCACCGACCATCAGCCGGTATTTGTCGGTGTAGTTGGTGTAGTTGGTGTAGTTGGTGTAGTTGGTGTTAGTCGACAGCATCTGATGCACACGATTTAGTTGCACACAATTTGATTGAAGGAGTTTGCATGAGACACGGTGATATTTCCAGCAGCAACGACAGCGTCGGCGTCGCAGTCGTCAACTACAAGATGCCACGCCTGCACACCCGTGCCGAGGTGCTTGAGAACGCCCGCAAGATCGGCGACATGCTGATAGGCATGAAGACCGGCCTGCCCGGCATGGACCTGGTGATTTTTCCGGAGTATTCGACCCACGGCATCATGTACGACCCGCAGGAAATGTACGACACCGCCTCGACCATCCCGGGCGACGAGACCGACATTTTCGCCGCCGCCTGCATCAAGGCCAATGTCTGGGGCGTGTTCTCGATCACCGGCGAACGGCATGAAGCGCATCCGGACAAGGCGCCGTACAACACCCTGATCCTGATGAACAACAAGGGCGAGATCGTGCAGAAGTACCGCAAGATCATGCCGTGGACACCGATCGAAGGCTGGTATCCGGGCGACACGACGTATGTCTGCGACGGCCCGAAGGGATTGAAGATCAGCCTGATCATTTGCGACGACGGCAACTATCCCGAAATCTGGCGCGACTGCGCCATGAAAGGCGCCGAGCTGATCATTCGCTGCCAGGGCTACATGTATCCCTCCAAGGAACAGCAAATCATGGTGTCGAAGGCGATGGCGTTCATGAACAACGTCTACGTCGCGGTGGCCAACGCCACCGGTTTCGACGGCGTGTATTCGTACTTTGGCCACTCGGCCCTGATCGGCTACGACGGTCGCACGCTGGGAGAATGCGGCACCGAAGAAATGGGCATCAACTACGCCGAAATGTCGGTCAGCAGCATCCGCGACGCGCGCCGCCACGGCCAGTCGCAGAACCATCTCTACAAGCTGCTGCACCGTGGTTACACCGGCACCATCAATTCCGGCGAAGACCCGGCCGGTGTGGCGGATTGCCCGTTCGATTTCTACAAGACCTGGGTCAACGACCCGCAAGCCGCCCGCGTGCAATCGGAAGCGCTCACGCGCACCACGGCCGGCACACCGGAATGCCCGATTCCCGGTATCCCGAACACCTGACTTTTTCTGCCCAAGGAGAATCGCGATGATTGGCTTCATGCACTACAACAAATTCGGCACAGCCGGTTTCACTGACAGTGGCAAGGCGCGCTGCGCCAGCTCGGTACAAACCTGCCCGGTTTGCCTGCTCTCGTACACCGCCTCCGGCGGCGTGCTGCCGGACGGCACCGTCCTGCAGCAGGACGAGTGGGTCAAGCTGGTCTGCACCACCATCAAGGATGACACGGTCAGCGGCGGCTATCAGGCGGGCTGTGTGGCCGGTGCGTTTCCGGCGTCCTGATTTAGCGTTTTTTTTGACTGCCCTGATCTGATTTGCGTCATTTGTCACGCATCACCCAACAAGGAGGAGAAACCATGCAGCATTTCACCATCAAGCCGGGCGTACCACTGGCCGAGCAACCCGAACTGGGCCACAACCGCTGGCATCCGGATATTCCGTTCCTCTCGCGCGTCAAGCCGGGCGAAGAAATCATCATCGAGTCGCTCGACTTCCTCGATGGCCAGATCCATGACAACGATGATGTCGCCGATGTCCGCGACGTCGACCTGACCCGCGCCCATCCGCTGACCGGTCCGTTCTACATCGAAGGCGCCGAGCCGGGCGACTTGCTGGTGGTCGACCTGCTCGACATCAAGCCGATCACGCCAGTGGGTTTTTCGGGTGTGTTTGCGAAGTCCAACGGTGGCGGTTTTCTGGCCGACTATTTTCCTGAGCCCGCCAAGGCGATCTGGGACCTGAAGGGCCTGTACGCGACCTCGCGCCACATCCCGGGCGTGCGCATTGCCGGCCTGACCCATCCCGGCCTGATGGGCTGTTTGCCATCGATGGATTTGCTCAACGAATGGAATCGCCGCGAAGCGCCACTGGCCAAGCTCGGCCTGGCCAAACCACCGGACCCGAAGACCGCCGTGCTGCGTGGCGTGACCGGTTCGGCCTTTGACCGCATGGCCGCCGAAGCTGCCCGTACCGTGCCGCCACGCGAGCATGGCGGCAATACCGACATCAAGGATCTGTCCTCGGGCACGCGGATTTTCTTCCCGGTCTACGTCAAGGGTGCAGGCTTCTCGATGGGCGACTTGCACTTCTCGCAGGGCGATGGCGAAATCGGTTTTTGCGGCGCAATCGAGATGGATGGCGCGACCCATGTGGCATTCGACCTGATCAAGGGCGGCATGGCCAAGTACGGCCTGACCGCACCGATCTTTTTGCCTAGCGTGGTCAAGCCGCACTACAGCAAATACATCACCTTCGAAGGCATCAGCGTCGAGAACGGCAAGAACTACTACCTCGATGCGACGGTCGCGTATCGTCAGGCCTGCCTGAAGGCGATCGATTACCTGACCCGCTTCGGCTACACCGGGCCACAAGCCTACATGCTGCTGACCGCAGCGCCGGTCGAAGGCCGCATCGGCGGCATCGTTGATATTCCGAACTGCGCCTGCACGGTGTCGATCCCGACCGAGATTTTCGATCAGGACATCACGCCCAAGGGCATGCTGAATGACCTGGCGCACTGGGGTCGGAAGCAGCCGTAGCAGGCACAGACATGCACGTCTTGCGGCGGGGTCTCCGACCCTGCCGCGTCATTTTTTCAAGGAAATCATCATGCCGTTCTATGACATCCACTGCAGCGAATGCGAAGGCATCTTCGAGCGCATGCTCAAGGTCACCGCACTGCATACCGAGATCGAATGCCCGTACTGCAAACAGCAAACCATCGCCCGTCCGGCACTCAATGCCTCGCGCGTGAGCTTGCAGGTGACCGATACCTGGAAGCCGCGCACCGGTGCCGAACGACTGGCCGGCAATGGTGTGGCGGGGCAGGGCACGAGCACGCGGCGGATTCGCAATAGCGTGCTGCATAACTGCAAGGGGCATAGCTGCAGTATTTGCGAGTTGCCTTGAGCAACAATGTTGTCGAATTTTGCCGCTAGCCCGGGCGGATTGAAAAATTCTTGGAGCACTCGTTCTGTAGGTTAGGTGGCGTAGTCAGACCTTTCGAGGTGGGCGTCGGACAGCAAGCACGGTGACGATGACGTTGCCGAATCGTAGGTTGGGCTGCGAAGCCCAACATGCGTCAAGCTTCCTGTGAAGTTGTTATACGGTCGTCGGTAGCGCTCCGACGCATCAAACCAGGTGCTGCCCGACAGAGGCAAACTGCTTTCGCTCGCATCGAGCGCATACGGAATTTGACGCATGTTGGGCTTGGCAGCCCAACCTACGGCCGGTGGTTTGTGGTGGTCAAGTAATTTCGGACACAACGATAGGTTCTTTTTCTGTGTGGTGAAATTTTCGGTTCGACGAATACCTTGAAGGGGCTGGCCGCTAAGCCCGGCATGCGTCGCCATCGGAAAATGGTTGTAAAGATCTACGAGGTTGCCGGACCGCTGCTGGCCTTTGCAGTTCAACTCACGGGCCTGATTCCTTGTTCGTATCAGGCGATCAGGAATCTCTCCTCGTGATCAACATCGACAACGCCTCGCGCAATTCATTCCGCTGCTCGATCGAATGCACATACCCCGGACCACGTCGCGCGCGGTTGGCCGTGATCTCGGCGTCGAGTGCTGCATCGAGCGTGTCTTGCGTCAGCTCTCCACGGGCGATGGCGTCGCGCAGCACGCGATACGTGATCAGCGTGGCGTTGCGTCCGATGCCGGCAAAGCTGAGCACCATTTTGTCGGCGGCTTCCGGTGTGTCCGGCGTCAGGCATTGGTCGTTGTGCGCATCCAGGAGCGCGCTGGCGCGCTCGATCTGCTCCACGCGCAGCAGTCGATCGGTAAATTTAAGGCCGGCCTGCGTGATCGGAATACGGAGGGGTGCCGCCGGTAGCGCCGTCGACCAGGTGTCGATAACGAGCACTTCGGCGCGCAAAAAGTCGCTGCCGTCGTCTGCATTTTTACCCGCAGTGCGCTCGACACTTTCGAGTCGGTAGCGCCCGCCGATCAGCGGTTTGTCCGGC
The DNA here is from genome assembly GCF_039536745.1 of Actimicrobium antarcticum. Classification (NCBI taxonomy): domain Bacteria; kingdom Pseudomonadati; phylum Pseudomonadota; class Betaproteobacteria; order Burkholderiales; family Oxalobacteraceae; genus Actimicrobium; species Actimicrobium antarcticum. The sequence goes on from NZ_BAAAZE010000008.1 coordinate 966,108, forward strand.
CGGAGGCAGCGTTGTTCGAGCAACGCGATGACCGGTGTTTCGCGACTGCGCTCGGGCGCATGGTGCGCGCGCCGCGACACGAACTGGAATATCCCCTGACCCGACGCTATCCCTTGCAACAGAAAATCCTCGACCCGTGCGTCTTCCGGTGATTGCCCGGCGGCGTAACTCGCGCCGGTTCGCAACTGTTGATCCGCCCTGTGGGCATGGATCGGTCGAGGTGGCTGGTCGGGCGCGTCACCGGGCACCCGTATCACGTGTTCGTTGTCGAGGCAGAGCAGGCCGGAGGTATTGGGCGGGACGATCTCCGCCGGGAAACAGGCGGGTGCCGGGGTTGCAGGCAGGCCAAGTTGCAACAACTTGAGTACTCTGCCAGTCAGTCGGGCTGCGTTATTGAGCGTTGGACGTGAGCTGTTCAGATTGCGTTGCGCGAGTAACTGTGCCGGCAATCCGAAGATGGACATCGACGCCTGCCGTCCGATGATGCCGAGTTGTCCGCTTATATGACGAAACCGTTGAACGAACGGATTTTTTTTGTATTGCACGCTATGAAAGGCCGTGGTCGGCTTCAGATTAACGGCGACATTTTGCGAGGGCGGTACGGGTTCGCCGGATACGTCGCCGGTCGCGAGCGCATTGCCAGTCAGTGCCAGTCGCAGCGTTCGCGGCACGACATCCGCGTTGCAGAGCTGCTGCATCAGCCCATCCATGGCGTTCTTCGCTGCGCCGTCGGCCGGCGTCATGGCATGGCCTGCCAGAGCGATATCCAGATCAAACTCCGGCGCGGGTTCTGCCAGTTCGGTTTGTTGCAGTTGCGGTTGAATTTCGCGCCCTTGCATGGCTGCGCGGTCGCCGGCGCTCTGGTGTGCGCCCGGTTGTGCACCTGCCTGGGAAACGAAGACGAATTTATAGTCGTTGAATTTGGGGCCGCCGTAAGTACCGGCAGCCTTGTCCGCACTGATCCCGAGATCCACTGCAGGGACGACGATATTGAGCACGATGCCGATGAATGCCGAGCCGGCATTGGCATGGGTATAGCGCTCGCTTTCGCCGGCAGTCAGTTCCTTGGAGAGCCGGATCGACTCGACCTGTTCTTCGGCGGTACCACAAAATAATCGACGCACATCCTGATCCGTGATCGCGGCAAGTCGCCCGGTAGCATTGGCCCGACGCGGGCTATCCACGTCGGGGTTGGCGGACAGCTTCAGATCTTGCAGTGCAAGTTCCAGGTTGAACATGTCGAACAGATGATCGCGCATCAAGTTCTTCTGCTGGTCGATCGCCCGCTTGCTTTCGATTGTCTGGCCTGACCGGCCATGTCCGGTGCCGGCAAACACACCCGGTTTGAGCGCCAGCAAGCGCTTGTGCGATCGTGCCACCTTGCCCTGGAGGATGCGACTGGCGGCGTTCAGGCGGATGCTCATCGGCAGTTTCCAGGCATCGACGACAGTCTTGACCGCAAAGTCGTTTTGATGACGGGCGCTGAACTGCGCATTCAATGCGGCCAGTTGTTGCTCACTGGCTGGTCCGGTGGTGGGGTCTTGCGCAGCATTGGCAGTCATCGCGTTGGCAGAGTCCAGATGCGAACGATAGGCTTGCCAGTTGGCCGAGGGATCAAGACCAGCGTGCGCGGGTGCGGCGCGGGTGGTTTCTGCCAGCCGTTCCAGCAAGCGCGTTTTGGCAGCTTGCCTGATCCGTTGCCTGGCTGGCCGTTTGCAAAAGCGCGGCACTTTTCTTTCCTGTAAATAGTCGGAATAGGCTTTTGCGCGACTCAGCATGCCGGCGGAATCTTCGCCACTCAGTACTTCCAGCATTTTTACCAGGGCAACAATTGCACGTTTGGCTTTTTCTTCGCCGTCGCGTGAGGGGCCGGTACTGAGCTGGTAACCGAGATACATCGCCACGGTCAGTGCTGCCGCCCCGGCGACCAGTCCGCCGGTGACGGCCGCGCCGATGAAGACCGGCGTCATGATCGCGAGCAGACCGGCCGTCAGGGTAGCGCTGAAGCCGGTATAGCTGGTCAACAGGTAACGCAGATTGCCAAAGAATTCAATTTTTGCGCTTTCGGAGGCGGCCTTGTAGTTGAACTTGACCGATAGCTGGTGGCAAATTCGGGCGAATGCCAGTTCCAGCCGTTGCCGGGTCTCGCGCAGCGCGTTGGGGTTCGGCGTGGTTGCCTGCTGCGCGCGTTCCAATGCCTGCATGGCGCTCTGCATTTCCTGCAGGTTTTTTTCCGAGCCTTTCAAGATGCGCATGACGGCCAGCGATGCCTGCAACATGTTGGGCGCCCGCTTGGCCGCAGGCGCTGCATCGGCCCGTCCGAGCTGCATCACGTCTTCGGCACAGGCGTTGCGAAAGCGGCGGGGTCCCGCCGCAATGACGGCAGCCGAGGTGGCACTTTGCGTCAACAGGCGCGCGGCGACCAGGGCGACTCTGGTCACCGGATCGGGCGCCAACAGGATTGCCGCGCTCAGCGAGTTGCTGACGGTCGCACCCACGGTGGCATGCTGCCGATGGAGACCGCCGGTACCGGCGTGTTTGAAACTCTCCAGCATGGGCTGCGGATCTTCTTCACCGACGGCGGCAAGGAATGCTTCGATTTGTGCCTGGTAATAATCCTGCTGCGTTGCCGATGCGGGCAACAGCCGCTGCGCTGCATGAATCTGCGGCAGGTTCCTGCGCTCGTAGTCGAGTGCTTTCATGCGCGACAGGGCGACGAGCGATACCTTGCCAGGGTCGTGGCGAGTCTGCTCATCGATCCATCTCTGGCAAATGTCGCCCGCTGCCGTTGCCCATTCTGCAGGGAACTTCAGCGCTGGCAAATCCGGTACTTTTTTGGTGTTGAACAGTCGCGCGATCCGGGTGCGCATCGTGTTGTTGGCGGCCTGGGCGTGTCGGTCATTTGCCTGATGGCGCGCATCGGCAGCGCGTGGCGACGCGACAACGATCTCGTCGATAGCTGCAAGGGCAGATCGGTGAGAAAGAGGTGCGTTGCTGCCGGATGCTATGGCGTTAAGCATGATGGTGGGTCGGAAGAGTCAGAGATAATTATTCGAAGCAGTGCGCTCCATGAGTAGCTGCCCACGCTGTGTGGTTCCATGCGTTGTTCTTTCTTCATGTCACTGCACGGACATAATTCACCGCTAAGTTAACGACAAAATATCGTTAAATCGCTGAATGGAGTTGCCCATGTCCACCACCACACCCGTTTTCCCTGAAAAAATCATCCTGCCGCGGGCGCTGCTGAAAGCGCTGGCCAGGCCCGCGCCGATTCGGTTGCTGTTACAGACCGGCCTCGAATGGCTTTGTATCTTCGGTCTCATAGTGCTGGCGACCTGGTCGTCGCACTGGGTTATCAGCTTGCTCTGCATGGCTCTGATCGCCACGCGCCAGCATGCGCTGTTGACGCTGATGCATGATTATTCCCACTACCAGCTCAGCCGCAAGCGCGCCTGGCTCAACGATCTGGTCGGCGACGTCTTCACCGCCTTCCCGTTTTTCATCACGATCCATGGCTTCCGCCGCAACCACATGCTGCATCACAAACATGCCTGGACCGAAGACGATCCCAACTACGTGGCGTCCGCACGGAAGCTGCGCTACCAGTTCCCGAAAACGCGGCAGCAGGTGTGGTCCGACGTGCTCAAACACGGCATCGGCTGGTACACGCTGCAGGAGTTGAAGCGCTACACAGTGGATGCGGGTATGGCCACTTCGCTGCCGCGCAGCACCGCGATTTACCGGCTGGTGTTTGCACTGGTTCTGGTCGCTGCGGTGACCTACTTCGGCATGTGGCACACGCTGCTACTGTACTGGATCGTGCCGCTGGCAACTGTCCTGATGGCGATTCTGTATGTGCGGGATCTGGGTGAGCATTTCGGCTTGCCTGCAGAGGGCTTTGCCAATTCGCGCACGGTTCTGGTCGGCTGGCCGGAACGCTTGCTGATTGCGCAGAACGGCGTGAATTTCCATGCCGAACACCACCTGTTTCCCTCGGTACCTTTTTTCCGGCTCGGTCGGTTGCACCGGAGTCTGATGCAGGAGCCCGCCTTTCGTGCCCGCGCAGTCATCACGCAAGGCTATCTGACCGGCGTGCTTGCCGAACTCTCGGCAGCAGCGCTGCACACACCTTCCAAAGGAGTCGATCATGTTTGCTGACTGGTTACGTCGCCTCACCGCACCGCGATTTCAGACGCGTTATCTGCAGCAGACCGATATCCCTGCCTTGCTGGCGCTGGAACATGCCAAATGGGAACCGAACCAGGCGGCCACCGAGAGCATGCTGCGGCAACGCATCGCTGCCTATCCGACACTGTGTATCGGATCGTTTTGCCTCCAGTCGGGCAAGGCGCTGGCATCGACCTTCATGCGGCCAGTCAACCCGGCCATCTTTACCGCGCCGACCCGGTGGGACGTGACCGCCAACTTGCCTGCTGCCTGCGAACTGCACAGTGACACCCGGGCGCTGTTTGGCATCAGCCTGAGCAGCACGAATGCCGCTGCCGCCGACGATCTGTACCGGTTTTTTTACCCGCGTGCGCTCAAGGCCGGGTGGCGCGATGTGTATCTGGGTTCGCCGATGCCGGGCTTCCGGCGGGCCCGTGAGTGCAAGCCGGACCTGCCCGCCTGGGAATATGTCCACAGCAAAAAGCGTGGACGCTCCGGCGAGCCGCTCGATCCGCAGTTACGGTACTACTTCCGGAAAGGCTTCCGGCAAATCGTGTCGATCCAGGAGAATTATTTCCCGCATGAACCATCGCTGGATTTTGGCGTGATCCTGCATGGCGTGATTCCGCTGTCCCGGCCGAAGCGGTTCTGGCAGGGCACGCCGCTGCCGTTGATCGAATCGCTATCGTCGATGCTGTTCCGGTTTATCCGCTGACCTTGTTGTCAGCGCGCCGGGGAGCCGGTCGGCTTGGGCTCGGTCACGAAGCCCAGTTTGCTCAGGCCATTGCTTTGGGCAGATGCCATGACTTGCGCAATCACCTCGTAGCGTGTCGATTTGTCGGCCCGCAAGCGCAGTTCAGGTTGCGGAGTGCGCTTGCCCGCGTCGGCAAAGCGCTGTTCGAGTTCGGGCGTGGTGATCGCCGTATCGTTCCAGTACAGGGTGCCGCTGGCATCGATGGCGAGCTGGATGGTGGCCGGGTTGTCGGGCGCGGAGGCCGATGTCGCCTGCGGCAAATCGAGCTTGATTGCCTGCGTCAGCAGCGGTGCCGTCATGATGAAAATCACCAGCAGTACCAGCATCACGTCGACCATCGGCGTGACGTTGATCTCGGCCATGGGCGCAGGAGTTTGTTTGTCGTTGAATCCGCCGAAGGTCATGTCAGTTTCCTACCCGTGCGCCGGTGGTCAGGAAGGCGTGCAGGTCATGCGCGAAGGCATCGAGTTCGGCTAACGTGACGCGGTTGACGCGGGTGAATGCGTTGTAGGCCAGCACTGCGGGGATCGCTACAGTCAGTCCGAGCGCGGTCATGATCAGTGCCTCGCCAACCGGACCGGCTATCTTGTCGATCTGTACCGTACCGGCCGTCGAGATCGCCGCCAGTGCGTGATAGATACCCCACACCGTTCCGAGCAGACCGACAAACGGGGCGGTCGCACCGACCGAGGCCAGCAAGGTCAGACCACTTTCGAGACGCGAGGAGACGCGGTTGATTTCCTGGCGCAGCGTGCGGGTGATCAGTTCGCCGCGATCGCTGGCGGCATTGAGAGAACCGGCGGCGGGCGTCAACGTGGCAGCGTCGGCACTGCGGGCCGCCAGCGGGGTGTAGATGTTTTCGGGATCGGCTAGTTTCAGGACGGCGACGGCGTCGGCGATGCTGGGAGCTTTCCAGAATGCATCGAGGGCCACGGCACTGCGCCGCAGTCGCCACGCGCTCCATGACTTGGACAAAATGAAGTACCAGCTCACCAGCGACATCAGCAACAGCAGGTAGGCCACCGCATGCGAGATGGCGTCACCCTGAGCCCAGTAGCGGGCGAGTTGTGGCGAGAGATTCATGCTGCTCCTGGGTAAAAAGTCAGGAGTGCAGTGTAGACGGGATCGGTATCTGGTACCACAGCGCAACCGGTTTTCCAACGGCTGTGGCGGGTTGGCGACTCTGCTGCTGCATAGTCGCGTGAGCGGGCTGGTCGGGCAACGAAAAACAGCTGAAGGACTTGATCCGGACCGCGCCCGCCTTCACGCCGGTTGGTATCAGAGGCGATGCTGGTGGTGTCTGACGTGCCGGCTCCGGACGCAGTCCCACCATCGTGTCATCGCAGCCCGAGCACGTCCTGCATGTCGAACAGGCCGGTAGTTTTGTTTGCCAGAAAGCGTGCTGCGCGCAAGCTGCCGTGGGCATACGTGACGCGGCTTGATGACTTGTGCGAAATTTCGATCCGTTCGCCGATGCCGGCAAACAGCACCGTGTGGTCGCCCACGATATCGCCGCCGCGAATGGTGGCAAAACCGATCGAGGACGGATCGCGTTCGCCGGTTACGCCATGGCGGGCAAAGACACCGACTTCATCGAGATCCCGTCCGACTGCCTTGGCGATGACTTCCCCCATCTGCAGTGCGGTGCCGGATGGCGCATCAACTTTCATGCGGTGATGGGCTTCGATGATTTCGATGTCGTAGCCTTCGGCAAAACTCTTGGCGGCCATCTCCAGCAATTTCATCGTGACATTCACGCCCACGCTCATGTTGGGTGCGAAGACGATCGCGGTCTGTTCGGCTGCGGCAGCAATCGCCGCTTTGCCGGCAGCATCAAAACCGGTGGTGCCGATGATCATCTTGATGCCGTGACTGGCGCAATACGCCAGATGTTCCAGCGTGCCCTCCGGGCGGGTGAAATCAATCAGGAAGTCCGCATCCGCCAGGCCGTCGGCCAGTGCCGAAGTAATCAGGACGCCGCTGTTTTTGCCAAGAAACCCGGTGACATCGGTGCCGATTGCTGGTGCTGCGGCAACATCGAGCGCGCCCGTCAGCGTGGTGTCAGCGCTGGCCAGGATGGTTTCGGCCAGCATGCGACCCATGCGGCCGGACGCGCCGGCGATGGCAATTTTCAGTACAGTCATGGAAGCAATCGTCAGAGTGTTGGTCAAGTCGGTGTCAGCCGAACGTCAGGCGCAGACCCCATTTATTGCGTCGGTCTGGCCGCGGACGGAGCAACTGCCGGTGCCGGCGCAAGTGGCTTGGTTTTCTTGGGAACGGCACCCGCGATCAGTGCCAGGTAGTCGACTTCGGTGGGCAGGTTGCCGCCTTCGAATCGGCTGACACGTCCATCCTTGAAAAAGACCGTGACCCGGCTCGACAGGACTTCGTCATTGCGCTTGAGCATGCGGAAGACATAGTCCCAGCGATCGGCATGGAAGATATCGGTAATCAGCGGGGTGCCGAGTGCGAAGCGGACCTGGTCTGGCGTCATGCCTTCTTTCAGTTGCAGCACCATTTCTTCGGAGACGAAATTACCTTGTGGAATATCGATCCGGTACGGTGACAACACGCCCAGGAAGCGTCGCGCGCTGGTTGGCGTGCTGCGCTGCATGCCGCTATTGGCGGTTGCCGCGCTGGCGCTTTCGGCGGTGACTTCAGGAGTGGTTTTGGTCGCACTGGCCATGCTGGCCGGCGCTTCCATCAACGGGTTTTTGGAGGCACATCCGGCCAGCAGCGACAGACTCAGAAAACCAGCGGCAGCGAGCCGTACGGAACGAGGCAGAGAAATGGGGAGCAGCATTTGCATGAAGGATCTCGATTGATTGAGTCGGGGCGCGAAAGCGCTATATCATAAAGCAGTTACTCACTACCCAGCCAACAACATGTCCAATAACCCATCTGACCTCAAAGCCAGCGGACTGAAAGCCACGCTTCCCCGCATCAAGATCCTGGATATTTTTCATCAAAGCCAGGTGCGTCACCTGAGCGCCGAGGATGTCTACAAGATCCTGCTGGCAGAAAACATGGATGTCGGACTGGCCACCGTATACCGGGTACTGACCCAGTTCGAACAGGCCGGCCTGTTACACCGCAACCATTTCGAAACCAGCAAGGCCGTCTTCGAACTCAACGAAGGCACGCATCATGATCATCTGGTGTGCCTCGACTGTGGCATCGTCGAAGAATTTTATGATGAAGAGATTGAGTTGCGTCAGCAGAAGGTCGCTTTGGAGCGCGGTTTCACTATCGCCGAGCATTCGCTGGCACTGTACGGCCACTGCACGAAGAAAGATTGCGCGCATCGCACCCGGTGATGCGGTGTGCGGGCCAGCAAGCAAGCGGGCAGTGATTTATTTGTAGTGTTTGTCCGTCGCGCTGCTCAGTGCGTTCGACAGCAACTTCGCCGTGATATCGACGATCGGAATCACCCGTTCATACGCCATGCGGGTCGGACCGATCACCCCCAGCGTGCCGACCACGCGGCCATTGATTTCATACGGCGCCGTGACGATGCTCATCTGCTCCAGCGGCACCAGGCTGGATTCGCCGCCAATAAAAATCTGTACGCCCGTGGCCCGGTTCGACAGATCCAGCAATTGCAGCAGGCTGGTCTTCTGTTCGAACAAATCAAACAGCTTGCGCAACGAGGACATGTTCGATGACAGGTCGCTGACGCTGAGCAAATTACGTTCGCCCGAAATCACCACTTCATCGCTGTTGTCGGCCATCGCGTCGCTGCCCACTTCGACCGCGGCATGCATCAGTGGCGTCATGTCGTCGCGCAGCTGGCGCAATTCATGTTGCAGGCGCAGGCGGACGTCATGGAAGCTCAAACCGCCGTAATTGAGATTGATGAAGTTGGCCGCCTGCACCAGTTGCGCCGGGGTGTAATCGACATCGCTCATTAGCAAGCGGTTTTGCACGTCGCCATTGGGCGCGACGATCACCAGCAAAACACGCCGCTCCGACAAACGCAAAAACTCGATTTGCTGAAACACTGACTCACGTCGCGGTGTCAGCACTACACCAGCGAATTGCGACAGCGAAGACAACACTTGCGCTGCATTGGCAATGACTTTTTGCGATGAGCCGCTATGGATGCGTGATTGCAGGCGCGATTCCAGCGCACTCTCGTCAATGGTGTCGACCGTCAGCAGCGTATCGACAAAAATCCGGTAGCCGCGCGGTGTCGGGACACGTCCGGCTGACGTGTGCGGGCTGGACACGAAGCCCATTTCTTCCAGGTCGGACATGATGTTGCGGATGGTCGCCGGCGACAGATCAAGTCCTGAAATCTTCGCCAGCGCGCGCGAGCCGACCGGCTGACCGTCGGCGATATAGCGTTCCACGAGGGCTTTGAGCAGGGTTTGGGCGCGGGCGTCTAGTTGCATTTTGGTATTTTAGCGAGCGATTGGTGCCGGGGCCAGTATTATCCGGTGCTCCAGCCAGTGTTCCAGTTCAAGCAGGCTGACGCAACTGGCATCGGGCCGGACATGGTCGGGCAGGGTGCGTGAAAAGCGGTTCATCCAGACCGCGCGCAGGCCGGCTTGCTGGGCACCGACCACATCGAGCAGCGGATCGTCGCCGACGTACACGGTTTCGGCCGGATCAACTTCCAGCGCGCTGCAGGCCGCATGAAAAATGGCCGCATCTGGTTTGGCCGTACCGAACTGGTGCGCGGCAATCGAAATCCGGAAGTGACCGGCCAGGCCGATGGTGTCGAGGTCCGCCGAGCCATTCGAGATCGTCCCGAGTGCCACGCGTCCGCCGAGTCGCAGCAGCGACGGCAGCACATCGTCGTACGGTGTCACGGCATTGCGGGCGGTATTGAAGATGGCCATCGCGCCATCGACATGGACCGGGTCGGCACCGCTGGCATGGAAGGCTTCGGTCAGCCCGGCATGACGCAGGCCGACCAGATCGACTTTGTAACGGGGTTCGGCGGCCAGGATTTCCAGGCGGCGCGCGCGCATGGTTTCGATGCTGTGATCCTGCGCGACGGCTGGCGCATGCCTGCGCAGCCAGTCGTGCAGGATGGTTTCGGCGCGCACGATCACCGGCACGATCGGCCACAGCGTATCGTCGAGATCGAACAGTAAGGCCTTGATCGGAAGCTGGTTCATCACATGTTTCCCGTCGGGTTGTTCATCATAAGTAGGTCCGGCTGCGGCATCCTTCAAGAGGGCGACGAATTATGGTCTAATCCGAAGCATGTCGCTTCCCACCCCTGCCGGTCTGCCGGTCCCCCCGCTGAAAACCATTGCCATCATCGGCAAGCCCATGGCCGCCGGTATCGCGCAGTCGCTGTCCGAGATCGCCGATTTCCTGGTCGCGACCGGGCATGACGTGGTACTCGAAAACGAAACTGCCCTGAGCACCGGCATGACCGGTTACCGGCAAATGACACCGGCCCAGATCGGCGCGAGCGTCGACGCCGCCATCGTCGTTGGTGGCGACGGTACCATGCTCGGGATTGCCCGCCAGCTGGCGCCGTTCGACGTGCCACTGATCGGTATCAATCAGGGCCGGTTGGGCTTCATGACCGATATCCCGCTGGAAAGGATGATGCCGCTGCTGGCGGAAATGCTGAACGGCAAAATCGAATCGGAACGCCGGAGTTTGCTGGAAGGTGTGGTGCATCGCGATGGTCAGCCGGTCTTTAATGCGCTGGCCTTCAATGATGTGGTGGTGTCGCGCGGGGCCGGGTCCGGGATGGTGGAACTGCGGGTCGATGTCGATGGTCACTTCATGTACAACCAGCGTTCCGATGGCCTGATCGTGGCGACGCCGACCGGCTCGACGGCCTATTCGTTGTCGGCCGGCGGGCCGCTGTTGCACCCGAGTCTGGGCGGCATCGTGCTGGTGCCGATTGCGCCGCATGCGTTGTCGAACCGGCCGATCGTGTTGCCGGATTACAGCGAAATTGTGATCACCGTCATCAGTGGCCGCGACACCGGCGTGAATTTTGACATGCAGTCGCTGGCTAGCCTGCAACTGCATGACCGGGTTGTGATAAGGCGCTCGGCCCACACGATTACCTTTTTGCATCCGCCGGGCTGGAGCTATTACGACACGCTGCGCGAGAAGCTGCACTGGAATGAATACCCGTCGGTCGAAGGCCAACTCAAATAACGACCTGCTGCCGGTTGCATCGGCATTACCCAAAAGAATAGTCACCATGCTGCGTACCCTGTCCATCCGCGACTTTGTCATCGTTGACCTGATCGAACTTGAATTCGCTGCCGGCTTTTCGGTCCTGACCGGTGAAACCGGCGCCGGCAAGTCGATCCTGATCGATGCGCTGGCATTGGCGCTGGGCGGGCGCGGCGACGCCAGTGTGGTGCGTGACGGCGCTGCCAAGGCCGACATCAGCGCCGACTTCACGACCCATGCCGAAGCCGATGCCTGGCTCGCCACGCATGCCTTTGCCGACCCCGATGGCGGTGTGCTGCTGCGTCGTGTGATCGACAATGCCGGTCGCTCGAAAGCCTATATCAACGGCATTGCCGCGACCGCCACGCAATTGCGCGACCTCGGCGAATTGCTGGTCGATATCCACGGTCAGCACGCGCATCAATCCCTGCTGAAAACCGATGCGCAACGCCAGTTGCTCGATACGCAGGCCGGTTTGCAGGAAGACGTCAGGGTCGTAGGTGTTGCCTACAAAAGCTGGAAGGCGGTCAGCCGCCAGCGCGAAGAATTCGAAACCAATGCCAAAAATGTTTTGCTGGAGCGCGAACGGCTCGAATGGCAGGTCGGCGAACTCGACAAGCTCGCCGCCAAGGAAGGCGAATGGACCGAGATCAGCAACGAGCACAGTCGCCTGTCGCATGCGGCCAGCCTGATTGATGGTGCGCAGGATGCGCTGGCGGCACTCTCCGAATCCGGTGCCGAATCGGCCAGCCAGCCGATGCTGTCGCAACTGACCGCGTTGAACCTGAAACTCGACAAACTGGCTGACATTGACGAGGGCCTCAAGCCAGTCCTCGATTTGCTGGAGCCGGCCCGCATCCAGTTGCAGGAAGCGGTGTATGCACTCAATGACTATCTTGACCGGCTCGAACTCGACCCGCGTCGCCTGCAGCAGGTTGAGCAGCGCCTCGGCGACCTGCATTCGACCGCACGAAAATTTCATGTCACGCCCGAAGAGCTGCCGCAGGAATTTGCCACGCTGTCAGCGCAATTGCGCCAGCTGGCCGATGCCAGCGACATCGCCGCCTTGCGCGCGCAGGAAGAAAAACTCAAGGTCGCCTACACGGCGCTGGCGCAAAAATTGTCGGCAGTCCGGGCCAAGGCGGCCCGCACCCTGAGTGATGCCGTGACCAAAGCGATGCAGGACCTGAGCATGGCGGGCGGACGTTTCGAGGTCAGCCTGGTGCCGGCGGCAGCGGCCGTATCCGGTCTCGAACAGGTCGAGTTTCTGGTGGCTGGCCATGCCGGCACCATCCCGCGGCCACTGGCCAAGGTCGCTTCCGGTGGCGAACTGGCGCGCATTGCGCTGGCCATTTCGGTGATCGCGTCGAGTGCCACATCGACGCCGACACTGATCTTTGATGAAGTCGACAGCGGCATTGGCGGCGGCGTGGCCGAAGTGGTGGGGCGCTTGCTGAAGCGACTTGGTCAGGACCGCCAGGTGCTGTGCGTGACCCACTTGCCGCAAGTGGCGAGTCAGGCCAACCAGCATCTGCAGGTCAGCAAATTCAATGCGGCCGGCAAAACCGTGTCGCGCATCGAGGCGCTCGATACCAAAGCCCGGGTCGAAGAAATTGCCCGCATGCTCGGCGGCATCGAAATTACCGCAACCACCCGCAAGCACGCACGCGAGCTGCTTGCTTCCTAACTGATTTGTAAAGGCATTATTTCGATGGCGTTCAATAAAGCACCGCAGTACACCCATGGCAGTCCCGTCAAGACCGCCGTGGTACTGGTCAACCTCGGTACCCCCGACCAGCCCGATGCCCCGTCGGTGCGGCGTTACCTGAAGCAGTTCCTGTCCGATCCGCGCGTGGTCGAAATCCCGCGTGCGATCTGGTGGCTGATCCTCAATGGCATCATCCTGCCGATCCGCGCCAGCAAATCGGCCGCGAAATATGCGCTGATCTGGACCAAGGAAGGCTCGCCGCTGAAGGTGCATACCGGCAAGCAGGCCATGCTGTTGCGCGGCCAGCTGGGCGAGCAGGGCCATGCCGTCAAAGTCGAGTACGCGATGAGCTATGGCAATCCGTCGCTGCCGGATGTGCTCAACAAATTGCAGACCGACGGTTGCGACCGCATCCTGATCGTGCCGGCGTATCCGCAGTATTCGGCCACCACGACCGCCTCGATTTTCGATGCCGTGACGAGCCACTATCGCAAGGTGCGTAACGTCCCCGAGCTACGCTTCATCAAGCACTATCACGATGACGCCGCTTACATCAATGCGCTCAGGAACACCGTGCAGGCACACTGGGATGTCAACGGTCGTGGCGAAAAACTGGTGTTGAGTTTTCATGGCGTACCGAAGCGCACGCTGATGCTGGGCGACCCGTACCACTGCGAGTGTTACAAAACGGCCCGTTTGCTCGGCCAGGAACTGGGCCTGTCCAAAGACGAATTGCTGGTGACATTCCAGTCGCGCTTCGGCAAGGCGGAATGGTTGCAGCCCTACACCGCGCCGACCCTGATGCAACTGGCGAAGGATGGCTTGAAGCGTGTCGATGTGATGTGTCCCGGCTTTACCAGTGACTGCCTCGAAACACTGGAAGAGATTTCGCTCGAAGCCAAGCATGACTTCCTCGAAGCCGGCGGCAAGGAATTTCATTACATTGCGTGCGTCAACGAAGACCCGGGCTGGATCGCTGGTCTTGCCGAGATCACCGCCCGTCATCTGCAAGGCTGGCCAACCCGTCCGACCGAGGCCGAAAAAACCGAGGAGATCATCCAGTTGGGCATCGCTGCCAACGCGGCAAAACAGCTGGGCGCTGCGCGATAATCATTCTGGCGGCTGGTTGTCAGTCAATCAGTGGTGCTGCACGGGCCAGGCAGAGGCAATGCAAAAAATGGAAATGGGCGCGCATTATTCCCCTTGAAAAAGTGTGGCATAGCCCCATTTGCGTATCACTTTGTACTCAGGCTAGCCGTTTCCGGTCAGCCTATGCCTAACCTAAGCCACTGATAGTTGGAGGATTTCTACATGCAAGACCACGAAAAACAAGCTGCTGATAACCCGTCTGTCGAAGAAAATCAGGCCCCGGAATTGAATGCCGCTGCTGCCGATTCAGGGCTCGAGGCCCGCCTCGCCGAAGCCGAAACCCGCGCCGCGGAAATGCACGACGCCTTCCTGCGTGCCAAGGCCGATACCGAAAACTTCCGTCGCCGTGCCCAGGAAGACATCGCCCGTGCCCATAAATTTGCGATCGAAAGTTTTGCCGAAGCGCTGGTGCCAGTGATGGACAGCCTCGAAATGGCGCTGAAAGTCGATTCGCCATCGGTTGAATCCTTGAAAGAGGGTGTTGCGATGACACTCAAGCAGTTGTCCGCAGCTTTCGAGCGCAACCGCATGCTGGAAGTCGCACCACAGCCGGGTGACAAGCTCGATCCGAACAAGCATCAGGCCATCTCGATGGTACCGGCAGAGCAGGAAGCCAATACCATCGTCAGCGTGCTGCAAAAGGGCTACATGATTTCCGACCGCCTGTTGCGCCCGGCGCTGGTCACCGTCGCCCAATAGACGTATTCCGGGTCGGCGCTGCTGCCGGCCAAGTGGTCAATCATTACAAAAAAATGCTTGAAAGCTGGCAGCAGCTCCCAATATCCATCACATCAAACTCTCGTTATCCAGTCATCTAAGGAAAAAATCATGGGCAAAATTATTGGCATCGACCTCGGCACCACCAACTCGTGCGTCGCCATCATGGAGGGCGGACAGCCAAAGGTTATCGAAAACGCGGAAGGCGCACGCACCACGCCATCGATCATCGCTTATCTGGATGATGGCGAAATCATGGTTGGTGCACCGGCCAAGCGTCAGGCAGTCACCAATCCAAAGAACACGCTGTACGCAGTCAAGCGTCTGATCGGTCGCAAGTTCGACGAAAAAGAAGTGCAGAAGGACATCGGCCTGATGCCGTACCAGATCGTCAAGGCCGACAACGGCGACGCCTGGATCTCGGTGCGCGACAAGAAATTGGCAGCACAGCAGATTTCTGCCGAAGTGCTGCGCAAAATGAAAAAGACCGCCGAAGATTACCTCGGTGAAGAAGTTACCGAAGCCGTCATCACGGTGCCTGCGTACTTCAACGACGCCCAGCGCCAGGCCACCAAAGACGCCGGTCGTATCGCCGGTCTGGATGTCAAGCGCATCATCAACGAGCCGACCGCTGCCGCACTCGCATTCGGTCTGGACAAGAACGGCAAGGGCGACCGCAAGATCGCCGTGTATGACCTGGGGGGCGGTACGTTCGACGTCTCGATCATCGAGATCGCCGATGTCGATGGCGAAATGCAGTTCGAAGTGCTGTCGACCAATGGCGACACCTTCCTCGGCGGTGAAGACTTCGACCAGCGCATCATTGATTTCATCATCGACGAGTTCAAGAAGATCAACGGTATCGACCTGTCCAAGGATGCGATTGCACTGCAACGGATCAAGGGTTCGGCCGAGCGCGCCAAGATCGAATTGTCGTCGGCGCAGCAAACCGAAATCAACGAGCCATACATCGCCATGGCCAACGGCGCACCGGTCCATCTGAACCTGAAGATGACCCGTGCCAAGCTGGAATCGCTGGTCGAGGAACTGATCCTGAAAACCATCGAGCCATGCCGCATCGCCATCAAGGATGCTGGCGTCAAGGTCACCGACATCGATGACATCATTCTGGTCGGCGGCATGACCCGGATGCCGAAAGTGCAGGAACAGGTCAAGGAATTCTTCGGCAAAGAGCCACGCAAGGACGTCAATCCGGATGAAGCGGTTGCGGTCGGTGCGGCGATCCAGGGCGCCGTGCTGTCCGGCGAGCGCAAGGATCTGTTGCTGCTGGATGTGACTCCGCTGTCACTTGGTATCGAAACGCTGGGTGGCGTGATGACCAAGATGATCAAGAAGAACACCACGATTCCAACCAAGTTCAGCCAGGTATTCTCGACCGCCGATGACAACCAGCCTGCGGTGACGATCAAGGTATTCCAGGGCGAGCGCGAGATGGCTGCTGGTAACAAAGGCCTGGGCGAGTTCAATCTGGAAGGCATTCCACCGTCATCCCGTGGCACGCCGCAAATCGAAGTGACCTTTGACATCGACGCCAACGGCATTTTGCATGTCGGCGCGAAAGACAAGGCCACCGGCAAGGAAAACAAGATCACCATCAAGGCCAACACTGGTCTGACTGAAGAAGAGATTCAGAAGATGGTGCGCGATGCTGAAGCCAATGCCGAAGACGACAAGCGCCTGAAAGAACTGGCCGAAGCCCACAACCAGGGCGACGCATTGGTGCACTCCACCCGCAAGTCGCTGACCGAATACGGCGACAAGCTGGGCGCCGATGAAAAAGCCAAGGTGGAAAGCGCGATCGCGGATCTGGAAGCGGCCCTCAAAGGCAGCGACAAGGCCGAGATCGATGCCAAGTCCGCCGCCTTGTCGACCGCAGCCCAAACCCTCGGCGAAAAAATGTACGCTGATGCGCAAGCCCAGCAGGCAGCTGCCGGCGCGGGTGACGCCAGTGGTGCCGGTGGTGCCGGTGGTTCTGGTGGTGCATCAGCAGGCGAAGGCAAGGCCAAGGAAGAAGATGTGGTCGACGCCGACTTCAAGGAAGTTAAAGATAGCAAGTAAAATTGCTGCACTACTACGTCGAACGGTGCACGCCGTTTCGACTCGCCGAGTTGAGCACGCCGCTCGCCTCGGCTTTTTTGTTTAGATTTTAGAGGGTGCCGAGAAATGGCGAAGCGCGATTTTTACGAAATACTGGGTGTAGCGAAAAACGCTTCTGACGAAGATATCAAGAAGTCGTACCGCAAACTCGCGATGAAACACCATCCTGACCGTAACCCGGACAGCAAGGGATCGGAAGACAAATTCAAGGAGGCCAAGGAGGCCTACGAAATGCTGTCCGATCCGCAAAAACGCGAAGCGTATGACCGCTACGGTCACGCCGGTGTCGATCCCAATATGGGCGGCGGCGGTGGCGGCGGGGCCGGTGCAGGCGGATTCTCAGATGCCTTCGGTGACATCTTTGGCGATATTTTTGGCAATGCCGCCCGCGGCGGTGGTGGCGGTGGCCGTAGCGCCGGACCGCAGGTTTATCGCGGTGCCGATTTGCGCTACAACCTCGACATCACGCTGGAACAGGCGGCACACGGTTTCGATACCACGATCCGCGTTCCTTCCTGGGACAGCTGCGAAATCTGTCACGGCAGCGGTGCCAAGCCAGGCACGCAACCGACCACGTGTCCGACCTGTGGCGGTCATGGTCAGGTCAGGATGCAGCAGGGCTTTTTCAGCATCCAGCAAACCTGTCCGAAGTGCCATGGTACTGGCAAGGTGATTCCGGAGCCGTGCACCACGTGTGCCGGTGCCGGTCGCATCAAGCGCAACAAGACACTCGAAGTCAAAATCCCGGCCGGTATCGATGATGGCATGCGGATACGCTCGTCCGGCAACGGTGAGCCGGGCATGAACGGTGGCCCGCCCGGTGATCTGTATGTCGAAATCCATATCAAGCAGCATCCGGTGTTCCAGCGCGAAGGCGACGACCTGCATTGCGAGATTCCGATTTCATTTACCAAGGCGGCTCTTGGCGGCGAGATCGAGGTGCCGACCCTGAGTGGCAAAGCGTCATTCACCTTGCCCGAGGGTACTCAGAGCGGCAAGACATTCCGTTTGCGCAGCAAGGGTGTCAAGGGCGTGCGTTCGGGGTATGCCGGCGACCTGTTCTGCCATGTCGTGATCGAAACGCCGGTCAAGTTGACCGAGCGCCAGCGCGAGCTGTTGCGCGAGTTCGAGGAACTCACGGCAGAGGGCGGCGCGAAACACAGCCCGCAATCGAAATCCTGGAAAGAGAAGGTCAAGGGATTTTTCGAGTGATTTGACTGACTAGTGCCGTATGGCGAAAACCGCCGCGTTCCCATCTTGGGGCGCGGCGGTTTTTTTATCTCTGCATGTGGTTCGGCATTCAGTTAATCTGTGGCGATTTGATTTCCACAAAGAACTAAATGTTTGGATCGGCAACGGCTTGACAGCCGATCCACACAGAATTGGGGGGAGCTGAGCTAACCAGCCGGGCCGATGCCCGCTTTATCTTGGTCGAGATAGCCAGTCACAAGTTTTTTGTAAATTAAACAAAACGATAAGTTAACAATGCGCCTTAAATTGCGGCATACTTTGAGTTCAGGATATTACTTATATGCAAACAATGCTTGAGATCACTCCTTCAGTCGCGGCCAGTCATAGTCATCAACTACGGGCCGGTATGCCGACCGTTCTGGTGCTCGATGACCAGAGCACAGGGCGCCTGATCCTTGCCGAAGTAGTCAGGGGGATCGACCGCAACATCAATGTTGTCATGTATGACAATCCGATCGAAGCGATCGCGTATATCAGTGAAAATCCGGTCGATCTGGTGCTGACCGATTACAAAATGCCGCTGCTCGATGGTATCGAAACCATCCGTCGCATGCGCAGCCTGTACACCTACGAGCAGTTGCCAATCGTGATGACAACGGTGGTCAGCGATCGGGAAGTGCGTCACAGTGCGTTTGAAGCGGGTGCCACCGACTTTCTGATTCGTCCGGTCGATCCGATTGAATGTCGCGCGCGTTGCCAGAACCTGCTGAACTTGCGCCAGCAGTACCTCATCATCCTGAACCATGCCAGCGAACTGAAACGGCACGTCAGCGAAGTCACCCGTGCATTGCGCTTGCTTGAAGTCGATACCCTGTCTCGCGTGGCGCGCGCCGCCGATCTGCGCAATGCCATCCGTGGTCCGCATCTCAAGCGCATGGCCTGTTACTCGGCATTGATCGCGCGGGGCATGGGTTTGTCAGAGGGCGAAGTCGAAGCAATCGAGTTGGCCGTGCCGATGCATGATCTTGGCAAGGTCGGCATCCCGGATGCCGTCCTGCAAAAAAGCGGCCCGCTGACACCCGAAGAAAAAGGTGTCATGCAGTCAACTACGCAGATCGGCTACGACATCCTGAAAGACAGCCCGTCTCCGTTTCTTCAAGTAGCAGCCCGGATTGCCCTGAATCATCATGAAAAATTCGATGGCACCGGCACTCCGTCGGGTTTGCGCGGGTCGGCGATTCCGCTGGAAGCGCGCATCGTCGCGCTGGCCGAGGTATTCGATGCAATGACTTCGGCACGGCCTTACGGGAAGGCCTGGGAATGGCCCGCCGCGATCGCACATCTGGCCAGCGAAAGGGGCAAATACTTTGATCCGGAAGTGGTCGACGTATTCATTCGCCATGCCGACGAGGCCGCCACGATTTGCGCGGCGCTGGCCGATCAGCCCACATCACCGTAGCCGTGGTGAGTCGATCGCGCTCCATGCTGAACGCGTTGCGCGCTGCCATGGGGGGCGCGCGTCGCTTCGCCCGTCATCCCAACAGCGAGCATGAGCAAGGCTTGGTACGCATTGCGATTGGCGTACTGATCTGCGTCTTCGTACTTTGGCATACGCCAGTTGCCGCAATCTCTCTCCGGCTTGCGCTGGTAATCGGGTTTTTTCTGTGCCTGAGCAGCCTGATCCTGTTGTCGATTGCCTTTCATCCGCAGCCTGTGATTGCGCGGCGCGGTCTGGCAATCCTGAATGATGCAGCGGGTATTACCTGCGGTATTTTGTATGCCGGCGAACTGGGCGTGCCGCTGTACCTGTTTTATTTGTGGATCACGTTTGGCAATGGTTTTCGCTTTGGAAACGCTTACCTGTATGCCACGCTGGCGGCCTCGCTGACCGGGTTTTCGCTAGCGCTCCTGTTTGTCGATTATTGGCAGGTGCACCGGGCGCTCGGTGCTGGCTTGTGGGTCGGGATGATACTGGTTGGCCTGTATTTCAGCACGCTGGTGACCCGTCTGACCCGGGCGCTGCAACAGGAAGAAGCCGCCAATCAGGCCAAGCGCAGTTTCATTTCGTCGGTCAGCCACGAACTGCGGACGCCGCTCAATGCCATCATCGGCATGACCGATCTTCTGCAAAGCACGCACCTCGACCACGGGCAGAAGGAGATGGTGTCCAGCCTGGACAATGCCTCCCAACTAATGCTGGCACTGATCGAGGATGTGCTGGATTTCGCCAAGATCGAAGCCGGCAAGGTGGTGATCGAAGACATTGACTTCGACTTGCACCAGCTGGTTGGCGGCATCCTCGACATCTTCAAGTACCAGGTGAATGCACGCGGCCTGCAACTGGTGACCGACATCGACCCTGACACGCCCGGTGCGCTGCGCGGTGACCCCCACCATTTGCGACAAGTACTGGTCAACCTGATGTCGAATGCGATCAAGTTCACGGAACAAGGCGGTATTGTGTTACGCATCAGGTTGCCAGCCTCGGCATCGGCCTCGGCACCGCGAGATATCGACCATGTGCGCCTGCGCTTTGAGGTGGAAGACACTGGTATCGGCATCGGGCCAGCTGCGCAAGGCCGCATTTTCGACAGTTTCGTGCAGGCAGACGAATCGACCACGAGGCGATACGGCGGTACCGGACTGGGCACCACCATTTCGCGCCAGCTGGTCGGGCTGATGGGTGGGGAGCTTGGTCTGCGCAGTACACTTGGCGTCGGCAGTACTTTCTGGTTTGAACTTGATGTCTGCCGACAGCAGCCGACTCTGACTGGTGCGCCGGTGGCCTTGACGATGTCGCCACCGCCGCCATTGCCCGTGACGCCGTTCATACCGTTGCGCTTGCTGGTCGCCGACGACAATGCCACCAACCGCACCGTGATCCGCCAGATGCTGGAGCGCGCCGGTCATCAGTGCGTACTGGCCGAGGATGGGGAACAGGTGCTGGACCAGCTCGAACAGGACAGTTTCGATGCCGTGATCCTGGACATGAATATGCCCAACATGAATGGACTCGAAGCGGCACGGGCAATTCGCTTCATGGAATCGCCGGGTAGCCATTTGCCGCTGATCATGCTTTCCGCAGACGTCAATGCCGAGACCCGCGCCGACTGTGCGACAGCAGGTATCGATCACTTTTTATCCAAGCCGATCCGTATAGATGCCTTGCTGCAAACCCTGGACGGGTTGATCCTGCAGTATGGCAAGATGCGGCTGCCCGCCATGTCGCAGCGCGAGGCGCTGGTACGACCGTTGCTGATACAGCCGGATGCCGCCGCCGTGGTGCTCAATTACGCCACGCTGGCCGAGCTCGACGCGATCGGCCAGAATCCGCAATTCGTGTCTGGCCTGATGACGGGTTTCATCGTTGATGCGCGCTCGCTGATGGCGCAGGTGGAACAGGCGCGCGAGGACAACGACATCGCCCGGCTGAGGGATGTCCTGCATGCCTTGAAAGGCTCGGCAATGAGTATCGGAGCACTAGCCCTGCGCTCCACGTGTGCCGCACTGGAAGACGCCAGTGATGCCGACCTCGCGCGTGATCCGTCAGCCGTTGTGGCGCTGCTGCAGGATGCAGTGACCACACTGCTGGCCGCGCTCGACCAATACCAATGTACCCGCCAGCAATTGCTGGCAAAGGTGCACTGAGCTTTTTTTAGCCATGTGCCAGGGACAGTTCCTGCGGTTCCAGTGCAGTGCCGCTGTCACGTGCTTCCTGCTGGCGCAATTGCGAACGCACCAGTCGGCCCATCATTTTCAGATCCTTGTCTTGCAGGCGCAATGCCGCATCGACCCATACTTCGGTAATGCCGATCAGCTCGTCATACGACACCGGTTGCGTGTGGCGACGGCATTCGAACAGCGCGCGCATGCCGTTCAGATGTCGTCCGTGTTGCCGCGCGTAGTTGGTAACCGCCGCTTCGCCCTGGCCGGTTGGCACGACCAGGTCGACCAGTCCCAGAGCAAACATCTCCTGTGCCGTATAAATTTTTCCGCTCAGGATGATTTCTTCGGCCTTGCGGGCTCCGACCCGGCGACTCAGCAAGCTGTAGGCGCCCATGCCCGGAAACAGATTGAACAGGATTTCCGGAAAACCCATGCGTGCGTGTTCTTCGGCGATCAGGACATGGCTGGCCAGTGCGCTCTCAAAACCTCCACCCAGTGCCTCGCCCTGGATCAGCGAGATTGTGGTGACATTGGTTTTGAAGCTTTCCAGCCGATGCTGCAGGGTATCGACACACAGGCGGGCGTAATGCAACAGGGCCTCGCGGTCGCGCGAGCTGATCAATTGCCTGAACAACGCCAGGTCACCGCCATAGCTGAACACATCCGGAATGCGCGACGCACCCACATGAAAATCTACCGGATACAGAGTCCCGTCAATCTCCACCTGGCCGCGATTGATTTCCAGTCGCTTGTCGCTGCGGCGGATTTCGTTGAGCAGGCCGAGGTTGAAGCAGGGCGCTCCGGCAGGTTTCATGAACGTCCACAACACCTTGTTTTCGGCGTCATATTCCACGTCGATCTGGCGAAATGCGGTGACGGGTATGCCTGCCGATGTCAGCGGCAGGCGCAAATTCTTGTGTTCGGTCATTGCGTTCATGATGTTTGCCTTTTGTGTGGTCCGGATTTTGCCGCTGCTTGCTTGGTGGGTGATTTTCAAGTTCGGACTTAGTGTAGGCAGGTTGTCGAACAATCAAATCGCAGAAAAGGATGGCTTTTCTCTAATATAAAATGCTTTTAAAAAAGTGTTTCATAGGAAATTTCGACGGATGTCACAACCTATTCCCCAGGTGCGTGCGGCTCGCCGGGTCGCACTGCGTGGTAAGGTGAGCCTCCTTATTTTTGCCACACACCGACGTTGAACGCCTCTCAAAAACGACTGCTGCTGATCGGTGGCGGTCACTCCCACCTGTTTGTCCTCGAAGCCTTGCGCAAGCAACCGTCCGCCGCGCGGGCGCAGCTGGATGTCACGCTGCTGAGCAGCGATCTGGACACGCCGTATTCCGGCATGCTGCCTGGGCTGGTTGCCGGACATTACCGCAGCAGCGAATGCCATGTCGACCTGCGCGCGCTGGCCGCTGAGGCTGGCGTGCACCTGCTGCCTGCGACGGTCGAACGGCTCGATCTGACGCGCAATTGCGCCTATTCGGCGACCGACTCCTGGTCATTCGACGTGGTCTCGCTGGATATCGGCTCGACGCCTCCGGTCAACAGCATTCCCGGCGCGCGCGGTCTCGGATTGACGGTCAAGCCGATTGACCGTTTCCTGCAGCAGTGGGCCGGCTTGCAAAGCCACGTTGATGCGCTGGCTCGCCCGATCCATCTGGTGATGGTCGGCGGTGGCGCTGGCGGGGTGGAACTGGTGCTGGCCATGGCGCACCGGTTGCAGGCGCACCGGCATCAGGTCAAATGGTCGCTGGTCAGCCGCGGCGATCTGTTGCCCGGCTATCCGCGTCGCGCCGCCCGGCTGATGGCGCAGCGACTCGCCGCGGCGGGTATCGCCATTCGCACCGGCAGCGCCATCGTGCGCGCCGAAGCCGACCGGATTTATTTTGCCGATGGCAGCCAGGCGGCCTGCGACCAAGTGCTCTGGGCTACCGGTTCGGCTGCGCAGTCGTGGCCGGGTGCGGCCGGTCTGGCGTGCGTGGACGACGGCTTCATCAGCGTTAATGCGCACTTGCAATCGGTTAGCCATCCGCACGTGTTCGCCGCCGGCGACATCGCCACCGATACGACACAACCCCGGCCCAAGGCCGGCGTGTTTGCGGTGCGCCAGGGACCGGTGCTGGCAGACAACCTGCTGCGGTATGCCTCCGGCCAGCCGCTGTTGCAGTACCGGGCGCAGCGCGATTACCTGTCGCTGCTGTCGACGGGCGGGCGTCACGCGATCGGTTGCTGGTATGGACTGGTGTGGCAAGGCGACTGGGTCTGGCAATGGAAGAACAGGATAGATCGGAAGTTCATGGCACGATTCAGCGCACCATTTGAAGCAAATCGCATTACCCCACCGGCAAGTCTGTAAAATCACGCGCGTCTTGATCTATCCAGAAAGCAATGCCATGACCGAGCAACCTACCAACAGCACTGCAGACGAAGTCACCGACAGCGCCGGGCTGGAACACCTGTTTGACAAGAACCGTGACTGGGCCGCGTCGATGATCAGTCAGGATGCCGGCTTTTTTGAAAAGCTGGCCGCACAGCAGTCACCGGATTATCTGTGGATCGGCTGCTCCGACAGCCGCGTGCCCGCCAACGAAATCGTCAACCTGCTTCCCGGCGAGTTATTCGTGCACCGCAACGTCGCCAATGTGGTGTGCCACTCCGACCTGAATTGCCTGTCGGTGATGCAGTTCGCCATCGATGTGCTGAAGGTCAGGCACATCATCGTCTCTGGCCATTACGGTTGTTCCGGCGTGCATGCTGCACTGACCGGCCGCCGGGTCGGTTTGGCCGACAACTGGTTGCGCCATGTGCAGGACGTGCACCAGAAGCACGGCCGTTATTTCAACGAGACGATTCCGAAAGGCGAGCAGCTCGATCGCCTGTGCGAACTCAACGTCATCGAACAGGTCGGCAATGTCTGCCAGACCACGCTGGTGCAGGACGCCTGGGAGCGCGGCCAGGAACTGACCATACACAGCTGGATTTACGGCATCAAGGATGGCTTGCTGCGCGATCTGGGGGTGACCGTCAGCGGCATCGGGGATCTGGCGCAGAAGATGCCTGCGGTCCTCGCACGGTATGAAATCGCCTAGCAACCTGATCATGGAGTGACCGGACTGTCGTGCGCAGTGGCGGGTCTGTCCGCTACAATGCGTGCGATTCAGCGCTGGTTCACGAGACCTCGATGCGCTTCACGTCATTGATCGAACAGGTATCCCATGTTTGGATTTTTCTTGCGTCGTGCCGGGCTGGTCATACCGACCTTCCTTGGTATTACGTTACTGGTGTTTTCCCTGATCCACATGATCCCCGGCGATGCCGTCGAGGCCATGTCCGGCGAGCGCGGCATGGACGCGGCGCGCTATGCCCGCCTGCTGCACGAATTCGGCCTCGACCGTCCTCTGTACGTGCAGTACCTCGACTATCTCCGGCATGTGCTGCAAGGCGACCTCGGCCGATCGATCACGACGCAGGAACCTGTTCTGCGTGAATTCCTGACGCTGTTCCCTGCCACCATCGAGCTGTCGGTCTGCGCGATGCTGGTGGCATTGTGTATTGGCATTCCGGCCGGAATTCTGGCTGCGCTCAAGCGCAATACCGTGCTCGATTATTCCGTGATGGGGGTCTCGCTGACCGGGTATTCGATGCCGGTATTCTGGTGGGCGCTGCTGCTGATCATGCTGTTCTCGGTGACGCTGGGCTGGACGCCGGTATCGGGTCGCATCGATATCCTGTTCGACCTGCCGCCCGTGACGGGTTTTATGCTGATCGACAGCCTGCTGTCGGGCGAGCCGGGTGCCTTCAAGTCTGCAGTCTCGCACCTGATTTTGCCGGCCATCGCTCTCGGCACGATTCCGTTGGCGGTGGTGGCGCGCATGACCCGGTCGGCGATGCTGGAAGTACTGCGTGAAGATTACGTGCGTACCGCGCGGGCCAAGGGGCTGTCGCGCTGGCGCGTGGTCGGCGTGCATGCGCTGCGCAATGCGCTGATCCCGGTGATTACCGTGATCGGCCTGCAAGTCGGTACGCTACTGGCCGGCGCGATTCTGACCGAGACGATATTTTCGTGGCCCGGTATCGGCAAGTGGCTGGTCGAAGCGATCCGGCGACGCGATTATCCGGTCGTGCAGGGCGGCATCCTGCTGTCGGCCAGCATCATCATTCTGGTCAATCTGATCGTCGACATTCTGTACGGTGTCATCAATCCACGCATCCGGCACAGCGCATGAGTACCTCCGGCATTCCATCGACATCGCTGCAGCAGCAACCCCCTCATCCACTGCGCGAGCTGTGGAATTACTTCAGCCAGAATCGCGGCGCCGTGATCGGTCTGGTGGTGGTACTCCTGCTGGTGCTGATCGCGCTATCGGCCGACCTGATTGCACCGCATTCGCCGATCGAACAGTTCCGCGACGCGACACTGGCACCGCCGATGTGGCAGGCCGGTGGCAGCAGCAAATTCATCCTCGGCACCGATCCGGTCGGGCGCGACATGCTGTCGCGGCTGATCCATGGCACCCGTTTGTCGCTGGTCATCGGACTGGTGTCGGTGACGCTGTCGCTGACGATCGGTGTGGTGCTCGGCCTGATCGCCGGTTTTTTCAGGGGCGTGGTGGAAATCGCGCTGATGCGCCTGATGGATGTGATGCTGGCGCTGCCCAGCCTGCTGCTGGCGGTAGCGGTGGTCGCTATCCTCGGGCCTGGCCTGATGAATGCGATGTATGCGATCGCCATCGTGATGCTGCCGCACTATGCCCGGCAAACCCGGGCAGCGGTGATCGGCGAAATGCAGAAGGATTACGTCAGTGCGTCGCGCATTGCCGGTGCCGGTACGGTACGGCTGATGTTCAATTGCGTGCTGCCCAATTGTGCAGCACCGCTGATCGTGCAGGCCACGCTGGGATTTTCGAGTGCGATCCTGGATGCCGCGGCACTGGGTTTCCTCGGGCTAGGCGCACAACCGCCGACGCCGGAGTGGGGCTCGATGCTGGCCAGTGCACTGGAATTCATCCAGAGCGCCTGGTGGGTCGTGACCTTTCCGGGGCTGGCGATTCTGGTCTCGGTCCTGGCCTTCAACCTGATGGGCGATGGTTTGCGGGATGCGCTCGATCCGAAACTGAAACGGTAACCACGATGGCTCTTCTCGAACTACAGAATCTGCGCGTCGAATTCGGTGCAGAAAAATCCCCCTTCACGGCCGTCGATGGCCTCGATCTGACGATCGATGAAGGCGAAGTGGTCGGCATCGTCGGCGAATCCGGTTCCGGCAAAAGCGTCACCTCGCTGGCGCTGATGGGCCTGATCGATTATCCGGGCCGGGTCAAGGCCACGCGCATGGCGTTCGATGGGCGTGACCTGCAAACCATGCCCGAGCGCGAACGGCGCAGCCTGCTCGGCAAGGATATCGCGATGATCTTTCAGGACCCGATGACCAGCCTCAACCCATGCTTCACGGTGGCGTTCCAGTTGATCGAAACATTGCGCGTGCATCAGCGCGGCAGCAAATCCGAACTGCGCGCGCAAGCGCTGCAACTGCTCAGGCAGGTCGATATTCCCGATCCCGAACGCCGTCTGGATGCCTACCCGCATCAGCTCTCCGGCGGCATGAGCCAGCGCGTGATGGTGGCCATGGCCATCGCCTGCAATCCGCGCTTGCTGATTGCCGATGAACCAACCACCGCGCTCGACGTGACGGTGCAGGCGCAAATGCTGGAACTGCTGCTGCAATTGCAGCGCGAGCGTGGCATGGCGCTGATGCTGATCACGCACGACCTGAGCGTGATCGCGCAGACCGCCCAGCGCGTCGTGGTGATGTATGCAGGGCAGGTGGTCGAGACCGGCCGCGTGCCACAACTCTTCACGGCGCCGACCCATCCGTACACCCAGGCGCTGCTGGCTGCACTGCCGGAACACAATCTGGGTCGGGCCCGCTTGCAGACCATTCCGGGCGTAGTGCCCGGCCAGTTCGATCGTCCGGTTGGCTGTCTGCTCAGTCCGCGCTGTGCCTATGCGACCGAGTTGTGTCGTACCCAGCGTCCGGCGCTGACTGGTCCTGCCGAAGCGCAAGTGCGTTGCCATTTCCCGCTCGATGCTGCGGGCCAGCCCACCAACAATTGGCAGAAGGCAGCGTGATGAACGATTCGATTACTCCGACCCGGTCGCCGGTACTGCTGCAGGCTAAAAATCTATCGAAATACTACCCGGTCTCGCAAGGCTTCCTGAAACCGGCCGCCTCTGCCCGCGCGCTCGACGGCGTTTCGTTCACGCTGGTGGCTGGCAAGACGCTGGCCGTGGTGGGGGAGTCCGGTTGCGGCAAGTCGACGCTGGCACGCCAGATCACGATGATCGAACCATCCACTGGTGGTGAGCTCTGGATGGACGGCGCCAACGTCGCCACGGCAGACCGGGCGACACTGAAGCGGGTGCGCCCGCTGGTGCAGATGGTGTTCCAGAACCCGTACGCCAGCTTGAACCCGCGCAAGAAAGTCGGCGCCATGCTGGAAGAACCGCTCGAAATCAATACACGCCTGGACAAGCCTGCGCGTGCTGTCAAGGCGCTGGCAATGATGGAAAAAGTCGGTTTGCGACCCGAGCATTACGGTCGCTATCCGCACATGTTTTCTGGTGGTCAGCGCCAGCGGATTGCGATCGCCCGGGCCTTGATGCTGGACCCGAAAGTGATCGTCGCTGACGAACCGGTATCGGCACTGGATGTGTCGATTCAGGCGCAGGTACTTAATTTGCTGATGGATTTGCAGCAAGCCAGTGGCGTCGCCTACCTGTTCATTTCACACAATCTGGCGGTGGTCGAACATATTGCCGACGAGGTGATGGTGATGTATCTCGGGAAAGCGGTAGAGCACGGCAGCAAGACGCAATTATTTGCGCGACCACTGCATCCCTACACCCGGGCTTTGCTGTCCAGTACGCCGCGCATCGATCCGGCGCAGCGTCAGGAAAAAATGATTCTGACCGGTGAATTGCCGTCGCCGATGGCGCCGCCGCCCGGATGTGCGTTCAACAGCCGTTGTCCGTTTGCGATCGACCGTTGTCGCGTCGAGGAGCCGGTGCTCACCGAACATGAAGGAAGGTTGGTGGCTTGCCATCGGGTGACGGAAATTAATTAGTCGCGTGTGGAGACAATCAGTTTTCAGGCTGGACTGACGACGTGACCAGTCACAGCAACAGTCGAGTGCGCAGGCGCGAATCACATCGTTGATTTGACGCCGTGGTACCGCGTCGGCATCAGTCGCCGAACAGATCGTCGTCTTCGGTTTTTTTCTCCCGTGCTTCCTCGATCATCCGGCGATCCTTGATGCGCTTGCGGATGATGATGGCATGCTGCTCTGCCGTCATCGGCGGTGCGGTCATGATTTCCTTGAGTTCGGCAGTGTTGCTGTAGTTGTTCTTATTGAGATGGTTCAATTTACAGACTCCATTGAAAGTCGATCTGCAATAATTGCCCGCCAGGAGTGCTGCGGGAGATGCCTTCTGTCGCGCGCCACGTGGATATCGACGGCATGGAACAGTTGCCGCGCTAACCTATTCTGCCACAAAGCAACCGGCTGACCGTACGCCGTTTTCCCTGGCGACACCGAACAGGCTGTTTTTTTCAAACGTCGTCTTTTCTGCATGTGCTGCGCGAATTGTGCGCCGCGTCAGGGGGAGTGGTCGCGGTAGTCGGGCGAGCGCGGCTTTGCACGGTATGCCGTGGCGCCGAAAAAATCCGGATTCATGCCACTGCAATGATCCATGATGGTGGCGAGATGCTGCGCCGCACCCGACATGTCGCAAAAAAAACTCTCTGAAACTCGCAGTACATCAATGGTTCGCCCCTATCCGCGCATTACAAAATGCGCAATACTCAGTGCGCCTGAAAAACAAATGGTAGTTTCATGGTTTTTTAGTCCGCGACCCGGTCCTTCCGGGAAACGCCCGGCACCACCATCAATGATTACATCTGGAGAACAGAATGAATGAAGTTGTCATCGTCGCAGCCCTCAGAACAGCGGTCGGAAAATTTGGCGGCACGCTGGCAAAAATTCCTGCAGTGGACCTTGGCGCACATGTGATCAAGGCCTTGCTGGCGCAGACCGGTATCGATCCGAAGCTTGTCAGCGAAGTCATCATGGGCCAGGTACTGACAGCCGGTTGCGGCCAGAATCCCGCCCGTCAGGCATTGATCCATGCAGGCCTGCCAGACATGGTGCCCGGGATGACGATCGGCAAGGTCTGCGGCAGCGGCCTGAAAGCGACCCATCTGGCAGCACAGGCAATTCGCTGTGGCGATGCCGACATCATCATCGCAGGCGGCCAGGAAAACATGAGTGCCTCGCCGCACGTCCTGAATGGCTCGCGTGATGGTTTCCGCATGGGGGATGCAAAGCTGGTCGATACGATGATCGTCGACGGTTTGTGGGATGCCTTCAATCAGTACCACATGGGTACCACTGCCGAGAACGTCGCCAAAAAATACGAAATCACCCGTGCCGAGCAGGATGCATTTGCGCAAGCATCGCAAAACAAAGCGGAAGCTGCGCAAAAAGCCGGCAAATTCAAGGACGAAATCGTCCCTCTCGAGATCGTCCAGAAGAAGGGCAATATTCAGTTCGATGCGGACGAATACATCAAGGCCGGCACCACGCTGGAGTCCCTGAGCGGTTTGCGACCTGCCTTCGCCAAGGATGGCACCGTGACCGCCGGGAATGCGTCAGGTTTGAATGACGGCGCTGCAGCGGTCATGATGATGTCGGCCCAAAAAGCCAAGGAACTCGGTCTGACACCGCTGGCGCGCATCAAAGCGTACTCGTCAGCCGGACTCGACCCGAGCATCATGGGGATGGGCCCTGTGCCTGCAGCCCAGTTGTGCCTGAAAAAAGCTGGCTGGACACATCAGGACCTGGATCTGATGGAAATCAACGAAGCGTTTGCTGCACAGGCAATCGCAGTCAACAAGCAAATGGGCTGGGATACCAGCAAGATCAACGTCAACGGCGGTGCGATTGCGTTGGGCCACCCGATCGGAGCGTCAGGTTGCCGCATCCTTGTAACGTTGATCCACGAAATGATCCGGCGTGACGCCAAGCGCGGACTCGCCAGCCTGTGTATCGGCGGCGGCATGGGCGTCGCACTGGCAATCGAGCGGTAATCGGCAAAAAACGAAGCCGAACAATAATTTTATTGATATAGAGGAGACGAACATGGCACGTGTTGCATTGGTTACCGGCGGTATGGGTGGTTTGGGTGAAGCAGTTTGTATCAAGTTGGCGGCGCTGGGTTATCAGGTCGTCACCACCTATTCACCCGGCAACGGCAAGTCGGCTGCCTGGCTGGCCGAGATGGAAAAACTGGGCTACAGCTTCCGCGCGTATCCCTGTGACGTGGCTGATTATGATTCGGCGGCAGCATGTGCTGCAGCTGTCGCTGCCGAAATCGGTCCGATCGATGTGCTGGTGAACAATGCCGGCATCACGCGCGACATGACCTTCAAGAAAATGGACAAGCCAAACTGGGATGCCGTGATTGGGACCAATCTGGACTCCGTTTTCAACATGACCAAACCGGTCTGTGATGGCATGGTCGAACGGGGCTGGGGTCGCATCATCAATATCTCGTCAGTCAACGGCCAGAAGGGTGCTTTCGGTCAGACCAATTACTCGGCTGCAAAGGCCGGCATGCACGGGTTCACGAAGGCACTGGCACTGGAAGTGGCGCGCAAGGGCGTGACAGTAAACACGATTTCGCCGGGCTACATCGGTACCAAGATGGTCATGGCGATTGCGCAAGAGGTACTCGATACCAAGATCATTCCGCAAATTCCAATGGCGCGCCTGGGCAAGCCGGAAGAGGTCGCGGGACTGGTCGCTTATCTGGCGTCGGATGAAGCAGCGTTCCTGACCGGTGCGAATATCGCCATCAATGGTGGCCAGCACATGTGCTGATGCAGCGCATTCTCTGAAGTGCAATGAATGACGTCTGCCCGTGATCCGGGCCGACGTCATTTTTTTGGTCAGGCTTGCGGGCTGTTATCCACCAGCATTTGCAATTGCTCGATCAGTGCGGGCATCCGGGTGTAGCCCGAGGTCACCATGTCGAGCTGGCCATTGCGCTCCAGCACCAGCATCGGAAAGCCATCGATTTTCCAGTTCTTGGTCTGGACAAAATCGGCATGGGTCGCCATGACGATTTTCTCTGACGACCACAGAGTCTCAAAGGCTGCTGCATCGATCGGGAAACCGGCTGCTGTCAACGCCTTGCTGGCGACTTCGGCCAGCACATTGGCGCGCGTCACATCGCGTCCTTCCACGTAAAAGGCATGCTGGACGGCGCTGAAGACGGCCAGTGATGCGGATGGTGCGATGCTGCGTGCCGCCACGACGGCGCGGCAGGCGGGTTCGGTGTTATAGACGAAGCCCGGTTGCTCGATTGCTTGATCTGACATGGCAAGCCCACTGGTCTCGTGGACTTTTTTCCAGTGCGTCATCAAGTCTTCTTTCATGGCCTCGTCCATGACGTCGGTGCTGTAGGCACGCAGGCCACCGACGATGATTTCGACGGGCAGGCCGGGTAGTCCCTCCAGCAAGGCAGACAGCTCCGGGCCAAAGCCGTAGCACCACGAACACATGGGATCGGCGATATAAATGAGGTTAGGCATCGGCATGCTCTTTCAGAAATGGGAACACCAATGAGTGTAAATGATGACTTGTCGCAGGACTAAAAAATTTGAGGCAGGATACGATGTCTTGCCGAATCGCCAGCATGCGGTTCGGACGGCTTCCGTGGATTTTACTTAGCGTTTCAACTGCCCTGCAGATTGGTGATTTATTTTTGGAATGCGGTGTAAGAATAGGTTGCCGGTCACGACTAGATCACAGCTACACCGTTGTACGGAAATTCAGTAGGTCCACTCGCACGTTTCTCAATCAATTTTTAAAGGAATCTCTCATGAACACACGTCAAGCTCTGCTCGCTACCGCCCTGTCTGCTGTCTGCCTCGCCGGTCTGACTTCCGCCAATGCCGCCGAAGACAAGGAAAAATGTTTTGGTATTGCCAAGGCCGGTCAAAACGATTGCGCCACTGCCAGCGGCAGCCATTCCTGCGCTGGTCAGGCCAAGAAGGACATGGACGCCAACGAATGGAAATATGTCGCCAAAGGCACCTGCGAAAAAGCGGGTGGCAAGATGATGGCACCGTCGAAGTAATTAGCACCGACATCAGCGTCGAGCGGAGCCATGCAATCTTTTCCAGCGCCAGATCACTCATCCACTGCACGGCTTGGCGTCGGCATCGGATTGCGTGCTCCTCACTACCGCGAGTTTCTGGAGCATCGTCCGAAAGTGGACTGGCTCGAAGTCCATACCGAAAATTATCTGGAGTCCGGCGGCTGGGATGCCCATGTACTGGACCAGCTGCGGCAGGATTATCCGATCAGCCTGCACGGTGTCGGATTGGGAATAGGATCAGCCGCCGGTTTTTCGGAGTCGCACCTGCAACGCGTTTGCGCCACCGTGCGCCGGATCGATCCGGTCCTGGTCTCGGAACATCTTTGCTGGGGCGCTGTGCAGGACCGCCACCTGAACGATTTGCTGCCGATGCCGCTGACCAGTGATGCACTGCTGCTGGTGTCCGAGCGGGTCGACCGCATCCAGCAAGCGCTGGGTCGTCGCCTGCTGATCGAAAACGTATCGACCTACCTGCGCTTCCGTGACGATGCCATGAGCGAAGCCGAATTCCTGGCAGCTCTCAGCAGCCGCACCGGTTGCGGTGTTTTGCTCGATATTAATAATCTCTACGTCAATCAACATAATCACGGCGAAGCGGCCATGGCCGCTTTCGACGTTTTGCCGCGTGACTGCATCGGCGAATTCCATCTGGCCGGACATCTCGTGACGGCCGATGTGCTGATCGACAATCATGGTGACCGGGTCGCGCCCGCGGTCTGGTCGCTCTATCGCGAAGCCCTGCAGCGCTTTGGTCCGGTACCGACGCTCATCGAGTGGGACACCGATATTCCTGCGCTGGAGATTCTGCTGGATGAGGCCAGGCAAGCGCGCGAGATCGCCGCCACGGTGCAAGCGTTGCAGCACGCCGGCTCGCTGGTGACTGCGCAGAGCCGGATGTCGGCCGCCTTGTTCGATGCCCGAACCGAAGCCGATGCCGTGCCGTTGTTCAAGGGCGATGCGCAGCAGGTGAGCCAGCGGATCGCGCTCTACCGCGGCAACCTGAGTGCGACCTGGAGCAAGACGCTGGCGGCGGCCTATCCGGTGTTGCAAGCACTGGTCGGCGAAGAATTTTTTGATGCGCTGGCAAGGGCGTATGGCAAACAGCATCCGTCCAGTGATGGCGACCTGAACCAGTACGGCGCCGACTTTGCCGGGTTCCTGGCAGACTTTCCGCATGTTGCCGACTTCCCGTATTTTCCGGACATGGCCCGCTGTGAATGGGCAGTGCATCGGGCGCACTATGCGGGCGCATCGGCCACTCTGGATGCCACATCGCTGGCCGCTTTTACACCAGAGCAGTTCGAGCAGGCGCGCTTTCGATTCCATCCGGCGTGCTGCCTGATCGCCACGCCATGGGCGGTGGCCGACCTCTGGCTGGCGCATCAGCCAGGCACTACGGCGATCTTCCCGACCGACATGGCGATGGACAATTTTGCGGTGACGGTGCGTCCGCATTGGCGCAGTGCACTGTTGCCGCTGAGTCGTGCCGGCCATGCCGCACTGGATACCTTGCAGCGTGACGGCACCCTGGGCGACGCCATCGACGCGGCGCTCGCCATCGATGCCGGATTTGATTTGGCCGGGCACTTGCAGCAATGGACCAGCCATGCCGTGCTGGTACCAGCAAATCGCTGAATTCTTACCTTGAGGACCATCCGTACATGACCACTTTTTTGCGTTTGCATGATGTCTCGTCGCGTTTCGACACGGCCTTGCAGGAGTTTGGTGGCTCGGCTTTCGCACTCGTATTGCGCGTGTTTATTGCATGGCAATTCTTCAAATCCGGACTGGTCAAAGTGGCGGATTGGGGATCGACGGTGGCGCTGTTCCGGGATGAATATCATGTTCCGCTGGTACCGCCGGAACTTGCCGCGGCGATGGGTGCAGCCGGCGAACTGGTGTTGCCGGTATTGCTGGTGGTGGGTCTGTTTTCGCGACCGGCAGCACTGGGTTTGTTCGCGGTGAACTTGATCGCCGTTATTTCTTATCCGCAGCTGTTCACGTTCGAGTGCCCGGCTGCGCTGAATGACCATTTTTACTGGGGTGCGTTATTGCTGGTACTGGTGGCATGGGGACCGGGCAAGGTGTCCATGGATGCGTGGTTGCATCGACGTGCCGTATTGTGATGCGGGAGAAACGGCCCGGTGCGATGCAAAGGCATGACGCAGCGCCGCCTACGCTCGGGTGCGGTATCCCGTGTATTCCGCCTAGCTACCCTGTCAAGGCTTGACCCACGACGTCATCCGCGCTTGTGACGCCGTTCTGAATTCGATATTGGTGACCCCGATTGCACCGGCAGGACCGGTCAGGAATCCCAGCCCCGGCTTGATCGGAAACAGGAAGTTGTCACGCAAAAAGACATCGGTGTGGCAGTTCGCACTGGCATTGTACAAATGCGGTTTGATTTCCTGCCAGACACCTTCGCCGATCCAGCCATACAGGAACAGCTGGTTCGGATACAGCGCGCTATCCATATCCAGATAGGCTTTCTGTCCGGGCTGCAGTACCGGATGCGGCGGAGGCGCATCGCCGATCGACAGGTCGATCCAGCCGTCGTTGACCGGATAGGCCTGCTCGGTTTCGTAACGCGATGGCTTGAGTAGCAACTGCCATTTGCAACCGAATTCCGCACGTTTTTCGAGGCCATATTTTTCTGTCCACATGGACTGCCCGTCGCTGACGGTGAGCTGGGTACGGATGATCTGACCAACCAGCGACGGTTCGAGCAGGCGAATTTCATCGAGGTTTTCATGCAGGTTCCAGAACAGCCATTTGGTGCGCTCGCTGTCGGACATCGCCGCGAGATCCCGCAAGGGCCGCAACCCGTACGGCTCGATCGACCTGATGACGTCGCGGCGATTTTTTTCATGCAGGTCATCAAGTTCGATGGCGCTCTTTTTTGCAGATTCAGTATCCATCAGCAGCTCCGGAAAATGATCATTCTCACCATGCTTCCCTCGGCCCAGTTTAGAAGACATTTCTGAAATCACAATGCATTCCGCCTGCACGCAGTTCACCAAAAATCTCTCGCTGACGTCAGTCGTCGTGATTAAGCTGGCTGGCCAGCATGGCGGCCCGCTCGCGACCCGCGGCGCTGAGGGTGATGTGCAGACTGCCGCTATGGACAAAAAATTCTTTTTCACGCTTTAGGGTAGCCGAAAAATTATTCGAGTCATGACAAGCATGGTCCTTGCACACCGAGCGGATCGTATCAAGTGTGGTGTGCTCTGCACCCATCAGGGCATGCGCATGGGCCACCAGCAGCGCTGCGTTGACGGTTTTATTGGCCATGTTGTTGCCGGGCAGGTCTTTTAACAGACGGAGCCTGCCGTCAGTCTGGGTGTACAAATTGGAAAATTTTTCAAGTGCCTGGAGTGCGAGCGGACTGGTTCCGGCTTTCAATGGCAGGCCGGTTTCTGTACCAGGTCGCCATTTGCCGCTGGATGCCACGACCTGGCAAATTACCGTTTTGAGACGGGTTAGCTGGTCAGCGACAAACGACTCGCTGCCTTCGATCTCGATAATGCCTTCACGTGCCGAAACGATGACACGTGCCTTGCTGGTTGAAGACAGCGTGTCTTCACCGACCTTGTTGTACATGACTTCCCCACCGAAAAAGTGATCTGCGAATGATGATGACCGTTGGTCCCATCAGCATCGATGGGATCAACCGCCTGATTGTCGTGCGGTAAAAATGGTGCTGCAAAATGCCTGATGCTGGCGTGACTTGCATCGATCAAAAGACGTGTAGCGCGATCGAGATGTCTTTGATCAGAACGAAGATTAATGGAGTCATATCCGGGTTAATTTGAAACGGCGGTACATCGCCGACTTTTTATAAATAAGTTATCGATATATTATTTTGATGTCGCGCAATCGGGACATCCGAGACGAGCCAGGTACCAGGTGAATTGCCGAATGCACGATTAAGTGGCCGCCTTGCGGCATTGGTTCGGTAGTTCGGTGGGAACGTGCAGAATATTTTTTTGGGACGGTCGTGCCGGAAAGGGCACGCCGTGGAGTCGCATCCGGCGATGTGCTGCCGGATGGATGTGCATGGCTGCGAGAGGGAAGGCTACAGTTGGCGCGCTTTGAAGGTGTCGCAGTCGGCGACCACACCGGTGGCAATGCCGCGCTTGAACCAGCGTACCCGCTGCGCCGAGGTGCCGTGGGTAAATGAGTCGGGAACCACCTGTCCCTGCGATTGGCGCTGCAAGGCATCGTCACCGATTGCGGTGGCGGCGTTCAAGGCCGTCTCGACATCGCCACTTTCAAGAATATTGCGCGCCTCGTTGGCATGAAAGGCCCAGACGCCCGCAAAGCAGTCGGCCTGCAATTCCATGCGCACGGACAGCGCATTCGAGCGTACCTGCGTGGCATTGCGACGCGCTTCATCGACCTTGCCGGCAATGCCCATCAGGTTCTGTACGTGATGACCGACTTCATGGGCAATCACGTAGGCCTGGGCGAATTCGCCTTCGACATTGAAGCGCTCCCGCATCAGCTTGTAGAAGCTCAGGTCGATATATACCTTCTGGTCAGCCGGGCAATAGAACGGGCCTGCCGCGCTTTGTCCCTGGCCGCAGCTGGTCGGTGTGCTGCCACTGAACAGGATCAGTTTCGGTTTGATGTAACTGGCGCCCTCGGCACGAAACAACGTTGTCCAGACATCTTCCGTATCGGCCAGGACGACCTTCACGAAGCGGGCCGCTTCGTCATTGGCCGGCGGCGCTTTGGCGGGGGACTGTTGCGTGGTTGGGCCAACACCGCCGCCGCTGAGCAGGCTGATGACCGTAGCCGGATTGATCCCGAAAAAATACGACGCGGCCAGTGCGATCGCAATCGTACCGATTCCTACCGAGCGTCCGCCCAATCCGAATCCGCCGCCTCCGCCGCCGCCATCACCGCGGCGGTCTTCCACATTGTCGCTTTCGCGGTTGCCATCCCATTTCATGTTGCAGTCCTTGCTGGTTGTCTTGAACGATGTCGTGAACTATCCGTCGCCGTTTATAGCATGTGCCGGTCGCGCCCCCGAGTGTGCTGGCACGCATGCATCTGAAAAAACCTGGCGAAATGTCAGGTTGATGCGGGCCTCGCAATGCTGCCGCGATTTGCCCAGCGCGTGCTTCCAGAAGCGCTGGGTCGATCCCGCCATCAGAAGCAGGCTGCCATCATCCAGCGCCAGCGACACGGTGTTCAGGTCGCGCCGGTTCTTGTGCCTGAGCTGGAACAAGCGCGTGGCGCCGAGACTGAGCGAGGCGATCACGGGAGCGTCACCGAGCACGCTTTCGTCATCGCTGTGCCAACCCATGCTGTCGTGCTGATCGCGATACAAATTCAGCAGCACGGTATTGAAACGGCAGCCTGCCGCATGTTCCACGTCGTCGCGTATCTGCCGCAGCGCAGGCGTCCACGGCTGCATGGGCAGAGTCAGCCCGGAGTAGGTATAGATCACGCCGGTATCCCCATGGGCCGCGACCAGGCGCGGTTGCCAGTGCCGTTTGCCGAATAGCGTGAGTTGCTCGTGCCGCCAGGCGGTGTCGTCGATCAAGCCGCGTTGCAGCGCCGAGCAGGTCGCCGCAGGATAGAAATTGCGCTGGAAACGCAGGTCGCCATCCGGTAGCGGCAAGGATTCCAGCCCCCGATCTGTCCCGGCAAACAAATCCGGGGTCATCCGCGTCAGCCGGCTTTTACTTGGATACGTACGCCGTTCAGGCTGACCACCTGGCCGTCGCGAATCTTGCAGGTTTTGCGCAATTCGTTGCGACCATCGACCGAGACATTGCCACCGGCAACCAGCATTTTTCCGGCGCCGCCGCTGTCGCAAATGCCGACCAGCTTCAGCAACTGGTTCAGTTCGACAAATTCATCGTTCAATTCAAAGTCAATTTTTTGCATGGATTTTTCAGGTAATGTCAGGAATCAGGAAACCAGTCAGCTCGCATAGGCGGCAATGCCGAACAGGGCAAGCACGCAGCCGTAACCTGCAATCCAGGCCAGTGAGCGCAGCGTCGGTTTATCCGCCAGGTAGAGCGCGGTGTACAGCAGGCGTGCCGCAATGAAACCGACGGCAAGTGCATCCAGATATTCAGGATTGGCATCGACCTGTTCGGCAATTAGCACCGCTGCAGCAAAAAACGGGAAGGCTTCGAAGTGGTTGCGATGGGCGTAATCGGCACGGCGCCGCATTCCCTGTAATTTGTCCATCCAGGCGCGCGGTGCGGCATTGTCATAGTCACTGCGCCCGGCTTTGGCGACGATGACGGTCAGGAGCGGCATCACGCCAGCAATCAGGATGCACCAGTAAGCAATATTCATGTTGTTCCTGTCAGGTCAATGAGTGATGAGGCACCGGCAATCAATCAGGCAGATTGTCGATGGCAACGGGTTCGATATTATCGGCTGGCAGGAAGCCGAAAACACGGCCATAAAAATACAATTCTGCCTCCAATGCGCGCCGGATATTCTCGGCGCGCCGGAAGCCGTGCGCCTCGCCATCAAACCGGATGTACGCCACCGGCAAGCCCTTGGCGCGCACGGCATCGAACATCAGCTGCGCCTGCGCTGGCGGCACGACACGGTCTTCCATCCCCTGGAACAGGATCAGCGGGCTGGCCAGCTTGTCCGTGAAATGAATCGGCGAACGCGCGACATAGATATCCTTGCGTGCCGGATACGGGCCAACCAGGCTGTCGAGGTAGCGCGATTCGAATTTGTGGCAATCCCGTGCCAGCGTCTCGAGATCACTGACGCCGTAGTAGCTGGCACCGGCCTTGAAGACATCATGGAAGGTAAGGGCGGCCAGCGCCGTGTAGCCACCGGCACTACCACCGCGTATCGCCAGTTTTTCGGGATCGGCGGCGCCTTCTGCCACCAGAAAGCGTGCCGCATTGAGCGCGTCGTCGACATCGACCACGCCCCAGTTGCCATTGAGCCGCTGGCGATAGGCGCGTCCATAACCGGTGCTGCCACCGTAATTGACATCGACCACCGCAAAGCCGCGGCTGGTCCAGAACTGGATCGACAGGTTCAGGGTCGCGCTGGCTGCCGAGGTCGGGCCGCCATGATTGAAGACCAGCAGTGGCGGACGGGTGCCGGCCGGCGCTGTGAAATCGCGATTGGCTGGTGCGTAATAAAAGGCATGCGAGAAGGCATGCGAAACTTGCGCATCCGTGGTCGGAAACGTGATCGCCCGTGGCACCGACAGATACCCCGCATCCACCTGCAACGAGATTGCCCGCTTCAGCACCTGATGCGTGCGTGTGGTCAGATCGAGCCGGACGATGGCATCCGCGCTGGTGGGCGCACCACCGATGAAGACCACGAAATCACGGCCCACTTTCAGGTCGCCAATCTTGCGGAATGGCGTCGTGATGTCGTCGAGCAGACCCGACTCGGGATCGAGCAATGCGAGATGCCAGTCGCCTTCCTGGGCATAGCTGCAAACGATCCTTCCCGTGCCATCGAAGCCATAGGTCGAGATACCGAGATTCCAGAGCGGCCGGCCAAATTCTGCCGCCATCGGACACAGGGCCTGAACGCTGCCGTCGCGCAGGCGGTACAGATTCCACCAGCCACTTTGTTCGGAAATGAAGTGCAATTCGCCCGCGGGCGACCAGGCTGGCTGGAACACCGGGTCGTCGCTGCTGCCGGCCACCTGTCGCGCGCCAGCGAGCGTGCCATCGTCGGCGACGGCGGCGCACCACAGCGTCGTGCCGTCCCAGGGCATGTTCGGATGATCCCAGCAGAGCCAGGCCAGCTGGCTGCCATCCGGACTCAGGCGCGGCGCAGCATAAAAATCATGTCCGGTCAGCAGCACCGTTTCGCTGCCATCGTCGAGGTCGATCGCGACCACGGTGTTGACCGCTTCGCGCGCCGTGTCGCCATGATTTTCGCGGATGCAGATCAGTCGGTGGTGACGGCGGTCGAGCGTAGCGTCGGCAAAGCGGCGGGCGCCAGCGGCAGTGAGCGCCTGCGGTGCTACGTTGCCGGTCTGGCGATACACGCGCTGATCAGTGAAATTGGAAAAATAGACCGTGTCGCCATCGATCAGCAGCGCACCGCCACCGTATTCGTGGACCCGAGTGCGCGCATTGAAACCGGTCGGTGTGAGGTCGCTGGTCTGGCCGTCGGCATCACAGCGAACGATCACGCTGCGACCCTGTTCGCGGGCGCGACCCTCGATCCAGAAAATCGCATCGCCGGCGATGGTGGGCTGGTCCAGTCCAACGGATTCGGCGACGATGGCCGCCGAGGTGATCGGCGAGCGCCATGCGCCGTAGGGTGCGATGTCTTGCTGAGGATGATTCATTGCTGCTTTCCTGTGCGTTTTTGGTGGGCGGTGCTGTGCTGTGCTGTGCTGAATACCGGATTGCTCAGTGGGCCAGGCGTTCCCACAGCGCGACCACCAGTTCGATCATGATCAATAAAACGATGTACCACTCGACCCGATGCGAGCTCTGATACCGCACGGTTTCGACCAGCGTGTCGGCGGTGCGCGAGAGCGTCGCCAGCTTGCGTTCGAGCGCAACTGCCCGTTCGCGCAATTCATAGTCACCTTCCAGACGCGCATACAGGCCGTTCAGATGCGGGTTATCCCACAGCACATCGGGACGATCCATCACTTCGGCGCGACCGGTCAGGCGATGTTCGGACAACAGCATGCTGCCGACGGCCTTGAGCAGTTCGCTGGATTTCACGGAGAACTTGCCGTCATCGGCCAGGTCTTGCGCAAGTGGTTCGATGCGGTCGAAGTCGGTGGCGGCGCGGCGTTCCTGGAACGACAGCATCGCCGCTTTCGACAGCGCTTCGGCCAGCAATTGCAGGCGCTCCAGATCGGCGCTGCGGATGCGTACCTTGGAGCCGTACGGACCTTCATCGGCCAGCGCGTCGATCGTGACCCAGACGGTTTCTTCGGTGCGCACATCGCCGGCACCGCTCATGTTTTCTTGCAAGCCACTGAGCAACCACTCGCGGTCGCCCGGTTCTTCGGCAAACAGCGCCACGGCACCGTACCGGAAAATCGCCGCCACGCCACCGCCCGGCAAGCGCGTCATCCACGGCGACTGGCCGATGATGGGGAGCTGTCCGGTGGTGCGGATGTCGATGCGCTCGGCGACGATCAGTGCACTGGCCTGGAACTGGTCGGCGCTGATCAGCAATTTGGCGACCCGCTGTCGCAGACCCTTGACGGTGGCGTCGTCGGACGCCTTGTTATCGGGGCTGCGCGGACGTGGCTTGCGGATGGTTGGCGGCGGTCGATTCATGGAGGCTTTGCGGGAAGAAAAGTTGACCCTTACGATAACCGACTTTGCGCGGATTCCGGAATCAGTGCGGTGCCGGGGCGATCAGTTCGACATACTCGTACAACGCGCCAAGGATTTCTTCACCGCGTTCATCGGCCGTTTCCGAGAGGGCGTCGATTTCACCGAACAGTGCATCGACGGTGCGGGCACCGGCACTGCCTTCGAATAACCGATCACTGCGATGTTGTTCCCAACGCTCTGATTCCTCCGCCGCCAGCGTGGCCGGAAAATTGCGCGCACGGTAGCGAAACACCAGTTCTTCCAGTCGTGGGTCATCGAAGCCGGGTCGCGCCTTGGCCAGTGCCGCCGGTGACAGCGCGCGCAATTCGGTGAGCTTGCGCCGGTCGCCATTACCGATGAAGCCGCCGTACAGGTCTTCGTCGACATCCGGTGTTGCCTCTTCCGGGCGCTGGAATACTTGCTGCCAGATCGCACTCATGTCCGGCAGTGCCGCGGCAATCCCGGCATGTTGCTGTGCGACGCCGAGATCAATCTGCCAGCGTTCGGCCATCGGTGCCGACAGCGTCTTGAGGTTGCTGACCACCATCGGCGATTTATTGAGGTGGATGGTTTTGATCGGCAGTCGCGTCATCCCTTCCGGCAAATCGGCGGTTTTGGTGAACATGCGGGTACGTATCGTGGCGGCGTCCAGCGTTGCCAGCTCGGATGGATCGGCCGACAGATCCCAGCTGATGACTTCGTTCTTGTTGGTGGGATGAACCGCCAGCGGCCACATCACGCCGAGGCATCCGTACTCCGCCGGAAACATCCCCGAGACATGCAGGAAAGGCCGTTGCACCGGCAGCCCGATCTCGGCACTGACACGATCTTTCTTGTGCAGCGAAAAACAGAAATCGAACAGCTTCGGTTGCTGCTGGCGTATCAGTCGTGCCAGCGCAATCGTGGCGCGCACATCGGACAGTGCATCGTGCGCAGCAGCGTGGGCAATCCCATTCGCCTTGGTCAATAGCTCCAGCCGAAAGCTCGGCTTGCCCTCGTCATTGCGCGGCCAGACGATGCCCTCCGGGCGCAGCGCATACGTCATGCGCACGACATCCATCAGATCCCAGCGGCCGCACTGGTTTTGCCATTCACGTGCATACGGATCAATCAGATTGCGCCAGAACATGAAGCGCGTGATCTCGTCATCGAAACGGATCGTGTTGTAACCCACACCGACGGTGCCGCTGACCGAAAACGCCTGCTCGATGGCTGCCGCAAATGCGAACTCGGGCAAGCCGCGTGCAAGGCAGACCTGCGGCGTGATTCCCGTGATCAGGCAGGATTGCGGATCGGGCAAATAGTCATTCGCCGGCTGGCAATACAGCATGATGTCGTCGCCGATTTCGTTGAGTTCGGCATCGGTGCGGATCGCCGCAAACTGTGCCGGGCGATCACGACGGGTTTGCACGCCAAAGGTTTCGTAGTCGTGCCAGAGAAAAGTATGTGGTGACATCGTAGTCCGGGTGGATGGCGCGATCGCGCGATCGCGCAATAGTCGATAGCGGAGTCGCTCAGGCGGATTTGCTCAGCAGCGTGAAGTGCTCGACCACGGGTGGTGCTGCGAAGAAGGGGCCGACAATCCCGCGCCATTCCTGG
Source organism: Actimicrobium antarcticum (assembly GCF_039536745.1). Lineage (NCBI taxonomy): Bacteria > Pseudomonadati > Pseudomonadota > Betaproteobacteria > Burkholderiales > Oxalobacteraceae > Actimicrobium > Actimicrobium antarcticum. The sequence goes on from NZ_BAAAZE010000008.1 coordinate 1,009,861, forward strand.
AAGGCTGCGGATTCGCGAAAGTCGACGGTATGATTTTCCAGCGTGTCCCAGTAAATCATCAGCACGTACCGTTCCGGGGATTCGACACTTTTATTGATCTTGAAGCCGCGAAAGCCGACGGCCTTGCTGATGGCTTGTTCGACGCCACGGGCGATGGCAACATCGAATTCGGCTTGCTTGCCGGGCTGGATGCGAATGTCTGCGAGTTCGAGAATCATGATGACCTGTACGTGGTGTTGGGCGGACAGTGATTATCCCATTGAATCGATGGTCAGCGGAACGTGCGCGGGGTAGAGTCTTGCCGAAGTTTTACTAAGCCGTTTCTCTAACCCGTTGATCCGACATCGCGATGCCACGCCACCACCATCATGTCTATGTGATCGAGCTTTCCCGCGAGGTGCTGTATGAAGCCCGCTTTCGGAAAGCCAATCCTGATTACCTGCCCGGCCAGCCCTGCGTGTATGTTGGCATGACCGGACTGGACCCGGATGTGCGTTTCGACAAACACATGGCGGGTATCCAGGCCAACAAGTTTGTGAAGGCGTACGGCTTGCGCCTGCTGCCGCATCTGTATGCGATCTATAACCCGATGCCGTATCACGCAGCGTGCGACATGGAAGTGGAAGTCGGCATCAGTTTGCGCGAGGCGGGTTACGGCGTCTGGCAGGCGTAATGGCGTGCGCTTGCGCGGCGGTATCATGGCGCTGTTTTTAAATCAGTGAGGATGTGCAATGGCAAAGATTGAAGATGTCGTGCAGCGACAAAAGGAAGGCGCCCGATTTGTCATCACGGCACCGATGCTGGGATTGACCGAGCAGGAGTTTGATGTGCTGGCGAGCGACTGGGTGGAATACGGCGGTGCCGGATTCGAGGTGGCCGGTGTGCCGCATCGGACGTGCATAGACGGAGAATTTTTCATCAACCGGATCACGGTGGTGAAATTGCCGGTGGTGTAGTGGTGCGTGACAGCGGACCGGCAGCGCGGTCCGTGTTGTCGCGTTGGCAGACATGGCGCTGCACGTGTTTTGGCCAAAAAAAAGCCCACATCGCTGTGGGCTTTTTAGTACCAATTACTACATACTACTTATTCGTGGTAGGCCGTGCGGGATTCGAACCTGCGACCAACGGATTAAAAGTCCGCTGCTCTACCAGCTGAGCTAACGACCCGAAAGACCAAGATTATAAGAACTAAGACCCTGTCTGTCAAATGAACCGGGATGAATTGTATAAACTAATTTGCGGGAGTCGGATGATCGCCTGAATTGGCAGCTCCGGCTCACGCAACCATCCCGTCAAATCAACGTAATCCGGCCAGTCGTTCCTTGGCGGTTTGTGCCGCCGGGGAGTTCGGATATTGCGACACCAGACTTTCCAGTGCTTTCTTTGCAGCTGGACGATCTTTCAGCTCGGCGTGGCTACTGGCAATGTTCAGCCAGGCGTCAGCCGCCTTCGGACTGTCCGGATAATTCTTGATCACTGCCTGCTGTGCCGTAATCGCATTGCGGTAATCACGCTGCGCATAGTAGGCCGTGCCAAGAAAATACTGCGCCGAGGCCGCAAAGCCCGAGTCGGGATAGCGCCGCAGGAAGTCGAAGAATGACGCACTGGCATTCTTGTAGTCACCTGCCTTGAACAACGCCAGTGCTGCTTCGTAGGTTTTTTGCTCGGCAGGTTCGACATTGGTTTCTTTGCCATCAACGGTCAGCTTTTGCGGTTCCAGCTTGCGCAAGCGTGTGTCGAGGTCAATGTAGAAATCCTTTTGCCGTTGCTGCGTGTTGGCCAGATCGTTGGTCAGCAGTTCCAGTTGTCCGCGCAATTTTGCGACTTCCTGGCGGAGCTGTTCGTTCTGGCTGGCGACATCGAGCAAGCTGTTCTTGTCGGCTTTCGCTTCCAGCTTGACATCGACATCGCGCCTGAGCCCGTCGATCCGGTTACGTATGTCGAGGATGGCCTTGCGCGCCTCTTCATCGTCAAACAGCCCGGCCCGGGCGGGTAGGGTGAAGGAAGACGCTGCGGCCAGCAGGGCCACAGCAAAAATGGATTTTTTGAAGCGCGTCATGGCGATAATCAATAAACGATGTCAGCGCGACGGTTTTCGGTCCAGGCAGCTTCGTCGCTACCTGTGGCTTTCGGCTTTTCCTTGCCCATCGAGACTGCTTCCATCTGGCCTTCGGAGACACCCAGCAAGCTCAGCGATTTGCGCACGGCTTCCGAACGTTTCTGGCCGAGGGCCAGGTTGTATTCGCGGCCACCGCGATCATCGGTATTGCCCTGGATGATGATCTTGCGTGATTTGTTGGCGTTCAGGTATTTGGCATGCGCGTCGACGACCGACTTGAACTCGTCCTTGACGACATAGCTGTCATAGTCGAAATACACACTGCGTTTTGCCAGTACGCCTTGCGGATCATTCAGCGGATCGGTTGAACCGGCATTGACCGTGTTCACGGTGCGTGGATCGGCTGCAGGGTTCGTCATGCCTGACGTGCCGGAGCGATCTTCGACCGGTGGTTTTTCATCGAGCTTGGTCGATGAACATGCAGAAAACAGCAAGGTGCTTGCAGCGATGATGGCAAGGGTCGACAAGGTACGCATTTAGTTCTCCTGATGAGGGTAATGAAAACGTTATGAGGTGACGGATCTCTTATTTGATGAACGGTCCCCAGGTCGGTTCGCGGATATCACCAGCCTGGGTGGTCAGGCGTTGCTTCACCCGACCGTCGACGGATACTACCGCAAGCGAACCACGGCGACCCGATTCGGTCGCGTACATGATGTATTTGCCGTTCGGTGAAAAGCTGGGTGACTCGTCTTTGGCGGTGTCCGAAAGACGTTGTTCCTGACCGTTCGACAGATCCATTGCGTACAACTGAAATCCGCTATCGCGGCGTGAAATATACGCCAGCGTTTTGCCATCGGGCGAGACACGCGGACTGATGTTGTAGGCACCCTTGAAGGTCACGCGTTGCGCGTCGCCGCCACTGACCGGCATCTTGTAAATTTGTGGCCCACCGCTGCGATCACTGGTGAAATAAATACTTTGTCCATCGGCAGAAAATTGTGGCTCGGTATCAATGCCGCTGGTCGACGTCAGGCGTCGTAAACCGGACCCGTCGGCGTTCACGATATAGGATTGCGTCAGTCCGTCCCGTGACAGTGCAATCGCCAGCCGCGTGCCATCGGGCGACCACGATGGTGCCGAATTGCTGCCCTTGTAATTTGCCAGCACGGTGCGTTGGCGGGTCAGCAGATTCTGTACATACACGACCGGTTTCTTGTTTTCAAACGACACATACGCGACGCGGGTGCCATCCGGTGACCAGGCCGGTGAAATGATCGGCTCGTTGGACCGCAATGCGACGTTGGTGTCTTCGCCATCGGCATCTGCCACTTCAAGGCGGTACTCCTTGCCTGACTTGGTGACGTAGGCGATTCGCGTTGCGAAGGCACCCCGGGTACCCGTCAGTTTTTCGTAGATATCGTCGGCTATTTTGTGTGCCGTCACGCGCGTGCGGTCTGCCGGCGCAGACAACGACAAGGCCGACAATTGCGCACTCTTGACGGTATCGAGCAATTTGTAGCGCACATCGTAGCGGCCATCCGCCAGGCGCTGGACGCTGCCGATCACCAGCGCATCGGCGCCGCGGGATTTCCAGTCGCCATAGTTGATGCTGGCGGTTTCTGACAGCGTTGCACCTGCATCGATGATCTTGAAAAATCCGCTGCGGGCCAGGTCTGCCTTGATGATCGCACTGACTTGTGCCGGTGCGATGGATTCATCGGCAAAGGCGGCGACGGCGATAGGGATCTGGTTTGCGCCGACACCGGCGATGTCGACACGCAGTTGCGCCTGGGCGCCGGTGGCGAGCACCAGTCCAAGTGCGCCGAGGGTAGTCACAAAATATTTTTTCATGGGCTGATCAATCTTTGGGTTTGTGGGACACGGTGAAGCCGGAAGGCGCCGTACCCGATTTATCGGCAGGGAATGGTTGGGATTTTTCGATCGCACGGCGCACTGCTTCATCGAAACCGGGTACACCCGACGACTTCAGTTTGCGCATGCCGCGTAACGACCCATCCGGTAGCAGTTCGACTGCGTATTCGACGGCTGGATTCCCTTCGACCGTTTCGGCACCATTGAATACGGTGTTCGATTTGATCTTTGCGCCGACCTTCTGGATGTAACTCGGGTCGCCGCGTGGACCCTGGCTTTTTGGTGCGTCGCCGGTTCCGCCGGTGCCGACGGCGACACCAGTGATGCGCTTCATTTCATCGTCGCGGGCCTTGGCGAGCCTTTTGTTGTCGGCGTCATCCTGCTTGCGTTTCTTGTCGAGGTCGGCTTTTTTCAGGTCGTCTTTTTTCTGCTTGTCCAGCTTGTCCTGCTTTTCTTGTGTCTCCAGCTTGGCCTGCTTGTCGAGCTTTTCCTTGAGGTCCAGCTTGGCCTGCTTTTCCTGTTTTTCCAGCTTCTCTTTTGCTTCCTGTTTGGCGAGCTTGTCCTGCTTCTCTTTGTCGAGCAGCTTTTCTTTCGCCAGTTTTTTCAGCTTCTCCTGGTGTTCTTCTTCAAGCCGTTCCTTGAGTTGTTCCGCCTTGCGCTTTTTTTCCTGTTCGAGCGCGATATCGGGTGGCTTGATTGGCTCGATCTTTTCAACAGGCTTTGGTGGCGCTTTTTGTATCGGTGCCGGAATTTCTTTCACCACTGGTTTGGGTTCAGGCCGTACTTCAGGCTGAGGCTCCGGTTCCGGACGCGGCTTGGGCGCAGCTTCACGAATCTGTGGACTCCAGATCTCGGCTTCCACCGCAACCGGCGTCTCGCTTTGCCAGCTGATTCCGATCCACAGCAGTGCCAGCAAGGCGCCATGAACCGCAATCGCCATGGCAATAGCGCGCCCGCGACCCGGCTCTTTGGGTATGGAATAAGGTGCCACCGGTTTCATGACCATGTCAGGATTTGGTCGCGAGGCCGACCCGCGTAATGCCGAATTTCTTGGCCTCTGAAATAATCTGGATGACATCGTCGTAGCGGCTTTCCTTGTCGCCAGAGATCATCACTGGCAATTCCGGATTCGCCTCGTGGATGTCGCGCAGCTTTTTCATCAGGTCGCTACGACTGGACGCGGACTCCGGTTGTGCGCCGCCGCTTTTTTGACCATTGATGCCGATGGTGGAGGCGGAATCAGGCTTGAGGGAAATCTGAATATATTCGGTCGGCGGCAGCGATGATTTTTCTGCGCTGGGCAAATTGATCACGCCAGGATTAGTGATGGGCGCCGCCACCATGAAAATAATCAGCAGCACCAGCATCACGTCAATGTAGGGCACGACATTGATTTCAGCCTTGAATTTGCGGGTACGATTGCCGCGCATCGATGAGCTCATGGTCAGTTTGCCTGACGCTGAAGAATATTCGAAAACTCCTCGACGAAGCTTTCGAAACGGATCGATAACCGATCGATGTCATGCGAAAAGCGGTTGTACGCAACCACGGCCGGGATGGCGGCGAACAGCCCGATGGCAGTCGCGATCAGCGCTTCGGCAATGCCTGGTGCGACCGCTGTCAATGTGGCCTGCTGCACATTGGCGAGTCCGCGAAATGAATTCATGATGCCCCACACGGTGCCGAACAGTCCGACGTAAGGGGAGACCGAGCCGACTGAAGCCAGGAACGACAAGTGCGATTCAAGGGCATCCATTTCACGCTGATAGGCAGCGCGCATGGCGCGTCGGGCGCCATCAATCAGTACTGCGGAGTCCCCGGGAGTGCGCTGGGACATCGAGGCTTTGCCTTTGTTGAACTCGCTCATGCCGGCAGCAAAAATCCGTTCCTGTGCTCCGGTAACGGCACCGGTACGTCGGCGGGTCGATGCTGCATCCTGATAGAGCGTGTTCAGGTCGCCGCCCGCCCAGAAGGCGCGTTCGAATTCTTCGGTCTGCAACTGAGCGTTTTTGATCGCGAATACTTTGCGAAAGATATAGGTCCAGCTCATGACGGATACCGCGAGGAGCAGTGCCAGTACCAGTTGCACCAGTATCGATGCGTTGGCGATCAGGGAAAGAAAAGAGAGGTCTTGGGTGACGGTCATTGAGGGTCTGTTCGGTTTGCAGCTGTTAATCGGGTGAATCGGGTGAAGCGTTCAAATAGACGGCAACGGATGTTCATCGCAGCGTTTATTCCCGGATGCGATTCAAAATGTCTTGCGGGATTGCGCTAGGCCGGAAGCTGTCGCAGCCGACGCAACCGACCTTGATCCTGCCTTCGGCAAGCAACATTGAGCCGGATGCAGTGACTTTCCACGCTTTCTGAAAAAACTGTACCGACGCCCGTCCAAGCCGTTCGACCGCAACAGTTAGTTTCAGTTCATCATCTAATTTTGCGGGGGCATGATAGTCGACGCTGGTGCTCTTCACGACGAACATGACACCGTCCGATTCGGACAGTGCCTGTTGCCCGATGCCCGCAGCACGCAACCATTCGGTACGGGCACGTTCGAAAAATTTCAGATAGTTGGCGTAGAAGACCACACCACCTGCGTCGGTATCCTCGTAATACACTCGAATCGTCCAGCTAAATTCTGACTGCGGGATGCTGTCTGGTAGGCGCTGATTGGCTGCGTTCATCGAAGGCGTGTTTTATGGGTGGCGTTTTATGGATTGCGTTTAATGGTGAATGGCGAGAATCCCTGACATGTTGGCATCATTTCAACATAATTGATGTTCACGTGTGCTGGCAAGGTCGCGATCCAATAGGCGGTTTCGGCGATGTCGATGGCGCTCAGCGGTACCGTTCCTTCGTATACTTTTGCTGCCGCGGCGTCGTTGCCTTTCATGCGGACGTTCGAGAATTCGGTACCGCCCGACAGGCCGGGTGCGATATTCGAGGCACGTACACCGGTTCCGACCAGGTCGGCCCGCAAGTTGATCGTGAATTGATCCACGAATGCCTTTGTTGCGCCATATACATTGCCGCCCGGGTACGGGTAGGCACCGGCGGTCGATCCGATGTTGATGACCGTGCCGCGGCCACGCTCGACCATTTGCGGAAGAATCAGGCGCGTCATCGAGACCAAGCCCTTGCAGTTGGTTTCGATCATGGTTTCCCAGTCATCGAGGGATGCTTGCTGGGCAGGCTCAACGCCAAGTGCCAGTCCGGCGTTATTGATCAGGACATCGATTTCGCACCAGTCCGCTGGCAGGCTTGCCAGTGCGTGCTTGATTGATTCTTTGTCAGTGACATCCATTTCTACGGCCAGCACGCTGGCGCCGAGTTCGGTACTGAGTGCGTCGAGTCGATCGCGCCTGCGGCCGGTTGCAATGACCTGGTGTCCGTTCGCGGCAAATTTGCGTGCCATTTCGGCGCCGAAGCCAGATGTAGCGCCAGTGATGAGAATAATCATGGTTTTCCTTTGTGTGGTTCGAACTGACAATGGTCAAAATTGTAGCCGAAACGGCCACTACGATCCGCGCGGATTGTCGGCTGTCTTGCTGAAAGCAGCGCGTTCACTTACAATTTCGTACCATTTCAGCTCACGTGACTGGCGAAAAGTCGGCTTTTTTCAAAGCCGACGACAAGGTGGATACCACCGGGGAACGTGAGATTTTCATCAGCCGTTCGCCTGGGCAGCCCAAAAATGGAGCGCACGACTGAGGCTGCCTGTCACTTCCTATTGGCGCCTCAGTTGATCTTTGCAATGACCTATTGCACGTTCATCGATTGGAGTACCCCATGTTCAATAAAGACCTCACCATCGCCAAGACTGACCCGGAATTGTGGGCAGCAATGCAACTGGAAACAGCGCGCCAGCAAGATCACATCGAGTTGATCGCTTCTGAAAACTACGCGTCGCCTGCGGTGATGGAAGCGCAGGGTTCGCAGCTCACCAACAAGTACGCTGAAGGCTATCCAGGCAAGCGTTATTACGGTGGTTGCGAATATGTCGACGTGGCTGAAACGCTTGCGATTGATCGCATCAAGCAATTGTTTGGTGCAGAAGCCGCCAATGTGCAACCGAATTCCGGTTCCCAGGCAAACCAGGCGGTGTTTTTTGCCGTATTGAAACCGGGCGATACGATTTTGGGTATGTCCTTGGCTGAAGGCGGTCATCTGACGCACGGTATGTCACTTAACATGTCCGGCAAATGGTTCAAGGCGGTTTCTTATGGCTTGAATGCCGCAGAAGAAATCGACTATGAAGCGATGGAGGCGTTGGCTCGGGAGCACAAGCCGAAACTGATTATTGCCGGCGCATCAGCCTATTCGCTGCGGATCGATTTCGAGCGCTTTGCAAAAATTGCAAAGGAAGTCGGAGCTTACTTCCTGGCTGATGTGGCGCACTACTCGGGACTGATCGCTGCTGGTGTTTATCCTAGCCCGGTGCCGCACGCCGATTTCGTGACGTCGACGACGCACAAGTCGTTGCGTGGACCGCGCGGCGGAATCATCCTGATGAAAGCCGAGTTCGAAAAAATGATCAATTCGGCGATCTTCCCCGGAATTCAGGGTGGGCCGCTGATGCACGTGATTGCGGCTAAAGCGGTTGCGTTCAAAGAAGCGCTGTCGCCAGAGTTTAAGATTTACCAGCAGCAAGTGGTGAAAAACGCCGATGCGCTTGCAAAAGCCTTGATCCAGCGCGGATTGCGTATTGTGTCCGGGCGTACCGAGTCGCATGTCATGCTGGTGGATTTGCGATCGAAGAACATCACAGGGAAAGAGGCTGAAGCCATTCTTGGTTCGGCGCACATGACCTGTAATAAAAATGCGATTCCAAACGATCCCGAAAAGCCATTCGTGACTTCGGGTATTCGACTGGGAAGTCCGGCAATGACAACCCGTGGATTCACCGAAGTGGAAGCTGCCAAGGTTGGTCATCTCATCGCGGACGTGCTGGACAATCCGCATGATGCGGCAACGATCGAGCGGGTGAAAACAGAAGTGCAGCAACTCACGAAGGCTTTCCCTGTCTACGGTTGATTTGGAAAAAAAGGGGGCCGGTTTTGGTGCCGGTTCCTGCGTAGCCCGGAACGCCTTGGGCCCTTACTTTAAGTGCCACTGTCCGGTATCTGCAAAATGAAATGTCCATTCTGTCAGCACGGCGACACGCAGGTATTAGATACGCGTGTGTTGGAAGAGGGCGATGCCATACGCCGGCGGCGGCGCTGCGCGAATTGTGAGAAGCGTTTCATTACCTATGAGCGCATCGAACTGATCATGCCTGCTATCGTCAAAAAGAACGGCAGCCGGACCGAATTCAATTCCAGCAAGTTGCGTGGAAGCCTGATGCTTGCGTTGCGTAAGCGTCCGGTCCCTGCCGAAGCAGTCGACGCAGCGGTTCATTGCATTGAAGAAAAAATTCGGTCCAGTGGCGAGCGCGAAGTGACTTCCGGGTATATCGGCGAACTGGTCATGCATGAGCTCAAACGCCTCGACAAGATTGCCTATATCCGATTTGCGTCGGTCTACAAGAGTTTCGAGGATGTCGCTGAATTTCAAGCAGTGATCGCGGAGATCGGGCACGAACGTAAGTCTGACAAGAAACCTTGAAATTATTTATACCAAATACTTGCCAGCCTTCCGGGGTATTTGATATAGTTCGGCTCCCGTCGAGAGACGGGCAGCAGTACGCAGTAAGTAAGGGTTTGAAGCGCAGGCGTTCTTTTGGTAGCAGTTGATCAAGGAGCGCAGGTTTTGCTGGCAGTAACCAGCAGAACACGGCAACGAAACAGTTGACGGCAGCGCGGCAAACCTCCATACTCTCG
>NZ_BAAAZE010000009.1:0-82725 GCF_039536745.1 Actimicrobium antarcticum
CTTCGCGCTAAATCTCGTATTCGTTAAAAGTAGCACTGGTCAAGACGTTGCTCGTGAGGCGCTTACCACCAATCTGCTGATTCTTGCGAGATAAAGCTCCAGCATCCCTCACCGTCGAACCTTGGACCGAATCCTTAGCGTTAAGACATACGCTACGAACAAACCTTCACCGAGCTGAGACCTCCCGGTTCACTTCAACGCTTGCAGTGTGGGCAGGCCGGTACTGTAAAACGGATACTGGCTCGACACCTTCCGTTGAAAAACGCAAAAGTAATTTTTGTATTTCTGATAGCGACGATTCGGTCTTGCACGGACGATCAAGCAACGACTTCTTGTTTAATTTGAACTAAAGCAAGCTTGTTGCGACTCATGGAAGAGCACCCGAAAAACCGAACACCTACTTCCCGAGGCTGACATGGCTGCTAATGACGTAAATCCAGTATTACGAAGACTCAATACACGTTACGACGATGCCAACGAAAAACTTGATCATCATTTCGATAGTGCGATGCATGGTGAAGAGCCGGACCCGGCCGAATTTTTCGCGCTGATTCAAAAGCGCCAGATTACACAGCAGGCGATGGATGCCACGCTAAAATTGCATGAGAAGGCCAAAAAAACAGTCATGAGCGAGTCGCATTGAGCAACGGTCATGACTGAGGCGCAACTTCATAACGTCTTGAGCAGTTTGTCCATCAATCGGATTACCGAATTTGACGGAGCGAAGATTTGTCTGAAGCTGTTTCCTGGTGGCGCTGTGTTGTCGGCTGAACTAGGTGCGAAATCCTCGCCGCAGGCATTGCAGACACTTCTCGAACAAGGTTTTTCCTGGGCGCTGTTGTTTGACGCGGGTATCGCGGTTGATGGTTCCGGTAACCGCGTCCTGCTGACTCACTGGCTACCGAATGTACATTCATGGCAAGCGGCAGAGCCAGCCCTTGAACAACTACTCAATCAGCTAGACCTCTGCCAATCCCTTTTGGGATCCACTACTGAATCGCCAAAAGTCACTTCCCGATCCAAGGAGGAATTGCGGTTCAGAGCGTTGCTTTCACGTTGAACTTCACCGTGCGCTTGCTGGTTTGACCGCGTTGTTCTGTCATTTATCGCTCAAAGGATGCTTTATGAACCGCGCACAAAAGTTCGTCCGAAGGATCCAGCCTGCCGGATCAGACAAATCGGTCAATGTATTTCGTCGCTGTGGACTGTCAGTGCTATTGACGCTAATGCTTTCACTGACCTCTGTGCCAATCGCGACCGCCGCTGTACCCACGAGCTGGAAAGCCACCGGCTTTGCCATCAATGCAACAGGCATGACGCTCAATGGAGTTCTCAAGGAATTCAGTGCAACATACGGCGTCAAGTTGCTCAACTCAATTCCTGCGGATGTCACTTTGCAAGGGCGGTTTCAAGCAACAAATGGCGCCGAGTTTCTCGATAGGTTGTCAGCGAAGCACGCCTTCAAATGGTTTGTGTACAACGACACGTTGTATGTCGTCCGGTCAAATGATGCGACATCCATGCGCATTCAGGTCGGAGAGGATGCCGTACAGGATGCCAAGGCAGCGCTCATCGGATTGGGTTTATTCGATGCCCGATTCGGTTGGGGGGAAATGCCGGATGAAGGCACCGTGCTCGTCAGCGGTCCGCGTCAATATGTCGAACTGGTGCGTGAAACACTGCTGCCAACGGGAGAAGCAAAAAAAACCGGTGGGACCGAAAAACAATTGATGGTGTTTCGGCTCAAATACGCCAGTGCAACGGATCGTACGATCAGCACCCGCGGCCAGGGCGACAACGTGATTCCGGGTGTGAAGACTATCTTGTCGGGATTACTGAATACTTCCTCTCCACAAAACTTTTCCGGTCAGAACGAATTCACATCGTCCAGCGACAAACGGTCGCGTCTCGGGAAATCAGGTCGCGGCAGCGCCAGAGAACTGTCGTCCAGCCAGGGTAATGGCGAGTCCAGCCGCACTCTGCTGTCCCAGGCCCGCGACTACAACGGCGGTGCTCATTCGAATGGCGACGATGGCGATCAGGAGGACTCCAAACGTTCTTCAAAACAAAAAAGCCAGGGCGTGAAAATCGATGCAGATCAATCCCTTAACGCGATCATCATTTACGACAGTGGCAACAAGCGGGCGATGTACCAGGCGCTCATTACCGAGCTGGATATCGAACCGCAGCAAATCGAGATCGAAGCACTGATTGTCGACATCGACCGGAGTCAGCTCAATGCCCTCGGTGCCGAATGGGGCTTCAATGCCGGCAACATTAGTGCCACGTTCAATGGCACGTCGACAAACTCACTTGGCGCGTCTTTGCCGATCTCGGGTTCGACGCTCATGATCAAGAATGCGGCTAATTTCTACGCTCGGCTGACGGCGATGGAAAACAAGGGAGACGCCCGTGTCCTGGCAAAGCCAACGATTTCCACACTGGAAAACATCGCGGCCGTTCTGGATCTCAGCCAGAGCCGCTACCTGCCACTGGTTGGTGAGCGTGTCGTCGATCTTGCCAATGTCAATGTCGGTACGATGCTGAAGGTGACGCCGCGCATTGTGCGTGAAGGTGCCCTGACACGGGTGCGGCTCGACATCAATATTGAAGATGGCGCTTTTTCCGCCGACGCTGCATCAAGTACCAACGTCACACGGTCCACCATTACGACGCAGGCGATCATCGAGCCACAACATACTTTGCTCATCGGCGGTTACCACTCGGAAGCAAAAACACAAAACCGGCAAAAAATTCCAGTTCTCGGCGATATTCCGCTCTTCGGTGGCCTGTTCCAGAATAATTCCGATAGTGTCAGTAACCGTGAGCGCCTGTTCCTGATCACGCCGCGCATTTCCGGCCTCACCGGCATACAGGCAAACAGGCAGTCGGCGATTGCAGCAAAGGCCCGCGAGATTCTGGAAGCAGAGAAAGCATCGCAGGCGGTTCCGCAAAAAAAAAATCAGTTAGCTCCGGTATTGCCCCCGGTACGTAACTCGGTAGTGGAAACGGTTGTTCCTGATGCAGCCGTCACTCCTTCATCACGGAAGCCTGCATCGGGCAGGGGCCCAGCGCCAGATAATGTGCTGGAAACCCTTACCCGAGCGCAAGTCAGCCAGGTAATCGCTTCCAACGAGGCGATGCCGAATGTGCCACAGCGTACGTACGACACGGTTACGGAGCCGAGTGTGACGGACAACCGAACTGCAAAAAAAAAGAAACAGCCGGTACTGATGCTTCGCTACCGGCAATGACTTTTTATCAGTGCGGAACGGACCTCAATTGCTTCCCGGCGAGCTAGTTGCCGGTGTCCCGAGCGCTGCCATCAATTGCTGACGCGTTGCCGCATCCTGCGGGGCAACACCAAATCCGGTCATGACGCCATGTCGATCATAAAAACGAGCAATGGTCTGCACACCGCCAGACGTCTCGATCCAGTGTCCTGAAGCCACCTCCTGCGGCGCGGGTGCAACCAGCGCCAGCGGATAACTTGGTGTCTTGACGAGAACCGGCGAGGGCTTCAGATCAATGACAGTCGGTGTTCCAGAGAGCGTCCTGGCAATTGCGCGGGCGGCGGTCATCAGTGGAGCGATGTACGGCAAGATCTGACCCATCGCCATGTTACCTGCCGTGTATTCTGCGCAGTCACCCAGCGCATAGATAGCAGGTGCGGTTGTGCGACCAAATGAATCGACCACGATGCCGCGATGAACTTGCAAGCCGGCTGCAGCTGCCAGTGCCACATCCGGCCGCAAGCCGACTGCTGATAACACCAGATCCACATCGATACTGCTGCCATTGGCCAGGCTAACCCGAATCGCGCGATCAGCCTGGTCGACTGACGAGGCGGTAGTTCCCAGCATCAGCTTCACCCCTTTGTTCTCCAGCGCCGACTGCAGTCCGCGTGAGAGCGCAGGAGATGCCAGTGCTGCCAGCGGCAAGGTATTGGGATCAATCAGCGTGACCCGATGCCCGCCGCCGGTCAGATCGTCAGCGAACTCGCATCCGATCAGTCCGGCGCCCAATATGGCGATACGGATTCCCTTGCCGCTCTGGTCGCGCTCACACCGCAAGCGAAACGCCGCATAGTCGTCGATGTGATTGACGGCCAGTATCCCTGTAGCGGCATTGCCGGGAATCGCCAAGCGGATAGGTTGTGCGCCCACCGCAATCACACACTGTTCGTAGGCCATCTCGCCCTGATCTGTATTGACGCACTTGCGCGCGGGATCGATTGCGTTGACGCGTGTTTTGGCAAGAATCGTTGCATCGAGTTGCGTCGCCATTTGCTCCCTGGTCTGGCTGACCAGTTGACTGGCCGATTTCCCCTGAGCGTAGGCATTCGACAGCATGGGCTTTGAATAGAAGCCGCCGCTGTCTGACGTAATGATCGTGAGTGGAGACACGTTGTCGAGCTTGCGAAATTCGCGTGCGAGCGTGTAGCCGGCAAGGCCGGCGCCGATAATGATGACAGGGTTCATTGGTTCATTGGTTCAGGAAGAGGTTGTGCAGCAACGCTACCGACAAGACCGCAGAATACCAATTTTAGTAACCTGACAGAAATTGATTGTCGATATTCGTCGGATCGTTGTCGGCGACCACTGCGCTTCCGGAAGAGGGTCATCTATCACTTTTGGAAGGCTCCCTTGGTACAAATACCTATCAAAACGGGCTTCCTGCTCTGCTAAAATCCAAGACCACGTTATGAAACTCAACAGGAAGGCTGCAGAGATGGATTCGATGATCGAGAAAAAAGAAGAGATTCGCCAGCAACTACGCCAGGCAGCTCTCGAATACCACGAGTTTCCCACTCCCGGAAAAATCAGCGTCACCCCCACCAAACAACTCACCAACCAGCGCGACCTGGCCCTGGCCTATTCGCCCGGTGTCGCTGCTGCTTGCGAAGAAATCGTCGCCGATCCCGCCAATGCGTTCCGCTACACCGCGCGTGGCAACCTGGTCGCTGTCATCACCAACGGCACCGCCGTGCTCGGACTGGGCAATATCGGACCGCTGGCGTCAAAACCGGTGATGGAAGGCAAGGGCGTGCTGTTCAAGAAATTCGCCGGCATCGACGTCTTCGACATCGAAATCAACGAACTCGATCCGGACAAGCTGTGCGACATCATCGCCTCGCTGGAGCCCACATTCGGCGGCATCAACCTCGAAGACATCAAAGCGCCGGAATGTTTTTACATCGAGCGCAAACTGCGCGACCGCATGAAAATTCCGGTCTTCCACGATGACCAGCACGGCACCGCCATCATCGTTGGCGCCGCCATCCTGAACGGATTGAAGGTGGTCGGCAAGGATATCGCCAACTGCAAACTGGTCGTCAGTGGCGCGGGCGCCGCAGCGCTGGCTTGCCTCGACCTGATCGTCGATCTCGGATTCCCGATCAAGAACATTTTCGTCACCGACCTGGCCGGCGTCGTCTACGAAGGCCGGGTTGAACTGATGGACCCGGACAAGTCGCGTTTTGCGCAGGTCACCGATGCACGCACGCTGGCCGATGTGATGCCCGGCGCCGACATCTTCCTCGGTCTGTCAGCCGGTGGCGTCCTCAAGCAAGACATGGTCAAGGGCATGGCGGTCAACCCGCTGGTGTTTGCACTGGCCAATCCGACACCGGAAATCCTGCCGGAAGAAGTCATGGCAGTACGCGGCGATGCGATCATCGCCACTGGCCGTTCGGACTATCCGAACCAGGTCAACAACGTCCTGTGCTTTCCGTATATTTTCCGCGGCGCGCTCGATTGCGGCGCCACTACCATCACGCGTGAAATGGAAATCGCGTCGGTCCATGCCATCGCCGAGCTGGCGCAGGCCGAGCAGTCCGATATCGTTGCGACGACCTACGGCATTGCCAATCTCAGCTTTGGTCGTGAATACCTGATCCCGAAACCGTTCGATCCGCGCCTGATGATGAAGATTGCGCCAGCGGTCGCCAAGGCCGCTGCGGACTCGGGTGTCGCAGCACGTCCGATCGTGGACATGGATGCCTACCGCGACCGCCTGCAGCAGTTCGTCTACCACAGCGGCACGTTCATGAAGCCGCTGTTCCAGCTGGCCAAGAACGCCCCCGACGAACTCAAGCGCATCGTGTTCGCCGAAGGTGAAGAAGAACGCGTTTTGCGCGCAGTACAGGTCGTCGTCGACGAGCGCCTGGCCAAACCGATCCTGGTCGGTCGTCCGGCGGTGCTGGAGCAGCGCATTGAAAAGTTCGGCCTGCGCCTGAAACCGCATATCGATTTTGAAGTCATCAATCCGGATCAGGACGATCGGTACCGCGATTTCTGGCAGACCTACCTCGCAATGACTGTCCGTAAAGGTGTCACCGAGCAGTGGGCCAAGCTGGAAATGCGTCGCCGCCATTCGCTGATCGGCGCGATGATGATCCACAAGAATCATGCCGACGGTATGATCTGCGGCACCTTCGGCACCACCGCGCTGCACTTGCATTACATCGACCAGGTACTGGGCAAGCGCGAAGGCGTGAACGTCTATGCCGCGATGAACGGCCTGATCCTGCCGGACCGCCAGCTGGTACTCGTCGACACCCACGTCAACGAAAATCCGACCGCCGAGCAACTGGCCGAGATCACGATTCTTGCTGCAGAAGAGATGAAGCGCTTTGGCTTGTTGCCACGTGCCGCGCTGCTGTCGCATTCCAGCTTCGGTTCCAGCAACAGCGAATCGGCCAGGAAAATGCGTGCGGCCCTTGCCATCATCCAGCGCGACGCGCCGGGCCTCGAAATTGATGGCGAGATGCATGGCGATGCTGCGCTCGACACCAAGCTGCGCAACAAGATGATGCCGGACTCGCCGTTGACCGGCGACGCCAACTTGCTCGTCATGCCGAACATGGACGCCGCCAATATCGCCTACAACCTGCTCAAGGTGGCGGCGGGTAACGGTATTGCGATTGGTCCGATCTTGCTCGGTTGCGCCAAGCCAGTGCACATCCTGACCCCGTCAGCGACCGTGCGCCGGATCGTCAACATGACCGCATTGTGCGTGGTGGATGCCATTGCCCAGCGCTGACAGGTAACGCTAGGCTTCGGGCGCACTGATGGACTGAAAGCCGTCTGCCAATCTGGCAGGCGGCTTTTTTCATGGGCAACGCAGAGCCATCGCCGAGCCGAAATTCAGAGCAACTTGAGCGGTACGCGTCCGGTCGGTACAACCGTCGATGCCCGGTCGCAATGACCCGGCTGGTCATCGAAAAACATATGCGGCTTGAACGCCGCCAGCACATCCGACTTCGCGACCCCTCCCATGAAAAATGTCTCATCGATCGTCACGTCCCAGGCCCGCAATGTCCTGATGACGCGCTCGTGTGCCGGAGACGAGCGCGCTGTCACCAGCGCGGTTCGAATTGGCTGCGGCTTTCCGTTGGTCGCCTTGAAATTATTCTGGATGAATGACAGCGCCTTCAACAGGCGTGCAAACGGACCTTCGGGTAACGGCTTCAGTGCATTTTCCCGCTCGTGCCGTTCGAATGCCTCAATGCCCTGTGTCTGGAAAATCCGCTCCGATTCATCGGAAAAAATAACCGCATCGCCATCGAAAGCAATCCGGATCTGGTCCAGTTCTTCCAGTAAATTTTCAGGTTTCTGATACAGCAGTGCACCCGCCACGCCCGAGTCCACCGCTGCCTGCACATCGTCTTCATGCAGTGACAGGAACAGGCTGACATTGAATGCACGCAAATATGGCGACAGCGGTGCGCCACCCGACAGCACTGCACGGGTAATGTCGAGGTCGTAATGAGCGATCGAGTTGAAAATACGCATCGAGGTTTCGGACGAGTTGCGCGACATGATCACGACCTCCACAAAGCGCTGGTTATGGGTCAGCGCGTTGAGTTTCAGCAGTGCCCGCACCAGCGCAAAACCCGCGCCCAGTTTGAGAACCTGGTCCTCATGATCCAGCTGATGCTGGCGATAGGCTTCCAGTCCTTGTTCCTGAAACAAGGTTTCCTCAACTTCCAGATCGAAGAGCGCACGGGAAGAAATCCCGACGACGAGCAGATGGTCCAGTGATACGGGCATGGTGATTGGTCGCTTCGTTGTGGTCGGCTGGCATGATGATCGGGATGTTAGCGAAGCCCAGTATATCGACGCCGGATGATTTTGCCGGGACTGTCGCTGGCAGCAGATTAAAAAACCGCATCCTTTTCACGGTGAGCACTGGGCGCGGGATTCTTGCAGAGAATTCGCGGCGCCGAATTCAGCGTAGAGAGTTGAAATTCAAGGGGTGGGGATTTTAGAGAGGAAATGCAAAAAGCGCAGAACAAGTCTGCGCTTTTTGCTGAAATCCTGGTGCCCGAGGCCGGACTTGAACCGGCACGCCTTGCGGCGGCGGATTTTGAGTCCGCTACGTCTACCAATTCCATCACTCGGGCGACGCAGGCAGCATTATGTCCGATTAACCCGCGCGGAGCAACCACGCAAGCGCATTGATTGTGTGGTTGCTCCGTCGCCTTCGCGGTTATGATTCCTGTGTATTTCACCCTGCCGTGCACTGCGGCTGCTAACAATGATGCGTTTCAAAAAAATTCGTGAAATCGTCCTGGGCAAAGCGCTCGATCCGCTGAAAAGCGAGACCCGGCATTCGCTGGCACTGGTGGCGTTCCTGGCCTGGGTCGGGCTCGGCGCGGATGGCTTGTCGTCGTCGGCCTACGGTCCGGAGGAAACCTTCCGTGCGCTCGGCCAACACACCCATCTCGGGTTGTACATGGCGATTGCGACCGCGCTGACGGTGTTCATCATCGCGCTGGCATACAACCAGGTGATCGAGCTGTTTCCTACCGGTGGAGGCGGTTATCGGGTGGCATCCAGGCTGGTAGGCCCCTACATGGGATTGGTGGCCGGGTGCGCGCTGATTCTCGACTATGTGCTGACGGTGGCGATTTCGGTGGCGGCTGGTGTGGAGGCGGTGGCGTCGTTGCTGCCACTCGGGTTTCATGCCTACAAATTGTGGGCCGAAGTGCTGGTGATCGGCATGCTGATCGTACTGAATTTACGCGGGATGAAAGAGGCGATCAAAATTCTGTTGCCGATTTTTCTGGGCTTTGTGGTCACGCACTTATTCCTGATCGTGTATGGCATCGTTGCCCATGCCGATAATCTGCCCGGGTTGATACCGAATACGCTGGCCGAGACGACACAGCTGGCCGGTAATATCGGCTGGATCGCGGTGTCCGGGATGTTGTTGCTGGCGTACTCGCAAGGCGGTGGTACCTACACAGGTCTGGAGGCGGTCTCCAATAACGTCAATATCCTGGCCGAGCCACGCGTCCATACCGGCAAGATGACGATGTTCTACATGGCACTCTCGCTGGCCTTCACGGCCAGCGGCATCATCCTGCTGTACCTGCTGTGGGATGCACGACCGGTCGAAGGACAGACCCTGAATGCGACCACGTTCAAGGCCATCATCGACAGTCTCAGGCTCGGTGACTGGACCAGCCGGATCGTGTTGATCGTGGTGCTGGCGTTCGAGGCTGGGCTACTGTTCGTGGCAGCCAACACCGGTTTTCTGGGTGGGCCAGCGGTGTTGTCGAACATGGCGGCGGACTCCTGGGTGCCGCATAAATTCCGTTACCTGTCGACCCGGCTGGTGACACAAAACGGCATTCTGGTGATGGGTGTGGCGGCGCTGGCCATCCTGTTCTGGACCCGGGGTAGCGTCACGCTGCTGGTGGTGCTGTATTCGATTTCGGTGTTCCTGACGTTTGCCATCTCGCTCTTCGGCCTGTGCCTGTACTGGTGGCGTCATCGCAAGGAACTTGATCACTGGCTGCGCCGTTTCCTGTTGTCGCTGGTGGGGTTTGTTATTTGCGCCAGCATTCTGGTGGTGCTGCTAATCGAGAAATTTACGGACGGCGGATGGGCCACTGCAGTCATTATTGCCGCCATCGCCGCGCTGTGTATTTACATCCGCAACCATTACAGCCAAACCAAGGAAGCGATCCGGTCAGTCGATCAGGTGTTTGCCAACCAGCCATTCGGTCCGCAAGTGGGGCCGGTGTTGCCGAACCCGGATGACCAGACTGCCGTGTTCATTGTCGGCACCTCGCGTGGCGGCGGATTGCACGCCCTGCTGTGGGTCCAGCGCATGTTTCCGGGGCATTTCAAGAACTTCATTTTCGTCAATGCGCGCACGGTGGATTCGCATGCGTACGGTGGCGAAGGTGCGGTCGAATTGATGCGGGTAGAGGCCGAGGCGACGCTGAAGTTCTTCGTTGATTTTTGTCACAGCCACGGGATGGCTTCGGCGTCCTATCTAGGCTTCGGGACGGATGTCGTCAATGAAGTGACGACCCTGTGCGCGTCAATCAGCAAGGAATATC
This sequence comes from Actimicrobium antarcticum, assembly GCF_039536745.1. NCBI lineage: Bacteria > Pseudomonadati > Pseudomonadota > Betaproteobacteria > Burkholderiales > Oxalobacteraceae > Actimicrobium > Actimicrobium antarcticum. The sequence goes on from NZ_BAAAZE010000009.1 coordinate 10,358, forward strand.
CGAACGCCATTTTCTTCACCAGCAAGCTCATCTTCGAAGCCGACAACTGGTTCATACGCCTGCTGCACAATCAGGCCGCGCTGGCGATCCAGCGGCGCCTGCATTTTGACGGCTTGCAAATGGTGATTCTGCCGATGAAGGTATAGCGGCATTCAGGGTTTTCGGAAGGGCAATGCAGGGCCTGCAATCAGGCGCTGACCAATTGCGCTGCGAAGGCTTCCAGATGCTGGTCGGTACTGCCAAACTGCAGTTCGATCGCCATCAGTCGCTTGAAATAATGACTGACGATCAGCTCATCGGTCACGCCCATTCCGCCAAACAGTTGTACCGCCTGTTGCCCGACAAAGCGGCAGGCCTGGCCGATCACGACCTTGGCAGCCGACAGGGCATGTGCTCGTAGCGCCAGATCCGGATCGGTACACCGGACTGCTGCCAGATAGCTCATCGAGCGTGCCTGTTCGATGTGCAGGACCATGTCGGCCATGCGGTGTTGCAGGGCCTGGAATTTTCCGATGGGCACGCCAAATTGCTGGCGATCGCGCGCGTAGGCGACGGTGGCGGCGAGCAGTTTGTCGACGATGCCCACTGCTTCAGCGCACACGGCGGCGAGGCCGAGATCGCGTACGTCGGAGAGTGCCGATTCGGCGTCGCCGCTGCTCAGCATGGCATCCCGTGCCACCTTCACGTTGACCAGAAACACCTCGCTGGCGGGCACGCCATCGACGGTCTGATACGACACCAGCCGGACGCCGGCGGTATCGCGCGGTATGCCGATCACGCCGAGCCGGCCATCCGGCATGCGTGCGCTGACCAGCAGCAACTGCGCCGAGGCAGCATGCACGACCAGGCACTTGTGACCGTGCAGCACAAAGCCGTCACCGTCGACTGTGGCGTGTGTCGCGATCTCGCGCCAGTCGAAACGGCTGCCGGCTTCATCGAGTGCCGGTACCGCAATCAACTCTCCTGCCATCAGTGCCGGCAACAGGTGCGCGCGCTGCGTCGGGTTGCCCAGGCGCGCTACGAGCGTGGTCGCCAGCACTGCGCTGGCCAGGTACGGTTCCAGCACCAGTGCCTCGCCCATCACCGTCATCACCAGCATCGTGTCGATGGTGCTGCCGCCGAGTCCGTCGTCGGCTTCGGGCACCAGCAATCCGAGCAAGCCGAGGTCGGCAAAACCTTGCCAGACGGCCGGGCTCAATCCGTGCGCGGCGCCATCCTTGATCTCCCTGCGTGTGGCGAAGTCGTAGTCCTTGCCGACAAAGCGGCGAGTCGTATCGAGCAGCATGTTCTGCTCGTCGGTAAAAGTAAAGTCCATGTCAGAGTCCCAGAATCATCTGCGCGATGATGTTCTTTTGAATTTCGTTCGAGCCGCCGTAGATCGACAGCTTGCGCATGTTGAGATAGCTGGCAGCGAGTGCCGTAGCATCTTCGGGTCCGACTGCCTCGCCGTCGAAACCGCTGGCCATCGCATCGCGTCGCAGTGGCAGCGCATACGGACCAACGGCTTGCGTCAGCAATTCGGTAATCGCCTGCTGGATTTCGGTGCCCTTGATCTTCAGGATCGACGCTTCCGGACCCGGCGTGCGACGTTCGGATTCGGCCGCCAGCACGCGCAGGTTGGTGATCTCCAGTGCCATCAGGTCGATCTCGATCTGGGCCACGCGCGCACCGAACAGCGGGTCTTGCAGCAGCGGTTTGCCGTGCTTCATTTGCCGGCCTGCGACACGTTTGAGTCGCGCCAGTTCGCGCTTGGCGATACCGATGCCGGCGATGTTGGTGCGCTCGTGGCCCAGCAGGAATTTGGCGTAGGTCCAGCCCTGATTTTCGGTGCCGACCAGGTTGTCGACGGGGACGCGCACATTGTCGAACCAGACTTCATTGACCTCGTGGGCGCCATCCATCGTAATGATCGGACGCACCGTGATGCCGGGCGATGTCATGTCGATCAACAGGAATGAAATCCCGCGTTGCGGCTTGACCTCCGGATCGGTGCGCACCAGGCAAAAAATCCAGTCGGCGTACTGGCCCAGCGTGGTCCAGGTTTTCTGGCCATTCACCACATACGCATCGCCATCGCGCACCGCACTGGTCTTCACCGATGCCAGGTCGGAGCCCGCGCCCGGTTCGGAATAGCCCTGGCACCACCACTCCTGGCCTGCCAGAATTTTTGGCAGATGGCGTTGCTGTTGCGCTGGCGAGCCGAACTGCATCAGCACCGGCGCGACCATTTTCAGGCCGAACGGCACTGCCCGCGGCGCACCGGCGGCAGCCGATTCTTCTTCGAAAATATACTGTTGCGTGGCATTCCAGCCCGTGCCGCCAAAGGCCTGCGGCCATGATGGCGCGCCCCAGCCCTGCGCATGCAGCAGGTGCTGCCAGCGCAGGTAATCGTCACGCCCGAGGATCCAGCCCTGCGTGACCTTTTGCCGGATATCCGCAGGCAGATTGTGCACAATGAAATTGCGTACCTCCAAACGGAATGCTTGCTCGTCGTTGCTGAAATTCAGATCCATGCGGGTCTCGTCTCTACGGTCTAATGTTGAGTGTGTCGGCCAGGTTGTTTCAGCTGCTGAATGCCTGGATGCCGGTCATCGCACGACCCAGGATCAGCGCATGGATATCGTGCGTGCCTTCGTAGGTATTGACGACTTCCAGGTTGACCATGTGACGGATCACGCCGTACTCGTCCGAGATGCCATTCCCGCCCAGCATGTCGCGGGCAACCCGTGCGATATCGAGTGACTTGCCGCACGAATTGCGCTTCATCATTGAGGTAATTTCCACCGCAGCCGTGCCTTCGTCTTTCATGCGTCCGAGCCGCAGCACACCTTGCAGGCCCATCGTGATTTCGGTCTGCATGTCGGCCAGTTTTTTCTGGATCAGCTGGTTGGCCGCGAGCGGCTTGCCGAACTGCTTGCGGTCCAGCACATACTGGCGCGCGATATGCCAGCACGATTCAGCGGCACCCAACGCACCCCAGGCGATACCGTAGCGCGCAGCATTCAGACAGGTGAAAGGACCTTTCAGGCCACGGATATCCGGGAAGGCATTTTCTTCGGGACAGAACACGTTATCCATCACGATCTCGCCGGTCAGCGAGGCGCGCAATCCGAACTTGCCGTGGATGGCGGGTGCCGACAAACCGGCCATGCCTTTTTCGAGCAGGAAACCGCGGATCGCGCCTTCATCATCCTTGGCCCAGATCACGAACACGTCGGCGATCGGCGAATTCGAAATCCACATTTTGCTGCCGGTCAGCGCATAGCCGCCGGGGACCTTGCGTGCGCGCGTGACCATTGAGCCGGGGTCGGAACCATGGTCCGGTTCGGTCAGGCCGAAGCAGCCGATGTATTCGCCGGTGGCCAGTTTTGGCAGAAAGCGCTGGCGCTGTTCTTCAGTACCGAATTCAAAAATCGGGGTCATCACCAACGATGATTGCACGCTCATCATCGAGCGATAACCGGAGTCGACCCGTTCGACTTCGCGGGCGATCAGGCCGTAGCAGACATAGTTCAGCGCGGGGCCGCCGTATTGTTCCGGAATGGTCGGGCCGAGCAGGCCGAGTTCGCCCATCTCGCGGAAAATCGAGGCATCCATTTTTTCGTGGCGGAAGGCGTCCAGTATCCGCGGCTGCAATTTGTCCTGACAGTAGGCCTGTGCGGCATCGCGCACCATGCGTTCTTCGTCGGTCAGTTGCTGGTCCAGCAGCAGCGGGTCGTCCCAATGAAATTGTGCGGATTTTTTCATGATGTTCCTCGTAAGAATGGGGTGGGTCAGTGTGACCTATTTCAGGATTCCTGATACAGCAGTGACAAACCAAGTACGGCGCGCCGCTGCAACCACGCGCTGGGCCGGTAACGTGCATCGCCGGTCTGTTGCTGGATTGTGGTCAGTATGTGCAACACGGTTGCTGCGCCCAACTGATCGCCCCAGGCCAGCGGGCCGTGCGGATAGCCCAGCCCGAGCACGACTGCACGGTCGATATCGACCGGCTGTGCGATGCCTTGCTGGGCGATTTCGCAGGCGATGTTGATGATGTGGGCGACTACGCGTTGCGCCACTAGTCCGGCGCTGTCGCGGATCACGCTGATGTGCGCACCGTTGCTGCCGAACAGGCTGCAGGCTTGCGCCAGATAGTCTGGGTCGGTGGCCGGGTTGGTCATCAGGACATGGTGGACAGAGCTGTCGAACAGGGCGTCGATGGCGACGGTGCGACGGGCGTCGAGTCCTTCGCTCACCACGCAGGCGGTGCAGTCCTGTCCGAGCGGCGTGACGATGCACAGCGCTTCGGCCGAGGGGCGCTCCGAGGATTCGAAGACATGGCCGGCGGCGAGCAGGCGTTCGGCCAGTGCCGGATGGGCCCGGCTGAGCCAGACCGATTTCGGTGTACGTTGCGGCAGTGCGATGGCGGGCTCGGTGATTTTTTTGCCGGCGGCATCGTACTGGTAGAAACCGCGCCCGGTCTTTTTGCCGAGCAGTCCCGCCACCAGCATTTGTCGCGTCAGGCCTTGCGGACGAAAACGCGGCTCCTCGAAATACTGGCGATAGATCGATTCCATTACCGGATGTGAGACATCCAGCCCGGTCATGTCCATCAATTCACAGGGGCCGAGCTTGAAACCGGCGGTGTCGCGCAGGATGCGGTCGAGTGTCGGGATCGCCGTCACGCCTTCCGACAGCACCCGCAAGCCTTCGGTGCCGAAACCACGTCCGGCATGATTGACGATGAAGCCCGGTGTATCTTTGGCGCGCACGGCGGTGTGGCCCCATTGCTGTCCGAGCACCAGCAACTGTTCGACGATCTGTTCGTCGGTCAGGATGCCGCCGATGACTTCGACGATTTTCATCACCGGCACCGGATTGAAAAAGTGGAAGCCGGCGACGCGTCGCGGATGCTGCAAACCGGCGGCAATCGAGGTCACCGACAGCGACGAGGTATTCGAGGCGAGGATGGTAGTGCTGCTGACGATGGTTTCCAGTGTGGCAAACAAGGTCTTTTTTGCGGCAAGGTCCTCGACGATGGCTTCGACGATCAAGTCACAGTCGGCCAGCTCGGATAACACGGCGCAGGGATGCAGGCGCGACAGCGCAGCGCTGGCGGCATCCGGCGTCAGCTTGCCTTTGTTGACGAGGGTATCGAACGTGGTGGCGAGCGTGTCGCGGGCGGCCGCTGCGGCACCCTCGAATCCATCGGCAAGATGGACCCGTGCACCGGCCAGTGCAGCAATCTGGGCGATGCCGCGTCCCATCACGCCGCAACCGATGATGCCGACGGTGAGTGGGGAGGGGAGGGGCTGACTGACTGCTTCGGACATGCTTCACTCCGGATAAATGTTCTGCACAGTGGAACTGATAAATACGTGTCGGTACTTTATGGCGAGCTGTGCACGCTGTCAACAACTACATGCTGCAAGGAACATCAGGAAATTCGCGGTGTTCCGGGTGCCGCTCAGACACTGCCTACTTGCCATTCATTGTTCTGCAATGCAGAATGACGGCTCCGTTACTGAGAAAGCTTTCCATGCTGCGTATCGATCAGGCATTTCAGCCCTGGGCCCGCTCCCATCCATTGCGTGTGGCGCTGCGCGATGCCGGCACCAATGTCACTTATGCAGAACTGGGCGGACTGGTCTCTCAGGTCGCGTTGCAGCTGGAGGCGGCCGGCGTGCGCGCTGGTGACCGCGTGTTGCTGGTGGCCGAGAATTCGGTGGCGCTGGCCGTGGCGATACTGGCGGTGAGCCAGCTGCGGGCCTGGTCGGCCACGGTCAATGCACGGTTGTCGACGCGCGAGATCACCAACTTCGTACAGCATTCCGGTGCACGTGTGGCGCTGTATTTCAGCGAGGGCTCGCCCGAAGCGGCGCGTCATGGGATCGAGCATGGTGCCACGCCGCAGCAGTGGGACGGTCTTGGCAACCTGCTGGTCGGGCCGTTGCATACCGAGGCGGTGCCTGAACCAGCGGTTCCGGATGTCGCGGTGCTGGTCTATACCTCGGGCACGACGGGCGCCTCGAAGGCCGTGATGCTGACCCATGCCAATCTGCTGTTCATAGGCGCCAATAGTCGGCAGGTGAGGGCGCTGGTGCCGACCGATGTGATTTATGGCGTGCTGCCGCTGTCGCATGTGTATGGCCTGTCGGCATTGCTGATGGCGTCGCTGGTCAGTGGCGCCGAGTTGCGGCTGGTGGCGCGCTTCGATCCGGTCGCGATGGCGCAGGCGTTGCAACACGATGGCGTGACGGTGCTGCATGGCGTACCGGCGATGTACGCGAAGTTGTTGACGCTGGGCGCAGTGCTTGAGGCGCCGCAATTGCGGGTGGCGCAATGCGGTGGCGCGCCGTTGTCGGCATCGGTCAAGGCAGGATTCGAGCAGTGTTTCGGTATCCCGCTGCACAACGGCTACGGCATGACAGAAGCATCACCGTCGATCTGCCAGACCCGGATGGAGTCGCCGCGCACGGATTGTTCGGTGGGTCCGGCCATCGACGGTATCGAGATTCGACTCGACATGATGGGGCAGGAGGAAGTCGCTGCCGGTGTCGGCGAACTGCAGGTGCGCGGCCCGAATGTAATGGCCGGGTATTACCGTGCTCCCGAGCTGACCGCCGAGGTCATCACGTCCGATGGCTGGTTGCGCACTGGCGACCTGGCGCGAATTGCCGCCGATGGCGCGGTCACCATCGTGGGACGCAGCAAGGAACTGATTATTCGCTCCGGCTTCAATGTCTATCCGGCCGAAGTCGAGCAGGTACTGAATGCCTATCCGGACATCGTGCAATCAGCGGTGATTGGGCGCAGCGTGGCCGATAACGAAGAAGTGATTGCCTTCGTCGAACTGCTGCCGGGCTGTGTGCTGGACCAAGCTGCATTGCATGTCTATTTGAAGGCCAACCTGTCGCCATACAAGATGCCGGCAAAAGTCATCGTCCTGGCCGGCCTGCCATCGGCGGCCAGCGGCAAAATCCTCAAGCGCGAGTTGCATCGGCTGGCCGAGAACGCGCATGACTAAATCGCCCGTCATCAAGGAAGACCGTCACTTCGTGACTGCGCTGGCACGCGGACTCGATTTGCTGGCGTGCTTTCGATCCGGCGAGAAGATGCTGGGCAATCAAGAGCTGGCCGAGCGCTGCAAATTACCCAAGTCCACCGTGTCGCGTCTGAGCTATACGCTGACCAAGCTGGGCTACCTGCACTACGACGACGAAGCCGGAAAATACCGGCTCGGTACCGCCACGCTGGCACTTGGCAGCGCGATGTTGCACCGGCTGGATGTGCGTCAGCTGGCCCGTCCGGTGATGCAGCAGATTGCAGATTTTTCACAGGCGATGGTGTCGCTGGGGATGCGGGACCGGCTCAGCATGATTTACGTGGAAAACTGCCGCAGTCAGTCGGCCTTGACGCTCAGTCTGGATGTGGGGTCGCGTATTCCGATTGCGCGCACCGCGATGGGTCGCGCGTATCTGGCACAGGCGCCGACAGGCGAGCGCAACGAGATTCTGGCGCGGATCCGGGAGCTCGACGCATCCGCCTGGCCGCAGGTACACGACGGCGTGCTGCGCTCGATCGACGAATACCAGGAGTTTGGCTGTTGTACCTCGATCGGCGACTGGCAGCCCGACGTGAACGCGATTGCGATTGCCTTTCGGCCACCGGATGGCAGCGCGCCGATCAGCATCAATTGCGGTGGACCGGCGTTCAGTTTGACGGCGGATTTTCTGGTGCAGGAAGTGCGCCCGCAGTTGCTTGACCTGGTCGAGCAACTGCGGCGTCGCATGACTGTCTAGCGCTCGACCCGCTGAAACAGCCGGAATCGCTCGTCGCGGTCGGAGGGCCGACGGCCTTCCCACAGCATTGTCCAGCGTACACCTTCACCGAATGGTGCCAGCGCGTCGGTGCTGTCGCTACTGCGGTTGCTGTCTTGAAGCAGCACGTAATCGCAGTTGCCACCATTGAACGGTGCAAAGCGGACGTCGCCAAAATAGGCAAACGATGCGCGCTGGGTCGGACCGACATTGCTGTCGACGCACTCGGTCGAGCCCGGCAATTTGAGCGCAATTTGCTGTGCCACACCGGCGTAGCTTTTGCCGTAATTGATCCAGGGCAGCCACAACGTCATTAGCAGCAACCAGCACAGGATCACGCCGGCGGTTGATAGCACCACGGCGCGCCAGAGCACGGAAGGTCTGCGCGACAGGCGCCAGTGCACTACCGCGACCCAGGCTGCGGTCGCCAGCGCGGCAGCGATGAAGGCCAGCCCATTGAATTCGGGTTTGAAGCCGGGCGCAAGCTTAAATGCATTGCGCGCAAGTTGTGCCGGCCAGCCCGTCTGTTTGGCGATCCAGCCGATCCAGATGAAGGCAGCCGAGGTCGACAGCGTCATCACCGCGAACCAGTCGACGGCATTGATGGCGCCGCGTTTCATGGTGGGCAAACCGAATGCGGCCAGTATCGCCAGTGGTGGCAGCATCGGCAGCAGGATGCCCTCGACGTGATTCGGACTAATCAGCGCAACCAGCACGACCACGACAAAAAACATCAGGGGTAACGCGATGTGCAGGGCGCTGTACTGCTTGCGCCAGGCATACACGGCCCAGCCAGCGAACGGCCAGGCCGGCCACGCAAACCAGATCCCGTATCTGAAAAAATACTTCAAGCCAGTCAGCGTCGGGAGTGCGATCTGTTCCAGATTCCAATCCATCCAGGCACTCGTCGGCGAGCCGCCGTAAGGCTGCATCACATTCGCCAGCAGCGGCCAGCTAGCGGTCAGGGCCAGCGCTGTTGGCAGGCTCAGCATCAGCAGCCACCTTAGTACGGCGCGCTGCAGGAGCGTCGCCAATAGGGTCATGCCAAGCAGAATGCCAAGGGGCAGCACCCAGCCACGGGTCAGTGCCAACAGGCCCAGCGTGGCGCCGCAGGCCAGGGCAGTGCGCGCCGATGGCAGGTCGGACAAGCGTACCGCTGCGTACAGCGTCATGGCAACCAGCGACACCTGCAGCGCTTCTGCACTGGTTTCGTGGCTGTGCAACAATAAGCCGAGGCAACCCAGATAAATCAGCAATGCGCCATCGGCCAGCGTGCGACCATAGTCGTTGGGTTCGGGTTGTCCGCCGAAAGCCAGCTTCAAGGGTTGGGTTTCGCTGCGACGTCCGAGCAAATACGTGGTGTACCAGATCGACAGGGAGCCCAGCAGGAAAAAGCCGATGGTCGCCAGTCGCGCTGCCATCGCATCGCCTACCAGCCAGCCAAACAGCTTGATGCAAAGCGCACCCATCCAGAACGCCAGCGGTCCCTTGTCGGGCATCGCCAGTCCGACAATATTGGGCCATAACCAGTCCGCAATACTGCCATGCGCCATGGTCCACATGATGCCGAATCCTGCGGCGTCATCGGTCTTCCACGGGTCACGGCCAATCAAGCCGGGCAGGATATACAGGATGCACAATGCGAACAGGGCGAGGCGCGGCAGCGCGAGGGTGGCAGAGGCGGGTAGACGGACAGGCTTCATCAAGACGTGGCGGGTAGCGATTAGCCGAGAGTGGGGTCGGCGTTATTGTGCAGGAAAAGGCGGCGTAACAGTTTGGGTAACCATGTGGGTGCAACAAAAAAGGCAGCCAAGGCTGCCTTTTTATCGTGCTGCAACCAGGAATTAGTCCTGGGCGATCTGGGTCTTTGAACCCACGGTACCAAACTTCTTGCGGAACTTGTCGACGCGGCCGGCGGTGTCAACGATCTTGTGCTTGCCGGTGTAGAACGGATGGGATTCCGACGACACTTCGATCTTCACGAGCGGGTATTGCTTGCCCTCGAACTCAGCCATTTCACGGGTCTGAACGGTCGAACGGGTGATGAATTTGAAGTCGCAGGACAGATCGTGGACCAGTACTTCGCGATAATTTGGGTGAATGCCGTCTTTCATTTGAAGCCTCGGTAGTTTGTTTGGTAGCCAATCGCCACTTCGTCGGTCGTTCTGCTTCTTGACCCGATTGATGATCACTTGCCGTTAAATGGATCGCGGATTATACAAGGGATTGGGGATTGCTAACCCGCTCCGCTGCAAATAGTTGTCGTTGGGCGTGAGATGGCTTACGCACTCACGCCGCCGCGCCGGATCAGGAGTTCCCGCGTCGCATCATGTCGAAGAATTCGGCGTTGTTCTTGGTCGCCTTCATCTTGTCGAGGATGAACTCCATCGCTTCGATTTCATCCATGCTGTACAGCAGTTTGCGCAGTACCCAGATTTTTTGCAGCTGGTCTGGCTTGATCAGCAGCTCTTCGCGGCGGGTGCCGGATTTGTTGAGGTTGATGGCAGGGTAGACGCGCTTCTCGGCCAGGCGGCGCTCAAGATGCACCTCCATGTTGCCGGTACCCTTGAATTCTTCAAAGATCACGTCATCCATGCGGCTGCCGGTTTCGATCAGGGCGGTCGCGATGATGGTCAGCGAACCGCCTTCTTCGATATTGCGGGCCGCACCAAAGAAACGCTTCGGACGCTGCAACGCATTGGCATCCACACCACCGGTGAGCACTTTGCCCGAGGCCGGGATGACGGTGTTGTAGGCACGTGCCAGGCGGGTGATCGAGTCCAGCAGGATCACCACGTCTTTTTTCATTTCGACCAGGCGCTTGGCTTTTTCGAGCACCATTTCGGCGACTTGCACGTGACGGGTGGCTGGCTCGTCAAAGGTCGATGCGACCACTTCGCCACGTACCGAACGCTGCATCTCGGTCACTTCTTCCGGCCGTTCGTCGATCAGCAAGACGATCAGCGTGCAGTCAGGATGGTTCGCGGTAATCGCGTGCGCCATGTGCTGCAGGATGACCGATTTGCCGGATTTCGGCGACGCCACCAGCAAGCCGCGCTGGCCTTTGCCGATCGGCGCGATCAGGTCGATGATGCGGCCGGTGATGTTTTCCTGGCCATTCATTTCACGCTCGAGGCGCAATGGCTGGTTCGGATGCAGCGGTGTCAGGTTTTCAAACAGGATGCGGTGTTTCGAGGCTTCCGGCGATTCGCCGTTGACCTTGTCGACTTTCACCAGCGCGAAGTAGCGTTCGCCATCCTTCGGGGTGCGTACTTCACCTTCGATCGAATCGCCGGTATGCAGATTGAAGCGGCGGATTTGCGATGGCGAGATATAGATGTCGTCGGTGGATGCCATGTAGCTGGCATCGGGCGAGCGCAGGAAGCCGAAGCCGTCAGGCAGCACTTCCAGGGCGCCGTCGCCAAAAATCTGTTCGCCGGATTTCGCGCGTTTTTTCAGGATCGCAAACATCAGCTCCTGTTTGCGCAAGCGGGCGGCGTTATCGATATCGAGGCCGATGGCCATTTCAAGCAGGGCGGAAACGTGTAGCGCCTTGAGTTCTGATAAGTGCATGGTCATTATTGAATATGAGTATCCCGTGACGGGAAAGTAGAGGTGGGGGAGGGAACTGCGTGGTGAAATTATTCGGTGATACGACGTCAGCGACGATGCGGGCGCACCGTCGCTGTCGGGATCAGATGTTGCTGTCGATGAACGAGGTCAGCTGGCCTTTGGCCATGGCGCCCACTTTTTGTGCAGCCGGTACGCCGTTCTTGAATAGGATCAGTGTCGGGATGCCGCGAATGCCAAACTTGGCCGGGATGGCCTGGTTGGCATCCACATCCATTTTCGCAATCAACAGTTTGCCATCATAGTCGTTGGCGATTTCTTCAAGGATAGGGGCGATCGACTTGCACGGACCGCACCACTCTGCCCAGAAATCAACCAGCACAGGCTTGTCGGATTTGAGGACGTCAATGTCGAAAGACGCATCAGTAATGTGTTTGATATTTTCGCTCATGGTGTCGTCTGATAGAGGAATAAAGGTGATTCAGTGGTGAATCAGGGGTGAGTCAACGCCGCAGTTTCGTCGCCATTTCCTGAACTTGCCACAACGCTGCCGTGATGAACTCTACGGAAGAAGATCGTGCTGCAATGGTGGAATTCAAGGGGCTTGCAGGTGGGAGTGAAGAGGCCTGCGGCTAAGTATTTCGGAAACTATAACCGATTTTTACCCGGTGCGGGCCGGGCGGGTGCATTGACATCGACGGCTCACCTGAATTGAGTGATACAGATCGTAGTAGCGGTTCCATTTGACTTTACTTCTCGATGCTTGATTTCGCGGCGCAGGCGGTCTTTATTTGTCAGCTCGCACGCAATACATTGATCACCGTCGACGACGGTTGTAAAAAATTTGAGGATGCAATCAGACGCTTCATGAATTCGCGACGCAGCTTGACAAAAATCCAGTGGGCTTCACCTGAATCGGTTGACGAGAATTCCTTCGCCAAACTATAGTGCCGCATGATTTCAGATTTCACACAACTGTCAGAAAAAGTCGGTCAGCTCGCAGAGCTGGCTATTTCATTGCGCCGCGAAAATGCCGAGCTGCAGAAGTATGCCGTCAGTCTCGCAGTCGACAACGCCGAGCTGACCCGACGCATGCAGGAGGCGCACGACCGCGTTGCCGCATTGCTGGAGCGGTTACCTGCAGATCCGCCAATTGTCCCGATCGAAGTAACAGACACCGAGGAATCCGCATGATCCAGCTGCCAGTCACCATCATGGGTCAGCCGTACACGCTGGTGTGCAAAGAAGGCGAGGAAGCAGTATTGCAATCCGCGGTCGACTATCTGGACAAGCGCATGTGCGCAATTCGCGATGGCGGTAAAGTCAAAGGCAACGACCGGATTGCCGTCATGGCTGCGCTAGGTGTGGCTGCCGAATTGCTGTCAACCAAAGCGCCGCAAGGGCCGCTGTCGGATCTGTCGATGGCCGAGGTGCAGCAACAGATTCAGGGCATGCATCTGGTACTCGATCAGGCCTTGACACCGCAAGAAAACCTGTTCTGAAAACCGCCTTGCTTTCATGCTGACTGCGTCAGGAAAAGCAGTGAAAAAAAGCCGCTAAAACGTTTGACACAAGAACCGATCAGAGTAGACTTTGATTTCCCTGCAGTGCTCGCGATTGCCATATATTCCTTGAGCCATTTAAATGCATCGGCCGCGGAATATTGTTTGGTGGGTGTGCTTGTCGCTAGTCCGATGAGCCCAAAATTGAACTGACTGCAGCCACCTTGAACCTCTTGGTTCGGGATGCCGGCAAAGCGGCACCAGCGGGGATTTATGTTGAAGCGGTTGCATGAAAATGCAGCCGCTTTTTTTCGTCCTGACGATATTCAGTCCTGCCGGTTTCTTGTGTTCCGCACGCATCTTCCGTCTTTGACCAATTACACAGAGTGACCACAACCATGTCCTACTGGCTGATGAAATCCGAACCCACCGAAGTCAGCATCGACGACATGCTGGCCGCTCCGGCCCGGACCATGCCGTGGTTCGGTATCCGCAATTATCAGTCGCGCAATTTCATGCGCGATGCGATGCGGGTGGGTGATGGCGTGCTGTTCTATCACTCCAGTTGTGCCGCGCCCGGGATCGTCGGACTGGCCGAAGTGGCCAGCACACCCTATCCGGATTTCACGCAGTTCGAGCCGCGCAGTCATTACTTTGATCCGAAAGCCACGCCCGAAAATCCGCGCTGGATGATGGTCGACATACGCGCATTGCGGGCAGTGCCGTTGATTCCTCTGTCGGCACTGCGCGCTGCGCCCGAGCTGGCCGACATGCAAGTACTCAAACGCGGCAATCGTCTGTCGATCTCGCGCGTCGAGGCAGCCGACTGGCGCTGGATCAACCAGCATCTGATTGCTCCCGCGACCTGATACGTTTGAAAAAAAAATCCACCTAATCGTCCTTTTCCGCGCAGGAGCCCACCCGATGGACCTCAGTCTGATCATTGCATTTCTCGTTCTTGGCAGCGCCGTTGGTTTTGCTGCAGGTTTGCTGGGTATCGGCGGCGGCATGCTGCTGGTGCCATTCATCACTGCCTTGCTGACCTACAAGGCATTTCCGAAAGAGCTGATCATCCACATGGCGATTGCGACATCGCTGGCCACCATCATGTTCACGTCGGTGTCATCGGTGATCGCGCATCACCGCCGTGGCGCAGTGCGCTGGGACGTGGTCAGGTTGCTCGCACCGGGCATCCTGGTCGGCTCTTGGATCGGTCCGTGGATCGGCAAGCAAATGAACTCGTCCGGACTTGCGCTCTTTTTTGCCGTGTTTGTGGCACTGTCCGCAACCCAGATGCTGTTTGATAAAAAACCGGCAGGCACGCGCGGGTTGCCGCGCGGCGTAGGAATGTTCGGCGCGGGCGGAGTCATCGGTGTGCTGGCAGGGCTGGTTGGCGCCGGTGGCGGATTCATCTCGGTACCGTTCATGACCTGGTGTAACGTCAAGATTCACAATGCGGTCGCCACCAGCGCCGCTCTCGGTTTTCCGATCGCCCTGGCGGGGACGCTGTCGAATGTGTATTTCGGCATGTCGATGCCGGATTTGCCGCCGGGCTCGCTTGGCTTTATTTATCTGCCGGCATTGCTGGTGGTGTCGCTGGCCAGCGTGGTGACTGCACCGCTTGGTGCGAAGGCGGCGCATGCATTGCCCGTCAAGACTCTGAAAAAAGTCTTTGCAGTCACGCTGTATGCGCTGGCCAGTTACATGCTCTACAAGGCGCTGGCGTAACCCCACTTACCGCAGCGCGACAGCCTCACCCGCCGAAGCGCTCGCGCAAGACGTTTTTTTGCACCTTGCTCATGGCATTGCGCGGCAGCTCGTCGACAAAGTGCACTTGCTTGGGCACCTTGAAATTGGCGATTTGCGATTTCATCATTGCAATGACTTGCGCTTCCGACAGACCCGTGCCCGGCTGTGCAACGATGACAGCCACCACGGCTTCGCCGAAGTCCGGATGGGGTATGCCAATCACCGCCGATTCCTGCACGCCATCGAGCTCGTCGAGGAAGGATTCGATTTCTTTCGGATAGATGTTGTAGCCGCCCGAAATGATCAGGTCCTTGCTGCGACCAACGATGCTGAGGTAACCGTTCGGATCCATGCAGCCGACATCGCCGGTCATGAAATAACCATCGGCCGTGAACTCCTGCGCAGTTTTTTCCGGCATCTGCCAGTAGCCCCTGAAAATGTTCGGGCCGCGGGCCTGGATACCGCCGATCTCACCGACAGCGCAGGGCACGTTGTCGTCACCCACCACACGCAGTTCGACACCCGGTAGGGGCAATCCGACCGTGCCGCCGATGCGTTCGCCATCATACGGATTCGACGTCATCATGGCAGTTTCGCTCATGCCATAGCGTTCCAGTATCGTCATGCCGGTGCGTTCGGTGAAGGCGCGAAACGTCTCCAGCAGCAAGGGTGCCGAACCTGAAATGAACAGGCGGATCGACGCGCATGCCGCGCGATCGAATGCCGGATCGGCCAGCAGTCGCACATAAAAGGTCGGCACGCCCATGAAGATCGTGGCCTGAGGCAAATATCGAATCACTTCGGCGCAGTCGAACTTCGGCAGGAAGATCATCTTGCTGCCGTTGAGCAGCGCGCCATGGCACGCCACGAACAGGCCGTGGATGTGGAACAGCGGCAGCGCATGCAGTAACACATCGTCCGCTTGCCAGTGCCAGTACTGCTGCAATACCTGCGCATTCGATGCCAGGTTGTGATGGGTCAGCATCGCGCCTTTGCTGCGGCCGGTGGTGCCCGACGTGTACAACAGCGCGGCCAGATCATCGGGCGTCACGGCGACGGTGTCGAACGCGTCCGGATGGGTTGCTGCGCGTTCCAGCAGCGAGCCGTGGCGCTGATCGTCCAGCGTGAAAACATGCCGCGTGCCTGCCGAAAAAGCCAGTTTCGAGACCCAACCGAAATTGGCCGGTGAACACACCACCACTGCCGGTTGGGCATCGTTGATGAAGTAGTCGATTTCGGTCGTGCGGTAGGCGGTATTGAGCGGAACGAAGGTGAAGCCGGCGCGCAGCGTGGCCAGGTAGGCCATCAGCGCTTCCGGAGATTTCTCGACCTGCACGGCAATGCGGGAGCCGGGTGCCAGGCCGAGGCTGGCGAACAGGTTGGCGATGCGGGCACTGGCGCGCTCCAGGTCGTCCCAGCTGTACTGCAGACCGTCATGGTTTTCAATTGCGCAGGTGGATCGGTCCACTGGAAAATGCGCCGCAAACAGCGCGTAGAGATTGTTGTTCATCGTGCTGCTCCGGGACTGCTGCGATACGCCACCACCAGCAACACGACACCCAGCACGATCATCGGTACCGACAACATCTGTCCTGCCGAAATCGTCACCGGACCGATGGGTACCAGATAATCGGGAGTGCGGAAGTACTCGGTAAAAAAGCGCGCACAGCCATAGCCCAGTGCGAACAAACCGCTGACCGCCATCCGTGGCCGCGCCTTGCGTGCATACAGCCACAGCACGATAAATAGCAGCAGGCCATCGACCAGTGCCTGGTAGATCGGCGACGGATGACGCGGCAGGTTATCGACATTCGGCCAGATCATTGCCCATGGCAGGGTTGCGTCGGCGATGCGGCCTGGCAGTTCGGCATTGATGAAGTTGCCGATGCGACCGAATGCGTAACCGAGGGGCACTAGCGGCGCAATGAAATCCATCACGTCCATCAAGTGCCGGCCACGGCGCCGGCTCCAGATCGCCATCGCCAGCAGCACGCCGAGGAAGCCACCGTGGAACGACATGCCACCTTTCCAGACCATGAAAATTTCTAGCGGATTGCTGAAGTAATAGAGCGGGTTATAGAAAAGCACTTCGCCTAACCGGCCACCGATGACGACACCAAGCACGCCATAAAACAGCATGTCGTCGAGGTCCTCTTTTTTCCAGCCCATCACGGCGATATGGGCCTGCCTGATACGCAGGCGGCCCAGCAGCATGAACTGCGCAAACGCGGCCAGGTACATCAGTCCGTACCAGCGGATGGCCAACGGGCCAAGATGAATCGCGATCGGATCGGGCATCGGGTGAATCAGCATTTAGGTTTTCTTTCGCAGTAATTCAAGGAAGGCATGCAGCACCGGAGAATGGTTGTCGCGGCGCCAGGCGAGGCCGGTTTCGACTAACGGCGTCTTGCCGCGCAAGGTCTTGTATTCGACGCCGGGGCGCTTCAAATTTGACACGGATTGTGGCACAAGCGCGATGCCCATGCCTGCAGAAACGAGTCCGACGATGGTTTGCATCTGGATCGCTTCCTGGCCGATGCGCGGTGTCAATCCGGCTTCGTGAAAGGTCGCGAGGATCGCATCATGGAACGCGGGAGCGATCCGGCGCGGGAAAATAATCAGCGGGAATTCGGCGACGGTTTTCAGCGCCACCGGCGTTTTGCCGGCGAGCGCCTTGATGCCCGTTGGCGCCGCCAGGATTAGCGGCTCGGACAGCACCTGCCGGTAGGCCAGTTCGGCACCGGATTTTTCGGGCAGCGGCGGGATCAGCAGGCCGACATCGATGCGGTTCTGGGCCAGGTCATCGAGCTGGATATCGGTCGTCGCTTCGCGCAATTCGATCTGCACGTGCGGATAGTGTTCACGGAATTCGCGCAGGAAGGGCGGCAGCACGCTGTAATCGGCGGTCGAGACAAACGCCAGTACCAGTCGGCCCGATTCACCCGACGCGGCCTGATGCACTAGTTCCGGCAGTGCATGCGCTTGTGCCAGCAGTCGCCGCGCTTCGGTCAGCAGCGCGCTGCCGGCGGGCGTCAACGCGACGCTGCGATTGGTGCGGGCGAACAGGCTATTGCCGAGCGTGGCTTCGAGCGCCTGAATGGTTTGCGATAGCGGCGGCTGCGTCATGTGCAGGCGCACGGCAGCGCGGCCGAAGTGCAATTCTTCAGCCACGGCAACGAAGTAACGCAACTGGCGCAGTTCGATCGTCATTGGTGTTCGCCCAGGTTTTCGTTATATCCAAAACATATCAATCACGTGCGAATCATATATTTGACAGGTAGCCGTGTGCAAGGCACTGTAGCGTTTTTATTTGCTTCCGGAGACTTCCATGGCTTTCAATCGCCGCTCGAAAAACATTACCCAGGGCGTCTCGCGCAGCCCGAACCGTTCGATGTATTACGCCATGGGTTACGAGAAGGCCGACTTTGACAAACCGATGATTGGTATCGCGAATGGTCATTCGACCATCACGCCGTGCAATTCCGGTTTGCAGAAGCTGGCCGATATCGCGATCTCCACCATCAAGGAAGCTGGCGGCAATCCGCAAGTGTTCGGTACACCGACCATTTCAGATGGCATGTCGATGGGTACCGAAGGGATGAAGTATTCGCTGATTTCGCGCGAAGTCATTGCCGATTGTATCGAGACCGCCGTCAACGGCCAGTGGCTCGATGGCTGTGTCGTCATCGGTGGCTGCGACAAGAACATGCCGGGCGGGATGATCGCCATGGCGCGCACCAACGTGCCCAGCATCTATGTCTATGGCGGCACCATCAAGCCGGGCAACTGGAAGGGCAAGGACCTGACGATCGTTTCAGCTTTCGAAGCAGTCGGTGAATTTTCGGCCGGACGCATGTCGCAGGAAGATTTCGATGGCATCGAGCGCAATGCCTGCCCATCGTCCGGTTCCTGCGGCGGGATGTACACGGCCAACACGATGTCGTCCTCGTTCGAAGCACTCGGCATGTCGCTGATGTACTCCTCGACGATGGCCAATCCGGACGACGAAAAAACCGGCTCCTGCGCCGCCTCGGCCCGTGTACTGGTCGAGGCAGTCAAGATGGACCTGAAGCCGCGCGACATCATTACCCGCAAGTCCATCGAGAACGCGGTGTCACTGATCATGGCCACCGGTGGCTCGACCAACGCAGTGCTGCATTTCCTCGCAATCGCCCACGCTGCCGAAGTCGAATGGACACTGGACGATTTTGAAACCGTGCGCCGCAAGGTGCCGGTCATTTGTGACCTGAAACCATCCGGCAAGTATGTCGCCACCGACCTGCACAAGGCTGGCGGTATTCCGCAAGTCATGAAGCTGTTGTTGAATGCCGGCCTGTTGCATGGTGACTGCATGACCATCACTGGCCGCACCATTGCCGAAGAACTGGCCGATGTGCCGGACGTGCCGCGTGCCGACCAGCAGGTGATTCATACGATTGAAAACGCGCTGTACAAGCAGGGTCATCTGGCCATCCTGAAAGGCAATTTGTCGCCAGAAGGTTGCGTCGCCAAGATCACTGGCCTGAAAAACCCGGTTATTACCGGACCGGCGCGGGTGTTTGAAGACGAGTACACGGCAATGGACGCGATCCTGGCAGACCAAATCAAGCCGGGCGATGTGCTGGTGATGCGCTACCTCGGACCGAAGGGCGGACCAGGCATGCCGGAAATGCTGGCACCGACCTCGGCACTGATCGGCAAGGGCCTGGGCGAATCAGTCGGGCTGATTACCGATGGGCGTTTTTCGGGCGGTACCTGGGGCATGGTGGTCGGTCATGTCTCACCGGAAGCTTTCGACGGCGGCACCATTGCGGTGGTGCAGGAGGGCGATTCTGTCACCATCGATGCACGGCAACTACTGATTCAGCTGAATGTGGCCGATGAAGAAATCGCGCGTCGACTGGCTTTGTGGAAAGCGCCTGCGCCACGCTACACGCGTGGAGTGCTGGCAAAGTTTGCGAAGTTGGCGTCGTCGGCGAGCAAGGGTGCGGTGACCGATTGATAGGATGGTGTCGGCGAGGCGGGTCAGCGACGACCGGGAGGTTTTTTCTCGAAGGTTTTCTTGACCCGCTCTTCGCGGATGCGATCGTTATCGTCATGTGCCTTGCGCTTGTCCAGTCCGAGCATGCGTTCGATGAATTCGAACCAGATGAACGCAACTCCGAACAGCGCTGCGATCCACCACCAGGACAGATTAGCGACCGGGCCGATTTCGAAATACCGCAGTGACCCAAGGACAACGATGAGGATAATAATCGGCATGGCAACTCCTATTTCTTTTAGGATATTGTGAAAGGAAGTAACGGTCAATCAAAGCGGTCAACCGATGCCTTGGCTAACCGTTGTTTTGCCACAATCAGTCGCGCTAGCGTTCTTGAAAAACCTCGGTAGAATCGGTCGCATCATAGATAGGGAGATGGCCATGAAACGTTCATTTTTAGTAGCTCTCGCATTCACCGCCCTGGCGTCGAATGCGGCATACGCCAGCGCAGATCTGGCCAAGTCCAAGAATTGCATGGCTTGCCATGCAGTCGCCAACAAAGTCGTCGGCCCCGGTTTCAAGGATGTCGCTGCCAAATACGCAGGTCAGAAGGATGCCGAAGACAAGCTGACGCAAAAGGTATTGAAAGGTGGCAGCGGAGTCTGGGGCGCGGTACCTATGCCAGCCAATGCGCAGGTCAGCGAAGCCGAAGCACGCACGCTAGTGAAATGGATACTGTCATTGAAGTAATGCGTGGTTGGCATTTGTTCCAGTGACGGGATGCGGGTGAAAAAAAGCTGCGACGTCGCAAAGAAAAGGCGGTTTTTTCAGGCGACATCCAGTCCGAGCGATGCCAAACGGCGTGTTGTGCATTGTCACGGCGTTGCCAGCAGGCAGTTCCGTACACATCGGACAGCACCGCTGCTCCTGCCGGGTGTCCCCATCATCAGGATAATAAAAGGGACTGTTATCAACAGAATTTGCCACCTCGCAATTTCATCAAATTTCGCCGTCTGCAGTCAGTTGACAGGACCAACTGGAGCCGGTCTCGCCCGCATCCCGCACTCAATTGTCAATGCGTATATTGCGCGCTTTGCTGCGCGTGTGACCAACCGAGGTCAATGCAATCGGCGCCGGCGTGGTCCGACTGGCCAAGGATTTGACGTGCAAGCCTGTCGCAGCCCGAGAATGTACGGATGTGGCTGCCAGAGGGTTGCTGAGGGCACGCACGTCGTCGTTAAGCTTGAACACACTGACGACCTTGGCAAGGCCGGCGGCTTGATCCTGTAACGATTCAGCCGCGGCTGCTGCTTGTTCGACCAGAGCCGCATTCTGTTGCGTCACCGTATCCATTTCAGTGATCGCTGTGTTGATTTGCTGGATACCCGCTTCCTGCTCACGTCCGGCGGATGCAATTTCGCTCATGATGTCGGTCACACGTTTGACGCTGGCGACGATTTCATCCATCGTGGCACCTGCCTGATTGACCAGCCTGCTACCGGCATCGACTTTCTCCACCGAGTCACCGATTAACTGCTTGATTTCTTTGGCGGCACCTGCCGAGCGTTGCGCAAGACTACGCACTTCGGTGGCAACCACGGCAAAGCCGCGGCCCTGTTCCCCGGCGCGTGCCGCTTCCACTGCGGCGTTCAAGGCGAGGATATTGGTTTGAAACGCAATGCCGTCGATGACGCTGATGATGTCGACGATTTTCCTGGCCGATTCGTTGATCTCGCTCATCGTACCAATGACTTGCGCCACTACAGCGCCGCCCTTGACGGCGATCTCCGATGCAGATGCCGCCAATTGATTGGCCTGACGCGCATTCTCGCCATTTTGCTTGACCGTCGACGTCAATTCTTCCATTGACGAGGCGGTTTCTTCCAGCGCACTGGCCTGTTGTTCAGTGCGCGACGACAAATCCAGATTGCCGCTGGCGATTTCGCTCGAAGCAGTCACGATCACATTAGTTCCACTGCGTACCTGACCAACAATCCCGACCAGGCCGTCGCACATTCTTTTCATCGCGAATAACAGGCTGGCCTCGTCATGGGGCGCCACTTGCACCGCGACCGTCAAATCCCCGTCGGCGATCTTGCCGGCGATGGCGGCGGCATAGTCCGGCTCGCCCCCCAGCGACTTGAGCAATCCGCGCGTGATCGACACCGAGATGAAGATGCCGAGGATCAGAGTCACGGCGAAGAGAATCAGCAACGCGCTCTGTGAATTGGCAAAGGTCGATTCTGCCGCGGCGATGCCGGATTTCGTCAAGGCATTTTCATAGGCGATGAAGTCCTTGATCGCCTGGATGTACACCGTTTGCAGGCTGTTGGTTTGGGTGAACATCAATTCAACGGCGCGATCGTTCTGTTCCGCTTTCTTCATTTCCAGTACCTGATTGCGACTTGCACCGTATGCCTTGCGTTGTGCCACCACAGTGGCTAGCAGTGCCTTCTCCTGATCGCTTGACAGCATTTTCTCGAGCGTTTTCGTATTGTCGTTGACCAGTTTGACGGTATCGACAAGAACACTGCGCGCACGTGCGATCGACGCCTGATCGGCGCCCGGACGACCGTCGGAAGTAACGATGTAGGCAAACGCGCGGGCATAATCATAGGCGGCCTGGATGTTTTGATTCGCCAGTTCGGTTTTTGGCAGCACGCTGTTGGTGACAATCCGAAAGCTGCCCATGACCGAAGACAGCGTCAGGATGCCGGTGATTGCCAGCGCTGCTGCAAAACACAAGACAAGGCCGAAGGCGCCACCAAGCCGAATACCGATTCTGAGATTATTGAGCATCGCTGATTTCTTTCCGGTTGTATGGGCGTGCACAGGCGGTGCACTGGTGGCGGACCAATGAGACGAGTCCACTGCGGGAAGCGTATTCAAGTCTATCCAATGGCTCACGGAATTGCGATGCAGGAAAGACAAGGGACTATTGGTGGCGGGGCAAAAACGGCGCCCTCCGCAGCGTGTACAGCCACCGAAAGTCGAAGTTGGACATTATCCTTTGAGCGGCTTTCCCGAATGGAAAGCGGGAAAAATTGGCTAAATGTAATTTCGCACCTTGTTTGCAGAGCTACAGATGAGTACCAAAAGTTTTTTTAGCGGCGTGCGATTTTGGCCAATTTTGCATTCCTGCGATTTTATGGAAAATAACCAACTGGTCACTATTGCTGATGCGGGGCGGCTACCGCCGTGGATGGATTAGTCGCTGTATGCGTAGGGAGGAGAATTTGGCCCGCAATCGTTGAATGTGATGCGGCGGGACGGATTCCGCTGAGCCTGTCCGGGATACACAGGCCCGTATGTCGTCGTGGTTGAGTAGGTGCAAACCGGCAATGGTTGATACCTCTGTCTAGCGAGAAACAGTGCGGCAATTGGCAGCGTAGTATTTCTACGCGAGAAGGGCGATGAACCCATCGCAGTGGTGGCTTAACGATCTTGCTGGTTCGGTCATGCGCATCAGTAAATACGGCTAGAACGGCCTCTACCGCGCTTTTGTTCCGGTTTCTGCCGTCGTCCGGCCAGGCCCAAGGCAAGATATCCTCAAGTAAGAACGCACCCCTTCACTGCATCCCCGGGGACCTGTACCACCTCGGCCTGACTACAAAAGCTGTGCGGTCTCAGGCCGGCTCGCCCTGCTCCACGGCGCGATACCCCCGGTTCTTGAACTTGGGCTTACAGCCTCGCTCTGCGCTTTTGCTCAACGGTCGGTTACCCTTCGCAATCGTGTCAGACTTTGCTCGCTGTAATCAGATTGCTGCGGGACTTGATCCCGCAGCAGTGCATCCAGCTTAGCGGCCGATACCGAATGGTGCGTACTGCACCGGTACCCAGCCATAGCTGGCGCCGTCGATACGGACTTGTCCGATGCCAGGGAAGGGCAGGTGCGTACCGGCAATGAAGTATTGTTTTTTGGCCGCTTCGTCGAACATTTTTTTACGTGCCGGGATCGCCTTGCTGCTGTCGTTATCGAAGCCGATGGCGATGCGGGGACGCGAGAACTGCATGGCATAGCTATGGATCAGGTCGCCCAGCACGATCATGGTCTGGTCTTTCGATGTCACCTGAAAGCTGGTATGGCCAGGTGTGTGACCCGGCGTGGCGATGGAGACGATACCCGGAACGATGGCGTCACCACCAGTGAATGGTTTGAACTTTCCAGCGGCAATGTAGGGTTGCACCGATTCACGCGCCATCTTGAAAAACCCTTGCGAGTCCTTGGGCGCTTTGGCGGCGGTGTCTTCATTCAGCCAGAAATCCGATTCCGCTTGTGCGGTACGCAAGGTCGCGTTCGGAAATGCCAGCGAGCCGTCTGCAGCGATCAGGCCGCAGGCGTGATCAGGATGCAGATGGGTAATCACGACGGTGTCGATTTGCGCAGCCTCGTAGCCCGATGCTTTCAGGTTGGCAGCCAGAGCACCGAGCGTCGGACCGAAGCACTTTGCCGAACCGGTGTCGACCAGAACCAGATTGGTGCCGGTGTTGATCAGGTAGGCATTCACGGCAGTCTGGATACCTTTTTTGTTCACAAAGGCATTGGCCAGCAGCTTCTGGACTTCTTTTGGCGTGGCGTTTTTGAACAGCGATTGATCGAGTTCGATGTAGCCGTCATACAGCGCCGTGACTTCGATATCGCCCAGCGCCATCCGATAGAATCCCGGCACCTGCGTCTTGACTTGTGGAGTTGCTGCTGCCTGAACCAATACAGGCGCCATCATTGTGCAGGCGGTTGCACTGGCGAGGGCCAGCGACAGCAGACTGCGTTTTGCAAAATGAAAAGGTGTTGATCGCATGAAAAGTGTCCGTGTGGTTGATTAGGGATGAACCGGGAAAATGTCTTGATGTTTTTTCCGCCATAGAGGATAGGCGATTTGCAAGATTTTTGCCGGCGCTGGCTATCATTCGCCAGACCCACGCGTTCAGTTCGACCGAAGAAACGGGCAAAAAAAAAGCGCCCCCTACCTTGCGGTCGGGGCGCTTCATGGAGCTTGTTCTAATTACTTGGTCACAGCCAGCAGGACACGCTTGCCACCCTTGTAGGTATACAGGGTCAGTGTGCCGTCCTTGATATCGCCTTTGGCATCAAAAGCGATATTGCCGGTCACACCCTTGTGCTGGATTTTTGCCAGGACTGGAGCGTACTTTGCAGGGTCAGCCGAGCCGGCCTGAACCATCGCATCAACCATCGTCATGACGGAGTCATACACGTACGGTGCATAAATCTGCACATCGATGCCAAACTTCTTCTTGTAGGCTGCCTTGAAATCGTCCATGCCTTTTTTCTGGGCATCTTCGACACCGCCGGCTTCAGCGCAAACGACCTGGTTGTCTGCCATGGCATCGCCAGCCAGAGTTGCCAGCGCTTCGGAGCAAATACCATCACCGCCCATGAACTTGGCATTAATGCCAAGCTGTTTCATCTGGCGCAGCATCGGGCCGGCAACGGCATCCATGCCGCCGAAGAACACGACATCAGGATTTTTCGATTTGATCGACGTCAGGATGGCATTGAAGTCGGTTGCCTTGTCGTTGGTGTACTGGGTTGCGACGACTTCGACGCCTGACCCCTTGCTCTTGACACCCTTGATGAACTCTTCTGCAACGCCCTGGCCGTAGGCGGTACGGTCATCGATGACCGCAACTTTCTTGGCTTTCAATACCTGGGCTGCGTAGCGGCCCAGTGTGCCACCGAGCTGGCCGTCATTGGCAACTACGCGAAAGGCCGTTTTGAAGCCTTGCTGCGTGTACTTTGGATTGGTTGCCGATGGGGAGATTTGCGGGATGCCGGCTTCGTAGTAGATCTTCGAGGCTGGAATCGTGGTGCCGGAATTCAGGTGACCGATAACGCCGTTGACTTTGGCATCGACCAGTTTCTGTGCGACTGCGGTACCCTGTTTAGGATCGGCTGCATCGTCTTCTGGAAGCAATTCAAACTTGACCTTCTTGCCGCCGATCATCACGCCTTTGGCGTTCAGTTCGTCGATTGCCATCTTTGCGCCATTTTCGTTGTCTTTACCCAGATGCGCGATCGCACCTGAAATTGGACCAACGTGACCGATCTTGATGACTTGTTCCTGTGCTGAGGCAGTCCCTGCCAGAGCAAAGGCAATCGCGCCAGCGAGTGGAATCATTTTTGTCTTGAACTGCATATTTACGCTCCTGAGGATTGAAAAAAAACAAGCTTGCTGCAACACTGCCAATTCAGTTTTTCCTGCATTCTGAACAACAAGGACGTTACAACACAAAAACCCGATCGCATAGCGTTTTTGTGCGGTTTTCTTTTCCATTCGCTCAATTTTATATGCCTAAATTTTACGCGCTCGATAAAGTCGATCGCAAGCTGCTGAACCTGCTGCAAAAGGACAATCAGACGCCGACACGGACCTTGGCAGACAAGGCTCATATTTCACAACCAACCTGCTTGCGTCGTCTGCGCGATTTGCGCGCCGCAGGAATCATTGGTGCCGATGTGTCGCTGGTTGATCCGTTCGCACTAGGCTACGGCATGCTGGCTTTTCTCGAAATTTCACTAACCAATCAGTCTGACGAATGCATGCAGGCATTCGAAGTCCGGATGGACAAGGAAACCGAGGTCATGCAGTGTTATTTCGTGTCGGGAGATTTCGATTATTTCCTGGCTGTCCATGTGATCGATATGGACGCCTACTATCAATTTGTGCGCAGAGTTATTTCAGGCTCCGGCAACGTGCGGCACTTTCAGTCCCGTTTTCCGATGAAGCGCTCCAAGTTCGCGACCCAAATTGTCTTCGATGAAAAGCTGGCGGAAATCCAGGTGCGCACAAGCAAGTGAAAGCGGTTGCGGCACCCGCTGCTCACACTGTTAGTGTTGCGCGAACCTGTCAGGCAAAGGCCGGTTCGGCAGTGCCACGGTTACCGGCATAGCGCAACACCGACAAGTCGTCAGCGGCAATCGCCGGCTGGCGACCCGAGATCAGGTCCGCCAGCAAGCTGGCCGACCCGCACGACATGGTCCAGCCGAGTGTGCCGTGGCCGGTATTGAGAAACAGGTTGGGAATGGGTGTGGCACCGACTACTGGCGTGCCGTCCGGCGTCATTGGCCGCAGGCCGGTCCAGAAGCTGCCTTGTGCAATATCACCACCGTGCGGGAACAGATCGTTGACCACCATTTCCAGCGTGGCGCGTCGCTTCGGATTGAGCGAAGTATCGAAGCCGGCGATTTCGGCCATGCCGCCGATACGGATGCGGTCATTGAATCGCGTGATGGCGATCTTGTAGGTTTCATCGAGGATGGTCGACGCGGGTGCCATCGCGGCATTGACGATCGGGATCGTGATCGAATATCCCTTGAGCGGATAGACCGGTACGTCGACCAGGCCCTTGAGCAGCGCGCGCGAGTAACTGCCCAGCGCGACCACATACGCATCGGCGGTCACGGTGCGGCTGCCGCAGCGTACGCCGGCAATCCCGTTCTGGTCCATCAGCAGGGAATCGATCGGCGTGTTGTAGGCGAATTTCACACCGATCTCTTCGGCCATCGCGGCCAGACGCGTGGTGAATAACTGGCAATCGCCGGTTTCATCGTTGGGCAGGCGCAAGCCGCCGACCAGCTTCTGGCGTACTGCCGCGAGTGCCGGTTCGGCACTGGTCAGTTCATCGCGCGAGAGCAGTTGATACGGCACGCCGGCACTTTTCAGGACGTTGATATCTTTGGCGGCATCGTCGAATTGTTGTTGCGTGCGGAACAGTTGCAGCGTGCCTTGCTGGCGTCCTTCGTAGTCGATGCCGGTGGCGCTGCGCAGGTCGCGCAGGCAATCGCGGCTGTATTCGGACAGGCGCACCATCCGTTCCTTGTTGACCGCGTAGCGCGAGGCGCTGCAGTTGCGCAGCATTTGCCACATCCACTGCAACTGGAACAGCGTGCCATCGGGCCGGATCGACAATGGCGCATGTTCCTGCACCATCCATTTCATGGCTTTCAGCGGAATCCCGGGTGCGGCCCACGGAGCGGCATAGCCGGGTGAAATCTGACCGGCATTGCCGAAGCTGGTTTCCTGCGCCGGCGCCGGTTGCCGGTCGAGCACGGTGACGTCGTGGCCCGCGCGGGCCAGATACCAGGCGCTGGTGATGCCGACGACGCCACTGCCAAGAATAACTACCCGCATGTCAGACTCCGATAAAATGCCAACTGAAAGAATGTCCAGATAAGCAGCTATCGTAGTGGCTTATCACCAGTATTAGTTTTCGTATAAAACTCTTTTTTTAGTCATTCATCCTGCGAGACTGTCATGCGCGTACAAAAAGAATCGGCCCGGACGCTCGACAAGATCGACCGGCACATCCTGCGTCTGTTACAACGCGACGGCCGCATGGTCATGAAGGATCTGGCCGAGCAGGTTGGTCTGTCGATTACGCCGTGTATCGAGCGTGTCAAGCGCATGGAACGCGATGGCGTCATTGCAGGCTATTACGCCCGCGTCAGTCCGGCTGCAATCGGCATGAACCTGCTGGTCTTCGTCGAGATCACGCTGAACCAGAAATCCGCCAAAGCCTTCGAACAGTTTCGCCACGAAGTCCTGCGTATTCCTGCCGTCATGGAATGTCATCTGGTGTCGGGCGATTTCGATTACCTGATCAAGGCGCGGATACGCGAGATGGCCGAGTACCGCAAATTGCTCGGCGATATGCTGCTGCAACTGCCCGGCGCGGCGCAGTCGAAAAGTTATGTCGTGATGGAAGAAATCAAGGAAACGCTGGAGCTGCCGGTGGAGGGTTCCTGATGCGATGGGTTTGCCTGGTCATCTGCAGCACGACAGTCGAACGGATATGCTGTAAGCCGCCTCGCTCTAAAAGAGCGCCCTGAATTGCACACCACGGAGAATCACGCAAAGTGACCTTGCCTACACCAACCTTGTGGGACATCAGCCCGCTGTTGTCCGCCGATACGCCGGTCTGGCCCGGCGACACGGCATTGAGTACCAGCCCCACCTGGCAGATCGATGCCGGCTGCCCGGTGCATGTCAGCCGCGTCACGATGTCGACCCACACGGGTGCGCATTGCGATGCGCCCTCGCACTACGACATGGCCGGCGCGAGCATCGATCAGGTAGCGCTGGAGGCCTATATCGGGCCATGCCGCGTGATTGACTGCGTAGGTGTCACGCTGGTACAGCCCGACGATATTCGCGATTTTCTGGTGGCGTTGCCGGCCAGAGTGTTGCTGCGTACCTATCGCACAGCGCCGCAAGCGCACTGGGACCCGGACTTTGCCGCCGTCGCTCCGGCGACGATAGCGCTGCTTGCCCGGCACGGCGTGCGCCTGATCGGTATCGATACGCCATCGCTGGATCCGCAGGAATCCAAAACCCTCGATGCGCATCACGCCGTACGTCGCCACGGCATGGCCATACTCGAAGGCATCGTGCTTGATGCGGTCGACGCTGGCGACTATGAATTGATCGCCTTGCCGCTGCGCCTGGCCGGCATGGACGCGAGTCCGGTAAGAGCCATATTGCGGCGGCTTCCGCCCCCCATTGATGCAACTGAATGCACAGGAGCCATCCTATGAGCTTGCCCCCGATTACGCACTGCACGACACGTCAGGATTGTCTCGAGCATGATCGCGCCGATCCGCTGGCGGGACTGCGCGATCAGTTCGACCTGCCGGCTGGCGTGATCTATCTCGACGGCAATTCGCTCGGTGCCCGGCCCAGGGCTGCGCTGCAACGGGCGCAGCAAGTCATTGCGCAGGAGTGGGGTACCGACCTGATTCGCAGCTGGAACAAGGCCGGCTGGTTCGACCTGCCGCTGCGGCTGGGCAATCAGCTGGCGCGATTGATCGGTGCTGGCGTGGATGAAGTCGTGATTACCGACTCGATCTCGATCAATCTGTTCAAGCTGCTGGCTGGCGCGCTGGAGATGCAGGCGGCCTTGCCGGACGGGGCACAACGAAAAGTCATCGTCAGCGAGCGCGACAATTTCCCGACCGATCTGTACATGGCGCAGGGCCTCACCGAATGGCTGGATCGCGGTTATCGCATTCGCCTGGTCGATTCGCCGCAGGAGCTGGCCACGGCCATCGATGCCGAGACCGCGGTGGTGATGCTGACCCACGTGAACTACCGTACCGGCCATCAATACGACCTGCCTGCAGTCACGGCGCTGGTGCATGCGCAAGCCGCGCTGGTGATCTGGGACCTAGCCCATTCGGCTGGTGCCGTGCCGGTCGACCTGCAAGCTGCGCAGGCGGATTTTGCGGTCGGTTGCACGTACAAATATCTCAATGGCGGACCCGGTTCGCCCGCCTTCGCGTGGATGGCACCGCGCCATCACGCGGCTTTCCGCCAGCCGTTATCGGGATGGTGGAGTCACCAGGCACCGTTCGCCATGCAACCCGGCTACACCGCTGCTGAAGGCATACGTCGCATGTTGTGCGGCACCCAGCCGATCGTTTCGCTAGCCCTGATCGAATGCGGACTCGCTACGTTTGCGACCACCAGCATGGCGGCCTTGCGCACCAAGTCGCTGGCGCTGACCGATCTGTTCATTGCGCTGGTCGAACGTCGCTGTGCCGGTCACGGACTGGCGCTGATCACGCCGCGCGCGCATCACGAACGCGGCAGCCATGTCAGCTTCGTGCATCCGCATGGATATGGCGTGATGCGTGCGCTGATTGCGCGTGGCGTGATTGGCGACTACCGTGAGCCGGGTGTGATCCGGTTCGGTTTCACGCCGCTGTATATCGGCTATGCCGATGTCTGGGACGCGGTCGAGGTGCTGCGTCAGATTCTCGATGATCAGGAATACGACGTGGCCGCGCAGCAGGATGCGGTCACCTGAACCAACAGTCATGCAGCGCACCTTGCGGCGCCTTGAACAATGAAAGAAACTGGCGGTACGAGACGCCGTAATGCAGGGATGTCATTCGAATGGCAGTTTCGACCTGCAAATCGCTCAATTTGTTTTACTTCACATCAACCCACCGCATCGCTGTCGGTCGAGGGGGGGTGTGGCCGAACGGCTGATATCTTTCACGGCAACCTACGAGCTGAAAGTCGCAACATGCGGTTAGCTTTCTTTGCGGTTTGCGGTAGCTAGAACGGGTTGCGCTCCGTTGATGCAAGCCGGGTGCGGCCCGGCAGCCGGTCACTTCTTTTTGCTTCGCTGTTTTGTAGGTTGGGCTGCGAAGCCCAACATGCGTCAAGCTGCCTTCTAGGTCGCCACGGCGTGCGGTCTGCGGTAGCTAAAACGGGTTGTGCTCCGTGGAGCCAAGCCGGGTGCGGCCCGGCAGCCGGTCACTTCTTTTTGCTTCGCCAAAATGAAGTAACCAAGAAAAAGGCGACCGCAAGACCGCTGCCCTTCGGGTTCCCAAAAACCGGGTACGGCAAGAGGGAAGCCCGCAAACTCGCTGCGCTCAGACAGTGCGGGCTTCTTATCCTCTTGCCGTACCCGGTTTTTGGCAGCGGCCTTTTAAGCGGAATTCAAGGTCAAAACCAAACCCAGCCTTGGAACCAGCGAGATGGTCGTGCTCGCTTTGCGCGAGAAAACTTCCTCGTCGTGATCGACATCGAGTTCAAAACCAACGTCAAAACCAACGTCAAAACCAACGTCAAAACCAACGTCAAAACCAAAACCTACAAGGCTTTTACAAGCCATCTTTCTCGCGCAAAGCGAGCCTGGCCATCAATCAATCATCAAGGCTGGGCTTGGTTTTGACGTTGAATTCCGCATAAAAGGCCGCTGCCAAATACCGTGTCCGGGCAGGGGACAAGAGGGCCGCACTGTCTGAGCGTAGCGAGTTTGCGGCCCTCCCCCTGACCGGGCACGGTATTTGGGAACCCGCAGGGCAGCGGTCTAGCGGTCGCCTTTTTCTTGGTTACTGCTTTTTGGCGAAGCAAAAAGAAGTGACCGGCTGCCGGGCCGTACCCGGCTTGGCTCCACGGAGCGCAACCCGTTTTAGCTACCGCAGGCCGCAGACCGCGCGTCGTGGCGACCAGCAAAGCAACCTGACGCAGGTTGGGCTTCGCAGCTATGCGTCTCAAGGTGAAGAATTTTTGTCTTTATTTTCAATGAGTTACAGGCATGCGATTTTAATTTTTCAAAATGAAAGCCTATATAAATCAATGAGTTACATAGGCCGACCTTGAAAGGCATAGCTTCGCAGCCCAACAGTCATGCAGCGCACCTTGCGGCGCCCTGAACAATGAAAGAAACTGGCGGTACGAGACGCCGTAATGCAGGGATGTCATTCGAATGGCAGTGTCGACCTGCAAAGCACTCAATTCGTTTTACTTCACATCAACCCACCGCATCGCTGTCGGGCGAGGGCGGTGGGCGGCCGAACGGCTGATATCTTTCACGGCAACGTACCGGAGAACTCAGCATGGAATGTCCTTTCAACGCAGCTCCTGCCTGGCATGACGCCAAGCTCGATTTCAGTAATGCCATGAGCTATGGCGATTATCTGAAGCTTGACCAGGTCCTGTCGGCGCAGCAACCGCTGTCGCCGAACCATAACGAAATGCTGTTCATCATCCAGCACCAGACCAGCGAACTCTGGATGAAGCTGATGCTGCATGAACTGCATGCGATACGTGTGCAACTGCGTCAGGGCAACTTGCCGCCGGCCTTCAAGATGATGTCGCGGGTTGCCCGCATCATGGACCAGCTGGTGCATGCCTGGGATGTACTGGCCACGATGACGCCGCCGGAATATACCGAAATCCGGCCTTACCTTGGCAGCTCGTCCGGCTTCCAGTCGCATCAATACCGCGAAATCGAATTCCTGCTCGGTAACAAGAATGCCGCGCTGTTGAAAGTGCATGAAAGCGCACCGCAAGCCCATGCCAGCCTCAGTAGCGCCCTGGTCGAACCATCGATTTATGATGACGCGATTGCGGCGATGGCACGTGCAGGTTTGCCGATCGATGCAGCGCGGCTCGCCGCCGATCCGACCCGGCCTACCGCCGCCGACGCCTCCGTCGAAAACGCATGGCTGATCGTGTATCGCGATCCCGCGCGCTACTGGCAACTGTACGAGCTGGCCGAAAAACTGGTCGACCTGGAAACGGCATTCCGCACCTGGCGTTTCCGCCACCTGACCACCATCGAGCGCATCATCGGATTCAAGGCGGGCACCGGTGGTACCGCTGGAGCAAGCTATCTGAAAAAAATGCTGGATGTGGTGCTGTTTCCGGAGCTGTTTTCGTTGCGGACGTCGCTATAAATGGCGCTGCGGTAACTCCGGTGCGCGGTCAGTCATGCACTTGCTCGCGTCACAGCGCAAACGAGGTCGCCAGGCAGTGCGCCTGGCGACCTCGGTCGGTACGACGTCAATCAGTGATTCAGTAATTCCAATAAGCGTGTGGCGGGAAGATTCCCGGCTCAGGCCCGAGCCGGCGCACTGTTGATGCTCGAACCAGCTGGCCGACGTGGCATACCGGTGAACGCAAAATCAACTTCCGGCTGACGTCCCGAGATGATTTCGGCGATCGCCTTGCCGGACCCGCAACCCATGGTCCAGCCGAGTGTGCCGTGGCCGGTGTTGAGGAACAGGTTGCTGAACTTGGTCTTGCCTATGTACGGCACGTTCGATGGCGTCAGCGGCCGCAGGCCGGTCCAGTAAGTCGGGTTGTCGTAGTCGCAGGCATTCGGGAACAGCTCGCGGGTGCGGCGCGTGATGGCTTCGCAACGGGCGGTGTTGAGTTCACGGGTGTAGCCGTTGAGTTCGCAGGTTCCTGCCACGCGCAGGCGGTCGCCGAGACGCGAGACCACCAGCTTGTAGCCGTCGTCGGTCAGCGAAACCGATGGCGCCAGTTCCGGATTGGTCAGCTTGTAGGTCGCCGAATAACCCTTGCCCGGATAGATCATCAGATCGATCCCGAGCGGTTTCAGGATCGGCACCGAGAAGCTGCCCATCGCCATCACGAATGCATCGGCATGCATTACTTCATGGCGACCGTGTTCATTGATGATTTCGACGCCGGTGACTTTGGCCGAAGCGCCACTGCCTTCGGTGATAAGACGCGTGATCTGCGTATTGAACTGGAACTTGACGCCGGCTTCTTCGGCTTTTTTTGCCAGGCCGGTGGTGAATTTGTAGATGTCGCCGGATTCATCGGTGGCGG
Source organism: Actimicrobium antarcticum (assembly GCF_039536745.1). Lineage (NCBI taxonomy): Bacteria > Pseudomonadati > Pseudomonadota > Betaproteobacteria > Burkholderiales > Oxalobacteraceae > Actimicrobium > Actimicrobium antarcticum. The sequence goes on from NZ_BAAAZE010000009.1 coordinate 44,073, forward strand.
TGAAATCACCGCCGACGATCTTGTCGCGGATGCTGGCGAGGGCCGGCTCGATGCGGACCACTTCATCGGCGCCGATCGAGTCACGCTGGCAGCCAAGGTCGCGCATCAGCTTGGCGGCAGGCAGCGATTCTTCGAAGTCTTTTTTGTCGGTGTAAAAATGCAGGATGCCGCGGGTCAGGCAGTCGTAGTCCACGCCGGTTTCGGCACGCACGGCTTGCAGGGTCTGGCGGCTGTATTCGCAGATCGCAACGATCTGGCGGATGTTGTCGGCGGTGCGGCCAGGCGTGCATTCACGCAGGAAGTTGAGGGCCCAGCGCCATTGCAGCCATTCCGGACGGAAGCGATACAGCAACGGTGCATCTTCCTGGCCCAGCCATTTCAGGACTTTCATCGGTGCAGCGGGATTGGCCCATGGCTCGGCATGCGATACCGAAATCTGGCAACCGTTGGCAAAGCTGGTTTCCTGTGCCGCGCCGGGCTGACGGTCGATGACGGTGACGTCATGGCCGGATTTGTTCAAAAACCAGGCAGAAGCGGTACCGACGATCCCCGAACCCAATACGATGACTTTCATGGCAATCTCCAATTTACGATCAGTGAATTGTAGAAAGTTCTGCCTGCTTCAGGTAGCCAAAAAGCACCCTGAAATATTTATTAATCAAAGATAATTAGCTCGGAATGGCGATGGGCGAAAGATTTCAGCTTAATCCTTTGTTTTTTGCAAGTGCGACAGTTCCTGCGCGACAGCGCGGCCTATCGTGTCTTCCAGCGTCTGGTGCAAACCGCGCCGGATTTCCTGCGTCAGTCCTTCGACGGCCACTTGCAGCACGTCGGCAAGGCTGTCGCGCACCCGCTGTTCCAGCACGAAATCGAGGCGCCGCAGCACCTGTCGCGTGATGCGATCGCTGATCCGCGCTTCCATGGATTCCCGATCCTGCTCATCCCAATGCAGCGCAGAGGACGCGGCCGATGCGTCGCCGGATGTCGGGCTCGGCGTTTGCAATGGCGCGGCGATGTCGAGCAATAAAACGGGATGCGCCAGCACCGCTGCCGGTCCATCCTGCGCCGGGCTGTCGTCCGCCGGTACGGGCAGGATTTCGGTCAACAAAGGGATGCCGCTATCCGACGAATGCATGCTCATGATTTGTCTGCAATGGAGTGCGTTAGCGGGTAGCCGCGCTGCTGATAAAACTTGTAGCGTTCACGACCGCTGGCAATGTCAGCCGGATCACTCGCGACGATTTCAAACAAGCGTTCGAAACGGGCGAAATCGGCTGGCACCTGGCCGGTCAGGTTGATCAGTATCTGATGGTGCGGCAGGTTGGCATCGCTGCCCGCGCTCACCGCCAGGATCACGGGAGTGCGCGCAGCGAGCGGATCAGTGGCCATCACGTGCGGTACGAAGTCGAGCTCGGAAAAAGTCCAGAGTGCCGTGTCGAGCTGGGCGAGCTGGGCCGCGTCCCCGACTAATACGACGCGACAATCGGCAGTGCGCGCCTTGCGCACCAGACGGCAGGCGTAGCTGATCTTGTCGGGGATATTGCTGTGGAAGTCGACGCGTGTCATCGGTGCGGCATCAGAAACGAAATCCCGGTACGCCCTTGTCGCCGGGCGGAGGGGGCCGTTTTACCGGTGCGGGGGCCGCTTCCGCAGCAGATCCGGTGCTGTTGGCCTTGCCCGCGCCTAGTGCCACCGGGGCCGCCGGGTCCGCTGGCGTCGGTGGCGGGTTGCGATAGCCGGACGGTAACCGGCTGCTCTCGGGGTATCCGGCCGCGCTCAGCATCGTGCCCCAGGCGGCGGGTTCGAATCCGATCTGCTTCGCGCGTCCGACCAACAACATCGGCATGGTGCCATCGCCGCCGGCCTGCTTCAGGCGTTCCGAGTCGGCCACGGTGGCGACGGTTTTTTCGGTGTAGGGAATGCCGCGTGTCGACAGCAGCGAACGCGCGTTGTCACACGGTACGCAGGAGGACATCGTGTACAGCACGACCGGACTGGTTCTGGCGACTTGCGCCAGTTCGTAGGTCAGCGCCGGACTGTTCTCGGACGCACTCACAGGTCCTTTGGCTTCGGCGCTTTTTGCAGATGCCGGCGGTGGCGTGTCGGTGTAATTGACTTTGCCATCGGCACCGACCCATTTGTACATTTGCTGGGCCGCCGCGTGGCTGGCTATAGCCAATGCCAGCACCGGCACCAGGGACAGGATTGTGCTGCCAAGTTTCATTTGGATTCCCTTTTTAGCCTGGTGTCGTTGCCATGCCGCTGTGTCGCAACAACGCATCAATGTTCGGTTCGCGGCCACGGAATGCCGTGAAGGACGCGAGTGCCGGCCGCGATCCGCCTACCGCCAGTACTTCGCGCTGGAAGCGCTTGCCGGCTTCGCTGTAACCGCTGTCACCCTCTGCAGCACGGGCTTCTTCGAACGCACCGTAGGCATCGGCCGACAGGACTTCAGCCCACTTGTAGCTATAGTAACCGGCGGCATAACCGCCGGCAAAGATATGGCTGAACGCGTTCTGGAAACGGTTGAAATCGGGTGGTATCAATACCGCAACCTGTTGCCGCACACTGTCGATAAGCGCGGCAACCGACTCGGATTCCACCGCGCTGGCGGCATCAAAGTCGTGGTGCAGCAGCATGTCGAACAACGAGAATTCGACCTGGCGCAGCGTCTGCAAACCGGACTGGAAATTTTTCGCGGCCGTGATCTTGTCGAACAGTGCGCGTGGCAGGGCCGCACCGGTATCGGCATGGGCCGTCATGTGTTGCAGCACATCCCATTCCCAGCAAAAATTTTCCATGAACTGGGACGGCAATTCAACCGCATCCCATTCCACGCCCGAGATGCCCGAGACGCCGATGTCGTCGACCTGCGTGAGCATGTGGTGCAGGCCGTGGCCAAATTCGTGGAAGAGCGTGATGACTTCGTCATGGGTAAAAAAGGCCGGCTTCAGTTTGCCGTCGACCACGGTCGGTTCGGTGAAATTGCAGGTCAGGTACGCCACAGGCGTTTGCACTTGCTGGCCATGCAGGCGGCGTCCGCGCGCATCGTCCATCCAGGCACCGCCGCGCTTGCCACTACGGGCATAAAAATCGAGATAAAACTGGCCGATCAATGTGCCGTTGCGCTCAATCCGGAAGAACTTCACATCCGGATGCCAGACTGCTGCGGTGTCGGGTTTGATCTCGACCGAGAACATGTTTTGCACCAGGCGGAACAAGCCTTCGGTGACCTTGGTTTGCGGGAAGTACTGCTTCACTTCCTGTTCGGAGAAGGCATAGCGCTGTTCGCGCAGTTTTTCGGAGGCATAGGCCACGTCCCATGATTCCAGCTTGTCGAGACCGAGTTCGGTGCGGGCGAACGTGCGCAATTCTTCCAGATCCTGCTCGCCAAACGGGCGCGCCCGCTGACCCAGGTCGAGCAGGAAGTCGATGACCTGCTTCGGTGACTCCGCCATCTTCGAGGCCAGTGACACCTCGGCGTAATTGGCATAGCCGAGCAACTGCGCTTCTTCCTTGCGCAGTTTCAGCAATTCGAGAATGTTCTGCGTGTTGTCCCAGTCGGGTTTGGCACCCAGTTCGGACGCCTTGGTGACATTGGCGCGATACACCTGTTCGCGCAGGGCGCGGTTATCGGCGTATTGCAGGATCGGGAAAAAGGAGGGGAAGTGCAGCGTGAACTTGTAACCGCTCTTGCCGTCTTTTTCGGCTGCGCCGCGGGCGGCATCCAGCACATCCTGTGGCAGGCCGGCCAGTTCGGTGGCGTTGTCGATGAACAGCGCGTAATCGTTGGTCGCATCGAGCACATTTTCGGAAAAGCGCGTCGAAATTTCAGCGTGCTTTTCCTGAATTTCGGCGAAGCGCGGCTTCAGGTTGTCGGGCAGCTCGGCGCCGCCCAGACGGAAGTCGCGCACCGCGTTGTCGATGATCTTCTGGCGCGCGGGCGACAGGCTGGAAAAATCGGCACGTTCCCGCAGCACCTTGTATTTTTCAAACAGCGCCAGGTTCTGCCCCAGTGCGGCCCAGAACTCGGTGACCTTGGGCTGGTTTTCGTTGTACACCGCACGCAGTTCGGGCGTGTCCATCACGCCATTCAGATGGCCGATGATGCCCCAGGCCCGGCCGAGTCTTTCGGTCGACAGGTCCAGCGGTTCGACAAAATTGTCCCAGGTGACTTCCGTCATCGGCGCTTCCAGTTGCGCCAGCACCGCGCTGCATTCGGCGATCAGGCTGTCGATTGCGGGTGTCACGTCGGCTGGCGTGATGGCGTCGAAGCGGGGCAGGTCGGAGAAATCAAGCAAGGGATTGGCGGCAAGGGAAGGAGTAGTCATCGGGTCAGTTTCTTTCGGCAGATTCAAGGGTATTTACTAACAGCATCGTGATGGTCATCGGGCCCACGCCGCCCGGCACCGGCGTGATCCAGCCGGCGACGTCGCTGACCCCGTTGAAATCGACATCACCACACAGCTTGCCATCGTCGTCGCGGTTCATGCCGACATCGATCACGATGGCGCCAGGCTTGACCATGTCGGCGGTCAGCGTGTTGCGCTTGCCGACCGCCGCCACCACGATATCGGCCTGACGGGTGTGGTACGCCAGATCCGGGGTACTGCTATGGCATATGGTGACAGTGGCATTGGCTTGCAATAGCAGGATCGCCATTGGCTTGCCGACAGTATTGCTGCGTCCGATCACGACGGCATGCTTGCCCTTGATCGGGACGCCCGTGCTTTCGATCATTTTCATGCAACCGAATGGCGTGCAAGGACGAAAACCCGGCAGGCCGGCCATCAGTTCGCCGGCACTTTGTACCGAGAAGCCATCGACATCCTTGACGGTCGAAATCGCATCGATCACCTTGGTCGGATCGATGTGCTTCGGCAGCGGCATCTGGACAAGGATGCCGTGGATCGCCGGATCATTGTTGAGTGCGTCGATGCGCGCAAGCAGGTCGGCCTCGGGCAGCGAGGCATCGTATTTTTCGAGCAGGGAGTGGAAGCCGGCGTCGGCGCAAGCCTTGACCTTGTTGCGCACATAGACCTGGCTGGCGGGATCTTCACCAACCAGGATCACGGCCAGGCCTGGCTGGTTGCCGCGTGCCGTCAATGCTGCAGCGCGGTGCGCCACTTCTTCACGTAATTGCTGGGAAAGGCGGGTGCCGCTGATCAATTGAGCTGTCATGGTGATGGGGTCAGAAGTGGCAATAAAGACGCGATTATAAAGCCCGCCACGCGCCAGCATCACGGCATCTGCAATTGAAACGGCAGGTGTCATCGCAGGCAATCGTCACCCGGAAAATTTGACGCTGCGCAGCATTATTCCGCATTATGAAAACATCATTCACTATTTGAAAAAGCCAAAAAGTGCTGATAGAATCTGTCGGAACCAATATCCGTGCCCCCGGAATTACTGCAGAATGCCTGACAGCGAAGCCCGTTCGATGCAGGTAAAAAATATCAGGAGACAATGAATGTCAGCTCAGCTCGATCAAGTCCTGGCGCAAGCCGCCAACGATCCCGATGTCATCGAAACGCAAGAATGGCTCGACGCCCTCGAGTCCGTTATTGAAAACGAAGGTCCCGAACGCGCCCACTATCTGATGGAGCGCATGGTCGACCTGGCCCGCCGTCGCGGTGCCCACATTCCATTTTCCAGCAATACCGCTTACGTCAACACCATCCCGAACCATCTCGGCGCCCATTGCCCGGGCAATCTGGAATTCGAAGAGCGCCTGCGCTCGTGGATGCGCTGGAACGCGATGGCGATGGTGGTCAAGGCCAACCGCGCTGATGGCGATCTGGGCGGCCATATCTCCAGTTTTGCCTCGCTGGCCAACATGCTGGGTATCGGCTTCAACCACTTCTGGCACGCCCCGACCGAAGATCATGGCGGCGACCTGCTCTATATTCAGGGCCATTCCTCACCGGGTATTTATGCCCGCGCCTACCTCGAAGGTCGCCTGACCGAAGAGCAGATGCTGAACTTCCGTCGCGAAGTCGATGGCAAAGGCTTGTCGTCGTATCCGCATCCAAAACTCATGCCGGAATTCTGGCAGTTCCCGACGGTCTCGATGGGCCTCGGTCCGCTGATGGCGATTTATCAGGCGCGCTTCCTGAAATACCTGCATGCGCGTGAAATCGCCAAGACCGATAACCGCAAGGTCTGGGTCTTCTGTGGCGATGGCGAAATGGACGAGCCGGAATCGATGGGTGCGATCGGTATGGCCGGGCGCGAGCGTCTGGATAACCTTGTCATGGTTGTCAACTGCAACTTGCAGCGTCTCGACGGTCCGGTGCGCGGCAACGGCAAGATCATCCAGGAACTCGAAGCTGATTTCCGTGGCGCTGGCTGGAACGTTGTCAAAGTGATTTGGGGTCCGGGCTGGGACGAACTGCTGGCCAAGGACAAGGATGGCATCCTGCAGCGCGTGATGATGGAAACCGTCGACGGCGAATACCAGAATTACAAGGCCAAGGATGGCGCATTCGTGCGCAAGCACTTCTTCGGCAAGCATCCGAAATTGCTCGAAATGGTCGCCAACATGACCGACGACGATATCTGGCGCCTGACTCGTGGTGGTCACGATCCGCACAAGATTTACGCCGCCTTCAAGATCGCCCAGGAAGCCCACGGCCAGCCGACCGTCCTGTTGGTCAAGACCGTCAAGGGCTTCGGCATGGGCAAGTCGGGCGAAGCGCGCAACACCGCTCACCAGACCAAGAAGCTCGACGATGAAGCGATCCGCGAAATGCGCGACCGTTTCGCGATCCCGATTCGGGACGAGGACCTGGCCGATGTGCCGTTCTTCAAACCATCCGACGACGCACCTGAAATGAAGTACCTGCACGAGCGTCGTCAGGCACTCGGCGGTTACCTGCCACAGCGCCGCCCCAAAGCCGACGAGACCATGCCCGTGCCGGAACTGTCGGCCTTCAAGGCCGTGCTCGATCCAACTGCCGAAGGCCGCGAAATCTCGACCACGCAAGCGTATGTGCGGATCATCTCCATCCTGCTGCGTGACCCGGTCCTCGGTCCGCGCGTAGTACCGATCCTGGTCGATGAAGCGCGCACTTTCGGTATGGAAGGCCTGTTCCGCCAGATCGGTATTTTTAACCAGCAAGGTCAGTTGTACGAGCCGGTCGACAAGGATCAGGTCAGCTACTACCGCGAAGACAAGGCCGGCCAGATCCTGCAAGAGGGGATCAACGAAGCCGGCGCCATGAGTTCATGGATCGCGGCGGCGACGTCCTACTCGACCAACAACCGGATCATGGTGCCGTTCTACACCTTCTATTCGATGTTCGGTCTGCAGCGGATCGGCGACCTGGCCTGGGCTGCCGGGGACATGCGCTCACGCGGTTTCCTGCTCGGCGGTACCGCCGGCCGGACCACGCTGAATGGCGAAGGTTTGCAGCACGAAGATGGTCACAGCCATGTGCTGGCATCGACCATCCCGAATTGCGTACCGTACGACCCGACCTTCGCGCATGAAGTCGCCGTCATCATGCACGACGGTCTCAAGCGGATGATCGAGCAACAGGAAGACGTGTTTTATTACATCACCCTGATGAACGAGAACTACAGCCACCCCGGTATCAAGGAAGGCCAGGAAGCGGGCATTCTGAAAGGCCTGTATCTGCTGCAGGAAGGCAAGAAGGAATCCAAGCTGCGCGTCCAGCTGATGGGCTCCGGCACCATCCTGCGCGAAGTCATCGCGGCCGTCGATTTGTTGCAGGATGACTTCGGCATTGCCGCTGATGTCTGGTCGGCACCGTCGTTCACCTTGCTGGCGCGCGATGGCCAGGATGTCGAGCGCTGGAACATGCTGCATCCGTCAGAGACACCGCGGGTGGCGCACATCACCCAGTGCCTGCAGGACTCGCAAGGCCCGATCGTGGTCTCGACCGATTACATGCGCACGTTTGCCGAACAGGTACGCGCCTTCGTACCCAAAGGTCGCAGCTACAAGGTACTGGGCACCGACGGTTTCGGCCGCTCGGACTCGCGTGCCAAGCTGCGTGAGTTCTTTGAAGTCAATCGCTACTTCGTGACCATCGCCGCGCTGAAATCTCTGGCCGACGAGGGTGCCATCGCGGCATCGATCGTGGCCCAGGCGATTGAAAAATACGGTATCAATCCGGAAAAACCGAATCCGGTCACGCTGTAATTCATCCAACACATTGATACCGCCACGGCTCCCGGGAGGAGTCGTGGCCGACAAAAGAATACGGAGCCAACGCCATGAGTGTGAGTGAAATTAAAGTACCGGATATCGGCGATTTCAAGGAAGTGGAAATCATCGAACTGATGGTCAAGGTCGGCGATACGATCAAGGTGGACCAGTCGCTGATCACGGTCGAATCCGACAAGGCCAGCATGGAAATTCCATCCAGCGGTGCCGGCGTGGTCAAGGAATTGAAAGTCAAGGTCGGCGACAAGGTGGCAATGGGTTCGCTGCTGTTGTTGCTTGAAGCGTCGGATGCGGCAGCACCGGCAGAGACGGCTGCACCGGCAGCGGCCGCTCCTGCTGCACCAGTGTCTGCGCCTGCTGCGGAAGCAGTACCCGTGGCAGCACCGGTGTCAGCACCCGCCGCCGCCCCGGTCGCGGCAGCACCCGTGGCAACAACCACCGCTCCAGCAGCCCCGGTCGCAGGAAAGCCCTCCCACGCCTCGCCATCGATCCGCAAGTTCGCCCGCGAACTCGGTGTTGATCTGACGCAGCTCGGCGGTACCGGTCCGAAAGGCCGCATCCTGCACGAGGATGTCCAGAACTACGTCAAGGCGGTAATCGCGGGCAGCGTCGCGCCGGCTGGGTCGGGCGTGCCGCGCAACGGTTCCGGTGCCGGTCTTGACCTGCTGCCGTGGCCATCGCTGGATTTCGCGAAGTTCGGTAGCACCGAATTGCAGCCGCTATCGCGCATCAAGAAACTCAGTGGTCCGAACCTGCATCGCAACTGGGTCATGATTCCGCATGTCACGCAATTCGACGAAGCCGACGTCACCGACCTCGAAGAATTCCGCAAGTCGTCGAACGCGGCGCTGGCCAAGTCCGGCGTCAAGCTGACCATGCTGGCGTTCGTCATCAAGGCCAGTGTCGCTGCGCTGAAAAAATTCCCGGCTTTCAATTCGTCGCTGGATGCCAAGTGCGAGAACCTGATCCTGAAGCATTACTACAACATCGGTTTTGCCGCCGATACCCCGAACGGCCTGATGGTTCCGGTGATCAAGGACGTCGACAAAAAAGGCATTTCACAGATCGCGACCGAGATGGGAGAACTGTCCGCGCAGGCGCGAGACGGCAAGCTCAAGGCGGCCGACATGCAGGGCGCGACCTTCACGATTTCATCGCTGGGTGGCATCGGCGGCACGCTGTTCACGCCGATCATCAACGCGCCTGAAGTCGCCATTCTTGGCTTGTCGAAAGCCTCGATCAAGCCGGTCTGGGATGGCAAGCAATTCCAGCCACGCCTGATGATGGGGACATCGCTGTCGTACGACCACCGCGTCGTCGATGGCGCGATGGGTGCACGCTTCTCGGTGTACCTGTCGGATGCGCTGGCCGACCTGCGCCGCACGCTGCTGTAACAATAGCCGGTCAGTCGCGCAGTCCAGTGCAATACAGCCAGTGAATACAGCGCGCGGCGTCGCCATGGTGGCGCCAGCGCGGACCAGACAATGCAACACCACCTCGCGCCAGCGCGAGTGATGACAACGGAGCCATGAACCATGAGTCTGATCGAAGTGAAAGTCCCGGATATCGGTGATTTCAAGGAAGTGGAAGTGATCGAATTGCTGGTCAAGCCGGGCGATACGATCAAGGTCGATCAATCGCTGATCACGGTCGAGTCCGACAAGGCGAGCATGGAGATTCCGTCCAGCCACGCTGGTGTCATCAAGGAATTGAAGATCAAGGTCGGCGACAAGGTGGCAATGGGTTCGCTGTTGCTGATGCTGGAAGCGAGCAATGCTGCTGCGCCAGCGGCCGCCACACCTGCTGCGGCACCGACGGCAGTTGCGCCGGCTGTTGCAGCGGCAGCGCCGGTAGCGGCAACCGCATCGGCCACTGCGCCGGCATCCGCTCCGGCCGCCGCCAGCTTCACGGGCAAGGCCGATATCGAATGCGACACGCTGGTACTCGGCGCCGGTCCGGGCGGCTATACCGCTGCGTTCCGTGCTGCCGACCTCGGCCAGAAAGTCGTCCTGATCGAACGTTACCAGACCCTCGGCGGCGTCTGCCTGAACGTCGGTTGTATTCCTTCCAAAGCACTGCTGCATGCCGCAAAAGTGATTACCGAAGCCGAAGAAATGTCCCACTTCGGTATCAAGATGTCGTCGCCGGAAATCGACCTCGACACGCTGCGTAGCTGGAAAGACGGCATCATCAAGAAATTGACCGGCGGTCTGACCAGCCTGGCCAAGGCGCGCAAAGTCCAGGTCGTCGAAGGCAAGGGTGCATTTTCGTCAGCCAACACGGTAACAGTCGAGACCAAGGATGGCAGCAAGGTCATTGCGTTCAAACACGCGATCATCGCGGCCGGTTCCGCCGTCGCGAAAATTCCGGGTTTCCCGTACGACGATGCACGCGTGATCGACTCGACCGGCGCACTCGAACTGCGCCAGATCCCGAAAAAAATGCTGGTTATCGGCGGCGGCATCATCGGGCTGGAAATGGCCTGCGTGTACGATGCATTGGGCACAAAAATCACCGTCGTCGAATTTGCCGATGGCCTGATTCCGGCTGCCGACCGCGACATGGTGCGGCCACTGCAAAAGCGCATCGAAAAACGCTACGACGCGATTTTCCTGAAAACCAAAGTCACCAGACTGGAAGCCCGCGACGACGGTTTGCTGGCGACCTTCGAAGGCGATGCAGCACCGAAAGAACCGCAACTGTTCGACATGGTGCTGATGGCTGTTGGCCGTCGTCCGAACGGCAGGGAAGTGGGGGCCGACAAGGCTGGCGTGATCGTCAACGAGCGCGGCTTCATCCCGGTCGACAAACAGCAGCGCACCAACGTCGCCAACATCTTCGCGATTGGCGACATCTGCGGCGATCCGATGCTGGCGCACAAAGCCACCAACGAAGCCAAGGTAGCTGCCGAAGTCATCGGTGGCCACAAGGTCCAGTTCGACGCGATGACGATTCCATCGGTCGCGTACACCGACCCGGAAATCGCGTGGATGGGCGTCACCGAAACCGACGCCAAGGCGCAGGGCATTCCGTTTGAAAAAGTCAATTTCCCGTGGGCGGCGAGTGGTCGTGCGCTGGCGGTGGGGCGCGACGAAGGCTCGACCAAGCTGTTGTGGGACCCGGCCACCAAGCGCCTGATTGGCGCCGGTATCGTTGGCGTGAATGCCGGCGAATTGCTGGCCGAGCTGGTGCTGGCGATGGAAATGGGCGCGGACCTCGAAGACCTTGCACTGACCATCCATGCCCATCCGACTTTGTCGGAGACACCGATGTTCGCTGCCGAAATGGCGTTGGGGACGATTACGGATTTGTATATTCCGAAGAAGTAATCCGCTACCGAACCTTTGCCATCGACCCGTCACCGCAATCGCGCTGACGGGTTTTTTTACGCCGCCAGTTTTTCTGGTTCGGTCTCGACAACGTCGCATTCCACCAGCACGGCTTCTTGCGTCAGCATCCCGAACAGGATCGTTAGGTCGGCTATCTGGATCAATAAACGACCTTCATTGGCTTCGATGACATCAGTGACCAGCGTCGGCTCTGTCGACCGAACGACAACAGCAGATTGATTTGCGCTACGACGAATGCCATCGCAGTATGTAGCTCACTGGCCGTTACTGATTGGTCCCTGTAGGGGCCAGTGGCCAAGACGCTGCATCCACTGCGCAATGGCCTGTTCATTCTCGCCGCCTGCGTCGTGCCAGGCTTGCATCTGTGGTTTGTCGTCGGCCAGTCGATGCTGGCCGAGCTTGAACTTGCCTTCCAGTCGGTCAACCCGGATCGTGAATGCGACGATGGCATTGAGCAGGCCGGCGCGCAGGCCGTCATCGAGCTGGTCGAACTGCGCGTGATAGGCAGGCTCGTGATGCTGCACCAGCGCTGCCAGCAATGCCAGTTTGGACGCGTCATCGTGCTCGATGACGGCGTTGCCGCTGGCATGGACGGCGATGTAATTCCAGGTCGGCACCCGGTTCGGTTTTGTGTACAGCGTCGGAGAAATGTACGTGTGCGGCCCATGAAATATCACCAGCGCCGACGGGCCAGCTTCCAGTGCCTGCCAGTGCGGATTGGCCCGCGCCACATGACCGTCGATCTGCACCACGCCATCGATCTGCCGCGCCAGCACCGGCACATGGGTGGCGAACGGCATGCCATCGACGGTCGAGACCAGCGTCGCAAAGTTATAGCGCTGCATCACCTCCAGCAGCAGCGCCGGGTCTTCCTCGCGGAAGTGCTGCGGCACGTACACGAGTCAGTGTCCGAGCTGGCGCATGACAGTCGACAGCATCGCCAGCAACTGGTCGATTTCGGCATGCGTAACCGTCAGCGCCGGCATGAAACGCAACAGGTCGGGACGTGGCGAGTTCAGCAGCAGGCCGAGCGGTTCCAGATTGCGCGCCGCTTCGACGATTTGCGGACCGATATCCTTGCCCAGCTTCAGGGCACGCAGCAAGCCTTCGCCGCGTTCTCCCTGCAAACCGTGTTGCTCGCTCAACGCCAGCAAACCCTGGCGCAGATACGCACCCTTGTCCTTCACCGATTGCAGGAAACCCGGCGCCAGCAACGCATCAGCCACCGCCACGCCGACGGCTGTCATCAACGGGTTGCCGTTGTAGGTGCCGCCCTGTTCACCCGGTTCGAAGCAGGCGATCTGTTCCCGGCACAGCAGCGCGGCCAGTGGCACGCCACCGCCGATGCCTTTGCCCAGTGTCATGATGTCGGGTTCAATGCCCGACAGCTGATACGCGAACAGTTCGCCGGTGCGTCCCATGCCGCTCTGGACTTCATCGACCATCAGCAGGATGCCGCGTTCTTTGGTCAATGCGCGCAGGGCCTGCATGAATTCCCGTGTGGCCGGAATCACGCCACCTTCGCCTTGTACCGGTTCGAGCATCACGCCGATGGTTTTGTCGGTGATCAGGCGTTCGACACTGGCGATGTCGTTGAGGTCGGCTTTCGGAAAGCCGTCGACCTGTGGCGCATACATCGTGTCCCAGCCGGGCTTGCCGCTGGCCGACATGGTGGCCAGCGTCCGGCCGTGAAAGCTATGGTCGAAGGTGATGATTTCATAGCGGTTGGCGCCGGCGGCGTTCTTGAATTTTTTGCCATATTTGCGCGCCAGCTTGATTGCGCCTTCGTTGGCTTCGGCGCCGCTGCTGGCAAAAAACACGCGGTCGAAACACGAGTTCGCGGTCAGCCGCGCTGCCAGCGCAATCGATGGCTCATTGAAAAATGCCGGCGACGGGTTGATCAGTTTTTTTGATTGCGCCACCAGCGCGTCGCTGATGCATTGCGGCGCATGGCCGAGGCAATTCACGGCCCATCCCTGCAGGTAATCGAGATAGCGCTTGCCGGTGCTATCGGTCATCCACATGCCGCTGCCTTCGGTAAAGACGATCTGGGGCCGGTTCGTGATGAACATCAGCGCATTGACTTCGTATTGGTTGAATTCCATTTTCAGCGACTCCGCGAGGGCAAGGACAAGTAATCAAAAAAGCGAAAAAAAGGCGAAAAAAAAGCCACAGGGTCAGCCTGTGGCGTGAGTATCAGCAAACAATCACCCGCACGGCTTTCCGGACTGTGGCAGTCGGGTTCGGCGTCGCGCTAGATGCTGGGTGATAGTCATGCATGGATGGTAGGGCGTTTTGCGCAGTGCGTCAAAACGTTTTTTCCGGTGTGCATGGCATCAGCCCGATATCGTCTGACCACGGGCGATATCGGCCTCGTTGATGAAGGCATCGGCAAAGAATTCCTCTTCCGGCAACGTGCACTCGGCCATGAAATCGCTCTTGGCGGCGTCGACCATTACAGGTACACCGCAGGCGTAGACCTGGTAGCCGCTCAGGTCAGGCAGATCGTCGACCACTGCCCGGTGCACAAAACCGCTGCGCCCGGCCCAGCCGTCTTCGGGCAAAGCGTTCGAAATCACCGGTACATACGAAAAGCCGGGCAGGGTGCGGGCCCATTCTTCGCACAGCGCGTGCATGTACAGGTCTTGCGGGCGTCGACCACCCCAGTACAGCACCATGGGCCGGTTGCTGTTTTTTTCGGTGGCCTGTTCGATGATGGCCTTGATCGGCGCAAAACCTGTACCTGACGCCAGCAGCACGATCGGTTTATCGGATTCGTCCCGCAGGAAAAAGCTGCCGAGCGGACCTTCGAAGCGCAGGATGTCGCGCTCTTTCATCGTACTGAAAACATGGTCGGTGAACAAGCCGCCCGGAGTATGGCGCACATGCAGCGTGATGAATTCGTCGAGGTGCGGGGCGTTGGCCATGCTGTAGCTGCGGCGCTTGCCATCTTTCAGCAGGAACTCGATGTATTGACCGGCGCGATATTGCAGGCGTTCATTGGCGGGCAATTGCAGCGACAACACGATCACGTCTTCGCTGAGGCGCTCCAGCTTCGCGACCCGCGACGGCAGTTTCTTGATCGGGAATTCGCCGATGCCGACCACTTCGCGCACTTCGATGTGCAAGTCGCTGTGCGGGGTGGCGCAGCAAAACAGCGAGGCGCCGTCTTCCTCTTCGGCAGCAGTCAATGCCTTGGCCTGATGCGTTCCGTGTGTAACGCTACCGGCTTTCACCTTGCCCTTGCAGCTGCCACAGGCGCCGTTCTTGCAGCCGTACGGCAGGCCGACACCGGCACGGATGGCGGCGGCAAGGACGGTTTCATCGGCAGCGCAGCTGAATTGTCGGCCGCTAGGCGCGACAGTAATTTGGAAAGTCATACAATCCCGAACATGAAAAAAAATGTGAACATGAAAAAAACCGGTCGACCACGGTTACTGATCCTGGGCTGCGGCGATGTTGGCATGCGGTTGCTGCCGCTGGTGCGCGAGCGCTTCCGGGTATTTGCCGTGACCAGCCAGCTTGAACGCCGCGACGCATTACGCGCGGCCGGTGCAATTCCGATTGTCGCCAACCTGGACGAGCCGCACACGCTTGCCCGGCTGGCTGGTCTGGCACCGCACATCATTCATCTGGCACCACCGCAATCTGACGGCGTGACGGATCGGCGCACGCGCAACCTGATTCGTATTTTACCTGAGCACGCCACGGTCGTTTATGTCAGCACCAGCGGTGTCTATGGCGATTGTGGTGGTGCGCTGGTGCCTGAAACCCGACCGGTCAATCCGACCAACGTGCGCGCCCGGCGGCGAGTCGACGCAGAACAGTGCTTGCGCGCATGGGCCCGCCGCAACATGGGGCGACTGGGCATCCTGCGTGTTCCCGGTATTTACGGTGCGGACCGATTGCCCATCGAGCGCCTGAAAAAAGGCACGCCGGCGCTGATCGACGCTGACGATGTCTACACCAATCATATTCATGCCGATGATCTCGCGCGCATCGTGGCGACGGCGTTGTTCCGGCTGCAGCCGAACCGGTCGGTGCATACCGTCGATGATTCCGACATGAAGATGGCTGCGTATTTCGATCTCGTCGCCGATACCTTCGGCCTGGCGCGCCCGCCCCGGTTGCCGCGCGCGCAACTCAAGGACATCGTATCGCCGATGCTGCTGTCGTTCATGTCGGAGTCGCGCCGGCTCAGCAATCGCCGCATGAAAGAGGAGCTGGGTATCCGGTTGCTGTATCCGCAAGTGGCCGATGCCTTGCGCGATCACCACCTTGCCTCGGCGCGCGATGTGCCGGTCAAGCTAAGTGCGGGACCGAACAATGCCTGACGTGATTCGGCGTTAGCATACGTATTCCCGGAAATACTCATTTACCAAGGATCCATGATGAAAAAAATTCTGATGACAGCACTCACCGGCGCATTGCTGTGTACTGGCGCTTCTTCGTTTGCTGCGAGCCACACCGCTGCTCCTGCAGCAGGTCCGGCGGGTGGCATGATGGCAAAAGACATGAATCACGGCCACGATATGAGCAAGAAGGACATGATGAAAGACATGGACGCCAATAATGACGGTCTGATTTCGAAAGAAGAATTCATGAAACATCATGAAAAAATGTTCGATGCAATGCCAAAGAACAAAGATGGATTGGTTGACATGAAGAGCATGCACATGGGTGACAAGAAAAAGTAAGAGTTCGATTATTTCTTGTTGACCGCAATAAAAAAGACAGGCGTTTGAACGGCCCCCACACTGTTGGACGGTTAGTTTGCCTGTCTTTTTTATTACGTGGCATCCGCTACGCGACCCAAGTATCCGGAGCCGTCACGTCAGGGATCGGTTTCATGGGACGGGTAACTTGCCAAGATAGTCCGGATTCCAGCTCGGGTGTCGAATTGCGAAGGCCACCCTCTCCATCTTCCACCGCGGTCGCCGGTGGGATAAGCGGATCGTAGCCCACTTGCCCAAGCCACTTGCACCCGGTTTGTCGAGAGGGACCACAGTTGGTTTCAATTGTCGAAGACGCCTTAGCGACCTCTGCCGACACGTAATGCATGTCGGGCTTTGACGCTCAATCTGCGGGTTGGCGGTAGAAGCGCTACCTACGCGGCAGCCTTTGCAGTACGACTTGTGGACTGTGCAGCCTCCTAGTCCGCTTGGCACATCGTCTGCCGTCCTTTGCAAATGCGCCGCCTGGATCGGTCGCACCCATAAAAAAAGACAGGCAATGCCTGTCTTTTTTCGTATGACGCGGTAATGAATTATTTACCGGTTGCTGCTTTCACATCCGCCTTGCCTTCTGCTTTTACTTCTGTCGTGTTGGCTTTGGCTTTCATTTTGTCAGCGCCGGCTTCGACTTTAACCTTGTCTGCTTTTTCGTCGGCCTTGATGGCGGTCTTGGTCGATTTGGCATCCGCTTTGGCGTCTACCTTGTCAGCCTTGACTTCAGCTGCTGGCTTGTCAGCCGGGCTGGCTTTTGCGACGTCAGCGTGGGCTTCGCCTTTTGCTTTTGCAGCCTTGGCGTGGGCTTTTGCTTTTTTGGCTTCGGCTTTGCTAACTGCCTTGTCCACTGAGGCATTTGCTTTGGCGTCGGTCTTGGTTTCGGCAGTCATTGCTTTGGTATCTGCAGCAGCTGCTTTGGTTTCTGCTTTCACTACAGCCGGGCTGGCTGGTGTAACTGCAGGAGCCGGTGCCTGAGCGAATACGGAAGTAGCGAACAGACCAGCGATCAGGGTAGCGAGTAATTTATTCATGGTGTTTCCTTTTTTCGGATTAAGAAGCTGAGATAGCTTGCAGTGAAATTAATATTGGTAGCGACAGCGTACTGAGTTCGGTACGAATTACTTGCCGGTTGCGGCTTTTACGTCAGCTTTGCCTTCGGCTTTGACAGCTGCGGTGTCGGCTTTGGCTTTCATTTTGTCAGCGCCGGCTTCGACTTTGACCTTGTCAGCTTTTTCATCGGCCTTGATCATGGTCTTGGTCGATTTTGCATCGGCTTTGGCGTCTACCTTGTCAGCCTTGGCATCAGCAGCTGGCTTGTCAGCGGCGTCTGCTTTTGCTGCATCAGCGTGGGCTTCACCTTTTGCTTTTGCGGCCTTGGCATGGGCTTTTGCTTTTTTGGCTTCGGCTTTGGCGGTTGCCTTGTCGACCGAGGCACTGGCCTTGGCGTCGACTTTTGCTTCGGCAGTGACTGCCTTGGTGTCTGCGGTTGCGGCTTTGGTTTCTGCCTTGATCACAGCAGGGCTGGCTGGTGTCACTGCAGGGGCTGGGGCTTGTGCGAAAACGGAAGTAGCGAACAGACCGGCGATCAGGGTAGCGAGTAATTTGTTCATGGTGT
Organism: Actimicrobium antarcticum; assembly: GCF_039536745.1. Taxonomy (NCBI): domain Bacteria; kingdom Pseudomonadati; phylum Pseudomonadota; class Betaproteobacteria; order Burkholderiales; family Oxalobacteraceae; genus Actimicrobium; species Actimicrobium antarcticum. Next base: position 61,956 of record NZ_BAAAZE010000009.1, read on the forward strand.
TTCCTTTGCGGAGTAAGAAGCCAGAATAGCTTGCAGTGAGATCAATAACGCCAGCACCGAAAGGTCGTTGACGGTATTTCACCTTGCTTTGTGTCCGGATGTAACCATGCGCCATGGCACATCATCCGGATGCGCTTCCTCAAATCCGCACTACGGTCCGGTGTTGTTTCACCCAGGATATGCCGACGACGTTGTCGCGCTGTAGCCGATCCGGAAACCGCCCCAATGTTTGCCATCCACATTGATTGGGACGGACAAATCATGCATGACCTCGTCGGTATTGCGCCTGGTCCGGTTGTTGGCAAGGTCGGTGGCGTAAGTGCCGGTCAGCGGTTTGGTGGCACGGACCAGATGGCGCGACCTGCCGCTGTCAGGTCAGCGCCGAGGTGACCTTGAGAACTTCGTCGACCGTCGTCACGCCCTCGACGACTTTTAGCGCACCGGCGATGCGCAGCGGTTTCATGCCATCACGAATACTCTGCTGGCGCAGCTCGTGGATGTCGGTTTCGGCCTTGATGCTTTTGGAAAAAGCCTGAGACACCGTGAGTAGTTCATACAATCCGGTGCGGCCGCGGAATCCGGTATGGCGGCACTCCGGGCAGCCGACCGGCCGATACACGGCAGCGGGTTTGGGGATGTCGAAACCCTCGGTCAGATTGGTCCACACATCGTCCAGCAGCGTGCCATCGGGCGTCTTGCAGTGGCTGCACAGCGTGCGCACCAGGCGTTGCGCCATGATGCCGATGAGCGTGCTTTCCAGCAGGTAATACGGTACGCCCAGTTCCAGGAGTCGCAGCACTGCCGAGGGTGCGTCATTGGTATGCAGCGTCGACAGCACCAGGTGGCCGGTCAGCGCCGCCTGGATGGCCATTTCGGCGGTGGCCAGGTCGCGAATCTCGCCAACCATGATGATGTCCGGGTCTTGTCGCATCAGCGCGCGCACGCCATCGGCGAAAGTGAGGTCTATGCCGTGCTGGATCTGCATCTGGTTGAAGGCCGGCTCGACCATCTCGATCGGATCTTCGACGGTGCAGACATTCACCTCGGATGTGGCCAGCGCTTTCAGGGTGGTATACAGCGTCGTGGTCTTGCCGGAACCGGTCGGACCAGTCACCAGCACGATGCCATGCGAACGCTTGGTCAGTTGATCCCAGCGCACGGCGTCTGCTGGCGGGAAGCCGAGTTCCGGCAGCGTCTTGACCACGACTTCCGGATCGAAAATCCGCATCACCATTTTTTCGCCGAACGCGGTCGGCAGCGTCGACAGGCGCAGCTCGATTTCCTGGCCCTGCGGCGTGCGGGTCTTGATACGTCCGTCGAGCGGGCGGCGCTTTTCGATCACATCCATCCGGCCCAGCAATTTTATGCGCGCGGTCATCGCGATCATGACGGTCGCCGGGACTTGATACACCTGATGCAGGATGCCGTCGATGCGGAAGCGGATCGCACTGAAATCGCGTTTCGGTTCCAGGTGGATATCCGAAGCACGCTGCTCGAATGCGTATTGCCACAGCCAGTCGACAATGTTGATAATGTGCTGGTCGTTGGCATCGACCTGGCGGTTTCCTTTGCCGAGCTCGACCAGTTGCTCGAAATTGTTGCGGCTGCCGGCGTCCTGGCCATTGAGCTTGTGCGCACCCTTGATCGATTTGGCCAGCGTGAAGAACTGCGCCGTGTATTGCGCGATATCGAGCGGGCTGGCGATCACCAGCTTCACAGTGCGGCGCGTGATCTTGGCGATCTCGGCCTGCCATTCCACCGCGTACGGTTCGGCGGTGGCGACGATCAGATCGGTCGCGCTCAGTTCGACCGGCAGGATATGAAAACGTGACGCATAACTGGCCGACATCACATCGGCCACGGTCGTGAAATCGATCTTCAGCGGATCGATCCGGTAGAACGGCAATTTGACCTTGCCCGCCATCCATTCGGTCAGCATGTCGAGGCTGAGCAAGCGATGCGGCGGCAAGGCCGAGGTCAGCTTCGATTGCGCCACGGCCGTCAGCGGATGCATGGTCAGTGCGGCATTGCGCAGGATGCCCTGGGCAGCGGTAAAGCGCATCTTGACATCGACCTTGTCGACGATGCCATCGGCCAGCAACCATGTAAAGATTTGCTGCAGATCGATGAGTTTGCTCGCCGTTTTGTCGGCTGGGACCGGATGAACAGACATGGCTGGCGCGCTTTCTCGAAAGGGATTGGTCAGGAAAAACGCGGTGCCAGCACCATCAGAAGCAGTGTTCCGGCCCTGGAAACGAACCATCCTTGACACTGGTGATGTACGCCTGCACCGCGCCTTCGATACTGCCCTGACCATCCAGGAAGTTTTTGACGAAGCGTGCCTTGCGGCCCGGGAACGCACCCAGCATGTCGTGCATCACCAGCACCTGACCGGAGCAGTCGGGACCGGCGCCAATGCCGATGGTTGGAATCGCCAGCAGCTCGGTGGTTTCTTTGCCGAGCAGGGCCGGGATGGCTTCCAGCACCAGCATCGACGCACCGGCGGCCTGCAGTGCCATGGCATCTCTCTTGAGCTGGTCCGCGCTTTCGGTGGATTTTCCCTGCACCTTGTAGCCACCGAGCTGGTGCACCGATTGCGGTGTCAGTCCAAGGTGGGCGCACACCGGGATGCCGCGTTCGGTCAGAAAGCTCACCGTCTCGGTCAGCCATGCACCGCCTTCAAGCTTGACCATGTGCGCGCCGGCCTGCATCAGCACGGTCGCATTGGCATAGGCGGTTTCAGCCGTGGCGTAGCTGCCGAACGGCATGTCCGCCACCAGCAAGGCGGTGTGGTTGCCGCGCGCGACGCTGGCGGTGTGATAAGCGATGTCGGCGACCCGTACCGGCAGCGTCGAATCATGACCCTGACACACCATGCCGAGCGAGTCACCGATGAGCATGGTCTCGATACCGCAGCGATCCATCAGTGCTGCGAAGCTGGCGTCATAGCACGTCAGCATCGTGATTTTTTCGTTGGCTAATCGCAGTGCCTGCAGCGACAGGATGGTGACCGGCTTGTTGCGGCCAGCCGCCTGGTTTTCTTGCAAATACCCTGCCATCGTCATTCTCCGAGATTGAAGAACTCGCGCTTGCCGCGCATGTTCCTGATACGCATGACCAGCAGGTTGAAATCCTCGTCACGCTCGATCGGATTGAGATGTTCGGCGTTGACGATCAACAGCGGCGCTGCGTCATAGTGATGGAAAAAACGGCTGTAGCTTTCGCACAGGCGCGTCAGATAATTTTCGGAAATATCGGCTTCGACCGAGACACCGCGCTTACGGATGCGATCGAGCAAGGTGGACGGTTCGGCCTGCAGATAGATCACCAGGTCCGGTACCGGCGCTTGCGGATGCAGGTGGTCATACATTTGCTGATACAGGTTGAGTTCGTCGTCATCCAGCGTCAGTCGGGCAAACAGCGGATCCTTGTCGATCAGGAAGTCCGACACCAGCGACGCCTTGAAAAAGTCGGTCTGGGCCAGGTCGCGCAACTGATTGATGCGCTGGAACAGGAAGAACATCTGTGTCGGCAATGCAAAGCGTGCCGAGTCGCGATAGAACCGTTCCAGGAATGGATTCTCCTGCGGTTGCTCCAGCAGCAATTGCGCGCCGAACGACTCACCGAGCTTTTTTGCCAGCGAGGACTTGCCGACGCCGATCGGCCCTTCAACAACGATGTAATTGTATTTATCGAAATTCATGATCTCAAGAAGAAGTAAGCCTGCCCATCATTCGCACCATCGATACACCATCGACACATTATCTTCACCTGATCACTGCTCCTGCACATTCCGCATTCCGCATTCAATATTCCACATAGCACCGGCCTCGTCGATGCTACATCTTTTGAATCGCTTGCCCCGCAACCCCGGGCACAAAACGATGCGCTGCACCACAACCCGGAATCTCGATCAGCGGATCGAGCTGCAACAGCGGAATCAGCGTGAAAGCCCGTTCGGTCATGCGTGGATGCGGCACCGTCAGCGTGGCAGTATCGATGCACTCGGTGCCGTACAACAGCAAATCGAGATCCAGCGTGCGCGGTGCGTTCCGGTACGCCCGTTCACGTCCGAAAGACTGTTCGATCTGCTGCATGTTCTCCAGCAAGGCATGCGCGCCGAGCGTGGTGGACAGCTGTGCGACTGCATTGACGAAATCGTCACCGGCAGCCTCGATCGGGGCCGTCCGGAACAGGCTCGATTGCAGCGTGAGCCGTGTGGCGGGTAGCGCTGCCAGCGCCAGCAATGCGCGCTGTACCGTGTCCTGCGCATCGCCCAGGTTTGCACCGAGGCCGATGTAGGCAGTCACCGTGCAGTCTGTCACTCGCTGGCTCCGCTGTCACCGTCGGGCTTGACACGGCCGCGTCCGCCACGTCGCCGTGCACCTTTTGGCGCGCCGGCGGATGCGGCGGTTTTCGGTTTTTGCGTGAGGAGCACTTCACGTTCGGGGCCGTCACCTTCCATGAAGGCCGTCCACCATTCGCCGAGTTCGGTATCGATTTCGCCGGACGCACAGCGCAGCAGCATGAAGTCGTAGCCGGCTCGCAGGCGTAGGTTTTCGAGCAATTTGTAAGGGCCCTTGCCGGTGCGACGTTCGAAGCGCGGTTGCATGGCCCAGATGTCGCGCATGTCCGAGGCGATCTTGCGTTGCAGTGCCAGCTTTTCGATCTGGCTGTCGAGCACATCGTCAGCCGCCAGGTGCAACGCCGGGATCGACGCTTCACCTGCGGCTTGATAGGCAGCCCATTTTTCCAGCACCTGATGCCACAGCAGTGACGCAAACAGAAAGCCGGGCGAGACCGGCTTGCCTTGCTGGATGCGGGCGTCGGTACTGGCCAGTGCCAGGCGCACGAACTTTTCGCCGAGCGGCTGTTCCATGACCACGTCGAGCAAGGGCAGCAGGCCGTGGTGCAGGCCTTCCTTGCGCAAGCGCTGCAGGCAGGCCAGCGCCTGGCCGCTCATCAGCAGTTTCAGCATTTCGTCGAACACGCGCGCGGCCGGCACGTTGTTGATCAGCGGTGCCATGATCTTCATCGGTGCACTGGTTGCCGGATCAATCGTGAAACCCAGCTTGGCCGCGAAGCGCACCACGCGCAGCAGGCGCACCGGGTCTTCGCGAAAGCGCGCTTCCGGCACGCCGATGATGCGCAGTGTCTTGTTGCGGATATCGGCCATGCCGCCGTGATAATCGAGCACGGTCTGGGTCTCGGGATCGTAGTACATCGCGTTGATCGTGAAGTCGCGCCGCACTGCATCTTCGTGCTGTTCGCCGAAGGTGTTATCGCGCAGCACGCGGCCATGTTCGTCTTTCGGCGCTTCTTCCATCGAGGCGCCACGGAAGGTCGTCACTTCCAGCAAATCCTGGCCAAACATCACATGCACGATCTGGAACCGGCGACCAATGATGAAGGCGCGCCGGAATAATTTTTTGACCTGCTCCGGCGTGGCATTGGTGGCAATGTCGAAGTCCTTCGGCTTGATTCCGAGCAGCAGGTCGCGCACCGCGCCACCGACCAGAAAGGCCTTGAAGCCGGCCTGTTGCAGGCTTTGCGTGACACGGATTGCGTTCGACGACACCAGCTTCGGATCGATCTTGTGTTCTGTCGGTCCCAGCACGACCGGCTTGGTCCGGTCTATCGGTTTGGATTTGCTGCCGAGGATACGGCGAAAGAATTTTTCGATCATTGGTGTTGATTATTGAAGAGGTCGAGGGTAGGCCAGCCCTGCGCGCGCGCATGCGCTGCCAGCAGGTCGTTGGGGTTCGTTGCCACCGGATGGGTCACGATCGACAACAGCGGAATATCGTTTTGCGAGTCGCTGTAAAAGTAGCTCGCACCGAAATCCTCCAGACGCTGGTCCTGCGCCGCCAGCCACGCGTTCAGATTGGTGACCTTGCCGGGTCCGAACGGTGGCGTGCCACGGGATTTGCCGGTGAAGTCACCGGCGTGGTCCAGTTCCGGCTCTGCCGCGATCAGATTGGCGATGCCGAATGCGTGCGCGATGGGCGCGGTGATGAAGCGATTGGTGGCAGTGATGATCAGGGTTTCGTCACCGTCATCCTGATGTCGCTTGACCAGGGCTACAGCCTCTGGCCGGATCGCCGGGAGGATGACTTCGTGCATGAATTGCTGATGCCACGCATCGAGCTCGGTGCGCGGAAAGCGCGCCAGTGTGCCGAAAGCGAATTCGAGGTATTCGAGCGGGTCCAGCGTGCCGTTCTGGTATTGCAGATAGAACGCGGCGTTGCGCACTTCAAAGGCCGCCGCATCGATGGCGCCGATACGGCAAATGAACTGACCCCATTCGTAATCGGAATCGAGCGGCAGCAGAGTGTGATCGAGATCAAAGATGGCCAGTTTACTCATGATGATTGGGACCCTTCCTGATCGTGCGATTCGCGTTGCAGCAGTTCGCGCAGCAGCGGTAATGTCACGGGCCGTTTGGTTTCCAGAGAATATTGGTCCAGGTCGTCGAGCATCGCGGAAAGTGAGCGCATGTCGCGCCGAAAGTGAGTGATTAGGTAGGGTAACACGCCGGTTGCCAGCGTAAAACCGCGGGTCTTTGCGGCCTGCGTCAGCGCGGCAATTTTTTCGTCGTCGGTCAGGCCGTGTACCTGATAAATCAGGCCCCAGCCGAGCCGCGTACGCAAGTCTTCGCGTAGCGCCAGGCGGGCTGGCGGCAAGGCACCGCTGGAAATCAGCGCGCCGCCGTGTTCGCGAATCTGGTTGAACAGCGCGAAGGCGGCAATCTGCATGTCGTCGGACAGTCGTTCGCAATCATCGAGCAGGTACAGGCTGATGTCCGGTGCATGGATGAATGCCGACGGCGGCGAGTTCGGCGTCAGCAGTCGCGTACCGCCGCTACTGACCAGTGCATGCAGCAGATGGGTTTTGCCGGCGCCGGCTTCGCCCCAGCAATACACGAAGCGTTCGCTCAGTGGCAGTTTGTCGCCATACGCATGCTGGCTCAGCAGTGCCAGCAATTCGGCATTGCGGCCGGGTTCGAAATTGTCGAGGTTTTGCGGTTTCTCACCGGGCAGATCGAGCAGCATTTGCCGCATCGGCGGACAGTAGGGAATCGGGTCGGAAGAAACGGTCATGACGTGCAGATTGTCCAGTGTGAAAGAAAATGACAGTAACTAGGGAGCGTGATGGCCCGGTTTGTTAAAATGGCGACTTCGTTGAAGGCAGTGACACTGCGTTGCCTTCGTCTCAACCCGCTATTTTACTGCCTCTGCTGCCAATCACATCATGACTTCCCCTGCAAACGTTTCTCTTTCCTACCGCGATGCGGGTGTTGACATGGATGCCGGCGATGCGCTGGTCGAAGCGATCAAGCCCTTCGCCAAACGTACTGCCCGCGAAGGCGTGCTGGCCGGTATCGGCGGTTTCGGTGCCATGTTCGAAGTCAGCAAGAAATTCAAGGAGCCGGTTCTGGTCTCGGGTACCGATGGCGTTGGTACCAAACTCAAGCTGGCTTTCCACCTCAATCGGCACGACACGGTCGGCATCGACCTGGTTGCCATGAGCGTCAACGACATCCTGGTCCAGGGTGCCGAACCGCTATTCTTCCTCGATTATTTTGCCTGCGGCAAGCTTGATGTGCCGACCGCCACCGATGTCATCAAGGGCATCGCTCAAGGCTGCGAGCAAGCCGGTTGCGCCCTGATCGGCGGCGAAACCGCTGAAATGCCGAGCATGTATCCGGATGGTGAATATGACCTGGCCGGCTTTGCTGTCGGCGCAGTCGAAAAATCAAAAATCATCGATGGCAGCAAGATCAAGCCGGGCGACGTAGTGCTGGGTCTGGCGTCGAGCGGTGCGCATTCGAACGGCTACTCGCTGGTACGCAAGATCATCGCGATGGCCAAGCCGGATATGGATGCCGATTTCCATGGCCGCAGCCTGGCCGATACGCTCATGGAGCCCACGCGGATTTACGTCAAGCCGTTGCTGGCGCTGATGGCATCGATGGACATCAAGGGCATGGTCCACATTACCGGCGGTGGCCTGGTCGAGAATGTGCCGCGCGTCCTGCAGAGCCACCTGACGGTCGTGTTGCAAAAGGATTCATGGGTCATGCCACCGCTGTTCAGCTGGTTGCAAATGCACGGCAACGTCGCTGACGCCGAGATGCACCGCGTGTTCAACTGCGGTATCGGCATGGTCGTCATTGTCGCCAAAGGAGATGCTGATGCAGCGATGGCGCAATTGACTGCCGCCGGCGAGACCGTCTCGCGCATCGGCGTGGTCCGCGAGCGCCAGGATGGCGAGCATCAGACGCAGGTCGAGTAATCGTAGTTGACGGCAGGTCGCCCAATCTGCCGCGCTAAGAAAGGCGGCGCTTTGTCCACGAATCATCGTTTCCAGTTGGTCGACGTCTTCAGCGAGCAGCCTTTTTCGGGCAATCCGCTGGCCGTCGTGTTCGATGCCGACGATCTCACCACCGAACAGATGCTGGCCATCACGCGCTGGCTGAACTTGTCCGAAACCGCGTTCCTGCTGACGCCGGATAATCCGCTTGCCGACTACCGCTTGCGTATTTTTACCCTGGATCGTGAAATGCCTTTTGCCGGCCATCCGACGCTGGGCGGCTGTCATGCCTGGCTGTCTGGTGGTGGTAAGCCCCGTGATGCACTGGAGATCATTCAGGAATGTGGCGCAGGATTGATCCCGATCCGGCGCAACGCCTCGACGCTGGCGTTCGCTGCGCCGCCGCTGTTGCGCAATGGACCGGTCGACGAGCCGGCGTTGCTGGAGATGGCGCGTTTTTTACGGATTGATCGCACCGCCATCGTTGATGCGCAGTGGGTCGATAACGGGCCGGGCTGGATGGCTGTGTTATTGGATTCGGCCGATGCTGTTTTGGCGCTCGAACCGCAGCGGGATTATCCGACGCGGCTGGACCTCGGCGTGGTCGGTCCGCATCCGGCGGGTAGCGATGCCGCGTTCGAGTTGCGTGCCTTCCTGACAGACCATCATGGTGCCGTGAGAGAAGATCCCGTGACCGGCAGTCTCAATGCATCAGTGGCGCAGTGGCTGATTGCAAGTGGCCGTGCCGTAGCACCGTACTTTGCTTCGCAGGGGAACCGGCTTGGCCGGACCGGACGGATTCATGTGACGGCCGATACGGCTGGTGCGGTCTGGATTGGCGGTACTACCATCACGTTATTTTCAGGGGTCAGCAGCTTCTGATTCGACACGCTGTACTTTTTGACGCTCTATCGGTGCAGGCTGGCGAATAAGACTATCTGCGAACCGCAAGCTGATCGGTAGCCGACCACCCGCTGAGCCGTACGGCAAACGGGGACCAGACTACAGCGATTAAAACTCTTCCCAGTCATCGCTCGCAATGGGTTTGGCCGACGGCTTGCGCTGGGCAACCGCGGCCGTTCTGGTACTCAACGCCGGCACAGTTTTTCTGGCAGGCACCGCAGGCGTGATTGTCCTTGCCGGTGTTATTGACGCAGCGTGTCCATCGATCTTGAAGGTCTCCACCAGCAGGCCTAGTTGGCGCGCCTGCTCGGTCATGCTCAGTGCGGCGGCAGACGCTTCCTCGACCAGCGCGGCATTCTGCTGCGTCATTTCGTCGATCTGCACGACGGCCTGGTTGATGTGGTCGATGCCGGTACTTTGTTCGCTGCTTGCGGCAGTAATCTCGGACATGATGTCGGTGACCTGGCGCACCGAGGTGACAATGTCCTGCATGGTTTTTCCTGCTTCATCGACCAGCTTGCTGCCGGTATCGACCTTGTCGACCGAGTCGGTAATCAGAGCCTTGATCTCCTTGGCTGCGCTGGCCGAGCGCTGCGCCAAACTACGCACTTCGGAGGCGACGACAGCAAAGCCGCGGCCCTGCTCGCCGGCGCGGGCGGCTTCGACGGCTGCGTTCAGGGCGAGGATGTTGGTCTGGAATGCGATACCGTCGATGACACCGATGATGTCGACAATCTTGCCCGAGCTGGACTTGATGTCGCCCATCGTGGTGACTACATCGGCCACGGTGCGGCCACCCTTGAGGGCGATGTCGGATGCGGTCTGGACCAGCTGGTTGGCCTGACGGGCATTGTCTGCATTCTGTTTGACGGTGGAAGCCAGTTGCTCCATGGCGCTGGAGGTTTCTTCCAGCGAGCTGGCCTGGGATTCGGTACGGGCCGACAGGTCGGCGTTGCCGGTGGCGATCTCGCTGGAGGACACGTTAATCTGGACGGTGGCATCACGCACCTGCGCAATGACGTTACTGAGGCCTTCGCTGATGCCGTTCATGGCGCGCAGGAGTACGCCAATTTCATCGGAACGATCGACTTTCACAGCCACGGTCAGGTCGCCGGTAGCAAGGCGCTGTGCTGCTTCCGTAGCCAGATGCAACGGCCTGAGCACCATTGACCGTATCAGCAAGAACAGCAGGCCGACCAGGGTGAACACCGCGATTACGGCGAAGACGGCATACAGATTGCGCAATGCCACGACTTCTTCGGTGAACTCGCGGGTATAAGAGCCACCTGCCACCATCCAGTTCCAACGGGGATACAGCTCGAATTTGACTATTTTTTCGGACGGACGGGAGTCGCCGAGTTCCTTGTTCATCCACGGATAGCGGGTCTCGCCTTTTTTCTGCTCCAGCATTTCCTTGATGAAAGGACGACCAGCGTCATCCTTCAGGTCGAGCAGGATTTTCCCTTGCAGAGTGGGATGCACCAGCAGCTTGCCAAAGTCCGGACCCGGCTTGGCATTGAGGACGTAAAAATAGCCGGTCTTGCCAACCTTGATCGCTTTGATCTTGTCTTTCAGGACGGTCATCGGTGCGCCAATATCCACACCGACAAACAGCACGCCGATGACGGCGCCGCTGCTGTCGCGAATCGGATCATAGCTGGTGATGTAATCCTTGCCGAACAGTGTGGTGATTCCGGAATACGACTGGCCCGCACTGAGCAGCGCATACGCCGGACTGGCGCGGTCCAGCACGGTGCCGATTGCGCGGTCGCCATTTTCTTTTTTCAGTGAGGTCGAGATACGAATGAAATCGCTGCCACTCTTGACAAAAATGGTTGCCGGAACACCGCTCGTACTGGTGAATTTATCCGGCACGTTGAAATTCATGTTCAGGTCATCGTCACCAGTTTTGAGCACGGGCGTTGGTTTGCCCGAGACATCGATGCTGCGACTGGTATCGAGTGTGAATCCTGCCGGGAAATTGCTTGCAAACATTTTTCCCGACCTGACCGCCTCATCCGTGACAGCCTTGTCAAACATGTCGATCATGTTGATCAGCGAGGTAGTCTGGATACCGATTTCATCGGTGGCGCGTTCTTCAGCAAGACGCGATGTGGAATAGCCGATGGACCACGCGTAGACGGCGAAGATTACGCCGGTCAGGATAAAAGTGGAGAGGGCCAGTTTGGTGCCGATGCCCAGTTTGTCAAAGCGATTCGAAAGTGCAGACATGGATTCTTATTCCTGAAAAAGAGGCGTGACAACGAAGGCGACAGATTGTAAATGATGATACAGAGAAACAATCATGAATATCTCGATACACTGCGTTACATCAGAATAATGTCGTACTGTTCCTGCTGATAAATCGATTCGACCTGCAGCGAAATCGGCTTGCGGATGAAGTCGCCCAGCAAGGCCAGATGCTGTGATTCTTCTTCCAGAAACATATCCACCACCAGTTGTGACGCCAGAATGCGGAACTCGCGCGGGTTGAACTGCTTGGCTTCACGCAGCAGTTCGCGCAGAATTTCGTAGCAAATGGTGCGGGCCGTCTTGACCTGGCCGCGACCGCTGCAGGCCGGGCAGGTTTCGCACAGGATGCGGGCCAGCGATTCGCGGGTGCGCTTGCGCGTCATTTCGACCAGGCCGAGTGCAGAGAATCCCGACACCGACATCTTGGTGCGGTCGCGCGCCAGTGCCTTGTGCAGCTCGCTCAGCACCGCGCTGCGATGCTCGGTGTTTTCCATGTCGATGAAATCGAGGATGATGATGCCGCCCAGATTGCGCAATCGCAGTTGGCGGGCGATCGCTTGCGCGGCTTCCAGATTGGTTTTGAAGATCGTATCGTCAAAATTGCGGCCGTTGACATAGCTGCCGGTATTGACGTCGATGGTGGTCATGGCCTCGGTCTGGTCGACGATCAGGTAACCACCGGATTTCAGATCGACACGCCGTCCCAGCGCGCGCTGGATTTCTTCTTCGACGCCATACAGATCGAACAGCGGACGCTCGCCAGTGTAGTGGCTCAGCCGGGTCAGTACCGACGGCGTGTAATTGGTGCCGAAGGCCTGCAGCATCAAAAAATTCTCGCGTGAATCGACCTGGATGGTCGCGGTATTGTCGCCCACAAAGTCACGCAAGACCCGCTGCGCCAGGCTCAGGTCCTGATGCAGCAGCGAGGTCGGTGGTTTGCTTTTGGCGCTGGCAGAGATGGTCGACCAGGTCTTGCGCAGATAGTCGATATCCATCTGCAGGTCGGCCTCGGACGCATCCTCGGCCATGGTGCGGATGATGAAGCCACCTTTTTCTTCGGGCGGCAGCAAACGCTGGACCTTGCCGCGCAGCGCTTCGCGCTCCTGTTCGTTTTCGATCCGCTGCGAAATGCCGATATGTGAATCCTGCGGCAGATACACCAGCATCCGGCCGGCGATCGAAATCTGGGTCGACAACCGCGCACCCTTGGTGCCGATCGGGTCCTTGATGACCTGAACCGTGACGGCCATGCCATCGAACAGCAGCTTTTCGATCGGCAACGGGGGCATAGCCGGGCCATCGTGACTGCGGGCTTCCCAGATATCGGCGACGTGCAGGAACGCAGCGCGCTCCAGGCCGATGTCGATGAAGGCCGATTGCATGCCGGGCAGCACGCGGGCGACCTTGCCCAGATAGATATTGCCCGCCATGCCGCGCGACAGCGTGCGTTCGATATGCAGCTCTTGCACCGACCCTTGCAGTATCAATGCAACGCGGGTTTCCTGAGGGGTGATGTTGATCAGTATGTCTTCGTTCATGGCAGTCGCAGGCCGGCCTGCTTCAAGAGTTGTGCTGTTTCAAAAAGTGGCAGGCCCATGATGCCTGTGTAACTACCTGCCATGTGTGCGATGAAGCTTGCCGCGTACCCCTGGATGCCATAGCCGCCGGCCTTGTCGTAGGGCTCCTTGCCAGCACAGTATGCCCGGATTGTTTCTTCCGGCAAAGTGGCGAATGTGACGTCCGAGGTCTGCGTGATTTGCCAGATGTCGGCATCGCGCCGCACCGCGACGCTGGTCAATACCTGATGGCTTTTGCCGGATAGCGCGCGCAGCATCGCGATTGCCTCGGCCTGGTCGGCCGGCTTGCCCAGAATGACATCGCCCAGCACCACGGTCGTGTCCGCACTCAGGATCACTCGCATGGGCAAACGGCGCACCTGCACTGTCTGGATAGCGGCATCGGCTTTCTCGCGCGTGACGCGATAGACATAATCGGCTGCCGCTTCGCCGGGATGGAGCGCTTCGGTGACATCGGGAACACGGCCGCTGTGGTCACGCATCAGCAGCAACTCGAAATCAACGCCTAGTTGTCGCAGCAACTCCCTGCGGCGTGGACTTTTTGAAGCCAGGTAGATTTTCTGGTCAGTCGGTCGCATGGTAGTCAGACCCGGTGGTAGGGATGATTCTGGGTGATGGACCAGGCCCGGTACAGCTGCTCTGCCAGCAGCACGCGCACCATGCCATGCGGCAGCGTCAGGCTGGAAATGCGCAGCAGCATGTCGGCGCTGGTTTTGAAGTGCGGATCGAGGCCATCTGCGCCGCCAATCACGAAAGCGACATCGCGGCCCTCCTGTTGCCAGCTGGTCAGTTGCTGCGACAGTTGTACCGAGGTCAGATCACGCCCGTGTTCGTCCAGCGCGATGATGCGTGTGCCTTTCGGCAGTGCTGCTTCGATGCGGGTACGTTCTAGGGCCATGGCGGTTTCGGCAGTCTTGCTGCCGGAACGCTCGACCGGTTTGATTTCCTTGAGGTGGATCCGGCATTCCGGCGGCATGCGCTTGGCATACTCGCCGAAACCCGTTGCGATCCATGCCGGCATCTTGTGGCCGACTGCCGCGATGATGAGCTGCATCGCGTAGCCCCGCTTACTCGGCTGCTTTGGTTTTGGCCGGTGCGCGTTTTACAGGGACGCTGCGTTCGGCGACGATCTTTTTCTCTTTGATCACGCGTTCTTTTTTGGCGGCAGCAGCGGTGGTGGCGCTTTTGGTTGCGGCGATCTTGATGGTCTTGCCGACTGGTTTTTTGGCCGCCGGTTTTTTCTTGGCCGGAGTGGTGCCATCGGCGTTGCGCGCAGCAGGTTTGCGGGTGGCTTTTTTCGGCGCATCGTCCACCGTGGTCTGGGTGGCAGTCAGGTGGCGACCGACTTTTTTCGGTGCTTCTTCCGGCTCGGAGGCAGTGCGTTTCGAGACCCGGACGGCGGAGCCGAACTTGACTTCCTTTTCGCCCCAGATTTCTTCCAGGCGATAGTAAGCGCGGATCGCCGGTTGCATGATGTGGACGATCATGTCGCCCAGATCGACCAGTACCCACTCGCCGGTAGTTTCGCCTTCGACGCTCAGGATGGTGCCGCCGTTTTCCTTGACCTTGTCGCGCACCGAGGCAGCCAGTGCCTTGGTTTGCCGGTTCGAGGTACCCGAGGCGACCACGATGCGGTCGAACAGGCTAGTCAGGTGGACGGTGTCGAAGACCTTGATTTCCTGGGCTTTGACGTCTTCCAGCGCGTCGATGACGAGGGCTTGCAGTGTTTTAATGTCCATTTAGCTTTTATAAAGATGATGTTGTTGAATATAGTCCAGCACCGCATGCGGAACCAGCGAATCAGGTGGTTCCCCGTGGAGCAGGGCAGCGCGAATTTCAGTAGCCGAAATTGCCACCGCCAGGTCCGGGGCCAGAAACGTCATGCCTTGCGGCGTGTCACGGATTTGCGCCGGCGTACCGGCGCGTTGTTCGAATGCCTGCCGTATATCGGACGGCACCTGTTGCCCATCCATTGCGAATCCCGGGCGCGCCGCAGCGCACACGTGGGCAAAGTCAAACAAGCGACGCCACTCCTGCCAGGTATCGAGTCGCTGCAACTGATCTGCTCCCATCAGGAACACCAGCGAGACGTCCGGTCCAAGTTCGGCGCGCAATGATCGTAAAGACTTGATGGTGTAAGTCGGGTTGTGGTCCTGCAGTTCGCGTTGGTCGATCACGACAGGCACGTCCTGGTTTTTGAAAGCCCGTTCCAGCATTGCAACCCGCTGTGCGCCGCTGGCTCCCAGTGCGGCTTTTTGCCAGGGGTTTCCCGCGGGCAGAATACGTAACTCGTCGGGCTTGAGCACACTGACAAAATAGCGTGCCAGGGCAATATGTCCGCAGTGTACCGGATCAAAGCTGCCACCCAGCAAGATGATGCAGCGGCGCTTGATGCCGTTCACGCTAACCAGTCGCGCTTCACCAGGAACCGTTCATAGAGCGCGGCTTCCGCCGAACCTGGCAAGGGCGACCAGTTGTAGCGCCATTTGACGACTGGCGGCATCGACATCAGGATGGATTCGGTGCGACCACCCGATTGCAGGCCAAACAAAGTGCCGCGATCATACACCAGGTTGAACTCGACATAGCGGCCGCGCCGATACGCCTGGAAATCGCGCTGAGTTTCATCGAACGGCATATCCTTGCGCCGCTCCAGAATCGGCACATACGACGCCAGGAAATGATCGCCTACGCTTTGCATCATCGCGCTGCTGCGCTCCAGCCCCAGTGCATGAAAATCATCAAAGAAAATGCCGCCGATGCCGCGCGGCTCCTGCCGGTGCTTGAGATAAAAATAGTCGTCGCACCATTGCTTGAAACGCGGATGCAGGTCGTCACCGAAGGGCGCCAGCGCGTCGCGGCAGGTCTGGTGGAAGTGCCGTGCGTCGTCGTCGAAGCCGTAGTACGGCGTCAGGTCCATGCCGCCACCAAACCACCAGACCGGTTCTTCACCCTCGGCCGTGGCCGTGAAAAAGCGCACATTCATGTGCACTGTCGGCGCATTCGGATTGCGCGGATGCAGCACCAATGACACGCCCATCGCTTCCCAGCCACGACCCGCAATTTCTGGCCGGTTCGCGGCCGCCGAGGGTGGCAGGTTCTTGCCGGTCACATGCGAAAAACCGACGCCGCCGCGCTCGAACACATTGCCTTCTTCGATGATGCGCGAAATGCCGCCGCCGCCTTCCGGGCGCTCCCAGGCATCGGTGGAAAACGTCTTGCCGTCGATAGCTTCAAGTCCGGCAACGATGCGCTGTTGCAGTCCGAGCAGATAGGTTTTGATCAGAGAGGCGGGAGAGGGTGTCATTGCATGCGGCGATAAATGAACAGACCCGGATTGTACCCCGGGCCCGTGCGTCGTTCGCGGGTTAGCCGTGTCGCTTGAGAGCACGCCAGCCGATGTCACGCCGGAATTGCGCGCCATCAAAGTGGATCTGGTCCAGTGCTTCGTACGCATACCGCTGTGCCATTTTGACGCTGTCGCCCAGCCCGACAACACACAACACGCGGCCGCCCGACACCGTCAGCGTTCCGTGATCCAGCGTGGTGCCGGCGTGGAAGGTGACGCAGTCATGCGTCTCGGCCGGAATGCCGCTGATGACGTCACCCTTGCGCGGCGCATCCGGATAGCCGGCAGCCGCCATCACGACGCCGAGCGCGGTGCGGCGATCCCATTCGAGTTCGATGGTGTCGAGCGTGCCATTGACCGCGTGTTCCATGACGGTGAGCAGATCGGTTTTCAGGCGTGCCATGATCGGCTGGGTTTCCGGGTCGCCCATGCGGCAATTGAATTCCAGCGTTTTGACATTGCCGGCGTCATCGATCATCAGCCCCGCGTACAGAAAGCCGGAAAACGGGATGCCGTCTTTGGCCATGCCCTGCACGGTAGGAATGATGATCTCGCGCATCACGCGGGCATGCAATTCCGGGGTCACGATGGGGGCTGGCGAATACGCGCCCATGCCGCCGGTGTTTGGTCCGGCGTCATCGTCCTGCAGACGCTTGTGGTCCTGGCTGGTGGCGAGCGGCAGGATGTTCTTGCCATCGACCATGACGATGAAACTGGCTTCTTCTCCGACCAGAAATTCTTCGATGACTACGCGCGCCCCGGCATCTCCGAGCTTGTTATCGGACAGCATCATGTCGATTGCGGCATGCGCTTCGTCGATTTGCATCGCCACTACCACGCCTTTGCCAGCGGCCAGTCCATCGGCCTTGATGACGATCGGCGCGCCTTGCTGGTCGATGTAGGAATGGGCCAGTGCGCTGTCGGAAAAGGTCTGCGATTGCGCGGTCGGAATGCCGTGGCGCTGCATGAAGGTCTTGGCAAAATCCTTCGAGCTTTCGAGTTGTGCCGCTTCCTTGGTCGGGCCGAAAATTTTCAGACCGCGGGCGCGAAACAGATTCACGATGCCGGCCGCCAGTGGGACTTCCGGGCCAACCACGGTCAATGCAATGTGCTCGTCGATGACAAATTGCGCTAGCGCGGTGGGATCGCTGATCGGCAGGTTGACCAGACGTCCATCCTGCGCGGTGCCGCCGTTACCGGGCGCGACGTAGACCATTTGAATCCGTTCGGATTGCGCAATTTTCCATGCCAGGGCGTGTTCGCGGCCACCTGAGCCGACTACCAGAATTTTCATGTGAAGTTCGATGTGTAAATAAAACGATGGCAAAAAACTGTGCCGTGCTGATCGCCGCGTCAGGTACTTTCAATGGCGATGGCGTCAGCCCGGTTCTGGTGGTGATGCAAGCATTCAATCGTTACTCAAAGCGGTGAAAGCGCACTCGTTACCGCACTGATGCGGACTTACTATGTGGTACTGCTTCAGGCGTCGATGATTGCGTTCGTGTAGACCTCTTGTACGTCATCAAGATCCTCAAGGGCATCGAGCAATTTTTGCATCTTGATTGCATCGTCACCGATAAACACGGTCTCGGTCGAGGATTTCATCACCACGTCGGCGACTTCGGCCTTGAATCCGGCTGCTTCGAGGGCCTGCTTGACGCTGCCAAAATCATGCGGCGGACACAGCACTTCGATGCCGCCTTCGTCGTCGGTAAGTACATCTTCGGCGCCGGCTTCAAGCGCGGCTTCCATCAACGCATCTTCGTTGGTCCCCGGCGCAAACAGGAACTGGCCGCAATGCTGGAACAGGAATGCCACCGAGCCTTCGGCACCCATGTTGCCCCCAAACTTGGAGAACGCATGGCGCACTTCGGCCACGGTGCGCACCTTGTTGTCGGTCATGCATTCGACGATGATCGCCGCGCCGTTGATGCCATATCCCTCGTAGCGGATTTCTTCGTAGCTGGCGCCATCGAGGCCGCCGGTGCCGCGTGCAATGGCGCGTTGCACATTGTCTTTTGGCATATTTGCGTCGGCGGCTTTTTCAACGGCCAGGCGCAGGCGCGGGTTGGTGGCGATATCGCCGCCACCGAGCCGTGAACCGACCGTGATTTCCTTGATTAAGCGGGTCCATACTTTGCCGCGCTTGGCATCGGTGGCCGCCTTCTTGTGTTTGATATTGGCCCATTTGCTATGTCCAGCCATGACGACGATCCCTTGCAAGTGTGTGTGTTGAGCGACGTAACCGGGGCAAAATTAATCCTTGGTCGCCGCAAAATCAATCTACAATTTTACCATGCTGCCCCCGTGAAAATCCTCTGAGAAAGCTTGTCACCCATGTCAACTCCCCTGCTGATTGCGAAGAACGACACCATGTCGCTGTGCCTGTTGCCGCCACTGGCCAACCGGCATGGTTGCATTACCGGTGCCACCGGCACTGGCAAGACCGTGACCTTGCAAGCCATGGCACAAGCCTTGTCGGGTATCGGCGTGCCGGTCTTCATGGCCGATGTGAAGGGTGACCTGTCCGGCCTGGCCCGACCTGGAACCAACAGCGACCGGATCAAGGCGCGACTGACACTGCTCGGTTTGCCGGAGCCGACCTGGGCCGGCGTGCCAGTCACGTTCTGGGATGTGTTCGGTGAAAAGGGGCATCCGGTACGGGCGACGATTTCCGATCTCGGGCCCTTGCTGCTGGCGCGCATGCTGAACCTGAACGATACCCAGCAAGGCGTATTGCAACTGGTCTTCAAGATTGCCGATGACAACGGCCTGCTGCTGCTCGACATCAAGGATCTGCGCGCCATGTTGCAGCATGTGGGAGAAAACGCGGCGTCGTTCCAGACCGAATACGGCAATATTTCTGCCGCCAGCATTGGTGCCATCCAGCGCGGCCTGATCGGTATCGAAGAGCAGGGCGGCGACCAGTTTTTTGGCGAGCCGATGCTCAACATCGACGACTTGCTGCAGACCGACGCTGCCGGACATGGCGTCGTCAACATCCTGGCGGCAGACAAACTGATGAATGCGCCGCAGCTGTATTCAACCTTTCTGCTGTGGTTGCTGTCGGAGTTGTACGAGCATCTGCCGGAGGTCGGCGACCTCGACAAACCGAAACTGGCATTCTTTTTCGATGAAGCCCATTTGCTGTTCGCCGATGCACCCAAAGCGCTGCTGCAAAAGATCGAACAGGTAGTTCGCCTGATCCGCTCGAAAGGCGTCGGCGTCTACTTCGTCACGCAGAATCCGCTGGATATTCCGGACAGCGTGCTGGGCCAGCTCGGCAACCGGGTCCAGCATGCCTTGCGTGCCTACACACCGCGTGACCAGAAAGCGGTACAGGCTGCTGCCGAAACCTTTCGCGCCAACCCGCAGCTCGATATCGTCAAGGTCATTACCGAACTCGAAGTGGGCGAAGCGCTGATTTCCTTTCTCGATGAAAAAGGTCGGCCGACGATCGTCGAGCGGGGCTTCGTGGTGCCACCGGCATCCCAGATCGGACCGGTCAGCGAGGCAGAGCGCCGTTCGTTCATGACGAACTCGATGGTTGCCGGTGTCTACGAAAAGACCGTCGACCGAGAGTCTGCCTATGAAAAAATCAAGGGGCGAGTTGCTGCCAAACAGGTCGCGCCGGCACCTGCCCCGGCACCTTCGCCCGAGCCTGCCCCGACCGATGCTGGCGGCTCGATGGGTGACACATTCAGGGATGTGCTGGGTGGCGTATTCGGTGGCAAAAGCCCGACCCGGCGCAGTGACAGCATGGTCGAAACCATGATGAAGTCGGCCGTGCGGTCGATCGGATCGCAGGTCGGTCGCGAGATTATTCGCGGCGTGCTGGGATCAATCCTGAAGGGCGGCAAGCGGTAGTTCGCTGGCTTCGCGCCAGGCGTCGAGGCCGCCGACCAGCGGCCGCACGCGTACAAAGCCGTGTCCAATCAACTTGCGTGCAATGAGTGCTGCCGATGCTTCGTTCGGGCAGTTGCAGTAGACGATGATGTCGCGGTCGCGCGGTACGCTGTCGAACGCCGCCGCGTGATCGGTGTGCCCGTACAGGATGGCACCGGGGATGGCTGCTTCGAGTTCCTGCGCGGTCCGACTGCGTGCATCCACGATCACCGGTGACAGACCGGCGTCGATCATCTCGCGTAACTGGCTGACCGAAATGCGCGCCATGAACAGTGCCCGCATCAGACGACGTCGCTCGATGTATTTGTACAGAATGAACAAACCCAGCAGCACGCCGATGACCAGCAACGCAGTGGCACCCATGGTGCTCAGCATCTCCAGGGCCGTAGGCTGGGCTGCGAAGCCCAACATGCGTCAGGTTGCTTTGCGGGTCGCGGCGACGCGGGGGTTGCGGGCTGCGGTCTGCGGT
>NZ_BAAAZE010000010.1:0-260301 GCF_039536745.1 Actimicrobium antarcticum
CTAACCACACCACTTCGACCAACCTCGCCGACCGTGCCGCGTTTCGCGCTTCAGACAAAGCGTTTTGTTTGTCCGCGCTTCGGAATCGCTGAAGCAGGAGGCGAACTATAGCGACTCCCCATCGTATTCGCAAGTGATTCCACACAAAAATATCAACGAACATCGAACACGTTACCCTGCTCCCAGTCCACGAACGAATTACAGCAATTGAAACCAGCCCAGCACTGCGCCAAGTGCCAGCAACCATAGCAAATGCACTCTCGTGCGCCAGATCATTACGCCGCAGAATCCGCTCAACAACCAGAGCTTCCAATCCGCAGCCTGATCGCCGTTATTGCTGGCCAAAATCCATCCGGTAGAAATCAGCAAGGCAATCACAATCGGTGCCATCCCCAACTTGAACGCGCGCACCGCCCGTAACTGGCGATTTCGATGACCCCATTGCGCGGCCAGATATGTGATCGTTGTACTCGGCAACATAATGCCGACCATGGTCACTGCAACACCCGCGACGGCGGCAAAAAGACTTCCCGTATTGAGTCCCACATTCCAGCCCATCAACGCAACAAACAGGACATTGGGTCCGGGTGCTGCCTGTGCAATCGCGATAGAGGCATTGAACTGCGCCGGTGTAAGCCAGTGATGTTGTTCGACCAGATAGCGATGCATCTCTGCAGTAGTAGAGATGGCACCACCGATGGACATCATCGACAACAATAAATACTGGCCAAACAGCCCGCACCAATCGCTAACGCTTAGTACTAGCGGCAACGAATCGTTCATGCGGAAAGCTTCCGGTATGTCAGAACACACGCCACGCTACCCAAGACCAGCAGCACGTAACCTAGCGGCCAGCTCAACAACGTAATCAGAATGCAGCCAAGAACACAAAAGAAGGCTGCGAGAGGCATCGATAACGGATGCGTTTTCAAGGTCCCGGCAAGTTTGAATCCAGTCGCTGCGATCAACCCTGCAGATACGGCAGACATCCCCCGTAATGCACCCGCAACACCGGGATGATTCGCATAGCGTGCGTGCACCAGCGCCAGAACCAGAACGACTATGAGCGGAACGACCAGCATGCCAGCCAGTGCAGTGATGGCACCGCGCAAACCGAAGTAACGTCCGCCGATCATCAGCGCAAGGTTGACCACATTCGGACCGGGCATGATCTGCGCCACCGCCCACTCTTCAACAAATTCTTCCTGAGTCATCCAGCGCTTTTTTTCAACCAGTTCACGTTGAACAATCGCCAGTACCCCGCCGAATCCTTGCAATGCCAGGAGCGTGAATGAAATAAAAAGGTCGGTCAACGAGTTCGGGCGCGGACGGTCTTGCAATGGAATCGGAGTCATCCCGCAATTCTAGTTGAACTATTTCCGTTAATCATCGATTCAACCGGTTAAAAACCGGACGTTGCTCGTCGCATGGAACTCATGCAGATCAGAATAAAAGAAACACGCAGGCAACGCTGCAGCACTTTGATGCAATTGCCATCCGTTTGCCACGACATTGTCAGCCAACAAAATGCAGAACGCTCCGACTCTGCATGAACGTTTATCGTGATTGGCACCTGAACCCGGACAACGCAACCCTTTGCAGGTAAACTCGAAAGGAGTGTCGACTTTAGCTAGCAATGTCTTCCCCCTCACAAGCAACACGACGACAATGCACTTCCCCGAAAAAATTCGAAAGAGTAGCCATGATCGATCCTGTTGACGGACTAACCCGACCGTTGCCTGTGCATTCGGAGAGCCCGATCCGACAGCATTTTGTTTCGGCCGATAGCCGGCATACCGCGCTCTTGACGCGGGACCTGTTCGGTGACTGGATAGTCATGCAAGCCTGGAGTAGCAAACGCAATCGACGTGGCGGAGGCAAAACGCACGCTGTCGACAACTTCGATGCAGGCCTCGCAGCACTTGCCTCAATCGCAAAGATACGGCGTCAGCGTGGTTACCAGCTAGTCGACTAGGCATTCATCTCGCAGTCATCACATCTGATGGTTAAATGGCACGATACGCGGTAACTGGTATCGAAGTCCCTTTGCGCTTCTCTGAAATTCTCGAACAGCCACCGTATTCATCACCGCATTTTCTCGCTGACTTTCCGGACAAAACTTTTCCGGGTTAGTCGCAACCGAAGCAAATTGCATTATTCTTGG
The DNA here is from genome assembly GCF_039536745.1 of Actimicrobium antarcticum. Lineage (NCBI taxonomy): Bacteria > Pseudomonadati > Pseudomonadota > Betaproteobacteria > Burkholderiales > Oxalobacteraceae > Actimicrobium > Actimicrobium antarcticum. Next base: position 2,165 of record NZ_BAAAZE010000010.1, read on the forward strand.
GGTCTCCTTTTTTCTGGCAAATATGATGACGAATACACAATGGGCGTTCACACAGGAAGTGCATCCTAATCCCACATCGATCGATGCAATCGCGGCGCATCTGGAGAACCCGGGATTCGGCCGCATATTTACCGACCACATGGTCACGGCCCGCTGGACCGAAGAACGCGGTTGGCACGATGCAAAGGTTGAATTTAGAAAGCCATTCCAGCTCGACCCGGCCTGCGCAGTACTGCATTACGCGCAAGAGATTTTCGAGGGCATGAAAGCCTATCGCGGCGCAGGCGATAGCGTCCTGTTATTTCGTCCGACAGAAAACGCGCGCCGCTTCCAGCGCTCCGCAGAACGCATGGCCATGGCACCCGTTCCGGAGGCGCTGTTCATCAAGGCCGTCGAAGCACTTGTCAGCGCCGACAAGCGATGGATACCTGATGGCGATGGCAGCCTCTACCTGCGCCCATTCATGTTTGCATCCGAAACCTTCCTGGGCGTGCGCCCATCGAAGGAATACATTTTTTGCGTCATCGCTTGCCCAGTCGGCCCTTACTTCAAAAATGGCAACTCGGCGGTCACGGTCTGGGTATCGGATGAATACACCCGCGCCGCGCCAGGCGGCACAGGCGCGGCCAAATGTGGTGGTAACTATGCTGCCAGTTTGCTCGCGCAAGCGCAGGCAGCGGAGCATGGTTGCGATCAGGTCGTCTTCCTCGATGCGGTAGAACATCGCTGGGTTGAAGAACTGGGCGGCATGAATATTTTCTTCAGCATGGCGGACGGCACCTTGGTAACACCGCCGCTCAATGGCAACATCTTGCCCGGCATTACACGCGCCTCGGTGATTGATCTCGCCAGGAACGAAGGCATCACCGTCGAAGAACGCCCATACAGTTTCGATCAATGGTGTGCGGATGTCGCCAGCGGCCACCTTCGCGAAGTCTTTGCCTGCGGTACGGCAGCCGTGATCGCTGGCGTGGGCCGCATCCGTCATGTCGGCGGCGAGCTGGTCATTGGCGATGGCACTGTCGGACCAGTGACCGAACGGATTCGCGATCTGCTCACCGGCATCCAGCGTGGCCGGATCGACGACCCGCTATCGTGGGTACATCACGCAGGTTGACCGCAATGAGCAGATCCGAAGGGCCGCACGCATCGGGGCGGCCCCACTCCTCGCTGGAAGATATTTATGCACTGATTGTCGGCTTGACGTTCATCGTCATCGGCCTCGTCCTGCTGAAAACTGCTGGCCTGGTAACAGGTGGCATTGCCGGAATCGCGCTGCTGGTGTCGTACGTACTACCCCTGCCGGTCGGTGTCATCTTCACGCTGATCAATGTGCCCTTCTTTATATTTGCTTACTTTGCGATGGGCCGGCAATTTGCCTTGCGCACCATCGCAGTCAATCTGGGCGTAACCGGCTTGTTGTCGGTCATCCCGACGGCAATGCGCTTCGAATTCGTGCACCCGGCCTTCGCGGCGCTGGCAGGCGGAACGCTATGCGGGATGGGCGTGCTCGCCCTCGCCCGTCATGGTGCCGGTGTGGGTGGAACCGGCGTGGTCACGTTGTGGCTGCAAAAAAAGCGCGGTCTCAATGCCGGTCGTAGCCAGATCATGATTGATGTCGCCATTTTGCTGGTGTCGTTTTCGGTCATTGCCCCTGACCGGCTGGCGTGGTCAGCGCTCAGCGCCCTGTCCATGAGCTGCATGGTCATCGCCTGGCATCGGCCGGGCAGATACATCGGGTATTAGCTATCAAGATGGTTCCGGCATGACCCGGGCCATCATTCCTGGATACGGCGCAGCGTCCCGATTTTGCCGTTGGTGATGTAATTGGGTTGGTACGTCGTTGCCAGATAATCCCTGAACAACCGATCCTCGATCATGTAACCGACTTTCGGCGGGTTGCACAAAATGCCTGCCTTGCGCATGCGATCGAGCGCAGCCCGCACTTTTGCCAGCGTGGCATTGACGGCGGGAATGGTGGAGAGCGCCATGATCGTGTCTTTTCCCATCGGTGCAATGCCATGGGCGAGGATGACCAGCACCGCCTGTTCCAGCGGCTGCAAGGCATCGAACACGCCTTGCCAGGCCGGGACATTGCGATCATCTTTCATGAATTTTTCCAGTGCCAGTCGCACATCGGTCTGCCCTTCGGCTGACATTTCCTTGACGATATCCTTCATCAGCGCCGGTTTGAACCCGATGTGTTCGAACACCCTTTGCAACGCAACGACGTCCAGCCTTTTGCGTGGATGAACCTCGCTGAAATGCGCCGCCAGCCGCTCCAGAAACTCGATCTCCAGAAACGGAAACGTCAGCAACTGCGCAAACTGATACATCGGACCGCCGGCTGACATCATCATTTCCCCGAGTGCTTCCTGCGACGAACCCGTGAAGACCGCAAACACCTTTTTTTTATGCTTTTGCAAGACCGCACGGATCGAGGCAATCACGGCATCGCCACCGGCCGAGTGTGCCAGTGCCTGAATTTCATCGAGCATCAGCAATACCGGTTTACCGGCATCGTTGGCCAACCGTGCAATCAATGTATCCATGCGCAATTCCGGTTTATCGGGCAAGTCACGACGGGTTGGCGTTCTGCCAAGCCCCAGACTCGCACCCAAAACACCGACCTTGCGCACCGGCGTTTTCACCATCCTACCCAGTACCGAATGCGGCACATTCACATCGTCCAGCGCCTCTTCCAGTGCTTGGTTGATGGCGTCGAGCGGCGCCGTTCGGTTGAGCCAGAGATCGGCATAGACAGGAAGAAAACCGGCTTTTTCGGCTGCAGGCGACAAGTCACCATCAAGAAAATAGGTCTTGCCAACACGGCGCGGCGCGAACAAGGCAATTGGCCGGCCCGGCTGCGCGGTCAGCAACGCAAGATACGATGTCGCCAGTTCAGGGCGCAGGATTTGAATGCTGTCGAAGGTCTTCATCGGCCCATTGTTATTCATTGTCATGAAAATCGCAATTGCTAACTCTGCGACAATTGACAGCAACGATCAGTTTTTTGACCTGTCACAAGGGCTAGTCGACTATGCTGGCTTTCAGCTGGCTAACCGACAATGGCACGCAGAAAAAATCATGCCGATCCCAAACCGATCGTGTCTGGCAAATCCTGCGATCCGATTCTTCTGGAGCACTCCCATGCTTGAACTGATCCTGCGCAATTGCACCCTGGCCGATGGCCGCACCGGTATCGACATCGGCATCGAAGCAGGCCGCATCGTCGCTGTCGCGCCGCAACTGGTCGCCACCGCGGGCGAGACCATCGACGCCGCCGGCCAGCTGGTCAGCGCGCCGTTTGTGGATGCGCACTTCCATATGGACTCGACGTTGTCCTACGGCCTGCCCCGGGTCAACCAGTCCGGCACCCTGCTCGACGGCATCGCGCTCTGGGGCGAACTCAAACCACTGCTGACGCAGGAAGCGCTGGTCGAACGCGCCCTGTCGTATTGCGACTGGGCTGTCGCCAAGGGATTGCTGGCAATCCGTTCGCATGTCGATGTCTGCGATCCGCGCTTGCTGGCGGTCGATGCGTTGCTGCATGTGCGCGACAAGGTCAAGCCCTATCTCGATCTGCAACTGGTCGCCTTTCCGCAAGATGGCCTGCTGCGTGCACCCGGCGCACTCGCCAACCTGACGCGGGCGCTCGACAAAGGTGTGGAGGTGGTCGGCGGGATTCCGCACTTCGAACGGACCATGGCCGACGGCACCGAATCGGTGCGCATCCTGTGCGAACTGGCAGCCGAACGCGGCCTGCGGGTGGACATGCATTGCGACGAATCGGACGACCCGCTGTCGCGCCATATCGAAACACTGGCGTTCCACGCGCAGCGACTCGGATTGCAAGGCCGCGTCACCGGCTCCCACCTGACCTCGATGCATTCGATGGACAACTATTACGTGTCTAAGCTCATCCCGCTGATTCGCGATGCCGGCGTCGCGGCGATTGCCAATCCGCTCATCAACATCACGCTGCAAGGTCGCCACGACAGTTATCCGAAACGACGCGGCATGACCCGCGTACCCGAACTGATGGCCGCCGGCGTCGCGGTGGCTTTCGGCCACGATTGCGTCATGGACCCGTGGTACCCGATGGGCAGCGGCGACATGCTGGAAGTCGCGCAGATGGGATTGCATGTGGCGCAGATGACCGGGCAAGATGCGATGCGCGCCTGTTTCGACGCCGTCACTGTTACGCCAGCGGCGATACTCGGGCTGGAAGGCTACGGCATTGCGGTTGGCTGCAAAGCCGATATGGTGCTGTTGCAGGCGCACGATACCGTTGAGGCAATTCGATTGCGTGCAACACGATTGTGCGTGATTCGTGCCGGCAAAGTGATCTCACGCACGCCGCAGGCCACGGCGATACTGACGCTGCCCGGTCGGCCTGCAGCCGTAAGCTGGATGGCGCGCAGTGGCGATTAAACGTGCATACATAACATGCAGCCACCACTCTGCACCACTCCACCCGGATCACCCATGAACGATGACGCACCAGACACCCAATACAAAACCTTGCGCGGCCTCACGCGGGGCCTCGATCTGTTACGTGTCCTGAACGCGGTCGAACATGGTCGCGCCAGCATCGCCGACCTCAGCAGCGGCACCGGCCTGCATCGCGCCACCGTGCGCCGATTGCTGGAAACCTTCATTGCCGATGGCTATGTCAGACGCAGCGAATCGGATGACCGCTACCAGTTGACGTTAAAGGTGCGTGAACTCAGCGAAGGCTTCACCGACGTTGAATGGATCTCGAAAATCTCGACACCGATCATGGGCGAACTGATGCAGAAGGTGGTCTGGCCATCCGACCTGAGCACGCTGTCCGGCGACGCCATGATCATCCGCGAAACCACCCATCGCTTTAGCCCACTGTCGTTTCATCGGTCGATGGTGGGAAGACGCTTGCCGATATTGCTGACCGCTTCCGGCCGCGCCTATTTTGCGTTTTGTGGTGACGACGAGCGCGAACAGATCGTGCAGATGCTGCGCTCGCAGGACGATGAGCAAGGGCGGCTGGCCGCAGATGCACGGTTCACCGCCAATCTGGTCAAGCGCGTGCGGGCGGATGGATTTTCATCCAACGAAGGCGACTGGGCCACGGAAAAAAAGGTCGGCGCGATTGCACTTCCGGTCATCAGCCAGGGACGCGTCGTTGCCTGTCTCAATATCATCTATCTGTCGCGCGCACTCAGCACCAAGGACGCAGTCAGGAAGTACGGTAGTGCGCTGCAGGAAGCCGTCACCAAGATCACCAACCAGATGGATGCCAGTCAACACGACTGAACAGCGCCACCTTCGCAACCAGCTCTCCCCTGCACGACATGTGCACCTGGTGAACATTTGAGATTCAGTTTTGTCGGCGTGATGCCAGTTGCCTATTCTCCGATGCATGACGAACCAGGAGACAAACAACATGCATACCGAACAACCATACCGCAGCATCTGGGCCGACTTGCGCGGCGTCTCGTTTTCACAAGGCTGGATCGACGCGAAGGGCATCAACACCCGCTACCTCCACGCCGGTAACAAAGACAACCCGCCTTTGATCCTGCTGCATGGCGTTGGCGGTCACGCCGAAGCGTACACACGCAACCTCAAGGCGCACAGCGAGCACTTCTCGACCTGGGCCATCGACATGATCGGCCACGGCTGGACCGACAAGGCCACCTGCGACCTGGAAATCAAACACTACATCGATCACCTGCTGCGCTTCATGGATGCGGCCGGCATCGAGAAGGCCAGCATCAGTGGCGAATCGCTCGGCGGCTGGGTCGCGGCGCGTTTTGCCATCGACTATCCGGATCGTATCGATCGCCTGGTGCTCAACACCGCCGGCGGCTCGCAAGCCGATCCGGTCGTGATGGAGCGCCTGAAAACACTCTCCCTGCGCGCTGCCGCCGATCCGTCATGGGACTTCATCAAGGCACGGGTCGAATGGCTGATGGCCGACAAATCAAAGGCGTACGACGACCTGGTGGCGACACGTCAGGCGATCTACAGCCAGCCAGGCATGGCCGCATCGATGAAGCACAACATGATTCTGCAAGAGATGGAAGTCCGTCAGCGCAACATCCTGCTGGCCGACGATTACGGCCGCATCAAGGCACCGACGCTGGTGATCTGGACCTCGGACGATCCGACTGCCGATGTCAGCGAAGGTCGCCGCATGGCATCGATGATTCCCGGTGCACTGTTCACCGTGATGGATGGCTGCGGTCATTGGCCGCAGTTCGAAGATGCGCCGCTGTTCAACGAGATGCACCTGAATTTCTTGCTGGGCAAGCCGGTGAGCCAGGCAGCACTGGTGACAGCGTAACGCCATTGGCGCGGGCGGCGCCGGGATGACGTTTGATCCCGGCCGCTGCATTCCCCACTCCACGCCGGACATTCCGGTAATCAGTCACGAGCCCACAGAGAGTTCCATGGACACCCGTACCTCACAATTCGACCTGCGTTGCGATGTCGTCATCGTCGGCGCCGGACCGGTTGGTCTGCTGACCGCCAACTACCTTGGTGCACAAGGCATCAACGTTATCGTCATTGACGGCGGTAGCGCACTGATCGACTATCCGCGCGGCGTTGGCATGGACGATGAATGCCTGCGCTCCTTCCAGGCCGTCGGCCTGTCCGATGCCGTACTGCCGCACACCACGTCGTTCCACTGGATGCGTTTTGTGACCGGTTCGGGTCGCTGCTTTGCCTCGATCGAACCGCGCACCGATGAATTCGGCTGGCCGCGCCGCAATGCCTTCATCCAGCCATTGGCCGACCGCGTCCTGCTGGACGGTCTTGCACGCTATCCGCATGTCAGCGTGCGGTTTTCGCATACATTGGAAAGCTTCACGCAAGATGCCAACAGCGTCACCTTGCGCGTCAAGACGCCCGACGGCGATACCCGCATCAGCGCACGCTATCTGGTCGGCGCCGACGGTGGTCGCAGCACGGTGCGCAAAGTGCTGGACATTCCATTTGAAGGCAAGACCGACGCCAACCGCTGGGTCGTGATCGATCTGCGCAATGATCCGCTCGGCACGCCCAACGCCTACATGCATTGCGATCCCGCGCGTCCGTATGTCTCGATCGCGCTGCCGCACGGCATCCGCCGCTTCGAATTCATGCTGTTCCCGGGCGAAGCCGAAGGCGATGTCGTCTCACCAGAGACACTGCGCCTGATGCTCAGCCGCGTGCTGCCCGACCCGGACCGCATCGACATGATCCGCGCACGGGTCTATACCCACAACGGTCGGCTGGCAGCGCGCTTCCGCCAGGACCGCGCCATCCTGGCTGGCGATGCGGCCCACATCATGCCGGTCTGGCAGGGTCAGGGTTACAACAGCGGCATGCGCGACGCCACCAATCTGGGCTGGAAACTCGCCATGGTAATCAATGGCCTGGCCGACGATGCCTTGCTCGATACCTACGGCGAGGAGCGCCGCGAACACGCCGCCGCGATGATTGCGCTGTCGCAAACCGCCGGCAAGATTTTTTCGCCGACCAACCGGGCGGTCGCTGCATTGCGCGATGGCGTGACCTGGCTGCTCAATTACATCCCGCCCGTGAAGCGCTATTTTGTCGAAATGCGCTTCAAACCGATGCCGCGTTATCGCTCGGGAGCGCTGGTGTATCCAGCGGGTGTAGATACCGCATCACCGGTCGGGCGGATGTTCATCCAGCCGCGCGTCACTACTGACATCGTTGCGCTGCCGGTCAAGCTCGACGAGGTTCTCGGCACATCGTTCGCCATCGTTTGCTGGGGCAATGATCCGACCTACTGGATGTCTGCAGAGACCCGGCAACTGTGGCAACGACTCGGCACCCGGATCATCTCGGTACGCCCGAACACGCAACTGGCCCACGAACTCGCGCGCCAGCCGGAAGGCGTGACGATCGTCGCCGATACCGATGGCCGCCTCAAGGAATGGTTCGGCAACCACAGTGCATCCGTGGTGTTCCTGCGGCCCGATCGATTTGTCGCCGGAATGTGCCTGCCCCAGCAAATCGATGCGATGTCGCTCAGCCTGGAACAGGCACTGCACGTCACCGACCAACCCGCCCACCAAGGAGCCCTCGATGACGCAAGCCATGCTGCAATGCCTGTCGCACTCGCCGCTAATGGGGCTGGTTGATCCGCTTCCGGAGACAGTCCAGGCGGCGACCAAGGCGATCGGTAACTTGCGCGATGCCTTGCAGCGCTTCGATCCGGAAGTCATTTTTCTGTTTGCGCCCGACCACTACAACGGCTTTTTTTATGACCTGATGCCGCCGTTCTGCATCGGTGTCGTCGCCGATTCGATCGGGGATTTCGGCTCGTTGTCGGGACCGCTGGATGTACCTGCCGACCTTGCGCTTGCGTGTGCCTGTGCCGTCCTCGACAGCGATATCGATTGCGCGGTGTCGTACCGGATGCAGGTCGACCACGGCTTTGCCCAGCCGCTGGAAATGCTGGCCGGCGCGCTGGAACGCTATCCGGTGGTGCCGATCTTCATCAACTCGGTAGCACCGCCAATGCCGGCTTTCCGACGGGCGCGTTTGCTGGGCGATGCGGTCGGTCGCTATGCCGCGACGTTGAACAAGCGCGTGCTGTTCATGGCCTCGGGTGGCTTGTCGCATAACCCGCCGGTGCCGTTGCTGGCGGGTGCGTCGGCAGAAGTGGCCGAGCGCCTGATCGCGGGTCGCCAGCCGAGCGCCGATGCGCGTGCAGCGCGGCAGCAACGCACCATCGATGCGGCACGGGCCTTTGCCGCTGGCACCTCGACACTGCATCCGCTGAACCCGGAATGGGATCGTGAATTCCTGGCCACGCTGTGTGCGCGTGACCTGGTTTCTCTCGACAAGATCAGCAACGACGCCATTACCGAAGCTGCCGGTGCCTCGGCCCACGAGGTCAAGTCCTGGGTTGCCGCCAACGCGGCGATGGCCGCCGCCACCGGCAATCGCTACACCGTGCAGGCCGGATATTACGAACCGATTCCGGAGTGGATTGCCGGGTTTGCGACGCTGCAGGGGCAGGCGGATGAGGTCATCACAAAGAATTAACGCAGTCATGATTTACCAAAGCGCATCACCAAAACTAAAACCAGGAGACACCACATGAAACCCATCATCACCGTCATCGCCGCCGCTACCGTCGGTTTGTTTGCCCAGGCAGCCCAAGCCGATATCAACATCGGCGTCGTCGCCTCTTTCACCGGACCCGCCGCCGCACTGGGCAGCGACATCAAGCGCGCAGTGGCCCTGATGCCGACCAGCATCGGCAGCGAAAAGATCAATTACATCCTGCTCGACGATGCCACCGACCCGACTACCGCCGTCAAGAACACGCGCAAGCTGGTTTCCGAAGACAAGGTCGACGCCATCATCGGACCGAATACCAATCCGAACGCCGCCGCCATGACCGTCGTGATCCACGATGGCAAAACGCCGATGATCGTGATCACGCCTTACGACCCGCCGGAAGACAAGCGCAGCTGGGTATTCCAGTCGGTACAAAGCGCCAGCCTGATGGTGCAGCGCCTGGTCGATGACATGGTCGAGCGCAACGTCAAGACCGTCGGCTTCATCGGATTTGCCGATGGCTGGGGTGAGTTGCTGTCAGCCGAACTGGAAAAATCCGCGCAGGCTGCCGGCATCAAGGTCGTTGCCAGCGAGCGTTACAAGCGTCCGGACACCAGCGTCACCGGTCAGATCCTGAAGCTGGTCTCGGCCAAGCCGGACGTCGTCTTCGTCGGCGCGTCCGGTGCACCAGCAGCACTGCCGCAAATCGAACTGCGCCAGCGCGGCTACACCGGAAAAATCTACCAATCGCACGGTGTCACCAGCAAGGATTTCTTGCGCATCGGCGGCAAGAGTGTCGAAGGCGCGCTGATCCCGGTCGGCCCGACACTGGTGGCGGAACAATTGCCCGATAGCGTGCCAAGCAAAAAAGTCGGTGTCAGCTTCAATGCCGCCTACGAAAAAATGTACGGCGCCGATTCGCGCTCGACCTTCGCCGGCTCGACCTGGGATGCCTGGCTGTTGCTCAGCAATGCGATACCGGCATCCCTGAAGACGGCCAAGCCAGGCACCGAGGCATTCCGCCAGGCGCTGCGCGACAACCTGGAACGCACCAAGGACATGGTCGGCGTCAACGGCGTCTACAACATGACGGCGAAAGACCACATGGGTCTGGACCAGCGTGGCCGCGTGCTGATCGAAGTGAAAAACGCGCATTGGTCCTACGTCAAATAAACCGCCGGTCACGCCACGCGGCGTGACCGGAAGACACCTCACGGAGAACACCAGCATGAACCAACAAAAACTTGCGCAGATTGCGCACCTGCTCCAGGTCGCCGGCGAAACACGGGCGCCCTGCTCGCCCGTGCGCGAGATGATCTTCGGCGAGGCCGCCAGCATGGACCCGGTGGCCGCCGCCTACACCATCCAGCAGATCAATACCGACCGCCGGCTGGCGGCAGGACGCCGCCTGATCGGTCGCAAGATTGGTCTGACATCGCTGGCCGTGCAGCGCCAGCTGGGGGTGGATTCACCCGACTTCGGCATGCTGTTCGATGACATGGCCATCGGCGATGGTGAAGAGATCCTGATGTCGCGCACGCTGCAACCCAAAGCGGAGGCAGAAATCGCCCTCGTGCTGGGACGCGATCTGCTGCATGACACGCACAGTTTTGCAGACATTATTTCGGCCACCGAATACGCCTTGCCTGCCATCGAAATCGTTGGCAGCCGGATCGACAACTGGGACATCAAGCTGGTCGACACGATTGCCGACAACGCCTCCAGCGGCCTGTTCGTGCTGGGCTCGCGGCCGGTCAAGCTGGCCGATATCGATCTGGTCGGTTGCGCGATGACCATGGAACGCGATGGCCAGATCGTGTCGTCCGGTTCGGGTGCAGCGTGCCTTGGCAATCCGCTCAATGCCGCCGTGTGGCTGGCCAACATGATGGTCAAGGTCGGTTCGCCGCTGCGCGCCGGCGACGTGGTGATGACCGGGGCACTCGGCCCCATGGTCGTGGTCAATCCGGGCGACCGGTTTTGTGCCCGCATCGACGGTCTCGGTGAAGTGCGCGCCGTGTTTTCGAACTAGAACGACAGGAACAACCATGACACGCTCAATCGACTCAACCAGCAAGATCCCGGTCGCCATCATCGGCTCGGGCAATATTGGCACCGACCTGATGATCAAGGTACTGCGCTACTCGAAGCACCTGACTATGGGGGCGATGGTCGGCATCGACGCCGCGTCCGATGGCCTGGCGCGCGCCGCGCGACTGGGCGTGCCGGTCACGGCGGACGGGATCGACGGATTGCTGGCCTTGCCCAATTTTTCGGACATCCGTATCGCCTTCGACGCCACTTCGGCCGGCGCGCACGCAAAACACAATGCGCTGTTGCAGCAGCATGGCGTACGCGTGATCGACCTGACACCGGCCGCGATCGGGCCGTACGTCGTGCCGGTCGTGAACCTCGACCAGCATATCGAAGCGACCAATATCAACATGGTCACTTGCGGTGGCCAGGCCACGATCCCGATGGTGTTTGCGGTCTCGCGCGTGGCACCGGTCGTGTATGCCGAAATCGTCGCGTCGATCGCCAGCAAATCGGCCGGCCCCGGCACCCGCGCCAACATCGATGAATTTACCGAAACCACGTCCCGCGCCATCGTCGACGTCGGCGGTGCCCAGTTCGGCAAAGCCATCATCGTGCTCAACCCGGCAGAGCCGCCGCTGATGATGCGCGATACCGTCTACTGCATGACCGACCTCGATGCGGATCAGGATGCGATCCGCGCTTCGGTGCGCGCCATGGCCGACAGTGTCGCGGCCTATGTGCCGGGCTACCGCCTGAAACAGGAAGTGCAGTTCGAGCGCTTCGATGCCGACCATGCACTGAACCTGCCGGGCATCGGTCGCCGGGCCGGGACCAAGGTCTCGATTTTCCTCGAAGTCGAAGGCGCGGCCCATTACCTGCCTGCGTATGCCGGCAATCTCGACATCATGACCAGTGCGGCCATCGCCGCTGCCGAACGTATCGCCAGCACGCTGATGCTCGCAGCCCATCACGGCTGACCGCACCCGCCATCCGAAAAAGGACTCACCATGTTTGACAAGCAAAAGAAAATTTACGTCTCCGACGTCACGCTGCGCGACGGCATGCACGCGATCCGCCACCAGTATTCGTTGCCGCAGGTCGTGCAGATCGCCCGCGCACTCGATGATGCAAAAGTCGACAGCATCGAAGTCGCCCATGGCGACGGCTTGCAGGGATCGAGTTTCAATTATGGCTTCGGCGCGCATACCGATCTCGAATGGATCGCAGCGGTCGCCGATGTACTCAAGCACGCCAAACTGGCCACGCTGCTGTTACCCGGCATCGGCACCATTCACGACCTCAACAATGCCTACGCAGCGGGTGCCCGCATCGTGCGCGTGGCCACCCATTGCACCGAAGCCGATATCTCGCGCCAGCACATCGAACACGCGCGCGAACTGGGCATGGAGGCGGTCGGCTTCCTGATGATGAGCCACATGACCACCCCGGAAAAACTGGCGCAGCAGGCCAAAATGATGGAAAGCTACGGCGCCCAGTGCGTCTACGTGGTGGACTCCGGCGGTGCAATGAATATGTACGACATCGCCGAGCGCTTCAAGGCTTTCAAGGATGTCCTCAAGCCCGAGACCATGACCGGCATGCATGCGCACCACAACCTGTCGCTGGGCGTGGCCAATTCCATCGTGGCGCTCGAGCACGGTTGCGACCGCATCGATGCCAGCCTGACCGGCATGGGTGCAGGTGCCGGCAACGCGCCGCTGGAAGTGTTCATTGCCGCCGTTGACCGGATGGGACTGACCCACGGTTGCGACGTCAGGATGCTGATCGACGCGGCCGAAGATATCGTGCGGCCGATGCAGGAACGTCCGGTACGGGTGGACCGCGAAACGCTGGCGCTGGGCTATGCCGGCGTGTACTCCAGCTTCCTGCGCCATACCGAAACGGCGGCAAAAAAATATGACTTGCCGGCTTTCGACATCCTGGTCGAACTGGGCAAGCGTCGCATGGTCGGTGGTCAGGAAGACATGATCGTCGACGTCGCGCTCGACATGCTGAAAACGCGGGCAGCCGGCTAATCCAGGCTGGTGCATCAATAAGCCGCATGTAACTAGCCACACGTAACAAGCCGCATAAACCACGCAGCACCATCGTCGCTACCGCTGCGATGGCGACTGCAACACCGCGGCTGCATCACACAAAAATACAAGAGGAGACCATGGATTTTTTGACTGCTGCGATTCTGGCGCAGGATGGCATCACGTCCGGCGCGATCTACGCATTGCTCGGGCTGGCGCTGGTGCTGGTGTTTTCCGTCACGCGGATTATTTTCCTGCCACAGGGCGAATTCGTCGTGTTCGGCGCACTGACCATCGCGACACTGGAGGCCGGTCGCATGCCGTTGACGGCATGGCTGCTGGTGATCCTGGGCGCGCTGACGTTCCTGTCCGAACTGACATCGGGCCGGCGCGGTGCACTGCGGCGGCCGCGGTACAAGATCCATCTTGCGCTGCAGTTTATCGCCTACCCGGTCATGATCCTGCTGCTGACGCGTTTTGCCGGCACGCAGGCATGGCCGCTGCTGGCCCAGGCCGCGCTGACGCTGGCGATGGTCATTCCGATGGGGCCAATGCTGTATCGACTGGTCTACAAACCGATGGAAAACGCCTCGGTACTGGTACTGCTGATCGCCTCCGTGGCGCTGCATTTCGTGCTGGTGGGTGTTGCCCTGGTGATGTTCGGTGCCGAAGGGTTTCGCACCGCCGCGTTTATCGAGACGCCGCTTTCACTCGATGACATGACGATCTCCGGCCAGAGCCTGCTGGTGCTGGCGGTAGCGATGGCGCTCATCGTCGGACTGTACCTGTACTTCGAACGTTCGCTCTCCGGCAAGGCCTTGCGGGCGACCGCCATCAACGCCCTCGGCGCGCGCCTGGTCGGCATCAGTACCAGCCAGGCCGGCAGCCTGGCGGTCACGCTGACGGTGGCGATCGGTACGCTGTGCGGCATCCTGATCGTGCCACTGACGACGATTTATTACGACTCGGGTTTCCTGATCGGCCTGAAGGGATTCGTCGCGGCGATCTTCGGTGGACTGACCAGTTATCCGATTGCCGCAGCCGGTGCGCTGCTGGTCGGTTTGCTCGAAAGCTTTTCGTCATTCTGGGCCAGCGCATTTAAGGAAGTGATCGTCTTCACCCTGATCATTCCGGTCCTGCTGTGGCGTTCTTTACTATCACCCCACGGCGGTGATGATGAATAAGGACATCGCCATGACTTCGCAAAACAATCCACAGAAAAAATTCCTGATCGCGTTTCTGGTCGTCGTTGCACTGCTGCCAGCGTTACCGATTCCCGAGTACTGGATCACGTTGCTCAACTATATCGGCCTGGCCGCGCTTGCCACGCTCGGGCTGGTGCTGCTGACCGGGGTCGGCGGCATGACTTCGTTCGGACAGGCCGCCTTCGTTGGCGTGGGTGCGTACACGACGGCATACCTGACCACGCAACTGGGTGCGTCACCCTGGATCGCCTTGCTGGCGGGACTGCTCATCACGGCCATTGCCGCGCTGGCCATCGGCATGATCTCGATGCGCCTGTCCGGTCACTACCTGCCCCTGGGGACGATCGCCTGGGGACTGGCGCTGTACTTCCTGTTCGGAAATTTCGAATTTCTTGGCAAATACGACGGCATCAACGACATTCCGGCACTGACACTGGCCGGCATCTCGCTGCAATCCAGCCGTGCCATGTACTGCCTGATCTGGGCCATCCTGATGGTGGCGATATTGTCAGTGACGAATGTGTTGCGCTCCCGCCCGGGCCGCGCCATGCGCGCCCTGAAAAGCGGCAAGCTGATGCCCGAAGCCATGGGCGTCGATACAGCCTGGCTGAAGGTCATGATGTTTGTCTACGCGGCCTTGCTTGCCTGCGTGTCGGGCTGGCTGTATGCGCATTTGCAGCGGGCGGTCAATCCAACCCCGTTCGGCATCAACATCGGCATCGAATACCTGTTCATGGCAGTGGTGGGCGGCGCCGGATATGTGTGGGGCGCGATCCTCGGCGCCACCGTATTCACGGTACTCAAGGACGTTCTGCAGAGCGTCTTGCCGAAGCTGCTGGGTGCCAGCGGCAACTTTGAAATCATCGTGTTCGGCATCTTGCTGCTGCTGTTGTTGCGCCATGCGCGCGATGGTCTCTGGCCGCTGTTGCGCGGGTTGTTTCCGGCAGCGCCGCCAGTGCATGCGCCTGATTCGGCAGAGGCCTTGCCGCAACGTGTCAAACCCCAAGCCGGTGCATTGATCCTGCAGGTCGACAGCGCCCGCAAGCAGTTCGGCGGGCTGGTCGCCGTCAATAACGTCAGCTTCGATGTCCGCGCCGGCGAAATCATCGGCCTGATCGGTCCCAATGGCGCCGGCAAGTCGACCACCTTCAACCTGGTCACTGGCGTCTTGCCTGTGACCAGCGGCGAGGTGCGTTTTTGTGGCGAATCGATTTCCGGGCTGGCGTCCAGGGAGATCGTCAAGCGCGGCATCGCCCGCACCTTCCAGCATGTGCATCTGGTGGCCGGCATGTCGGTGCTCGAAAACGTCGCCATTGGCGGCCATCTGCGCAGCGACTTCCGGCCGCAGGGCGGCATCATCGCCAGCATGCTATGCCTGAACCGTAACGAAGAAGCCAAGCTGCTGCACGAAGCCAAGCGCCAGCTGATCCGGGTCGGGCTGGGCGATAGATTGCATGACGATGCCAGCAGTCTGGCACTGGGCCAGCAGCGCATCCTGGAAGTGGCGCGTGCCTTGTGCTGCGACCCGTCGCTGCTGTTGCTCGACGAACCAGCGGCCGGCCTGCGCTACCAGGAAAAGGAAGCCCTCGCCGGCTTGCTGCGCAAACTGCGCAGCGAAGGCATGAGCATCCTGCTGGTCGAACACGACATGGACTTTGTGATGCACCTCACCGACCGACTGGTGGTGATGGAGTTCGGCACGAAGATTTCGGAAGGAACGCCGCAGCATGTGCAGAACGATCCGGTGGTACTGGAAGCGTATCTGGGCGGCGTGGATTAGGAGATGACAATGACCACGACACCCATACTCGAACTGAACCAGTTGCGCGTCTGTTACGGCAAAGTGGAAGCACTGCACGGTTGCACCCTGAACGTCAGCGCCGGCCAGATCGTCACCGTCATCGGTCCGAATGGCGCCGGCAAAAGCACCATGCTCAACGCCATCATGGGCTCGTTGCCGGCCAGCGGTTCGGTCGATGGCAGCGTCACGTTTCTGGGCAGTGACGTCAGCGCCTACGCAACCGAAGAACGGGTCGCGCTGGGCATGTGCCTGGTACCGGAAACCCGCGAACTATTCACCACCATGAGCGTGGCAGACAACCTGCAGCTCGGCGCCTACCGCCGCAAAAAAGCCGGCGAAAAAAATTACATGGACCAGCTGGAAACCGTCTTCACGCTGTTCCCGCGCCTGAAGGAACGCCGCACGCAAGCCGCCGGCACGCTCTCGGGTGGCGAGCGGCAGATGCTGGCAGTCGGGCGAGCATTGATGGGCAAGCCGCAATTGCTGATGCTGGATGAACCCAGCCTCGGCCTGGCCCCGTTAATTACGAAAGAAATTTTTCGCATCATCAGTCAGCTGCGCCTGACCGGTGTCGCCACCCTGCTGATCGAGCAGAATGCCCGGGCCGCCTTGCAGGTCGCCGATGTCGGCTATGTGCTGGAAACCGGTGACGTGGTATTGGGCGGCGATGCCGCCGACCTGGCGGTCAATCCCAAAGTGATCGAAACGTATCTGGGGCTGGGGCATGGTGCAGCGCAGGCTGCTGCTGCGGGCGCGCTGATCGTTTAATGGTGATGTTTGCTTTGCGTGCAGGCAGGCTATACCGGCGAGGTAATTGGATTGCGTGCAATACGATTACGCATGATTCGTTCAGGTAACGTCATTTCGCGCACGCCACCGGCCACGGCGACGCGCGTTTGCCTGGCCGGTTTTGGCAGAGCATGTTGTGTCAGGTTTTTTCGAATCCCACCAACGCCGGTTTTTGTGTCTGAGCAAATCGTTTGACACGCCTTGCGCTATTTGCCGGGTCGCTACCTGGCTGATGGCGTCCTGTCTCAACACGTGTCGACTCAACCCGTCTTGCTTCAGCATTCCCGAGCTTGAACACGGCAACCGCCTCGACCATCTGGAGTGCATTGTCCTTGAGGGTTTCTGCCGCCGCGGCGCTCTCTTCAACCAGCGCAGCATTCTGCTGGGTCACTCTGTCCATCTGCGTGATGGCTTCGCCTACCTGCGAAACCCCTGTGCTTTGTTCGATGCTGGCCGAACTGATCTCGCTCATGATGTCGGTGACACGCTGAATCGACTGAACCACATCGGTCATCGTCTCGCGGGCGCGTCCGACCAGCACGGTTCCTTGTTCGACACGGTGAACGCTGGCGGCGATCAGGCTCTTGATTTCTTTGGCGGCTTCCGCGCTGCGGCCGGCAAGGCTGCGCACTTCGGTGGCCACGACCGCGAACCCCCGTCCTTGCTCGCCAGCACGCGCAGCTTCGACGGCGGCATTCAGTGCAAGTATGTTGGTCTGGAATGCAATGCCGTCGATCACGCCGATGATTTCGGAGATCCTCTTGCTGCTGTCGTCGATGGCTTTCATGGTGGTGACGACCTCACTGATCACGTCGCCACCCTTGACCGCTACTGTCGACGCACCCCGCGCCAGTTGATTCGCCTGGTTCGCGTTTTCGGCATTTTGACTGACCGTGGAGTTGAGTTGTTCCATGGATGCGGCGGTTTCCTCCAGTGCACTGGCCTGTTCCTCGGTGCGCTGACTGAGGTCGGCATTACCCGATGCGATCTGCGCCGAGCCGGTCGCAATGCTTTCGCTGCTGACTCTGACCCTGGCAACGATGCCTTCCAGACTCTGGCTCATGCGACTGAGCGCGCCCATCAATTTCGACACTTCGTCATTGCCAGCCACATCGATGCGTTGCGTCAGATCGCCAGCGGCAACTGCTTCGGCAATACCTACCGCCTTGTTGATCGGCCGGGTGATTGCACGTGTGACCAGCACGCCGGACACGCTTGCAAAAACAAGGGTGAGCAGGCAAGCGACTATCATCAGATTGCGCCGTGACGCGTAAGCAGACTCGGCCTGCTCCATCAATTTTTCCGACGACTTGGCAACGATGTCCAGATACTCATCCGAGGCTTGGTCAAGTGCGGCCAGCAAGGGTCGGCACTCGTCGTTAATTTTGGTGATGGCTTCTTCCTTCTTGCCCTTCAACGCCAGATCGACAATGCCCAGTGCCACCGGGCTGTACAGCGCCTCGACCCGGTTCATCTCGACTACGCGCTTTTTACCCTCTTCGTTAATATGCGTGGCCTTGGCCAGCATGTCGTTGAGCCGGGTCAGGCTGCTGCCAACCTGCTGGTGGGCGCGCGTGACTTTATCTTTCTCGAGTGCGAGGTCGGCAGGCTTGACGGCCAGTACCAGATTGCGCACGGCGATAGCGCGTGCATCAACTG
This sequence comes from Actimicrobium antarcticum, assembly GCF_039536745.1. Taxonomy (NCBI): domain Bacteria; kingdom Pseudomonadati; phylum Pseudomonadota; class Betaproteobacteria; order Burkholderiales; family Oxalobacteraceae; genus Actimicrobium; species Actimicrobium antarcticum. Next base: position 20,755 of record NZ_BAAAZE010000010.1, read on the forward strand.
CCGTTCGCAAAGCCTCAGCCATCTGACCCCGCGCAAGCAGCCCATGCACGTAGTCGTCGAAGTGGGCATTGGCGTCAGCCAGCGACTTCAGAGATACCCCGGATACCACCAGAACCATCAAGGCAAGTCCGGCAAAAGTTACGGCAAGTCGTGTACGAATCAGCATAGTGTCAGGCCTCAGGTTATGGAGGGCATGGGCGTTTCATGACGCCATAGCTCCCGTATCAGAAATTATTTTTTGTATTCGGGACTTAGTTGCCAAGACCCATATCGTTGCGTTACAGCGAACACTTATTTGCTGGTACTCGTAGTACTGACAGGTAAAAAGCAACGCATCGATTCCGGGTACCCGACGCGATGCGCACTGTTTGAACCATGCCAGAAATTGAAACTAATGGTTACTTTTTCAGACTTTCCAGCTACTTTTTGTTGCTTTTATGCACTCTTGCGAAAGTTCACGTAAGGGTTTGCGGATGCTGCTGCCAGCGGGCCAAGGCTGCACCGTCAGTCAAGACAAGAAGGACACTGGATCTGGTTTTGCTCTCGATGCGATCTGCAATGAAGCGCGCACACAAAGCCCGTTCAACTGCATACTCCACGCGCACCACGCCACCACAAACCAACCGCTACCCGTGCTGCGGCATCCTGCTACTTGCTTCCCCGGACGACACTGCCCATGACTGAACCTGCACCGCCCCAACCGCATCACTCGCAGGACGAGACCTGATGCGTTTGCCGGCCACCAACCGACGCGCGTTCATCCCGCTGCTGCTGGCGCAATTTCTCAGCGCGCTGGGCGACAATGCGTTGCTGGTCGCGGCCATCGGCCTGCTGTCCGAGAACGCAGCGCCGGCCTGGATGACGCCGGCGCTGCGGATTTGCTTCTATCTGGCATTCGTCCTGCTCGGAGTATTCGCGGGCGCCTTCGCCGATGCCTTCGCCAAGTCGCGCATCGTCACCGTCACCAACCTCATCAAGCTGGCCGGCTGCGCGCTGCTGCTTGTCGGCGTGCATCCGCTGCTGGCCTATGCGCTGGTTGGCATGGGCGCGTCGGCGTATGCCCCGGCCCGATACGGGATGTTGAGTGAACTGCTGCCGAATGCAGAACTGGTGCTCGCCAATGCGTGGATCGAAGTGTCCGGCATGTTCTCGATTCTGGCTGGGGTGGCGCTGGGGGGATTACTGGTGGTGCCCACGCTTCAGATCGCTGGACTTGGCACGCCGGCGCGCTCAGCGTGCGCCGGCATTGCTGGCGTCTATGCGCTCGCCTCGCTGGCCGCACTCGCGATCCCGCGTGGCACTGCGTGCGATCCGCTGGCACTGGCCCATCCCGGCGCGATGCTCAGGAACTTCATTCGCAGCAGTCGCATCCTGTGGCGCGACCAGCGGGCAAGCCAGGCGATGGCGGTGACCAGCGTATTCTGGGCGATCGCCGCCGCACTCCAGTTCCTGGTCTTGCGCTGGGCCGAGACGGTGCTGCATCTTCCCCTGTCGCAAGCGGCGTTATTGCAGTGCGCCCTCGCGCTGGGCATCGTTGGCGGTGCGGTGGCAGCCGCCCGATTGGTACCACTGGCGGCGGCTACCGCGACAGTGCCAGCAGGTCTTGGCATCGGAGTACTGATCATCGCGATGCAACTGGTGTCGACGCCGTGGGCTGGCACCGTCATTCTGGTGCTTATCGGGATCCTGGCCGGACTCCTGCTGGTGCCCATGAATGCCCTGCTCCAAACGCGCGGCAGCCGCATTTTGCAGCCCGGACAGTCGATTGCCGTGCAAAATTTTTACGAGAATCTGGCAGCGCTGGCGGTGCTTGCGCTGTATGGCGGGCTGACGATGGCTGGGATCTCGCTGAACGCGATGGTCACCGGATTCGGCGCGGTAATTCTGTGTGCAACCGGTGTGATGATGCGCGGTGCAAAACGGCGGTGACACCGGAGCGGTCAACGCCAGCGTTCAATTTCCCAGAAAGTGCTTGCGATAGCGCGGTGCCAGGTCGTCGAAACGCAGCATCATCGGCAAGTCTGCGGTATTGAATGCCAGATCCAGCGCCGGTGGGCCCAGCAGACGCGCGCCGCAGCGCAGGTATCCCTTGATCAATGGCGGTATGTTGATTGCGGTGGCGCTGTCGGCAGCGTCCTGAACTAACCCATCATCGTGCGACAGCGACAGCGGCAGCGGCGTACGCGGCGCCACCTGCCATTGTGGCGCGACCAGGTGATCGCTCCGCAATCGGCGCCACAGATCGGCGGCATTGCGACCGCCGTCGCACAGTCCCACGCTGGCGCATCCGATCATGGTGTCGAGCCGGTGCGACAGCATGTACTGCCCCAGCGCGCCCCACATTGCCATGATCACTCCGCCTGCGCGCCAGCCCGGGTCAACGCAGGAGCGGCCCAGCTCCACGGCATTGATGCGCAACTGCGCGAGCGGACTCAGGTCGAATTCGGTGTCGGTATAAAACCCCCCGGCGCGGCGCGCTGCATGTGGCGGCATCACGCGATAAGTCCCGATCAGCGGGCCGTGATTGCCGTTCTCTTCCGACACTGCGCGTACCAGCAGATGGTCGCAGTAGGGATCGAAGCGGTCGGCATCCAGCCCATGATCCGACGCCAGCGACGGCACCAGGCGCGCGCCCATTTCCTGCACGAAGACGCGGTAGCGCAAACGCTGCGCTGCCTGCACATCAGCTTCGCACTCGGCCCAGCGCACCTCGAATTTCCAGGCGCCCTGTCTGACAGGCTCGGCAAGTGACTCCTGCGCCCCGGTCCACAAGCGCTGGCCCGTACTGCAGCTATTGCTTTCCATGACCATGGCTATGCCCCTAATTGGATGGCGGATAGTGCGAAATCAGATGCTGCTGGCGACGATAAAGAGCACGCAAGGCAACCAGCCCGATCGGCTTGACACCCCTGCGCCGCATCGCATCGCCAATCGCAAAAAGAACGCGCTGTTTGGCGAAGATCATGCGAAAGCCATCGATCACGCCGATGTCGGGGTCCCAGGCCTGGATCGCTTCCGAGCCGGCACCATTGATTTCAATGATCGAGAAACCGCGACCGGCGCATAGCTCGTGCAGATGATCGAAGCGCACATCGAAGCGGCCACAATAGAACTCCGGCATGTCACGCGCGATCGCGTCGATGGCGGCACTCAATGATGGCGTAATGCAGGATGCGCCGTTGCGATACAGACCGCCGACACGCGTCGAGCCGATCGTCGCCAGTCGCACGACTGCACCGGCGGCGGGGATCTCGTTGATTGAAAACTGGCCAGCATGTTGCGACGATCTCGTCAGCCGCCGGGCACGCGGATCGACCGCGATCAGTTCGCCGATCGTGTGCAGACCGTCACCGATCACGCGCGGAAAGTAGCGCAACGCCAGGCCAATAATGCGTGCATCGCCGGACTCCGGATCGCGTGCATAAAAAATCCCGGCCTCGCCTTCCTGCGATAAATACCGCTGCAACACCACGGTTTCATGCGGCGGAAACGCCGCAAGATACGCCAGTAGCTGCGCCAGATTGTCCAGCCGTTGCACACCGTAGCCGCATAGTCCGAGATCCGGTTTTGCGATGATGGGAAACGACAATCCGGCCACCTGCAGGGTTGCCAGCAGCGCCACACTGTCCGGCAACGTGGCGGTAGACACCGCGCAAAAATCCGCCGTCGCGGCACGCGCGACAGGTCCCATATGGTTGAAATATTCCAGCTTCCCTTCGCCCACCAGTCCGCCGGAGGTAATCGCCGGATTCGCCGCCGATGGCAGCGTCGCGCTGCGGTAACGCAGCGTGAGCCAGATCCATTGCACGGCGAGTGGAATGCAGATCAGCCATTTGGGCATGCGCTCGAGAGTGCTGCAGCGGGTTGCATCTGATGACGATGCCGCATCGGGAGCGTGATGGTATGCCTGCGCGTCATCGGCCCGGATCGCCGGATTCGATTCCGGCGGCATCACGCAGGCTCCCGCTTGCGCTGGGCGATCAGGCCGACCGCAGCGATACGGTCGACGTGGGCATACACCGGGCGCTCGATTTCTTCTCCGAACACATCGGGATCGATTTCGCCATACGACCAGTCGCAACCGGCCGCATCCAGCACCGGACCGATTTCGGCGAGGAACGGATCGTCACCCTCGACAATCGCGACGCCGGTATACAGCAACAGCCGGCCACCCAATGCCAGCCGCGCAATCGCCTCGGTCGCCATCCGCACGCTGAGCGCACGACCCAGTCGGGCACCGCCATGCCGATAAGCGCGCTGCGCATCGTCGTCGAGATAGGGCGGGTTGCAGACGATGAGATCGAACCTGCCGTTGAGGCACGAGAGCGCATCGCCGAGGGCTATATTGACCGCGATGCCGGCGATGTCGGCATTCACCAGGGCATAGCGCAAGGCGAGCGGGTTGATATCGTTCATCGTCACCGCCAGCGGGATGTTGGCGGCACTCAGCGCGCGTACCGCGATCAGTGCACCCGCCCCGCTACCGCAACCGACATCGAGGATGTGCATCGGTGTGCCCGCAACCAGCGACAACGCCGGCTCAATCCAGCCCGCGGAAATGGCAAGCGCCTGACGTATGAAACGCGCGAACCGATAGGTGTCCGGCCCGAAAAAAACCGCATTGTCCTGCGTAGTCGGATAGGCGGAATGGACGAACAGATCGTCGCCAATGCTGGAGATGCGCACCAGACTGCGCAGCAGTTCGCCATCCACTGCCAGAACGCCAGCCTGGTCCATCAGGTCCAGCATCGACTGCTCGATGGCCGTCGCCGCAAACGGCATGCTCCACCCAAAAATATCGCGCCAGCTCGTGGCGTTTTGTTGCGCGCGGTTTGCCAGCACACGTTGATGCGTGAACGGCGACGGTGTAATGAATCGGTAGCCGGTGGAAGCGACCTCGCGCAGCAGACGGCTCAGCGCTGCCGACCGGATCAGACCGGGCGCGGGCGTCGAAAGCGGGCGCGCTGCCACGGCAGACTGCGGCACCGATGTCGTAGTCAGCAAGAGCGCACCAGATGACGTTCGGCCAATGGCTGCAACACCGACGCCGGCTCGCAGCCATGCAAGTCGTCCAGCTCAAGCTGGTAGCGATTGAAACAGCGTTCGCCGCACAGCAGTCGCATCATCGCGCCTTCGGCAATGTACTGCGCGCAGGACGGATCGGCATCGACCAGCGGCCGGATGATTTCACGTATCCAGGCCTTGGCGTGCGAGACATCGAGTGCCGCATGCAAGTCGAAATAGGCGCGCGCACGACCATCCAGGCCGAGCCGACGCATGCCATTGGAAATTTTTTTGACGCGCAGCGGCGCAGTGAGTTCGATGGCGCCCAGCGCACCGATCGCGTGATACGTGTAGCGACGCGTCATCGCCAGCCCGATCATGGTGTTGCTCAGTGCCAGCGACTCCCACACCGTGGCGTCGAGCGATGGCTGCAGGCCGAGTTCCTGCACCATGCGCTCCAGCATGTGGCCGTGCATCGCACTCTGTTTGCCGTGTCCCATTTCATCCCAGTAATTACGCGCACATTCCAGCTTGGCACGCACCGGAAGCTTAACCTGCGTCATCGCGACCAGATCGTCGAAACCCGCTTCGCCAGCCACTTCCTGGGTCAGGAACCAGCGCATCTGCGACATCGTCGCCGCATCGGCCAGCCAGTCAAACAGCGGGTGCTGCTGGCCCGGTCCGATGTGCAGCAACGCCTCGAACCAGTCGGCAAATCCGTCGGTATCGCGCCAGTCCGTGCACATCATCGGCACGACCGTGGCGCGCAGTTCCTCCAGATAATGTCCTTCTGCCAGCCGGTAACCGAGGTCGTTGTGCAATGCGTCCTGCCATCCGGCGCTGGGGCTATCGAGGGCGATCCGACTGACATTGAAATGGGCGAGATTGCGGTGGAACGCATCCTGGTACGACGAGGTGAGTGTGATTGACATGGTGGTTGCTTCTCATGGTGTGCGAGCAATCGGCTTGCAAATGCATTTGGCCGGGCGATGATCGACATGGGCGCACTTTGCCAAGGTGGGCGGCGCGGTTCCGTCCGGCCATCAAATTGGCATGTGTACCGTCGGCAGTTGCCAATCAAGAACCCAGCTTGCCCAATCCTGTTCATCGAGTATGTACGTCGCCACACACAACCTGCGTTTTCGATACCGACCGTGCGCAGCATCAAGCTCGGGAGAAATTTTTCAGTTCATGTCTTTCCGAGCCACGCTGGATCAGGAGTCGACATTGCGGATTTTTTAGACATGAAATGTCCGGACGCTAGAGGTGCGACGCTCACAGCGCTGTACGGGTAAACGCGATGGATGTTGCATCTGGACCTCGCGATACGAATAGATTGATTCGTTCGGTCTGCTGCAACCGCTGCGCGAGCTACGCCTCCCGCAGATTAACAACCCGCGTTGCAAATGTGGGCCGGACAGAAGGAGCCGACAAGACACCCTTTTGACAGGTCGTCAAACGAGGGCTTCAACATTCCGACATCGTTAAAGCGCGTCTTACCGAGCGCCGCCCTCACCTGTCAGCGTCATTTCGGTTTGCATCCATTTGTCAATCGGCATTGGCCGGGCGTATAGATATCCCTGCATGGCGTCACACCCTGCCGCCATCAAAAAATCTGCCTGCTGGCGCGTTTCAACACCCTCTGCGACGACGCGCAGCCGCAAGTGCTTTGCCATTGACAGGATCGATTGCACGATCGCGGTGTCATCGGGATCACGCGGCATGTCCTGTATAAAACTTTTATCGATTTTCAGTTCGAACAGCGGCAGCCGTTTGAGATAAGACAAACTCGAATAGCCGGTACCGAAATCATCGATCGAGAAGCGAATGCCGAGTCTGGCCAATTCGAGCATGCGGTCTATCGTATCCTCGATATTTTCTATCAACAATCCCTCTGTGATCTCCAGGATCAGATGTGTGGGATCAGCACCGGCCTGCGCCAGCGCTGCGCGTACCTGCTCGATAAAATCGGCCTGCCGGAACTGGTGCGGACTGACATTGATCGACAGATCCATCTGGCGTCCTGCCGCAGCCAGCCGAACCAGCGCCTGACAGCCTTGATGCAGGGTCCAATTGCCAAGTTGCAGAATGATCCCCGACTCTTCCGCGATAGGAATAAAAATGGCAGGCGAGACCGGGCCGCGTACCGGATGCGTCCAGCGCATCAGCAGCTCGCCGCCGACCGCATTGCCATACACATCGACTTGTGGCTGCAGAACCATCTCCATCTGACCGGCCGCAATTGCCAGCGCCAGATCATGCTCGATGGCGAGCCGTTCCTCAATTTTCTTCTGCATCGTCAATTCAAAAAACGCGATCCGGTTACGTCCCGCATTCTTGGCGCGGTACATGGCCGTGTCTGCTTCGCGGAGCAGGTCGTCCGCGGTCTGCCCGTATTTTGGTAGCAATGTCACGCCGATACTGCCACTGACATTGAATTTCTGGCCTTCGATGGTGGCTGGCTCTGACAGCGCCAGGCGGATTTTTTCTGCTACTGCCAACGCCGCGTGGGTTGCTCTATCGAGATCGTGGGATGGACTTGCCATGAGCACCACGAATTCATCACCGCCAATGCGCGAAAGCGTGTCTTCCTGTCGCAGTAAGGGTGTCAAACGGTGCGCAATACATTTCAGCACCTCATCGCCGACCGCATGGCCACGGGCGTCATTGATGTATTTAAAGTGATCCAAATCGATAAATATGAGGACACTGATCTGCCCCGTGCGTTGCGCGCTCGACAGCGTCTGCCCAAGACGATCCATCAACAGGCGGCGATTTGGCAAGCCGGTAAGCGGATCAAAGAATGCCAGCTGGTTAATATCGGCCTCGGCCTTCTTGCGATCAGTGATATCCCGGATCACCAGGCTGGCGTATCTGCTCCCGGAATGATCGTTGTACAAGCTGGAGCTGATTTCTGCCTCGAATCTGCTACCGTCGCCACGTATCATCCATAGCTCGCTCTTGGCATGTCCGTGCAATTCACGTTCGGCCAGCAGCAGCGGCAGGCGAGCATCCTTCATATCAACCAGGCCGCTGCGACTTTTTTGGCAAATTTCACTTTCGCTGAGTCGAAACATCGCACAGGCAGCAGAATTGGCCGCGACGACCACACCATCCGTGGTGCTCTGCAAAACGCCGTCCATGCTATTTTCAAACAACATGCTGTAGCGGGTTTCGATGGCGAGCATGGATGCTTCGGCTGATTTGCGCTTGCTGACATCAATCAGGATGCCGGCCACCCGATATGCCGTGCCGTTGTCATCGAAATAGAATTTCCCTTTGGACAAAAGCCAGTGGATTGAACTATCAGGCCACACGGTACGAAATTCGACGTCATGGTCGCCTTGTCCGGCCATGGCCGCCATGTACGCTGAATTGACGCGTTCGCGGTCAAGTTCATGGACATGCGCCAGAAAAGTATCGTAGCCCCATTCGGCGACCGCCTCGGTGTAGCCAAAACAGCGGTCATGTTGCAATGAGCGCGTGGCGATATTCGTGCGCAAATCCATATTCCAGTCACCAATGCCGGCCGAATCAAGCGCAAAGCTGAGACGCTGGTCACTTTCTTGCTGGCGCAGCTCGGCTTCCTTGCGCTCGGTAATGTTGAGATGGGTACCAAGGATACGCAAGGGCTTGCCCTCGATATCGTAGGCCACGATGGCGCCGACCGAATAAATCCAGATCCAGCTTCCGTCACTGGTACGCAGTCGAAACTCGACCCGATAGTCTGGTCGCAAGCCAGCGGCATAGTCCCGATACACTTTGCTGACGAGCTCGCGATCATTGGGATGCAAGCGTGCGCGCCAGCTCTCGGCGGTTTCGTGAAAGCTCTCGTACGCATAACCGAGCATGGTTGCGTATTCCCGATTGACGGTGACGCTACCGCTCGGCACATTCAAGTCGAACAGGCCCTGATGCGTAGTCGCGAGTGCCAACCGAAGGCGTTCTTCGCTTTCTTTCAATAAATGTTTGCGAATCTTCATTTTTATGTCGGCGAGTGAAGCCGGTCGGCCGGATGCGTTATTCCCGTATCTTCCTTGCCGGGCATCCACGACAGCAAGGAGGCCTGCTTCGCATGCCTCAGACCCGGGGCAAAACACGGATCGAATGTACCTTTGAAACCTCTGTAAAGTGCTTACGGTGACCGACAGGCAGGCAACCGGAAACAATTTATCGCACCATATCACGCGACGCTTCTGTCGGATTTCTTATTGACACGTTTAGCTGGTCTTGCAAGGCGATCGTCAAGTCACTGAAAAGCGTTGATCACTGCATCCGGTTTGACCTTGCGCGACTTATCGCTGTGTTGAACAGGCTGCCCTTCGCGATCGATTTTGCGTCATGCATACACCGTCATCTGCGTCGCCCGGACCGAATACACCACTCTGAGAACGACATCGTCCGGGATCTCGACTGTCGGCTTCGCCGTCCAAACCCGACGCCTCCGGCAATCCTTGACTTGCCTGAACCGAAGAACCTCGACCTTCGTACTTCGCCCCAACGCCTGATCCAGATCAGGCGACGTCAAGTGCCTCGTCTGCTTCCCCTGCCACATCACCTGACGCCAGCACACTGCCGGGCCAGTCACTGTCAGTCATGCCGCTGAGGACCAACGCCATTGCCTCGAACAAGGCCACGTCGAGGCCTGCAAATTGCGCGACTGGCCCGTCGGCAAGTATCCCGCGAAGTCGTTGTACCGTAGACTTGAATGCCTCGAAAAGTCCCGTGGGATTTGCCAGCCCGTCCGGCGTGTCCGAGGTGTCGCGGCGAGACATCAGGTACAGAAAAGCGCCGACCACCGTCGACTCGGCATGCGCAGTCCCTCCATGGGCGGCCATCGAGAGCTCAAGCCAGTCCACCAGCGCGACACCGAGTCCGATCTGCCGGAGTCCTCGGTAAGTCGATGGCCATTCGACGTTTGGCGTCTGGCGCAGCCGTAGCCGCAATCCGACTGGTGTCAAGCCTGTGTAGTGCGCAGTGTCAGACCAGTCTGTCGGCACCTGGTCATCGATGCTCTGATCGTCACTACGCAGGAATACCGGTAGGCGGGTGTTGACGCTGGCCATGCGCGATGAGGTCACGGCTCTCCTGAAAACTGCCGGCATGGCTACCTCGGCGCTGACGTCATAGTCGTCGTCGTAGTTGCTGCGGCCTTCGGAAACATGGTGGACGACGTGCGGCGTGCCGACCCCGCTGCGGCTACGCGAGGACACTACCGAGCCGGCTCCGCCCCATCCGGCCGCCACCATCTGGTCGACCTTGTGTAGCTGCGGCATGTCTGTGGTCTTCTGTCCGTCCGGTCGCTCATGGATTAACAGGAAATTGGTCTGATCGGTCACCAGCCGGTACGCCACTGCACATTGAGTGACATCGTATTCACCCTCGACCGGACTGTGATTCCCGGCAGACAGGATGCGCACCGATGCCGCCATGCGCGGCAACGTGTCTCCAGCCTGCAGCGCACCCTCGAACGTGGCACGGCCGATCTCCTGCGCGACCGCATCCTCTGCACGCTTGCCCATCAAGCGAACCGTGCCCGCAGCGACGCCGTCCAGCAGCGCAAACACGTTCACGGTATCGCCATCGAAGACCGATGGCAGTAGCGATGACACCCATTGCGGTACCGCGTCATCCGGCCAGATCAGGCGCAGGTCCGTCAATCGCGGGGAACGCAGGCGCGCGAACATCCTGAGCACGGCAGGCGCGACCGCTTCGCCCGGTGCCACGAAGTCGCAGGCGCCACCGGTCGCCTCGGCAAGTGTCATGAACGATGAGAACACCCCGCTCTTGCAATGTTATGGATGCGGCTTGCCGTCGTTACGCCGATCCGCAGCAACCGCGCGGACCTGACTGCGCAGATCGACAAGCTCAGGGCGCAGGATGAAGCGTTTGCAGGCCGCGATGTCCGCCTGACTGACCCCATGCTTTGTAAAGTGCGAGGCCCAGTCAGCCACGCAAGCAGCAATGCCACTGGCAAGCGTGATGGCCTGCTCCGGCTTGAGCATGAAGCGCCCTGCTTCGCTCACGGCATTGGCAAGCGATGAGACACTGCCCTGCTTGCCAACCCGAAGCTGCTGATAGCCAAGGCCTTGCAATTGAGGCTGCAGGTCAAAGGCAGGTGACAACTCCCAGCGCCCCGCTTTCATCAGAAACGCGTGGTTCTTTTCGTGGTCATCCGTGTTGTCGATCAGGATGTTGAACACCATTCTCGAAAACAATTCGCGGCAGCCAGCCTGCGGCCCCGTGCCAGCACTGCGGATGATGTCGGCAATATCCCGGTAGCCCATCTCCTGCGCTGACACGCCTGCTGCGATCAACAGCGACCGGGCGCTGGCGAAGTGAGTGCGCCACGTCGATGCCGCATGCGCTGGCAAGTCGCAAGCTCGCGTGCTCGATTGCGCAAAAATCAACCTCATCATCGGGGCTGCGGAACTTGGCAATCCATTCCTCGCCCTGATGCCGAATGACTGCTTTCGGGCGGGCACCACCCGCGCTGGAGCCCGGCTGCAGGAGTCGCTTCATCTCGTCCGAGATGGGCTGCTTGCGCGCCAGGGCATCGGCAGCATGAAACAGGTCCTGCAGGTCAGCGACCGTGTACACCGGCCGCGTATCCGCAGCGTAGGCAACTCGCGATCCGGAAAAAGCCAGTGCGCCAATGCGGCTGTCACCGGCCAGCGTCAGATAATCGATGACACAGCGCCGTTACGGATCGAAGACCTGGTGAATGACGGCCCGGCCCCATCGATCCGGCCCGGCATCGTCGAAGATCGGGTGAATCTGGCATCCGGCAGGCGGATCGAAGGTCGATCCGATCAGCGGCAGGTCGGCACTGAGTGCGAACGCACGCGGGCTTTCGAGCCACAGGGGATCGTAGGCAAAAGTGGCCATTCGTCCCGCATGCAACATCAGAACGCCGCATAGCTCCGGCACGGTACTGCCGGGGATATGTGCCCATACGAACAGCTGATCCGGCGGTGCTGCCTGGCGTACGTTCATGCTCCTGCCTTTCCTTTTTTGATGGTGCGCAGTTCGCGTAGCAAAGCAGTCTCGTCGGCCTCGGGGTTGGCGATTTCGCCCAGAAACTGTACGCGACCAACCAGCCACAAGGCCGTTGCATAGGCGGCAACCGACACCGATGGGTCTCCCGCTTCCATGCGACGCAAGGTAGGGACCGAGACCTGCATGCGCTCGGAAAAACCAGCCAGCGTTTCTTTACGGCGTTTTCTGGCGATGCGTAAATGCTCGCCTAGCCGGACAAGATTTCTTTCGACGGCAGCAGGCAGCATTGCGATAGTGTTTGAATTCTTCGACATGAACATATATTTGCAAAAAACTCTTTTTTTACAAATCTATGATCAAATTTCCGGCTTTCCGTTTGATGTTTTTCGATCTGCAACGTTGCATTCATCCTTACGGATTGCCCGCTAACACTTGCATACAACACCATCTCACTCGTCGGACGATTTCATGGAATGGCCGGACAGGATCATTCCTTCCGGGACGATGTTACTGCCCGGCAGTGAACAATGGTGTCGCGTTCAGCCGTGCTGACAGAGCTCGGTACTTGTTTCAATTTCAGCGCGATAAACCAATTGCTCTGCCAACAAACAGACAGTTGATGTGGCGCAGGGATTGCACTCGACGAACGTAGCAGAGCGGTGCAAAGCTCCTACACTTCCGAGGCTGGAATCCCAACGTGCAGTCGGGCCGTGACAGACAGGGCACCCGAACGGATGGTGTCTCCAGGCAATGCGATTTTCGTCTTGAAAAAAACTACCAGTGCGAGGTGGACATGGACAAGAAGGTCGGCAAAAAGTCCGATGAATCGACATCGATCTTCAGCACCAAAGGTGGCCGTGCGGAGCCTCACGCGATCGAGGTTCCGAAGATCGAATTGCCCAAAGGCGGCGGCGCGGTACGTGGCATCGATGAAGAATTCAAGGTCAATGCCTCCAACGGAACCGCCAGCTTCAGCATCCCGTTGCCGGTGGCAGCATCGCGCGGCGTGGCACCCAAGTTGCGCATGGCCTACAGTTCGGGCGGCGGCAATGGCGTGGTTGGCCTCGGCTGGGATCTGGTCCTGCCGACCATCAAGCGAAAAACCAATCAGGAACTGCCACAATACCTGGACGGCCACGGCGACGCACCCGATTCCGATACCTTCCTGTTTGCCGGTGCCGAGGATCTGGTGGCGCAGTTCGAGCGCGATGTGGCGGGCGCATTCGTCAGCCATCCCGATGGCAGTTACCAAATACGCGAATACGACGCGCCGATCGGCAACTTTACCGTGCGGCGCTACCTGCCGCGTGTCGAAGGCGGCTTTGCCCGGATCGAACGCTGGACACACAAGATCGATGGCGAAACACGGTGGCGCGTGACCAGCGCAGACAACGTCACGACCTTGCTCGGCTGGAGCGACCAGTCCCGCATCGCCGACCCGTCCGATGCACGCAGGGTCTATGAATGGCTGCCGGAATTTGTCTACGACGACCGTGGAAATTGTAGCCATTATCTCTATCGGCCCGACGATGACACCGGCTTCGTACCGGAACTGCCGCACCATGCCAATCGCAGCCGCGCCGGTTTGCTGACCTATACCAACCGCTATCTGTCGCGGGTTTTGTACGGAAACCAGACGCCCTTTCACACTCTGGCGGATGCATACCCGGCCGACTCGGACTATCTGTTTGAAACCGCGTTTGACTATGGTGACTACGATCTGGCCGCACCCTTCGCATCGGGTGGCGCATGGGATTTTCGCGCCGATGCGTTTTCCGATTACAAGCCCGGGTTCGAACTGCGCTGCACGCGTTTGTGCCGAAGGGTGCTGCAGTGGCACCATTTTCCGGACCTGCCGGGCGGCAAGGCGCTGGTGCAATCGCTGGACCTGACTTACGACACGTCCACCGAACAGCACTTCACTTATCTGGCTTCGGTGACCACCACCGGATACGCCAAACGGCCCGATGGCAGCTATACCAGCAAGCGTCTGCCGCCTTTTGTGTTTTCCTACCAGCCCCATGCCTGGGACAAGACCCTGCGCACCGTCACGCAAGAAAATATCGTGCATGCGCCGATCGGGATCGCCCCGCCGTACCTGTTTACCGACCTGTACAGCGAAGGCTTGTCCGGCATTCTGGCCGAGCAGGCCGACGGCTGGTATTACAAGCGCAACATGGGCGATGGCAGATTTACGCGGGCCCGCAAGGTCTCGCCCAAGCCATCGTTCAGCGGACTGGGCCAGCACCTGACCCTCACCGACCTCGACAGTGACGGCACCAAACAGCTGGTCAATCTGGCCGAGCCGCCCAAAGGCTATTTCGAACTGGCTACTGACGAACCACGCTTTCATGCCTTCGGGCAGGTGCCCAATCTGGACGTGACCGATCCCTATGCACGTCTGATCGACCTGACCGGCGACGGCAAGCCCGACCTGCTGATCACCGAAGACCAGGTATTTACGTGGTACGAATCGCAAGGCCGCGACGGTTTCGGCCCACCGCGCAAGGTGCCCAAACCCTTCGACGAAGAGTTGGGCCCTGCCATCGTGTTCAGCGACAGCCGGCAGAGCATTTTTCTGGCGGACATGGTGGGCGACGGACAAACAGACATCGTGCGCGTGCGCCAAAGCGATGTGTGCTACTGGCCGAACCGGGGACGCGGCCGGTTCGGCCCCCGCGTCATCATGGACCGCCCACCCGTGCTGGCTGCGCCGGATGCCTTCTCGGCCACCCGTGTCCGTCTGGCCGATATCGACGGCTCCGGCACCAACGACCTCATTTATCTGGGGCAGCACGCGATCAGTTGCTGGCTCAATTTCAACGGCAACGCCTACGCCAGGTCGGCTATCGTGTTCGATGCCGTCCCCGACCTCCACAACCAGGCCGACATCAGCGTCACCGACCTGATGGGCACCGGCACCAGCTGCATCGTCTGGTCCAGCCCGCTGGACAAGGACCGTAACGCACCGCTGCGCTACATCGATCTGATGGGCAGTCGCAAGCCGCATTTAATGACCAGTTACCGTAACAACCTGGGCAAGGAAGTGCGTCTGGACTACACGCCATCGACCCGTTTTTATCTCGACGACGAGGCAGCCGGCGAGCCGTGGGTGACCAAGCTGCATTTTCCGGTGCACTGCCTGTCGCGAGTCGAGACGATCGACCAGATCACCGGGCACCGGCTGGTCAACCACTACCGCTATCGGCACGGCTATTACGACCATGCCGAGCGAGAATTTCGCGGCTTCGGCATGTCCGAAAAGCGCGACAGCGAACAGTTCGAACACTGGGCACTTGGCGGCGCTAGCAACATCGTCGACAAGACCTTGCACCAGGCTCCCGTCGTCAGCCGGACCTGGTTCCACACCGGCAGCATGATCGACCAGCATCGCCTGTTCGGTCTGTTTGCCGCCGACTTCTGGTACAACGCGATGGCGCGCGCGGGCTTCCCGGTCACCCATCATGAACACGCCTTGCCAGACGCAAAACTGGTCGCCGCACCCGGCGTCGATCCGGCGCTGGTTGGCGCGCTGTCGGCCACGCAATGGCGCGCGGCCGTGCGCAGTTGTCGCAGCATGCCGCTGCGTTCCGAAGTCTTCGCACTCGATGCACCCACGCTCGCTGCCACGCCAGCCCAGATCGAAACGCAGCTCACGCCATTCGCCGTCACAACCAACAATTGCCTCATCGAGCTGTTGCAGCCGCAGGGTCAGAACCGCCACGCTGTCTTCACGCCCAAGGAAAGTGAAGTGATCACCTATCAGTACGAACGCAACGCCGACAATGCGCGGGTGTCGCATACGCTCAATGTGCGCTTCGACGAATACGGCAACGTGCTCGAATCGGCCAAGGTGGCATATCCGCGCCGCATTGCCGACCCGGCACTGCCGGCGCCCACAGCGGCGGCGCAAGCACAGACCCTGATCAGTTACCGGCATGCGCGCTTCACCGACGACCGGATTACGGGCGACAACTACCGGCTGCGAGTGCCCTCCGAGGAACACAATTTTGAATTGCGCGGTGTCGCGAAAGTCGGCGATTTTTACGTTCTGCAGGATTTCGTGAACGTGCTGGCATTGGCCGCCGAAGTGCCGTTCCAGCAGATCGACAACAGCCCCCTACCCGGCGCGCCGGAAAAGCGCCTGCTCGAACTGTTGCGGATCATCTATTACAAAGACGACCTGAGCGGCCCGCTGGCACTGCATCAGCAAGGCCGACAGGGTCTGGACTTCGAGACCTATCAGCTCGCCTACACAGCGGATTTGCTGACCGATATTTTCGGCGGCAAAGCCACCGATGCGGTCATGCTCGAAGGACGTTACACCCATCTCGATGGCGACGATCGCTGGTGGGTGCGCTCCGGGTCCTTGCAGTACAAGCTGCCGGCGCAAAGTGTCGCCGACGCGGCCGCACGTTTCTACATGCCGATCAGCTACACCGATCCGTTTGGTGGCGTCACCAAAGTCACCTACCTCGACAATTTTTTCCTGTTCATCGGTCGCACCGAGGATGCGCTGGGTAATGTCACCTCGATCGAACAGTTCGACTACCGCACGCTATTGGCGCGGCGTCTGAAAGACATCAACGACAACCTGTCCGAGGCGCTCGCCGATGAACTGGGCATGATCAAGGCGACCGCCCTGCTGGGCAAAGGTGCCGAGGCCGACGATCTGGCTGGCCTGAGCGAATTCTCCACGCCCGCCGAAGATGCGGCGATCGCAGCCTACTTCAACTCTGCCAGTTCGGCCGAACTCGTCACGCGCGGCAAGGCGCTGCTGGCGCATGCAACCACGCGTTTCGTCTATGACCTCAATGCATTCGTTGACAGCGCCAGTCCGGTGGTGGCCGGGTCCATCCTGCGCGAACAGCATTTCAGGGATCAGCCCGATTCACCCGTCCTGCTCAGCTTCGAGTATTCGGATGGCTTCAATCGGCTGGTACTAAAAAAGGGCCAGGCCGAGCCGGGACCGGCATGGCAAGTCACGCTGGGGCCGGGCGTCAGCGTCGCCATCAGCGAAGTCGACACCACGCCCGAACTGCGCTGGGTCGGCACCGGCCGCACGGTGGTCAACAACAAGGGCAACGCGGTCAAGAAATACGAACCCTACTTTTCCGTCACCCACCGCCATGAATCGCAAAAGGAACTGGTCGAGTCTGGCGTCACCGCCGTGTTCTATCACGATGCACTCAGCCGTCTGTACAAGACGGTTCTGCCCGACGGTACCTTCAGCACGACCTCGTTCAACGCATGGCAACAACGGCTCTACGAGCAGGGCGATACGGTCACGCAGTCATCCTGGTACATCGACCGCGCCGGCTCGCTGATCGATGCCGCGCTGCTGGCCGAAGGCAAGGACCCGCTCAAGGAAAAAGCTGCTGCACTGGCTTCTGCCGCCTACGATGACACGCCGTCCATCCTCGATTTCGACACGATGGGCCGCCCTGTCCTGCAGACCCAGCACAACCGCCTCGACGGTATCGACAGCCTGTACCGCACCAGCATGAAGCTCGATATCGAAGGCTGCCTGCGCCAGGTCACCGATGCGCGTGGCAATGTGGTGACGCGTTCAAAGTACGACCTCATCGGCGAGCAGACCTGGCAGGAAAGCATCGACAGCGGCCAGCGCTGGACGCTCGACAATGTCGCCGACCGCCCGCTGCGCAGCTGGGATGAACGCGGCCATACGTTTGCCCACAGTTACGATGCAATCGGCCGACCACGCGACAGCCGTATCGTGGGCGGCGACGGTGCGGTCGCGCTCAATCACATTTACGAGCGCAACGTCTACGGTGAAGGCGAACCGAATGCCAAGGCGCTCAATCTGCGCGGCCAGGCGGTACGCACCTACGACACCGGCGGCATGGTCGAAGTCCGGCAGTTCAACTTCAAGAGCCAGCCGCTGGCCAGCCAGCGCCGCCTGTTTGCCGCCTACAAGGAAGTGCCCGACTGGACTGATGCCAACCTGGCCACCGGCCTGGAACCGGATATCTACGTCACCGCACTGGCCTACGACGGCCTCGGGCGCACGGTAAAAACCACGCTGCCTGATGGCGACATCGAGAACGTCGTCTTCAATGCAGCCGGCCTGATCGAACGCAAAAGCGTCTCGCACAATGGCATCGACGACAGCGTCATCGCGCAGATCGACTACAACGCCAAGGGCCAGCGCACGCGCATGGTGCTGGGCAACGGCGTCGTGACGACCTACCGCTACGACCGCCAGAACTTCACGCTGATCCGGCTGACCAGCCGCACGGCGGGCGGCGACCTGCTGCAGGATTTGCGCTTCACGTTTGATGCGGCCAGCAATGTCACCCATATCGACGACCGTGCCATACCCGCGCAGTTTTTCAACAATCAGATGGTCACCGGCACCACGACCTACCGCTACGACGCCATCTACCGGCTGGCCGACGCCACCGGCCGCGAGAACAATGGTGCGCTGGCGTTCGGCGCGCAGGACAACTGGAACGATACCGGCTACCTGCACGACGCCAACGCAGGCGACCCTGCGGCCATGCGCAATTACGCGCAGTTCTATACCTACGACCCGCTCGGCAATATCACCCGGATGCGGCATCAGGCCAGCGGCAATAACTGGACCCGTGACTACAACTACGCCGCCGGCAACAACCGCATGCTGTCCACGGTCCAGGGCATGCAGGTGTACAACTACGGCTACCACCCGCAACACGGCTTCATCAACGCCATGCCGCACCTCGAAGACCTCGGCTGGAACTTCAAGGAAAAGCTGGTGCGCAGCGTGCGGCAGAAGGCCCTGACCGGTACGCCCGAAACCACCTACTACCAGTATTCGGCCGACGGCACGCGGCTGCGCAAGATCACCGAGAATGCCGCGCCGGCTGGTGAGGTACCGACCCGCAAGGAAGAGCGGGTCTATATCGGCACCTACGAACGCTATCGCAAATTCAGCGGCGCCAATACCGGGCTGGTGCGTCACGGCCTGAGCGTGCATGACGCCAGCGGCCGGCTGGCCCTCATCGAAACCCGCAACGGCGTCAACGACGGCACCGACCTGCGGCGCGTG
The DNA here is from genome assembly GCF_039536745.1 of Actimicrobium antarcticum. Taxonomy (NCBI): domain Bacteria; kingdom Pseudomonadati; phylum Pseudomonadota; class Betaproteobacteria; order Burkholderiales; family Oxalobacteraceae; genus Actimicrobium; species Actimicrobium antarcticum. The sequence goes on from NZ_BAAAZE010000010.1 coordinate 39,809, forward strand.
CGCTACCAGCTGGCCAACCACCTGAGTTCGGTCAGCCTGGAAGTCGATGATCTGGGCAATGTGATTTCGTACGAGCAGTACCACCCCTTCGGCAGCACGGCCTATCAGGCCCGCAACGCGGCGGTCAAGGTCGCGGCCAAACGCTATCGTTACACCGGGCGCGAACGTGACGAAGAAACCGGGCTTGAATACCACGCGGCGCGCTACTACCTGCCCTGGCTGGGCCGCTGGCTCAGTCCCGACCCGATCGGCACCGGCGACGGGCTCAATGTCTATCGCTACGCCAAAAATAATCCCGGCTCGTTCAGTGATACCAACGGCAATGAAACCGACGAACAGAAAGCGTCACGCATGTTCGAAGATTTTCTGAAAGAGCAGAAGGTCGATTACCGCAAGGAAGTACCGTTCAAGGTCGAGGTCAACGGCAAGTGGGTCGAAGGTCGGGCCGACTTTTTTGTCGAGACCAAGGATGGCTGGAAGCCGGTCGAAATGAAAGGCAAGGCCAATTCGCCGTGGACCAAGGCGCAGAAGGAATACCTGCCGTCGCTGCAGGCGGGTTCCAAGTTCGAGACCATCGGCACCAGCAAGTTTTCGACCAAGGTCAGCGGATCGGGCGGTGGACAGGTCATGAATGTGCATACGGTTGCCAGTGGCAAGTACGACTTCCAGAAGGAAGTCTCTACCTCCTATATCCGGCGTCCCAAGGGCGATGCGACCAAGGGCGAAAAAATTACCGTGACCAAGGATGTGGACGGCAACGTATTACGCGAAACGCGCGAGCCACACACCTCGGTTGGCACGCGCTCGGCCACGCCACCACCGAAAGTTGACGTTAAGGAACCGCACGTCAAGGTCACCGAGCCGAAAGTGCATTTCCGGGAACCGCATGTCAAGGTCAGGGGTAAGGGCATCCTGCTCGGTGTCATTGTGGCCGGTGTGACCTACCTCGTGACTAACGACGCGTACGCGGCAGGACAGTCGGTCAATCCGGCGGCCGAGACAACCGACGCCTTGGTTGAGGGCAAGGGCGTGGACGGCTTTGCCTGGGGCGTCGTGAAAGACATCTGGTACCTCACGCCGATGGGTTTTGTTCATGCGACCGGCCAGCTTGCCTGGGACCTGAATCAGGCTGCCATGGCGGCGTCCCACTTCCCGGTACCCGAGGGCTGGATCGAGAAAATGACGGCGGAAGGGCGTAATCCGTTCTGCGCGCTGTGTCATGACTCACGCGGTCCGCTGAGTGCGGCGGCGCGCGAGGGTACACAGCGAAACAAGATGTTCAACGAATTCAAAATCGACATTACCGATGCCGATCGGGAAGCGCTTCTTCGCTTCATCCAGTCGCAGTAACAGTTGCAAAAACAGTCGCATTAAAAGTTGCAGAGAACATCAACAATAATGAGGTCCGCCATGGAACACAGCAAAACGGTCAACGGAACCCTGCGCAGCCAGGCAGGCGAAGCGCTCGATGGCTTGCATGTGCAGTTATTGGAAGTGAGCCTGCGCAACGAGATGCTGCTGGGCGAAGCAACCAGCAACTGCGGGGGCAGCTACAGCATTTCCTATACGGTCGACGACGACAACTGCGATACGCGCGCCGCGGTATCGATCACGGTTCTGTCACCGTCCCGACAGGCCGTTCTGTACAAGACGCCGGGCGACGCGTTGCATTTCGATACCGGCCAGGTCGAGACCATCGATATCGTCCTGAGCGCGCCGCTGGTGCCCGAAAAAACCGAGTTCGACGATCTCGTCGAACGCATCGCGACACGCAATGCGCGGGTTCCCGTCGATGAACTGCAGGAGACGGATGACCATCACGATCTGTCCTGGCTGGCCCACTCGCTGCGCATCCCGTTTGTTCGACTGGAATACTTCGTGCTGGCGCACCGCCTGGCCCGCATGTCCGAGGTCGATGCGCCGTTCTTCTATGCGCTGTTGCGCCAGAACACGCTGTTGGCCGGCAACGTGCGCAATCCCTGGAAGACGCGTCTGGGCATCGACAGCAACACCGATCCCGAGGGCTTGCTGTACGACATCGTGCTGACCGAGCCTCAGCTGATCGAGCGCGACGTGGGCGCAGCAGTCAAGACCCGGCTGGTGGACGACAGCACGCTGGGCAAAATGGACAGCTACCTGACACTGCTGGAACGGTTTCGGCTGCAGGCAGACGCCTACCAGAAAGAACACCGCGAACAGCAGCTAATCGATCTGGTCACGCACTTCATCGTCGCCGACAAGATCGGCGAGGCGGCGGCGCTGTTCAAGGCCAACCGCGGCGACCTGTCCGGCGTCCTCAAGCAAATCACCAGTGTGACTTTTTTAGGGGACAAGTCCAACGTCGATACTTTGCGTACCACGCTCGCCATTGCCGATGTCGTCGGCAACGACCGTGCGCTGATCGCCACCATCGCCAGAGAAAAAAATCTGACTGCGCCGGAAGACGTCAGCAAACTCGCGCGGCTCAACAAGCGTGACTGGGAAAGCCTGCTGACGAACATGCAGCTCGACACACAGGTCGCCGCGGTGAAGGCGTCTTCGCTGGCACGCAGTTTCGAGCGCGCCTATCCGACCCATGCCTTTGCGGCGCAGCTTGCGCGCGATACCGCACCCACGGTCGTGCATGGCAAAGACATCGCCGCACTGCTGATGGCAACCGCGGCAACCTTGGCAACCGACACAGCCGACACAGCCAACCAACTCGACCTGCAGCGCGACAATCTGGACCTGTACTTCAAACGGACAGCACACGCCGAGAGCACCAACACCGCCCTGCGCGACGAACTCAAAAAGGTACAGCGCGTTTTCCGCCTGGCGCCGCGCTATGCAACCACCAGCAAGCTGCTTGCCCGCGGCGTCACGTCGGCACGCGACATCACGGCCATCGGCAAGACGCGCTTCGTCAGCGAGCTGGCTCCCGCAGCCGGCATCGGTGCCAAGGATGCCGAAGCCATGTATCGCAAGGCCGAAGCGACCTCCACTGCAGCCATGGTGGTGGCCGGCGAACTGCAGGACATCGCCTCCGCCGGGCCCATTGCAGCAGTCAATAGCGGCGACCTGACACTGGCTCTCGACCAGGCGCAGCTGGATTTTCCAAATCTGAAAAGTCTGTTCAAAGGCGTCGACACCTGCGCCTGCGAACACTGCCGTTCGGTCTATGGTCCGGCCGCCTATCTGGTGGAGCTGCTTGAATTCATCGACCACCGCAGCGTCACCGACCTCACCGTGAGCCCGCCCGTCACCACGACCGCGGCCCAAGACGTGCTGCTGGCGCGACGTCCGGATCTGGGCGATATCGACCTGAGTTGCGAGAACGCCAACACGCCGATGCCCTACATCGACCTGGTCAACGAGCTGCTGGAAGAGCAGGTCGCGCCGGACCCCGGCATCGGCTACAACGGAGCGCTGGCGGCCGGTGCCGATCCGCTGTCAGGCAGCATCGCCCCTGCCCTGCTGAGCGCACTGGTCGCGGCCGGTGTCCCGATGACCGATGCCGCGCTGGTGTTTTCTACCGAGGTCGCCACCGGCTCGTCGGCCACGCTGCCGCACTATATCCGCGACAAGCAGGCGGTCGTCAAAGCCGTCAACACCGGGTTGAACGAATACACCCTGTTCCATCTGCGCCAGACCTTGCGTCCGGCCGATGAACTGGCCGCCGCACCGGCTTACGTCAACCAGACCGCCTACGCCACGCTGGCCACCGAGTCGTTCGCCTTCGGACTGCCATTCGATCTGCCCCATACCGAAGCGCGCGCCTATTTCGCCCGTTTCGATATCGACCGCGCCGAACTGATGCGCAATTTTCAGGTGGCGGGGACACCGTCCGACGCAGCGATTGCCGCCGAAACGCTGGGCTTGACGGTCTCGCAACGGGCGCTGATCACCACTCCCGACTCGGCCGGACAGGCCACTTACTGGCGCTTGCCACTGGCCGACCTGAAGCGGGTCGATGTCTTTCTCGACAAGACCGGTCTGAGCTATACCGAACTGGACACCCTGCTGACGTTTGCCTTCATCGATCCGGCCAAGGCCTTGTTCATCAAGCACCTCGACCTGAGCTGCGACCTGGCGCAAAAACAGATAGCAGGCCTGGACAATGCCGCGCTGGACCGCATGCACCGTTTTCTGCGCATGCAAAAAGCGACCGGATGGCCGTTGGCCGTGCTTGATGAAATCCTCTCGCAGCCGTTGCTGGGTGCCGGCGTCCTCGATGACGCCGCGCTGGCCGTCGCCGCCACGCTGCAGCGACTGGTCACCGCCACCGGCATCAAGCTGGGCGAGCTGGTCGGCTGTTACGAGAATATTCCCGCCGACCTGTACGCCAGCATTTTCCTGAACAAGGCGAGAAACGGCGTCATCGACCCGGCACTCGAACTGGCGAAAGTCGATGGCACGGGCTTTCTGGCCAATGTTGCGGCCAGCGTCGCCGTCAGTCTGCAAGTCAAACGCAAAGACTTCGACGCGCTCCTGACACTGATGGTGGACAACAAACTCAGCATCGCCAACCTGTCGCGCCTGTTCCTGTACAGCCGCCTGATGCGCAGGCTCAAGCTGACCACGACTGAACTGAGCGCACTGATCGACCTGACCCGGATCGACCCCACCGCGTCGCCCGCCGACACGCTCGCATTCGCCGAACTGGCGATCGACGCCAAGGCCCAGCCGCGCAAACTCGCGGACGTGCGCTTCATGCTGTACCACCAGGCCGAAACGACCATCGAACTCGAACGGCGCGAACTGAAAAGCGCCACTGCGACGACGACGCTGACCACATTGCAGGCGGCCTATCAGGGCGCCTTCGCGGAGAACCGTTCGCCGTTCAATCCGGATATGCCCGCCATCGAACAGCAGGAGGCGCTGGCCAGATTACTGGGCAAGTTCAGCGTTGTCAGCGCTGACGACAGCAAGTCGATCGCGGCCTTCCTGCAACGCGAATGGACCTCGGTCGCTGCAGCACACAGCCTGATCGACACGTTGTTTGGCACCTTGTTCGACCCCACCGCTATCCACACGGCCATCGACAATCTGGACGCGCTCGCACCACTGGCTGACATCAGCGCCGCAGCCGCGGCACTGTTACGCGCCATCATGGACAGCCTGTCCCTGTTCCAGTTCAATCAGGCAAAATCGGTACTGCTGACAGCCCAGCTCAGCGCCGCCTTCAAAGTCGATACGGAACTGGTGCAGGCGGTGCTGGCACATGCCGTGCTCAAGCAACCGGCCCCTGGCACCGCTGTCGTGCGCGACATCCTGTTCAGCAATGATCTGATCGATACCCTCAACCTCGTCCCCGCCCCGCCCGCCGTGACCGGGCTGGCCTTCCCGCAGCACTATCAGGCGCTGCGCTTGCTGCACAAGCTGTTGCCGCTGTCCGCGTCGTATCGGCTGGAACCCGGCGTAGTCGCGTGGTTGCTGGTCAATGCACAGGATCTGGGCTGGCTGGAACTCGACGGCATTCCCTACCAAAGCGGCCACACCGAAGCGTCGTACCAGGCGTATGCGGACCTCGGCCGGGCACTGGAACTTGGCAACACGCTCGCACCCGTCGAGAACCCGGCCGATGCGGCCAATCCGGTCACGCTGTGGTCGGTACTCGCCATGACCCTGCCCGGCAGCGCCGCCACCCGCGACCAGTTTCTGGAAAAACTGGCGATCCTCACCGCGCATGAACAGGACAGCCTGGACGCGATCGATGCCTACTTCTTTCCCGCCTTCAGCTTCGCCAATTACCGTGTTGTCGGCAACTGGCAGCGCCTGCTGCACAGCGCCGAAACACTGCGCACGCTGGCCAGTCCGCTCGCCGATGTAGCCGACTTCATCAAGCCGGGCCTGACCAGCATCGAGACCGGCAAACTGCGCATGGCCCTGAAATCGCGCTACGACGAAACCACCTGGCTCGACACGCTGAAAGAAGTCATGGATGCGATCCGGCCGGCCAAGCGCGACGCGTTGGTGGCCTATCTGCTGGCCACCCGTCCTGCGTTTCGCAGCGCGAACGACCTGTACGACCAGTGGCTGATCGATGTCGAGATGGAAGCCTGCATGCCCAGCTCACGCATCGTGCTGGCACACAACGCCATCCAGCTATTCGTTCAGCGCTGCATGATGGGTCTGGAACCAAGTGCATCCGCCAACACCGAAACCGACAGCGGCTGGCTGCAATGGAAATGGGTCAGCCGGTTCCGTGTGCGGGAAGCCAACCTGAAGGTCTGGTGCTATCCCGAAAACTGGCTCGAAGCCGAACTGCGCGACGACAAGTCCTTCCTGTTCCAGGATCTGGAAAACGAGCTGATGCAAAACGAGCTGACGACCTTCACTGCCGAGCGTGCGCTGACGCGCTACATGGAGCAACTCGACGCCCTGGCGTTTCTGGAAGTGGTCGCTACCTGGTATCAGGTCGATGACCGTATCATGCACGTCTTCGCCCGCTCAAAAGGCGGCGACCCGGCCACTTACTATCACCGGCAATTCCAGCAGGAGCGTTACTGGACGCCGTGGGTCAAGATTGATCTGGAAATCACGGGCGACCAGTTGCTGGCGTTTTCGCGCAACCGGCGACTGCACCTGTGCTGGCCGATCTTCAGCGATGAACCCGACCCCAGCCCGCAAGCCACCGTCCCCAACAGCACGCCGGGCACGGTCGTCAATACCGACAAACCCAAGCGCAAACTGAAAATCCAGCTGGCGGTAAGCGAACTTGCCGACGGCGTATGGCAACCCAAACGCATCTCGAAAGACGCGATACGTACGCCCAATTCCTACACCACGGACCCTTTCGAGCAGCATTTGTACAACCTCATCTACATCGAATGGGCCGACATGGTCCTGCTGCTCAAGGCGAACGGCCAGGACAGTGCCGAACTGCGCGGCATATTCGCGATCGCCGGTTGCAAGGGGTATCCGGAATTGCTGAGCGAAGGCAATACTTACTTCCCCGACTTCTTCCCCGATTTCAAGGACACCTTGCTGACCGTGCAGCGCTACCGCGAAACGAATTACATCGCCGGCGACGAACTCTCGGCCCGCACGGCGCTGTCGTTCTTCGCCTACTACGACATCCTCACCAAGACACCCGGCACGTTTCGCATCACCTATCCGCATCAGATGACACCGATCGACTGGCTGGCGCTGTTGCTGGAATACCTGCTGCTGGCCTCTTATGGCGCAAACACCGGCGCACTCTATGACCGGCAACGCAACATCAAAATCCCGATGGGCACCTTGCTGCCGTACTTCATGGAAGACAGCAATCACGCCTACGTCATCACGCCGGGTTTCTATGGACGCAAAAGCCGGCTCAATCTCAACACCCTGACCCGGCGTACCGCCTCGGACGTACTCGGCCTGATCGACAAGATCGTCGCCCTGTACCAAAAATATATGGCCAAGCTGAAGGCTGGCGAGACGCCGGCGCAACTGCTTGCCGAATTGCTGGCCGACGAGGATTACCACGACATCAAGGCCGAACTGGAGGTCTACAGCAAGCTGCAATACGGCGAAAAATTCAGCAATATGTACCATCCGCTGATGTGCACTTTGCGCCGCACGCTGTACCAGCATGGCGTGCCCGCCCTGATGTCGCGCGCCACCCAGCTGCAGCAATCGCCCTTCGATTTCGCCACGCATTACGCACCCACCGCCATCGTGCCGCCGCCGTATCCGGTCGAGGATGTCGACTTCAACAGCGATGGCAGTTACAGCGGCTACAACTGGGAATTGTTCTTCCACGTGCCGATGCTGATCGCCACCCAGTTGACGCGCAACCAGCGCTTCGACGAGGCAATGGACTGGCTGCACTACATCTTCAATCCGACCGGCGCCCTGCCCGGCGACGTGCCGCAAAAATACTGGGTCACCAAACCGTTCTTCCTGCGCAATGCTGCCGACTACACCGCCCAGCGCATCGACACCCTGCTGTACCGGGCCGCGGACCTGAACGACGCCGCGCTCAACGAGCTCGAATTCGCGATCCAGCAATGGCGCGATCACCCCTTCAAGCCGCATGTCGTGGCGCGTTTTCGCACGGTGGCCTACCAAAAGGCCATCCTGATGAAATATATCGACAACCTGGTCAGCTGGGGCGATTACCTGTTCCGGCAGGACACGATGGAGTCGATCGCTCAGGCCACGCAGATGTATATCCTGTCCGACAAACTGCTCGGTCCGAAACCGCGCGTCGTGCCGCCAGTGGTGACACCACCCAGCGAAACCTATTACCAGATTCGCGCCAAGCTCGGCCCGCTCGGCAATGCCCTGATCGATCTGGAAAACATCCTGCCCGACCTGTCCGCGCTGCCGGAAGGCGGAGCGGAATTGCCACCCTCGCCGATCACCCTGTCCACGCTGTATTTTTGCGTGCCACAGAACGACCGGATGCTGGGCTATTGGGACACCATCGCCGACCGCCTCTTCAAGATTCGCCACTGCCAGAACATCGACGGCATCGAACGCAGCCTGGCCCTGTTTGCGCCACCGATCGATCCGGGCATGCTGGTCAGGGCAGCCGCATCGGGCCTCGATATCTCGGCAGTCATTGCCGGCCTGAGCGCGCCGCTGCCCTATTACCGCTTCCAGACCGTCGCGCAAAAAGCCGTCGACCTGGCCCAGGAAGTGCGCAACCTCGGCAACTCCCTGCTGCAGGTACTGGAGAAAAAGGACGGCGAAGACCTGGCACTGCTGCGCAGCGAGCTGGAAATCAAATTGCAGAATGCGATGACCGGCATGAAAAAGCTGGCCATCGAGGAAGCCAAAGAACAAATCATCGTGCTGCAGCGAAGCAGAAAAGTGACCGAAGAAAAGTACCAGTATTATGCCGGCATCGAAAAAGTGAGCGCTAAGGAATCGCTCCATCTGGACAAGCTCGACACCGCCCATGACTTCGAACTGGCCGCCCAGATCAGCCGTGCGCTGGCCGGCATCGTGGCCATGGTGCCGGACCTGCTGGGCGGCGCCTCCGGCTTCGGCGGCAGTCCCCACGTCACCTTGCAATGGGGTGGCAAAAATCTCGCCGCCGCCGCCAATTCGGCCGCCGATGTGCTGCAGATATTGAGCGCCAGCGCTGCCTATGACGCCAACCGCGCTGCCATCAACGGCCAGAACGAGCGCCGCTTCGACGACTGGAAACTGCAGGAACGCCAGGCCAAGAAGGAGCTCGCCTCGATCGACAAACAGATCACGGTGGCCGAAATCCGCCAGCAAAGCGCCGAGCTCGACATGAAAAATCACGCGCTGACGATCGAGAACAACAAAAAAACCGACGAGTTCATGCGACGCAAATTCACCAACCGCGACCTCTACCAATGGATGATCGGCCAGATCAGCAACGTCTATTTCGCGGCTTACAAACTGGCGCACGATCAGGCAAAAAAAGCCGAGCGCACCTACCAGTACGAACTGGGCCGCGACGATACCTTTATCGCCTTCGGTTACTGGGACACGCTGAAGAAAGGTTTGCAAAGTGCCGATCGGCTGGTCTACGACCTCAAACGCATGGAGATGAGCTATCTCGATCATCACAAGCGCGACTACGAAATCACCAAGCAAGTCTCGCTGGCCGCGCTCGACCCGCTGGCGCTGATCAAGCTGCAAACCACCGGCAGCTGCGACTTCAGCGTACCCGAAGCGCTGTTCGACCTGGACTATCCCGGACAGTATTTCCGGCGCATCAAAACGGTCAGCCTCAGCATGCCGTGCGTGGCAGGTCCGCAGACCTCGATCTCTGCAAAACTCTCGCTGACCAGCAACCGGTATCGCAAGGATTTGCGGCCCGACAATCTCGCACTGACGGGTTACAGCGAAGACCCGGGCAACGACGAACGCTTCGTCTACAACCTCGGCACCATTCAATCGATCGCCACTTCAACGGGCCAGAAGGACAGCGGCCTGTTCGACCTCAACTTCCGCGACGAACGCTACCTGCCGTTCGAAGGCACGGGCGCGATCAGCAACTGGCGCTGTGAACTGGTCAAGCCGGCACTGGCGCAGTTCAATTACGACACCATCGCCGACGTCGTCCTGCACCTGGGCTACACCGCGCGCGAAGGCGGCTCCAGCTTGCGCAGCCTCGCCGAAACCGACCTGCTCGACCGCCTTGGCCAGATCAAACAGGAACTGTCGCAGCAGGGTTTGCACACATTGATCAACCTGCGCCATGAGTTGCCCAACGAATGGCATTTGCTGAAACAGGCCGGCAGCGTCAACATCACCCTCGACAAATTGCGCCTGCCTTATCTGGCGCAGGTACTGGATGCGACTATCGACAACGTCGTATTGCTGGCCAGAGTCGCGGGTAACCCGGCGACGTTCAGCATCTCGCTCGACGGTGCTGCCAGCAACCTGTCACGGCTCGATGCCTGGCGCATGTGCAAGGCGGAGACGACGGGCATCACGCTGGGTGATCCGGTGGCAGTGTCGGTATTGCCTGCGAATTTGGGCAAGCTGCAGGATTTGTTGTTGGTGGTGAAGTATGGGTTTAGTTGAGGGGGATTTTGCCTGCGAATTTCACCATGAAAACTACCGACTGGTGGTTGGGCTGCCAAGCCCAACATGCGTCAAACTGCCCCCTGCAGCTGGCGGTAGCGGAAGCGATTTTTGCTTTGTCGCGCAGTACCTGACTTGGTGCTTAGGAGCAGTTACCAATTCAGCTGCCGGCAGCGGCACAACGACCTGACAGTAAGCTTGACGCATGTTGGGCTTGGCAGCCCAACCTACGATTCGGCAACGTCACTCACGCTTTGTTTGCCGCCCGAAGCCGTCTTGAACAGGCTGGTTTAGTTGAGGTGCCCGGGCAATTAGTGGCGACATCGATCGCGCCCTGTTCGGTGAAAGCGAATTGCAAAGACTTGGAGAACTTCAGCTTGCCGAGTTCGTCACGATGTGTGACTACCTCGGCTTTTTCTTGCGCACTCAGGATAAACACGAAGTGTGGCGACAAGCGTTCACTGCTGCGTTTGACCTGTTCATTCAACCGCTTGGTCGACACGCGATAAAGTTGCGACAAGTCGGATTCAAACATGACATTCTGTTCAATGGCTATGAACGGATAAGCCAAAATTTCAACTACCGCTTCATGGAATCGGCACACTCCCGCGCAAATACGGTAGCATCAAAAAGTTGCCAACAAATTACTATCTTGGAATTATTCAACGCAGTATATGTACTGTAAAAAAAGTCTATGTAGCCTTAGCATCACAGCCAATAACTCACTCCGTCAATAGGGGAAAAAATGAACCACCTGCCTGATAACCCCGGACAAAACCAAGAGAACAAGCCAGATGACGAGGTGAATAATCGAGCATCTACAAGTACTGCCGTGAAAGCAGACAAAAGCAGCAGCAGAATAAAAGGCTTCCTCTCCGGATTCGGCAGCGCAGCCCAATTGTCTGCACAAAAAGCGCTTTCGAACATACAGGAAGTTACGACAAGCGCAGCCGATCATGCATTGAGTACCGGCCGATCCGTAGGCAACACGATCGGCGAAGTGATGCTTTCAACGGGTCAGATGATCAAGGCCGGAGGGGTAATCATCGGCGATCTTAATGGCGATGGAAAAGTAGATGAGGAGGATTTTAAAATCGCTGCAGCAAAAATAAAGGACATAGCATCTGCCACAGCAACCGAGGTAGGGATACTCGGCAAAGAGGCGCTGCATTCAGACATTGTCAAGGATGCCGCTGCGGGAGCAATTGTCGGTGGTGCCATCGCATCGGTCATTCCGTTCGTAGGGACAATCACTGGCGCGACAGTTGGTGCCGTAGCGGGCGTCGTCAAGAGTATTCGAAAATAACACATCAACTTGAACGGTCGCTGGTCAAACACATCTCTATACATCCATTCCAGTGACCCGGACCTGACACAAAAACTGATTCAGTTCTGGAATACCTGAATCGGAAAATTTTGCCAGCTCAATGGGTACGCATTTAATGGCTGTTGGGTTTTTTCTGCTGGTGTCGAGCGCTTTAGTGGCGCTCTGGCACGGCAAGCGCAAGTTTGACTGAAAGAATGCTTATGGCCAGGAACAGTTTCCGGGGTATTTCAGAAAACTAGGCAGCAAGTCCATAGATGTCTTCATCCGTGTTGGCGCGGCTTTTCTTGCAGTAATCGCGATGGTGATTCTTTCCCGGCACTTTGAAGCAGCGAGTAGCTGGATCGCACTGATGGCTATCTACTGCTTTATGGTTACTCTCATCGGCAAGTAATGTTCGGGCTTTATGTGAATCATCGTTACAGACGACGCGTTGTAGCTCATTCTCCCAATCAATCTTCCGAACAGGGGCAGATACTCAATGTAAACATTGCCAACGAAATTGCCAGGACTTGTCACCTTAAGAACCTCAACTTGAAATCAACCCGACCTCACAGCCACGCAACACTGTGACTTGATGCAACCGTAAGCCCGAGTGCGGCGCGGCGCTCCGCGTGACCCACAGGATGCGCGTGCGATTACGTCAGCTGTGTCGATCCGGAAGCCATCGCCGCGACAGGCACGGATACTTTTTTCGGACGCGATTTTTCCAGCAACGAGAACACAGCCAGGAGCAGTCTCGCTGCGAGTTTGATCAGGCCGATGAATGGAAAGAGCAACAAGCTCAGTATTAGCCACCAGCCCCCAAGCTGGAACAACCAGGGATCAATACCGAAAAATTTTGCTGCCTGTCCCAAAAGGCTGTTGACCAGCGAAGGATGAGTCACGATCAAATAGGCGGCCGCGACTCCTGATCCGTACTTTGCCAGTTTGAGCATTGCAGTGCTTTCAAAGAGCTTCGGCGCGAGCAATCGCGTCTTCGTCGATATTCGGATCTCCTTTCCTGCTACTGACGCTTGTTTCACGAGGCGCAGCCCTTTTGCGATACCAATAAATGGCAGCACATCGACCCCGGCCCAAAGATAGTCCGCCGCCTTGAGTTCGTCGCCGCTTTGGCTTTTGGTTTCAATATTCCTGATACCACTTGATAAAAAACCGATGACCAGTTTTCCAAAACGGTCTGTTTGTATTCGTCTTATCTGCCCGTCCTGCCCTTCGACAAACTGACCGAGCAGGTCATGACCTTCCGTATCGAGGATATTGACGGCATACCATCCGCGTTCATTTGCGGCGATGCGTGGCGGAGCAATTGGGGCGGGTGCTGCGGGTGCTGCTGGTGCTGTCGGTGGTGCTGCTGGTCTTGGGACAGCGGGTTTCGTTGTTCCAGGCAGCATGCTCCAGGCCTGTTTCAAGGTGCTTGCAGCATCGGTGGCAACCGCCGCGATTTTCGTTTGCGCGGTGTACGTCCAGATTTCGTTGGCTCTGAAATACTGGATCACCGGAACCACCGATTCACCGTAATTTTTCATGACCCGCTTAAATATCGGCTCCTCACCATAGAGCATCAACAGTTCCCGCGTGATGGTTGGATATTTTTTCAGGGCAATCCACGTTTTCAGGAGCAGCGCCTGGTCGCTGGAGTAGTCCAGGAGGATGGCCTGGATTCCCATTGGCTCATCCAATACCGCGCTGCCCAGATTACCCAATCGTTCCGAAGTCTGTATGCGCATGAGCTGTTCTTCGTATGGCCTTGCCATCATGTAGTGCGCGATTAGCACGGCACAGAGGAATGCGAAGGACAGGACGAAGATGATTTTTCTTGATTTCAAGGAATGCCTTCACTTTTTGCAGGGCTTTTATACTTCGGAATTTAATTTTTTTTACAACTTAACAGGTCTGGCGCTCATATACGTTTCGTCTGGTTTGGGTTCAGAGTTGACAACCGTGCTTGCTATTTTTTCATTCAGCCAACTTTCTGTTGGATAGACGATTTTGCAGCAGGTGAAGCTCATGAGAAGAGCTACATGTACTTGCCAATATAGAAAGTTTAATCTCCGATTGTTGGTTGTAGTGACGTATTTATAAAAAGAAACACACGATCGGCTGGTGCAAATCTCCGAACGTTTTACTGCATCGACCAGACCCTGCGGCCAACGTAAATCCAAAGCAGCGGTCGTCACATTCTTCCATCACCCATCCAGATCAATGACCCACATTCGATACCCCAGGTATCGGGTTGACTGATTACGGTGGGCATTCTCAAAGTTTTCCCTGTCATTTACTATCGAAACCTGATGAATTCAACACGATCTGGAAATGGTTGATGGCGAAGACGACTGCTGCAGAAGTGGCAGTCAGTGTGCAGACAAAACAAGGAATGACCGTGGCATTCAACGAGCCGAGGGCCGCGGAAAGCCTGCTGGATGCCGCGCTGAAAAGACGCACACTTTGCAGGAAAAATTCGCCGATACCAAGACATTACTGGAGCAGCATTGAGTGCCCATCATGATCGACGTCATGCCGGAACGCGTGACCGCCCTATCGATGGTCACCGAGATCAACCAGATCAACCAGATCAATGAATTCAAGGAAATCGACTGCCGTGCACGGTAACGCCGCGACACGGTCGGATTGCCGGATGAATAAAACACTCTTTGGAGACGATGCCATGGCCAAATTTTCTGCCAACTTGACGATGCTGTTTAACGAGGTCCCGTTCATGGACCGGTTCGGCGCAGCCGCGCACGCCGGATTCAGGGGCGTCGAATTTCTGTTCCCGTACGCGTTTCATGCGGATCAGATTGCCGACAAATTGAACACTTACCAGCTCGACCTGGTCCTGCATAACCTGCCCGCCGGGAATTGGGATGCCGGTGAGCGTGGCATCGCATGCCACCCGGATCGCATTCAGGAATTCCAGGAAGGCGTCGCCGAAGCATTGCGCTATGCGAAGGTATTGGGCGTCAAGCAGATCAATTGCCTGGCCGGCATCGTGCCTACTGGTGTCGATGTCGAACTGGCGCATGCAACGCTGGTTAGCAATCTGACTTATGCAGCTACCCATCTGAAGACCGCCGGAATCCGGCTGCTGATCGAACCGATCAACACGTTCGATATTCCAGGTTTCTTTTTGTCGACGACAAAACAGGCGGTGGCGCTGATCCATCAAACCGGCTCTGACAATCTGTTTCTGCAGTACGACATCTATCACATGCAGCGCATGGAAGGTGAGCTGGTCAACACGATGAAGAACAATCTGCCGATCATCAAGCACATTCAACTGGCGGACAACCCGGGACGTTTCGAACCCGGCACCGGCGAAATCAATTACGGCTTTGTGATTCCGTGGCTCGACCAGTCGGGCTACGACGGCTGGATCGGCTGCGAATACAAACCCAGGGCGGGAACGGTCGAGGGCCTGGGATGGCGCGCGACTTACTCCAGCTAACCGGCCGATCCCGACCGGCCACAACGTTCACTACCAAGGACCACATCATGACAAAAATCGGCTTTATCGGACTCGGCATCATGGGCGCTCCCATGGCCGCACATCTGCAGGCAGGCGGACACAAGCTGTACCTGCATGACTTCAAAAATCCACCGCCGTCACTGATCGAGCGTGGCGCCACAGTCTGCACATCCGCTGCGGAAGTGGCAAAGCGTGCCGACATCATCATCACGATGGTGCCCGACACACCAGATGTCGACAACGCCCTGTTCGGCGTGAATGGCGTTGCCGCTGGCCTGTCGGCCGGAAAAATCGTCGTCGACATGAGCTCGATCTCGCCGATGGAAACGAAGATTTTCGCGGGCAAGATCAATGCGCTCGATTGTGCCTATCTCGATGCGCCGGTATCCGGCGGCGAAGTCGGCGCGAAGGCCGCCACGCTGACCATCATGGTCGGCGGGCCGGAGGACGCCTTCAATATCGTCAAACCGCTGTTCGACCTGATGGGAAAAAACATCACGCTGGTTGGCGGCAATGGTGACGGCCAGACCACCAAAGTCGCCAACCAGATCATCGTCGCGCTCACTATTCAGGCGGTTGCGGAAGCGCTGTTATTCGCATCGAAAGCCGGTGCCGATCCCGCGAAGGTGCGTCAGGCCTTGATGGGCGGTTTTGCCGCGTCGCGCATACTCGAAGTGCATGGCGAACGCATGATCAAGCGAACATTCAATCCCGGTTTTCGCATCGGCCTGCACCAGAAGGATTTGAATCTGGCGCTGCAAGGTGCCAGGACACTCGGCGTCGCGCTTCCCAATACGGCCAACGTGCAGGAACTGATGAACGCCTGCGCCGCCAACGGCATGAGTGGTCTCGACCATTCGGCCCTGTGTCACGCCATTGAGCTGATGTCGAACCACGCAATCGCCCAAGCCGAGTAATCCGGTGAGGTCGTGCTGCTGCGACCTCAGCTCCTGACCCTTCACTTCCTTTCGAGATAACGATGCTGACCGATCCACGCCAATTCCTGTTCGACTTATTCTCAGTTGCCGTCGATGCCGTGAGCGCAGAAAAATGTCTGCCACCGTTTCTGCCAGCACCGTCGGCACACGGCAGAACCATCGTGATCGGTGCCGGCAAAGGTGCTGCCGCGATGGCAAAGGCCGTCGAGCAAGCGTGGCCGGAGAAGCTGGAAGGGATGGTGGTCACGCGCTACGGTCACGCTCTGCCATGTCGCGATATCGACGTCATCGAAGCCTCCCACCCGACACCGGACGAGGCCGGTCAGCGCGCTGCTGCACGCATGCTGGAGATGGTCAAGGACCTCACTGAAAACGACCTCGTGCTGTGCCTGATTTCCGGAGGCGGCTCGGCCTTGCTGGCGTTGCCCGCGGAAGGCATTTCACTGCAACAAAAGCAGGCACTCAACAAGGCGCTCCTGAAAAGCGGCGCAACGATTTCGGAAATGAACTGCGTGCGCAAGCACCTGTCCGCGATCAAGGGTGGCCGACTGGCGCTAGCCTGCGCACCGGCTCGCGTGGTCACGTTGCTGATCTCGGATATTCCGGGCGACGATCCCGGCATCATCGCCAGCGGACCGACCTTGCCCGATCCCACCACCTGCGCTGATGCGCTGGGTATCCTTCACAAATACCGTATAGACGTGCCAGAAAACATCCGTCAGATGCTGGCATCGGGTGCAAGTGAAACGCCCAAGCCCGCCGATCATCGCTTTGCACGCAATGCACATCATGTCATCGCGACCGCGCGACACGCTTTGCTGGCAGCCGCCGAGGCCGCTCGGGCTGCCGGCATCACGCCGTACATCCTGTCGGATGACATGGAAGGCGAAGCCCGCGACACAGGCATGCTGCACGCGTCGATCGCGCGTCAGGTTCTGCTGCACGACCAGCCATTTGTCCGCCCTTGCGTGATCCTGTCCGGCGGCGAAACGACCGTTACCGTGCGCGGCAACGGACGCGGCGGACGCAATGCGGAATTTCTGCTGAGTCTGGCAATCGCACTCGACGGCCTGCCGGGTATCCATGCCATTGCCTGCGATACCGACGGCATCGACGGCTCCGAGGACAATGCCGGCGCATGGTGTGCACCAGACACGATGTCCCGGGCAACCGCACTCGGATTGCGTGCGCGCGATCTGCTCGCCGAGAACGATGGCTATGGCTTTTTCGACGCATTGGGCGACCTCGTTGTGACCGGACCTACCCGCACCAACGTCAATGATTTCCGCGCCATCCTGATTTTATGATCGCAGGCGAACCGATCAACGACACGTCGGTTCGCCTTCTGCACTTCCCGCCAATTCTGAATGAGAAAAAAAGCCATGAGACGCCTGCGCAAAGCCAAAATTGTTGCCACCCTGGGTCCGGCAAGTTCCGATGCACTGACGATCACCGCGCTGTTCGAGGCGGGGGCCGATGTGTTCCGGTTCAACTTCAGCCACGGCTCGCACGAAGATCATCGGGCCCGCTACGACATCGTCCGCGCCATCGAGAAAAAAATGGGTCGTCCCATTGCCATCCTCGCCGATCTTCAGGGACCCAAGCTGCGTGTCGGACAATTTGTCGACGGCTGCGCGATGCTGGTTGCTGACCAGCGCTTCGTTCTGGACCAGAGCGATCAACCGGGCGATGCCACACGCGTGGGCATGCCCCATCCCGAACTCTTTGCCGTGATCACGCCGGGTCAAACGTTGTTGCTCGATGACGGAAAATTACGCCTCGCAGTCGAAGAATCAGACGGTAACCGCATCGTTACCCGAGTCGTTGTCGGCGGCATGCTGTCCAATCGCAAGGGGGTGAATGTACCGGACGTCATCGTGCCGATTCCGGCGCTGACAGACAAGGACAGGCGCGATCTCGACTTCGCGCTGTCGCTTGGCGTCGACTGGATTGCGCTGTCGTTCGTGCAGCAGGTATCGGATGTTCTGGAAGCGCGTGCCATCGTTGGCCAACGCGCGGGCATCTTGTCAAAGATTGAAAAACCGGCCGCACTGAAGCAGCTCGACGACATTATTCGCGCCAGTGATGCCGTCATGGTGGCGCGCGGCGACCTCGGCGTGGAGCTACCCGCCGAGCGCGTACCACGTGAGCAAAAACGTATCCTCAGCCTCGCACGCAAGCATGGCAAACCGGTCGTCGTGGCGACGCAAATGCTGGAATCGATGATTGAATCGCCGGTACCGACACGCGCAGAAGCGTCCGATGTCGCCACCGCGATTTACGATGGCGCGGACGCCGTGATGCTCTCGGCCGAGTCCGCCAGCGGCAACTATCCGCTCGCCTCGGTATCGATGATGAACCGGATCATCGAAGAAGTCGAAAGCGACCCGTTGCACAGAACCATGCTGGATGCGCAACAACAGCCGCCACTGCCTACGCATGCCGATGCAATTTGTTCGGCGTTGCGAGACGTCATCCGTATCATCAATGCGGTCGCGTCGGTGAGCTATACCTTCTCCGGACACACTGCCTTGCGCGCCGCCAGAGAGCGTCCCAGTGCGCCTATCCTGTGCATCACGCCCAATCTCCAGACAGCGCGAAAAATGGCGCTGACATGGGGCGTGCACGCCACAGTGATCGCCGATGTGACGTCGGTCGAAGACATGGTGTCAGTCGCCGTTGCCGTGACACGGCAAGAAGGATTCGGGCTGCCAGGGCAGAGCATCACGATCTCGGCCGGGATGCCCTTTGGCGAACCGGGAACGACCAACCTGTTGAGGATTGCCACGATTAGCGACGCCATCGTCTGATGGTTTTTGGGGGGGCGCGCCACTTCAGGGCCACCCCGTCAGCATTCGCAATATGGCCTCTGCGGATGGCCTTGAATCGCCATGCGCAGTGCTGTCAACTCCGGACCGTTCGAAGCGGTGTAACGCATTCATTCGCCTGTCGCGGCCGGGTATCGGCCGATTCGGTGGGAGCACTCGTGCGACTGAGCTGCCATGCACCGGATGTGATTATTCTGGCTGCGAGGCGGGCAGCCGGACGCACAATCTTCGCGCGCGACCGGTGAGTGGTTTGCGCGGAAGACCTTGCGTACGGCTTTTTTCCTAAACTTCTGACACTACGTTAGAAATGGTACTCGGCGCGGATCATGGGTGTATTGGCAATCGCACCCGGGCCGGCCGGACCGGAACTGTCGTTACCGAATTTGTTTTTCCAATACTGGTATTCCAGACCAACCTTCACGGTTTTTGGCTTGGCGCCTACGACCGAACTCAAGTCAACCATGACTTGCATATCGATGTTGGTCTCGACTGCCGTTTTTGCGCCAAATTCATTCTTGCCCTTTGCGGCAATGAAGTTGGCAAACCCTTCGACCGACCAGCCGCTGGTACCCAGCGGGATGCCCCATGCTGCTGTCAGCATCGGGTGCACGTCATAGCTGTACCGTGGTGTTGAAACCTTGCTGAACGTGTTGTAGGGCGCGTTGCTCTCCCACAGGGCGAGCAGTCCGATATTCAGAAAACCGGGAACGTCGAGCATGACCGTCGGACCTGCCACGTACATGCGCTTCTTGGAGTTGTAGCCCGCATCCGTTTTGGTATTGAAATCAAACCCTGCAGTGATACCCAGACCGCGCACCACACCATATTTGAATGATTGCCCGGTAACTTTTTCCAGGTCCAGGGTATGACGATAGACAACATAGACTTCTTGCGCACCATTACTGGAACCCGCGCCGGCTGGATCTTTATTATTCGACAGCAAAAAGTCCACATTGAAAAAATTGGTACCGTACTTGTAGCCGCTGACATGGTTCAGATCAAAAATATTCTTTTGAATATCGTTGGTATTGAACGGCTCCGAAAAACTTTTCCCTGTACGCATACCTAATGAAGTGTCACTCCAATCGGCAGCGTACGCTGACGATGCTGCGCTGAAGACGAGACTGGCCATCAAGATACGGTTTCTTGTTTTAAATTTCATTGTCATCACCTGAGGTGCTACGGTTGGAAGAACTCTGCGCTGGTCACCAGACGCAGAGGGAATGCATGTTGAAAAGTCAGCGTGGATATCGGCTAGTACGAACGCGTCAATGTTCTGCAGCTTTTACGCCGGCTGACGTCGCCGACGTGTTATCGCTGGTGCCATTGAAGAACAGGTTGAGTACGACTGAAGATATCGCGGTCAACAAGATTCCGGATTCCAGAAGCGGATGCAGACTGTGCGACATTTGCTGTGCCCAGTGCGGTGCGACCAAGGGGATCAAACCGAAGCCGATCGACAGCGCGACGATGTAGAGATTGAACCGGTTCCCCTTGTAGTCCACCGAGGAGAGAATGCGGATACCGGTGGCTGCCACCATACCGAACATGACCAGTCCGGCACCACCAAGGACGAACTGTGGAATGGATTCGACCAGTGCGGCCATTTTTGGCAGCAGCCCCAGAACGATCATGATGATGCCGCCGGTCACGCAGACCCAGCGACTTTTGACGCCTGTTACGGCAACCAGTCCGACGTTCTGGGAAAAGCTGGTGTGCGGGAAGGTATTGAAAATGCCACCGATCAGTGTGCCCAGACCATCGGTGCGCAAGCCGGCCGCCAATTGCTCCTGATTGATTTTTTTGCCCGTCATGTCGGAGAGCGCCAGGAACATGCCGGTCGACTCGATCATGACGACAATCATGACCACCGTAATCGTCAGGATCATCACGATATCGAAGGTCGGCATGCCGAAGGCGAACGGTGTCACCAGATCGAACCACTGCGCTTTGCCGACCTTGTCGAAGTTCATCTTGCCCAGACCGATCGCGACTGCACAACCCGCAACCATGCCGAGCAGGACAGAAATGTTCGACACGAAGCCACGCGTGTACTTCACAAGCAAGAGGATGAAGACCAGCACGAAACCTGCAATGGCCAGATTATCCAGCGCGCCATAGGATGCGTTGGGCAGCATCGGGATCGGGCCCGGCAGTTTTAGTGCCGGCAGTGGCACGCCCGCTTGCACCGAGGATGCCACCGCAGCGGCCGACGACTTGACACCATCGATCATGGAAATCAGCTTGGGCACATCGACGCTTTGCGACAGGAAGTCCGGGCCTCCCATGGCCCAGCTAACGCCGACACGCATCAGGCTGATACCAATAATGGCGATGATCGTTCCCGTCACCACCGGCGGAAAAAATCGCAGCATCTTGCTCATCAACGGCGCGAGCAACATCGACAAGATACCGGCACCAATGCCGGCACCGAATATGGCGCGTGCCCCGTCAACACCGGGTACGGCATTGGCGATCGCCACCATAGGCCCGACTGCAGCGAAGGTCACACCCATCATCACGGGCAATTTGATACCAAACCATTTTGTCATGCCAAACGACTGGATCAATGACACCAGGCCGCAACAGAACAGATCTGCCGAGATCAGCATGGTGACCTGTTCAGGGCTGAGCTTGAGTGCCCGGCCAACGATCAGCGGCACGGCAATTGCACCCGCATACATGACCAGCACGTGCTGCAGCCCGAGTGCGCTCAGCCGCACAATGGGTAATTTTTCGTCGACCGGGTGGACGATTTCCTGATTCATGTCTATCTCCTTTTGGT
Organism: Actimicrobium antarcticum; assembly: GCF_039536745.1. Classification (NCBI taxonomy): domain Bacteria; kingdom Pseudomonadati; phylum Pseudomonadota; class Betaproteobacteria; order Burkholderiales; family Oxalobacteraceae; genus Actimicrobium; species Actimicrobium antarcticum. The sequence continues at coordinate 61,632 of NZ_BAAAZE010000010.1, forward strand.
GAATCTCTTTTGATTTCAATACCAGCAACTTCGCGCTGTTTTTGTGACGAGCGCTGCCGGGGTCGGGCGCTTATCGAATGACAACCTGTCGAATGAAAACCTACTCTGTCGTTGACCCTGCCTCGAACCAGCGCTTGATCAGATCCCGCTCTTGCTGGGTAATTTGCGTGGCGTTGTTGTACGGCATGAGTTTCAGCACGACGACCTGCTGATACATCTGCGCCGAATGCTGCTTGATCAGCGCAGGCGTATGCAAGGCGACACCCTTGTTTTGTACTTGCGCGTTGTGGCACATCACACAGCGGTTTTCAACCACGCCCTGGACCTGCGCAAAACTGACCGGCTGCATATTGACAACCAGCGATTCCGGCGACGGCGGCGGTGGCGCCATCCAGAACACCAGCCCGAGCAATGCCACCACACCCGCCGCTGCATGCATCCAGGAGGGACGCTTGCCCTGCGCACGCGCTTTGTGAGCAGCAACGAAACTGTGACGAATCAGCGCGCCAGCCAGCATCAGTACCACCAGCACAAGCCAGTTGGTCTTGGCCATGTACAGCCAGCCGTAGTGGTTGGACAGCATCGCGATCAGGACGGGCAAGGTGAAATACGTGTTGTGCACGCTGCGCTGTTTGGCGCGCCAGCCGTGCACGGAATCAACCGCGATGCCCGCTCTGAGTTGCGCCACCACTTTGCGTTGGCCGGGGATGATCCAGAAAAAAACGTTGGCGCTCATCGTGGTCGCAAGCATTGCGCCGACCAGCAAAAATGCAGCGCGACCCGCGAACAAATGGCAGGCGAGCCATGCGGCGAAGACGATGAACGTAAAGACGCAGGCACCAACAATGGCGTCGCCGTTTTTACGCTGCCCGAATGCGCGGCAAATGGTGTCGTAGACGAGCCAGCAAACGACCAGGAAACCCAGTGCCGACCCGATGGCCGCCGCAGCAGACCAGTCGTAGACCGTTTTATCGATCAGGAAGCTGCCCGCGTTGTACAGGTACATGACGGTAAACAAGCTGAAACCCGAGATCCAGGTCGAGTAGCTTTCCCAATAAAACCAATGCAGATTTTCCGGCAGGATGCGCGGCGCGACGACATATTTTTGCGGGTTATAAAAACCGCCACCGTGCACAGCCCACAGTTCCCCGCCCACACCCTTGTCGATCAACACGGGATCGGTCGGTTTGCAAAGACTGTTATCAAGAAAGACGAAATAGAACGACGACCCAATCCAGGCGATCGCGGTGATGACGTGGGTCCAGCGCAGCAACAGGCTGACCCAGTCGAGCAAGTAGTTTTCCATTGAGCCTCAAGCAAAAAGAAAGTGTCGCGTACAGGACGCTTCACTTTCCCTTCACCACAGCGGGCTCTCTAAAGGGCGAACATCGCAAGCATCAACAGGAAACCCGAACGGTTTCCTGTCGACGGCTCCGCGGCGATGTGCATTAATTGTATACGATGAAAACACAGAGAGTGTACAAATTTTTATCGCTGTAATTGACTTGATGCGAGAGTCCTTCTGAGGATCAGGAACCGCGGTAGGTCGAATACGTCCAGGGACTCGCCAACAGCGGCACATGGTAGTGACCGTCCGGGTCGGCGATGCCAAAATCGATCGGCACTTCATCGATGAAGGGTGGGTCAGGCAACGCCACGCCCTTGCTCCGAAAATACGCCGCCACTGCAAATACGAGCCTGTATCGCCCTGCTGCCATCGTCTGCGCGTCGAGTAGCGGACCGCCGTCGGTGCGGCCGTCCGCGTTCAGCGTCAGCGTTCGCAGGGAGTGCACATCGGTGCCGCTGATACGTTGTAGCGTCACGGACATGCCCGCTGCCGGGCAGCCATGCATGATGTCGAGTACGTGGGTGCTGAGATGTCCCATAAGATCCTTTTTGTTGGTGTAGCGGATCAGACGCCGGTCCGGGCCGCCTGTCCCGATTATTGAAAACAACCGGACGACATTGCTGAAATCGATTCCGTCCTGCGCAAAAGTGTATACAATAAGTGCTTAAAGTCAACCGCACAGAGGTAACGACATCATGTCCAAAGGCGTTTCCACCCTAAAAATTGTTGATCCTGCCAAAGCTGACAAGCCCACCGCCCGCAAGACCCGCGTAACAGCCAGTGGCAAATCTGCAGCCAAATCAGGTTCGACACAGCGCATCGTCGATTCCGTCACCACTGCCATTGCAGAACGCCGGTTAATGCCGGGGACGAAGTTGTCCGAGCAGAAGATGGGCGACATCTACAACGTGTCACGAACAGTCGTGCGGCAAGCCTTCAACCAGCTCAGCCGTGATCGACTGGTGGTACTTGAGCCCGCGCGTGGCGCGTTCGTGGCGATGCCCACGGTGGCCGAAGCGCGCCATGTTTTTGCGGTGCGCGACATTCTGGAGGCTGCGGTGATCAGGCAACTGTGCCCGGTAATCACCGATCCACAGATCAAGGAACTGCGCTATCACCTGCAAATCGAGCGCTCGGCTGTGAGCGATAACGAAGTGTCGGGACGCACGCGTTTGCTGGCTGACTTTCATATCGTTCTGGCGCAGATGCTGGGTAATCAGGTTCTGGTGGAAATGCTGAGCGAGTTGCTCATCCGTTCTTCACTGATTGCGCTGATGTACCAGTCTTCGCACTCTGCCGAAGCCTCGTTGAGCGAGCACGTCGCCATCGTGGACGCCCTGGAAAAACGTGATGTCAAGGACGCACTTCGCCTGATGGGCAAGCATCTCGACAACGTTCTTATCAACTTGCATCTGGACCCGCACAGTCTCGATCTGGCCCAAATTCTGAAAGCCTGAACCACCATGACTCACACTTATCCCAGAGACCTCAAGGGCTATGGCCCGCACGTGCCAGATGCAAACTGGCCAGGTCGCGCTCGCGTGGCCGTGCAATTCGTTTTGAATTACGAAGAAGGCGGCGAGAATTCCGTGCTCCACGGCGATGCCGGAAGCGAACAGTTTCTGTCCGAAATGTTCAATCCCCCCGCCTATCCGGAGCGGCACCTGAGCATGGAAGGCATTTACGAGTACGGCGCGCGCGCCGGTGTCTGGCGACTATTGCGCGAGTTCGAACAACGCGGCCTGCCATTGACCGTCTTCGGCGTTGGCATGGCGCTTGAGCGCTGCCCGGAAGTGACCGCCGCGTTTCGGGAACTCGGCCACGAGATTGCCTGCCACGGCTGGCGCTGGATCAATTATCAGCATGTGGATGAAGCGACGGAGCGAGCACACATGGCGCTTGGCATGGCGGCCATCGAACGCCTGACAGGTTCGCGGCCGCTGGGCTGGTACACCGGGCGAGACAGCCCCAATACCCGACGCCTCGTCGCCGATTTTGGCGGCTTCGAATACGACAGTGATTATTACGGTGACGACTTGCCTTTCTGGTTGCGCGTTCGCAAGACGGATGGCACCGATAGTCCACACCTGGTGGTGCCCTACACCTTGGACTGCAATGACATGCGCTTTGCGCTGCCACAGGGTTTCTCGAACGGCGATGCATTTTTTGAGTATCTGCGCGACGCCTTCGACGTTCACTACGCCGAAGGTGAAGATCGTCCATCGATGATGAGCATCGGCATGCATTGCCGCATCCTCGGACGCCCTGGCCGGATGCGTGCTCTGCAGCGCTTTCTTGATCACATCGAAAAACATGATCGCGTCTGGGTCACCCGACGCCTCGATATTGCACGTCACTGGAAGGCAACACACCCCTTTGACCCGAACAACGCTTTCGCCTGGAAGTAACCATGACGACCCTTGATTTTTTAAACGACGCCGATCAGGCGGGCTTCACTCGACTGCTGGATGGCGTCTATGAGCATTCATCCTGGATTGCAGACCAAGCCTGGGACAAGCGACCATTCAGCAGTCTGGCGCAACTGAAGCTGGCGCTGGTTGACGTCGTCCGCGAGGCGCCGAAAGCGCGTCAACTGGAACTGATCCGGGCGCATCCCGAGCTGGCCGGCAAGGCGATGGTAGCCAAGTCACTGACGGCGGAGTCCACCAACGAACAAGGCAAAGCCGGGCTGACCGACTGCACGCTGGCGGAGTTCGACAGCATCCAGCGGCTCAATGCGGAGTACAACGGCAGGTTTGGTTTTCCCTTCATCCTGGCTGTGCGCGGTCCGCGTGGGCTGGGGCTGAGCAAAAGCGAGATCATCGCCACGCTGGAGCGTCGGATGTTCAACCATCCGGACTTCGAACTGGCCGAGTGTCTGCGCAACATACATCGCATCGCGGAGATCCGGCTCAACGACAAGTTGGGTCATGTGCCCGAACTTGGCAACGACGTATGGGACTGGGCTGAGCGTTTGGCGACCAATAGCGACGTTGGCTATGCAGACCGTGGCGAACTGACCGTGACCTATCTGACGGACGCTCACCGTGCCTGTGCGCAACGGCTGTCCCATTGGATGCGGGCCGATTGCGGCTTCGACGAAGTGGAGATCGACGCGGTGGGCAACGTCGTCGGGATCTACTACGGTACCGACCGGCAGGCAAAACGACTCCTGACCGGCTCGCACTACGACACCGTGCGCAATGGCGGAAAGTACGATGGCCGGCTGGGCATCCTGGCGCCGATGGCGTGTGTGCGTGAATTGCACCGTCAGGGTCGCCGTCTGCCGTTTGGTATCGAGGTCGTTGGTTTCTCCGAGGAAGAGGGACAGCGCTACAAGGCGGTGTTCCTTGGATCGGGCGCCCTCACCGGCCATTTCAATACCGCCTGGCTGGACCAGAAGGATGCCGATGGCGTCACGATGCGCGAGGCCATGCTGCATGCCGGGCTGTGTCCCGACGACATCCCCAAACTGAAACGGGATGCGAACCGCTATCTGGGTTTTGTGGAGGTACACATCGAACAAGGGCCGGTGCTCAATGAGCTGGACCTGCCGCTGGGCATCGTCACATCGATCAACGGCAGCGTGCGCTATGTCGGCGAAATCAAGGGCATGGCCAGCCACGCCGGCACCACACCGATGGATCGGCGACGGGATGCCGCTACCGCCGCTGCAGAATTAGCGCTGGCGGTCGAGCAACGCGGAGGTTCCGTGCCGCATCTCGTTGCCACGATGGGCATGCTCGAAGTACCGAACGGCTCCATCAACGTGGTGCCGGGCCGCTGCACATTCAGCCTCGACATCCGCGCAACCACCAATGAGGTACGAGACGCTTGCGCCAACGACCTCTGCGCCGAGCTTCAGGCGATCTGCGAGCGTCGCGGTCTGCATTTCAAGCTCGAAGAAACGATGCGTGCCGCAGCAGCACCCAGCGCACCGGACTGGCAACAGCGCTGGGAACGCGCTGTCGCAGCGCTAGGTCTGCCGCAGTACCGCATGCCCAGTGGTGCCGGCCACGATGCGATGAAACTGCATGAAGCCATGCCGCAGGCAATGCTGTTCATGCGCGGACTGAACGCCGGCATCAGCCACAACCCGCTAGAGGCAATTACTAATGACGACACAGAAATGTGCGTCCGTGCCTTCCAGAATTTACTTGACCAACTTGCAATGGAACTTTCATGACTTCTTCCTCTTCGTACGACGCTCTTGACGCCTGGGTTGACGCCCATTTCGACGACGAGGTGCAATTTCTGCAGGAGCTGGTACGCGTGCCGACCGACACGCCGCCGGGCAACAATGCACCGCATGCAGAGCGCACTGCTGATTTACTGAATGAATTCGGTTTCGAGGTTGAACGACATGCAGTGCCTGCTCAGGACGTCGACAACGCCGGCTTGCAATCCATCACGAATCTGGTCGTGCGCCGCCAGTATGGGGAAGGCAAGACGATCGGACTCAACGCCCATGGCGACGTGGTACCACCCGGCGAAGGCTGGACACATGATCCCTACGGCGGCGAAGTAGCCGACGGCAAGTTGTACGGCCGTGCCGCCGCCGTGAGCAAGTGCGACTTTGCCACCTTTGCCTTCGCTACCCGCGCGATCGAGTCCCTCAAGCTGCCGTTGAAAGGTGGAGTGGAAATGTACTTCACCTACGACGAAGAATTCGGCGGCGAACTCGGTCCGGGCTGGTTGCTCGGCAAAGGCTTGATCAAGCCGGACCTGTTGATCGCAGCCGGATTCAGCTACCAGGTGATTACTGCCCATAACGGGTGCCTGCAAATGGAGGTCACCGTGCACGGAAAGATGGGCCACGCTGCAGTTCCTGATACCGGCGACGATGCCTTGCAGGCGGCGACGCTGATTTTGAATGTGCTCTATCACCAGAACACGCTGTACAAAAAGATCAGCAGCCAGGTCAAGGGCATCACCCATCCCTACCTGAATGTCGGGTTGATTCAGGGTGGCACCAACACCAACGTTGTGCCAGGCAAAGTGGTCCTCAAGCTTGATCGCCGCATGATCCCCGAAGAAAACCCGGTCCATGTCGAGGCTACGTTGCGCCGGATCATACAAGAAGCCGTGGCCGAGTCCAGGGGCATCACGGTTGACGTGAAGACCATGCTGTTGTCCCTTGCGCTGCAGCCGCTTCCGGGCAACAAACCTCTGGTCGATGCGCTTTGCCAGCACGCCAGTACCGTGTTTGGCGAGACCATCGAGGCTTCCGGCACGCCGCTTTACACGGATGCACGCCTTTTTTGCGAACGTGGCATTCCTGCCGTGCTCTATGGTTGCGGACCACGCACCGTACTGGAAAGTAATGCCAAGCGCGCCGACGAACATATCTCGCTTGACGATCTCCGTCGTGCCACCAAAGTCATCGCACGGACGCTATTTGATTTGTTGCATTGATTTCAACCAGAGCGGAAAACCTCTGGATCACAGCAGTGCAGGCTGATGGTTCGTGATCGTTACCTCTCTTCATGAAGCCTCAGCATCAGTTCAAAAAACGCGACTCCAGACATTGCCGTTGAATGGGCAGGTTCTGCAACCGTGCAATTCATCACCTCGACTACATTCCGTTTATTCAGTTAAAGGATGTCACGCGGAGATGGATTGACGACTGTGCGGACATGCACATCAAGTCGCATCAATCAGATATCCAAATACAATATTGGGAATACAGATCATCATGAGTCACCATAACGCCATATCAGCAAGCAATACAACAAACGCCCCAAAAAGCAGTGGTCCGTATTCGCAAGCAGTCGCTTTCTCTCACTATAATAATATTTCAGCTCAATTGCCTATCGATCCGAAATCCGGTGAATTGGTCACTAGCGGAATAAAAGAGCAGGCGGAGCAATGCTTCAAAAATATCAAGGCGATTATTGAAAGTAGCAGCCACGATATGGACGATATCGTGAGATTGACTGTCTTCGTTCAAAACATGGCAGATATTGGCGCTGTTGATGAAGTATTTGCGACGTTCTTCCCAGGCTATGTTCCTACGAGAACCACAATAGCCGTTGCAGCGTTACCCATGAATGCGCTGGTACAAATTGAAGCACTCGTATCACACGGCGAAGGCACGATACCAGGAGCACCACAGGCAGGTGACCTCGTCAAAGCGGTACGAAATACGAACAATGCTCCACAGAGCTCATTCTCAGCGCAAACAGTCGCGTTCTCTCACTACAATAATATTTCCGCTCAATTACCTATTGATCCGAAATCCGGTGAACTGGTAAGTGGCGGCATAAAAATGCAGGCGGGTCAGTGCTTCAACAACATCAAAGCGATTTTGGAAAGTATCGACCATGTCATGGACGATATTGTGAAAATCACCCTGTTCGTTAAAAATATCTCCGATATCGACAGCGTCAAACAAGTTCATACGGAATATTTCTCAGGCTATGTTCCCGCCTTAACAGCGATTGCCGTTAAAGCGTTACCGATGAATGCATTGGTACAAATCGAAGCAGTCGTGTCCCACGGGGATGGCACCCCTCCGCAACCGCCTGAAGACGCCCGCAATATCGTCATTGAAGTAAATAATACCGAAGATGCGCCACAAGGCCCGTATTCACAAACAGTCGCCTTTTCTCATTACAACCATATTTCAGCACAATTACCAATAGATCCTGTTACAGGCAACATCGTAGCTGGCGGCGTAAAAGAACAGACTAAACAGTGCTTGAAAAATATCAAGGCAATTATTGAGAGTGTTGATCACGCAATGAGTGATGTTGTTAAAATTAATATCGCCCTTGGAAATATTTTAGACATTGATGCAGTAGACGAGATTTACACCACATTCTTCCCGAACGGAATTCCTGCGAGACGCACAATTGGCGTATACGCTTTGCCTGGAGATGCGTTAATCCAAATTGATGCCGTCGTATCCAACGCTGAAGGAACACCGCCGAAAAGTTAGGCGCGTTATGGTTTGATTGGCAATCCTGTCATGCGCCAATCAGGAGCCAGTTTAAAAACCCGGGGCAACCGACAGGCACGCATTTTTCGGTTCGTCGCCCTGCCGCATCGCGATATGATCGGGTCTGCATCGCACCCGATCACGCGGCTACACTTCCCTCCAACAATTACTCCACGCTAGGAACTTTCATGCTTATTCTCCATGGTTATTGGCTGTCGCTGGCAACGTACCGCGTGCGCATCGCGCTCAAACTCAAAGGGGTGGCCTTCGAGGAGCGCATGCATGATCTGTTGAGCGGACATCAGGATCAGGCCGCCTTTCGCGCCGTCAATCCGGCTGGCGCCGTGCCTGCACTGGAAGGCGGCACACCCGAACCATTGACACAAAGTCTGGCAATCCTGGAATGGCTGGAAGAAACGTACCCGACAACGCCGCTGCTGCCGCCAGATGCCGCCGGTCGGGCGCGCGTGCGGGCAATGTTCCTGCTGACGGCGGCCGACACGCATCCGCTAGTGGTGCCACGAGTGCAAAAGCGTCTGGCCGCGCAATTTGGCGCGACCGAGACAGCCCGCCGCGAGTGGGCGGCACACTGGTTTATCGAAGGACTGAAAGCGTACGAGGCACTGCTGACCGACGGCGCGACGCGCTGCCACAATGAAACGCTCAGTCTGGCCGACCTGGCCCTTGCTAGCCATTTGATCGGCGCAGAGCGTTTCGGCGTGGATATTTCCAAGTTTCCACGCGTGACTGCGGTCGGCGCACTGCTGTTCGCGCTGCCGGAAATTGCATCGTCGCATCCTCGCCATCAAGCAGGCGCCATTTCAGCTTGAAGGGGCTCCGTTATCAACGGATACAAACAAAGAAAATCACCGCAACGCCAAGTATATTTGGGCGATGAAGTGCTAACGAACTGACGCATGCATTTCGCGTGACGAGCACTGGCCTGCTGCAGCGCTTGTCACGATCGCGATTAATGCTGCGCTGAAAAAAACGGTTATCTAAGTCCCTGCGTGTGTATACCGAATATCAATGATATCCGTCAAACATATGCGCATTGACCACTTGTAGAATACAAAATACGATTTTTACGGAAATATTTTTCATATGGTCTCAAATATTGAAGTAATAGTTACTTCATGTATGTTCGGATAGAAGTTGCTGTTAACAAAATTTATTTTTACAAATTAATAAATGACGCTTGATATGAATCTTCAACCCGGCATCGCACTATTGGATGGCGAACATGCGCATCAGCACAACGATATCCAACAATAGGAATCAAGCATGCAAACAAAAACTCCTGCCTGGAGTGGCATTTTTATCGCCACTATGCTGCTGATTTCAACCCGTGCCTCCGATGCAAAAAGCGTAATCGAGCACTTTCCACCAACGGGTCTTTACATGGTCGATAGCGAATCGGCAGTTTCCCACCTGCAGAATGGCACTGGCGTGAAATCAAGTGAAGATGGCGCGTCCGGCAATATCGTGGGACGCACCTATTCGCAAGAAAATGCAGGTAGTGATCGTCAATACAAAGGTGAAGGGCAGATGAGCCGGTGCGTAAAGCCCGCACCGACGCCAGCCGAATCGACGATCGCTGCAGCCCCGTTACTGGCAAATTGCCATGATCAAAGTCATACCGTGACTGGGGATGCACTGGTGATGCATGCAACTTGCAAATCGGGAGCGATCACGGCGAAAATTCGCAAAATCAATCTGACAACCTGGGAATATGAGTACACCGTCTCGATGACCCAGCCTGCCGGTGGACCGGATGTAAGCAGCATGCGGCCCATGTTAGAAAACATGGCAAAAAATGCCCCAAACTTAGCTGATCGCGAAAAGGCAGTGAAGCAGCTATCTGCGATGCCACAGTTGCAAAAGAAAATGACTCAGCAGCAGTTAGCGGTAATGGACATGTATGCGAAGGCCGAGCGGGAAGCGAAATCACCAGAGGAGGCCGGGCGGATACGGTCGGCATTGGAAAACTATGGCGGCAAAAAACCGACGATGGAGATAACGCGCAAAGAACGCTGGACACGCATCTCCAGTAGCTGTCCCAGTGCAACGCCCGCCCGATAGCAAATTTACGGATTCAACGCTATCCCCACGTAATCATTGTGAATGGCAGGCCACTCACATCCGCTATTGGTGCCGAGAGTGCAAAAGCGTCTGGCCGCTCAGTGGGTGCTATGGGGGCAACGCGCCGCAAGTGGGAGGCCCGCTGATTTATCGAGGGCCTGAAAGCATGCGTAGCACTGCTGACCGACCGCTCGACGCGCTGTCACAATGAATCGCTCAGTCTGGCCGACCTCAGACAGATGAGTGCCAACAACCACACGCCGGGCGGTACCTCCAGGTCTTCACGAAAACCAAAGGCGCCGGAAACATATCCGGGCAAGAGCGCCACAGTGCCTGTGGCATTCGCGATTACCGGTGGCATTCCGGTGAAAGCCTGCGCTGGACGTGTCAGAAAACCACTCCCACCGGCGATTACATTGCGTATACCCGCCATAAAAGCAGCAGCAAGCAACAAAACGAGGTTGGATGGATCGATCAGTATGAAGCGTCAATCTTCTGAAATCCGTACAAGAAAATTTCTTGAAGGGGGGTTCTGTTGGCAGGCAGGACGGCCAATGGCAGTACTATTTCGGGACAGGGTAGACGTATCCATCTCTCGAGGTTGTCCCCATTTGCTTCAAGGTTGGCAACCCCGGACAGCGGCCGAATTATGATGACAAGCAGTCAGGCAGCGCTCTATCAATGCCGCGATGGCAAGCACAAAGTGAAGCAAGTCTGTACCGCATTGCTCTCCACCCGCACCGAGCCACCATGCATCTGCACGATAGAACGGACGATCGCCAAACCCAGACCGCCCGAATCACCGGGCTGGCTGCGTGCCGGATTGCATCGGTAGAAACGGTCAAACAGATGCGGCAAGTGCTCGGGCGCGATGGGCTCGCCCTGATTGCAGACGCTTAACTCGGTAACCCCATCGAGCACTTTGCTACTGATGCGCACCGCACCACCGGCACTGCCATAACGCAGCGCGTTGGCGATCAGGTTGGCCAGCGCCCGCCGTAGCAGTTGCGGGTCACCTGCCAGGCTGCCAGCGCCTTCATTTACCAAGGTCATACCGCACTCCTCGGCCATGCCCTCGAAGTAATCGCACAACTGTGCCACCGCCTCATGCAGCAAGATCGCTTCGCGATGCAACACCACATCGGGCTTCTCGGCGCGCGCCAGAAAGAGCATGTTGTCGACCATGCGCGCCAGCCGCTCGTACTCTTCGACATTGGAAGCCAGTAGCGCTTGATATTCGTCGCTGCTGCGCGGCTTGCGCAGAGCGAGTTCGGTCTGGCCCATCAAGTTGTTCAGCGGGGTGCGCATCTCATGCGAAAGGTCTTCAGAAAAGCGCGACAAGCGACCAAAGCCATCTTCAAGACGTACCAGCATCTGGTTCAGCGCAGCACCCAGATGCTGCAGTTCTTGCACCTGTTCTACGTCCTCCACCCGCATGTGCAGATGTTGCACGTCAATGGCCGCAGCCTGCGCCGCCAGCGTGCGCACCGGTCGCAGGCCGCGCTGGCTTACCATCCAGCCAAGGCAGAAGGCCAGCAGCGAACCGCTGCAGAGCGCCAGCCAGAGTTTGAGCCGATAGGCAGACAGCATCTGTTCCCGCTCGGCCAACCGCTTGCCCGCAACCAGCGTCAGCACGTTGCCTGCGTATGTGACTTGCCGCCAGGCGAGGCGGGCGGGGTCGGCGCCTGCGCCACTGTTGCCATCCATGTCCTGCAGCTGTATGCCCATGCCTGGTGGCAGAGTCGGTACTGGCAAATGCGTGGGATTGATCTCAATGAGCGGTTGTCCTGCTGCGTCCAGCACCCACAGCAGGCTATCGCGGTTGCCCAGCATATTGGCGTAAAGCTGCGGGCGCTTGCGCAGCGCCTCGATGCTGTCGCTATCGCCAATCAGCATGGACATGCGCTCGACGCGCCCCTCCAGAGCCTGATCGTCACGCCAGGCAATCTCGCGCGTCAGCGATTGATACAGGTATAACCCCAGTACGCCCAGCAGCAGCGCACTGACCAACGCAAACATCAGCGCCAAGCGCAGACTCAGTACGCGAAGCCATGGCCAATGCGAACGCGCCATCATTCAGGCACCGCCAACGTGTAGCCAACTCCGCGCACGGTATGGATCAGCTTGATGCTGAACGGATCGTCAACCTTGACACGCAGGCGGCGAATAGCCACGTCCACCACGTTGGTGTCGCTGTCAAAGTTCATCTGCCACACCTGCGACGCGATCTGTGTACGCGACAGCGCCTCGCCGCTGCGCTCCATCAAAAATTGTAGCAACGCAAACTCTTTGTTCGTCAGCACGATGCGCTCCGCACCGCGCACCACACGCCGACGCAGTACGTCCAGCTGCAAATCGGCCACCTTGAAATGCTCCACCTCGCGCGGCGCACCCCGACGCAGCAGCGTGCGCACGCGGGCCAGCAGCTCGGCGTAAGAAAATGGTTTGACCAGATAGTCATCGGCGCCAAGCTCCAAGCCTTTGACGCGGTCTTCGACAGCATCGCGCGCGGTCAAAAATAACACCGGAACCTGGCTCTTGCGCCGGATGATCTGTAGCAGCTGCCAGCCATCGATACCCGGCAGCATGACGTCCAGAATGATCAGATCGAAATCACTTTCCTGCGCCAGAAACTGGCCATCAATGCCGGTATGCGCCACCTCCACCATATAGCCGGATTCCCCCAGCCCTTTGCGTAAATAGTCGGCTGCCTTCACTTCGTCTTCGACCACCAGTATGCGCATGTAAGTGCTCCTCAAGCCTCAATCCTAAACGTAAATGCAGCACGCTTACATGACAACTTTGTAATCTGCCGGCCATCGTTTTGGCGGCGTTCGCGCCGCATCATGAAGGCCTTCGCTTGCAATGGCGACTCTGAATCAACCAAGGAAACCCGATGCAATATCGCAACCCAATCGCAGCATTGACCGTTATCGGTTTGGCGCTATGCACTGCCTCCAGCGTGTCGGCGGCAGCGGCAGCGCCAACGCCTGTCCCTCTCTCCCTTCTCAAACAAGACAACGTGTCGCTGGCATTGGCCAATGCACTGATCAGCGCCACCCTGGCTGCCTGCCATGCGAATGGTCGCTCTGCCGTGGCCGTCGTAGTCGACCGAGGTGGCAACTTGATTGCGGTGCAGCGCGACGACAACGTGGGTCCGCACAACACTGAAGCAGCCCAGCGCAAAGCATTCACGGCCCTGTCTACCAAAACCCCAACACGCCTGCTGGCAGCCAACGCACAGGCGAACCCCGAGTCGCAAAACCTCAATACGGTGAGCTCACTCTTGCTCATAGGCGGCGGTGTTCCGCTCATTGCAGGCAAGGAGGTCATTGGCGCCATCGGCGTGGGCGGCTCCGGTGGCGCAGCCCACGACGAGGCCTGCGCAATCAACGCAATCAACCAGGTTTTCCCTCAAGCTTCCTCCACCAACTGAAAGAAATGGACTTTTCACCATGCTGACTTTTAAATCATTGTGTACCGGTATTGCGCTGTGTGGCGCCTCCGCCATCGCCTTTGCCGCGGGCAACCCGCTGAGCGTTCACGTTCTCAACTTGCAAGACGGCCTACCCTCCCCAGGCGTCAAGGTTTTGCTGGAAAAACAGGACGGCAATCACTGGACCGAGCTCAGCCGCGGCACAACCAACGAACAAGGACGCATTCCTGCGTTGTACCCCGAGGGAAAGACGCTCGACAAAGGCAACTACCGCGTGACCTTCAAAACCGGCGAGTGGTTCATGGCGCAAAAGACTGCGACATTTTTTCCTGAGGTACCCGTGGTGTTTGCTGTGGATGGCACCGTGCCGCACTACCACATCCCTCTTCTGCTGAGTCCGTACGGATTCTCGACCTACCGCGGGAATTAAACCTGGAGGGCACGGGCACGTCGGCCATCCTGCAATAAATACAGACGGTACTGATCCTGCATGGAGGTGACTTAGCCAGGTTCGCTGGACAATCCGGATGAACGTGATGAATCACTCCGACTGGACCTGACCGTTTGTTCTGGTACGACGTAACTGTTGTCTTGACGGACCAGACCATCGTTCGCCGAACGTGGTTTGGGTTGTTGATGATCGCGTTTAGGAGCGGGGTCGACGTGAGGCCGCCGTGTGGTGTTTTGACGATGGACTGAATCAGTTCGGCGGATGCACGCAGTCATCAAATTGGTTTGAGCGCACGCTCCAGCAGATCGGTCAGAAATTCAGACCTGAAACTGTACACGGCGATATTGGCATCAACCCATTCCACGCGGCCAACCGGCCCACAACGTAATTCACAGCCCGCACTGACACCGCAAACAACAAAAAACCCGCATCAGCACTAGGCGTGAGGCGGGTTATTGAACGTTACTGGACTTCTTAAAACATGTTTCTGGCGGAGAGACGGGGATTCGAACCCCGGATAGGCTATTAACCTATACACGCTTTCCAGGCGTGCGACTTCAACCGCTCATCCATCTCTCCTGCACTTGCGTTTCGCCAGCGGTACCACCTACCAGCGAAGCGCCGAAGTATAGCAATAAACACGCTACAAATACCAGTTCCGAATGCACATTCGCAGATTCCGGCAAAAAAAACCGGTGACCACAAAATCCAGCTGCAAATACGTCCTCTGCCTGCGATTGTCAGCAGGCAGAGGACGATTCATCAAGCCTTACTGTGCATCTTTCAACTGATCCAGAATGGCCGGATTTTCCAGGGTCGAGATGTCCTGCGTGATCGCTTCACCCTTGGCCAGCAAGCGCAACAACCGCCGCATGATCTTGCCGGAGCGGGTCTTCGGCAGGTTGTCGCCGAAGCGGATTTCTTTCGGCTTGGCGATCGGGCCGATTTCCTTGGCGACCCAGTCACGCAGTTCCTTGGCGATCTGCTTGGCTTCGTCGCCGGTCGGACGGGAACGCTTCAAGACGACGAACGCGCAGATCGATTCACCGGTGGTTTCGTCCGGCTTGCCAACGACTGCGGCTTCGGCGACCAGCGGATGGGCGACCAGTGCGGATTCGATTTCCATCGTGCCCATGCGGTGACCCGAGACGTTCAGCACGTCATCGATGCGACCCGTGATTGTGAAGTTGCCCGTCTCGGCGCTGCGAATTGCACCGTCGCCGGCGAGGTAGGTTTTACCGCCCAGCTCTTCCGGAAAATAACTTTTCTTGAAGCGCTCCGGATCATTCCAGATGGTCCGGATCATCGATGGCCACGGCCGTTTGACGACCAGAATACCGCCCTGCCCGTTCGGCAAGTCAGCACCGGTTTCATCGACGATGGCGGCCATGATGCCTGGCAGCGGCAGGGTGCAGGAGCCCGGTACCATCGGTGTGGCACCTGGTAACGGCGTGATCATGTGGCCGCCGGTTTCGGTTTGCCAGAACGTGTCGACGATCGGGCAGTTCTCGCGGCCGATATGCTTGTAGTACCACATCCAGGCTTCCGGATTGATCGGCTCGCCGACCGAACCGAGCAGGCGCAAGCTGGACAGATCGTACCGGTCCGGATGGATTTTTTCGTCGGCGTCGGCAGCTTTGATCAGCGAACGGATCGCGGTTGGCGCGGTGTAGAAAATGGTGGCTTTGTGACGCGCAATCATGTCCCAGAAACGGCCGGCGTTCGGGAATGTCGGGATGCCTTCGAAGACGATTTCGGTGGCGCCGACGGCCAGTGGCCCGTACGCGATGTAGGTGTGGCCGGTGACCCAGCCGATGTCGGCGGTACACCAGAAAATGTCGTCCGGCTTGATGTCGAAGGTCCACTTCATCGTCAGCATCGCCCACAGCAGGTAGCCGCCGGACGAGTGCTGGACGCCTTTTGGCGTGCCGGTCGAACCCGAGGTGTAGAGAATGAACAGCGGATGTTCGGCGCTGACCCATTCCGGTTCGCAGACATCGGACTGGCTTGCGACGAGTTCGCTCATCAGCAGATCGCGGCCGGCAGTGACGCCCACATCGGCACCGGTGCGCTGATACACGATGACATTGCGGACAGCTTCGCAACCGCCGAGGGCAAGTGCTTCATCGACGATGATTTTCAGCGGCAGATGCTTGCCACCACGGACTTGCTGGTCGGCGGTGATGACGGTAACGGCGCCGGCATCGATGATGCGTTCCTGCAGCGACTTGGCGCTGAAGCCGCCGAAGACGACCGAGTGCGTGGCGCCGATTCGTGCGCAAGCTTGCATGGCGACGATGCCTTCGACCGACATCGGCATGTAGATGACGACGCGGTCACTCTTTTTGATGCCGAGCGATTTCAGACCATTGGCAAATTTGCAGACCTGCTGATGCAATTCGCGGTAGGTGACTTTGGTGACCTGGCCGCCATCGGCTTCGAAGATGACGGCGATCTTGTCGGCGTTGCCGTTTTCAAGATTGCGGTCGAGGCAGTTGTAGCTGACGTTGAGCAAGCCATCATCGAACCATTTGTAGAAGGGGGCGTTGGATTCGTCGAGGATCTGGGTGAAGGGCTTTTTCCATTCCAGGTTTTCGCGGGCCAGGCTGGCCCAGAAACCTTCGTAATCCTGTGCGGCATCTGCGCACATCGCGTTGTAGGCGTCCATGCCGGAGATGGTGGCGTTCTCCTTGAAGGCATCGGATGCGTTAAAAACGCGGGTTTCCTGCTTGAGTGTCTCAATATCAGCCATGGCTTGTCTCCGGATTGGTAAAATTTTATTTGTTGAAAAGATAAGCGGACTGACTTACCTCAGCCTTACACGCAGCTTAATTCATTTTTTTTATGCAAGAAGGACTGATTCCGCGGGCCGATGCGGCGTGTAAAATGCGGCTTCCTTCTTCAACGTAACGAACGCATCCAACACTCATGTCATCTCCCTCCCGCGATAACGATAACGTTAAATACCCGGCAAAAAAAACCATCAATCTGCTGGCATCGTTCATCTTTGCGACACGCTGGTTGCAACTGCCGCTGTATCTTGGACTGATTCTCGCGCAATGCGTCTACGTATTTCATTTCTGGGTCGAACTGACCGACCTGATCGGCGCGGTGCTCGGTAACGAAAGCGCGCTACAACATATTCTGGATGCCGTTTCGACCGTGGGTTCAGTGCGTCCTACCAAACTCAACGAGGCCACCATCATGCTGGTGGTACTGGGCCTGATTGACGTCGTGATGATTTCGAACCTGCTGATCATGGTCATCGTCGGTGGTTACGAAACCTTCGTCTCACGCATGCATCTTGACACCCATCCGGACCAGCCGGAATGGCTGTCGCATGTGAACGCCTCGGTGCTGAAGGTCAAACTGGCGATGGCCATCATCGGTATTTCGTCGATCCATTTGCTCAAGACCTTCATCAACGCGGCGAACTACGATTCCAAGACGCTGTTCGCCCAGACCGGTATTCACATGGTGTTCCTGCTGTCGGCGCTGGCGATTGCCTATTGCGACCGCATCATGACCGACACGCAAAACCTTTCCCGCAATTCTCCTCACTGAGCATCGAGACCACCATGACCATCATCAAGCAGGAAGACCTGATCGAATCCGTCGCTGCCGCGCTGCAGTACATCAGCTATTACCACCCGGCGGATTACATCGCGCATCTGGCACGCGCCTATGAAACCGAACAGAGCCCGGCGGCCAAGGATGCGATCGCGCAGATCCTGACTAACTCGCGCCTGTGCGCCGAAGGCAAGCGGCCGATCTGCCAGGATACCGGCATCGTCAATGTGTTCCTGAAGATCGGCATGAATGTGCGCTTCGAGGGATTTGGCAGCGGCTCGGTGACCGATGCCGTCAATGAAGGGGTGCGCCGTGCGTACAACTTTGCTGACAATAAATTGCGTGCGTCTATCGTGGCCGATCCGCATTTCGAACGCAAGAATACGAAGGACAACACGCCTGCAGTCGTGCACATGGAACTGGTCCCGGGCGATACAGTGGATGTGCAGGTCGCGGCCAAAGGTGGTGGTTCGGAAAACAAATCCAAATTCGTGATGCTCAATCCATCCGATTCGCTGGTCGACTGGGTCATGAAGACGGTGCCGTTGATGGGTGCCGGCTGGTGCCCCCCCGGCATGCTCGGTATCGGTATCGGCGGCACCGCCGAGCGCGCGATGCTGATGGCCAAGCAATCGTTGATGGAGGACATCGACATGCACGAGCTGCGCCTGCGCGGCCCGCAGAACAAGACCGAAGAATTGCGTATCGAACTGTGCGACAAGATCAACGCACTCGGTATCGGCGCGCAGGGTCTGGGCGGCCTGACCACGGTACTTGATGTGAAGATCATGATGCATCCGACCCACGCGGCGTCGAAGCCGGTGGCCATGATCCCGAATTGCGCAGCGACCCGCCATGCGCATTTCGTGCTGGATGGTTCCGGCCCGACGTACCTCGAACCGCCGCTGCTGTCGAGCTGGCCGGATGTGCACTGGGTCGCCGATACCGAACGATCCACGCGCGTCGATCTCAACACACTGACCAAAGAAGAGGTCGCGTCCTGGAAGCCGGGCCAGACCCTGCTGCTGAACGGCAAAATGCTGACCGGCCGTGACGCCGCCCACAAGCGCATCCAGGACATGCTGGCCAAAGGCGAAACCCTGCCGGTCGACTTCACCAACCGCGTGATCTATTACGTCGGTCCGGTCGATCCCGTGCGCGACGAAGCAGTGGGTCCGGCCGGCCCGACCACCGCCACGCGGATGGACAAGTTTACTGACATGATGCTGGAAAAAACCGGTTTGATTTCCATGGTCGGCAAAGCCGAACGCGGACCGGAAGCCATCGAATCGATCAGGCAACACAAGTCGGCGTACCTGATGGCGGTCGGCGGCGCTGCTTATCTGGTCTCGAAAGCCATCAAGTCGGCGGTCGTGGTTGGGTTCGAGGACCTCGGCATGGAAGCGATTTACGAGTTCGACGTGCAGGACATGCCGGTCACGGTCGCGGTGGATTCGAGCGGCATTTCGGTCCACAACACCGGCCCGAAAGAGTGGAAAGAAAAGATTGCCAACAGCGCGCTGAGCAAAATTCAGGTCACCACGATCTGAGGCTGGCTTGCGCCTGATATCAGCACCGACGCCGATGGCCGCTTCTGTGCCCATCGGCGTTTTTGATTCCGGCATCGGCGGCCTGTCGGTGCTGCAGCATATTCATGCAGCATTGCCGCGCGAATCGCTGCTGTATTTTTCGGATGCCCGTCACGCACCGTACGGCGGTCGGCCAGAGCAATTTATCGAAGCCCGCGCGCTGGCAGTCGGCGCATTCATGACGCGGCATTGCGTGAAGGCGTTGGTGGTCGCCTGCAACACGGCGACGGCCGTTGCCATCACGGCGCTGCGTCGCGCGTACCCGTCGTTGATCGTGGTGGGTGTCGAGCCGGGACTGAAACCGGCGGCGGCGTTGACACACACCAAAATCGTCGGCGTCCTCGCGACCGAAGCGACGCTTGCCAGCAAGCGTTTTGCGCATTTGCACGAGACGATTTCGGCAGCGACATCCGCGACGTTTTTAACGCAAGCCTGTCCGGGCCTGGCAGACCGCATCGAACAGGGTCAACTGGACTCGCCCGACACATTGGCGCTGTTGATGCGCTATGTCGTGCCTCTGCTGGAACAAGGTGCAGACACGCTGGTACTCGGATGCACACATTACCCTTTTGTAAAAACGCAGATAGCAACCATCGTCCGTGACCATGCCGAGCAGGCTGTCACGCTGGTCGATACGGGAGCCGCGGTGGCGCGTCGTTTGTCTCAGCTGCTGGCTGATCGAGAGCTCTTGTGTGACCATGGCAACGGCGAGGTCGGCGGTGCGACCAGCGGTGAAACGGCCTTGCTGGAAGCTGCTTTTTTGCGTTTGCTTGGCATGCAGGTACGCGTCATCCGTGACGACACACAATAGTGTCCGGCCAGAGGCGGAATTCATTTGCCAGAGGCGCGACAACTTTGTATAATTCGCGTCTTCCTCAAAGCAACAGCAGGGGAAGTCTTCATCAGTGGCGGCTGTAGCTCAGTTGGTAGAGTCCCAGATTGTGATTCTGGTTGTCGCGGGTTCGAGCCCCGTCGGTCGCCCCACTGACCTGTTTTTATTGTCGAACAATGCGACATCGTCCATCGCCCGATTCAGGGGATGCGGCACTTCAAACTCCTTGCACTACATCGTATTAATGGCTGTAATTTATCAACGTCGATGATGCTTCTGCAGCGCATGCGCGATCATTTTCTACCGGCATTTTTGCGTCGCCCAATCATTGCCAAGCACCAAAGATTTTGCAAAAAATTCGCCGGAACATTCCC
Source organism: Actimicrobium antarcticum (assembly GCF_039536745.1). NCBI lineage: Bacteria > Pseudomonadati > Pseudomonadota > Betaproteobacteria > Burkholderiales > Oxalobacteraceae > Actimicrobium > Actimicrobium antarcticum. Next base: position 82,254 of record NZ_BAAAZE010000010.1, read on the forward strand.
GAATTTTACGTGTGCATCATTTATAGGCAGTCAATTTTTGCTATATAAATCAATTGGTTAAAAATAGCCTACCCTCTTGTTCACACAGTTATCCACAAAATCTGTGCGTAACTTTCAGCTTGACTTTATTGGCAAACGATCAGTTTTATCCACGAAGAAGCAGCCTACAAAATTCCGCTGGAATCACCTCATGAACAACCTGCGCTGCGCTATCGAATTCCTTTCAGATAGCGCTGTTTCGGTGGCTCGGAATCAGGCAGTTTTCCATTGGAAATGGATGGTTGCGGATTGCTTGGTGCGCTGGTTTCCGGCGCGCTCGCCGAAGCCTCAACGAGGGATGCGCCTAATTTTTGGGCACGCATCGGATGTCGCTGCAAAAAAAACAGCCGCAACTGCATCAACTGAAGGGCACAGGCAGACACCGCGTCATCATCGGCAATCAGTGCCTGCCCCAAAACGGTCTCGGCAAAATGCCATTCACGGCCAAATTTCAGGACATCGAAATCAGGACCACCGGCTTTCTTGTTCACTTTCCACAATTGCACGGCGTACTTGAGCTGATCCGCTTCGAAATAGTCGAGGTTGGTACTGTTGAAGTCATCCATGATTCCACCATTTAATTGAAGCAGGTTTGCTGCGCCTTCCGGTGCGCCAACATCATCACCTGTGGCGGCGTTCAGCTGACCGTCTCGCCGTGCTGCGCGATATCCAGCCCTTCTGCCTCTTCCTTCTCTGTGACGCGCAAGCCGACCAGCTTGTTCACGACATACAAGATCACCATCGTCACGAACGCGGCATAGACGGCGGTGATACCGACGCCAAACGCCTGGATACCGACAGTGGTCGTAACGCCGCCGATCGACTCGACCACGAACACGCCGGTCAGGAGCGAACCAACGACGCCACCGATTGCATGCACGCCGAAGACGTCGAGCGAGTCGTCGTAGCCCAGAAAACTCTTCAGCACAGTGGCCCCCAGATAGCAGGCAACGCCCGCAACCGCACCGATGGCCAGGGCACCCTGGATATCCACAAAACCCGATGCCGGCGTGATCGCCACGATGCCCGACAAGGCACCCGATACCAGCCCGAGCACCGATGGCGCACCACGCCGCAGCCATTCGACCGCCATCCAGGAAAGCGCGCCTGCGGCAGTCGCCACTTGTGTGACCAGCACTGCCAACCCGGCGCGTCCGTCCGCGGCCAGCGCAGAACCGCCATTGAAACCGAGCCAGCCAACCCAGAGCAGCGACGCACCAATGACAGTCAGAACGAGATTATGGGGAGGCATGGCTTCCTGACCATAGCCGACACGACGTCCGACCATGACCGCCGCCACCAGACCGGATACGCCAGCGCTGATGTGGACGACGGTGCCGCCAGCAAAGTCGAGTACACCGTGCAGCGCAAACCAGCCAGCCGGCTCCCACACCCAATGCGCAATCGGTACGTACACCAGCAATGACCACAGCCCGATGAACAGGATCAAGGCAGAAAACTTGATACGCTCGGCAAAGGCACCGGTAATCAATGCCGGCGTAATGATGGCGAAGGTCATCTGGTACATCACAAATACGCTTTCGGGAATCGTCGGTGCAATGTGGCTGACCGTTAGTTTGCCGGTCTCTTTCAGAAAGACCAGTCCGCCCAGCATGAAGCGCTCGCTCCCTCCGAGATACATCGAACCGGGTGTGAATGCCAGGCTGTAGCCGATCATCACCCAAAGAATCGTCACGATGCAGGTCGTCACGACGCTATGCCCCATGATGCTCAGGACATTTTTTCTGCGTACCATGCCGGCATAAAAAAGTGCCAGCCCCGGAATGGTCATGAGCAGAACAAGAGCGCTGGAGGTCAGCATCCATGCAGTGTCGCCAGCACTGATTTTTGCAGCGTCGATCGATCCGGGTGCAGTCATTGGGGTAGCTACCGGCATAGCCACTGGTGCTGGCGGGGGTGACGTTGCTGCGGGAAGAGTCGCACTCATTGCTGGCGATTGCGCAGGTACTTCGGTGGCTGTATCCGCTGCCGACACGATCGATGTCGACAGCATCGACAGCACAAATGTCACCAGGACCATTACAGAAAACGGGCGATTTTTCATTAGCCTCTTTCATGAATAACTACGTTCCGATCGCCGAAACAGCATCGGGGACACGTTCAGTGGATACCGCCGTGCATGCGTGCCACGTCAGGAAGATCTGCTCCCGCACTGACCCTGATTGCGTTCCGGATCACGGCAGGGCTGACGTTTGTCGGCACACCAGAAAGTTCCAAAAAGCAGTAAATAAAGTATGCAATAACAAAAAGAAAGTTTCTACTTAATGGTAGTTATTGATATTTGATTATTAGTAATTGTGGAGATTTCGCACATGATGGCGAAACAGCGGCGTCCGAACGGACAGATACAGAAAGTAGAGGCGATCACGCTGAAGTCAGCGGAGATTCAATGCAGCGCACTCTCTGAAAAGGAAGAAACGATTACTGGCACACGATGTGGAGGACATCGCCTGCACAGAACCGGAATTATCTGCAACGGTGGCAATCCGTCAGCGCAGGTTCACCAGCACGATTCCGCTGAGAACCAATGCAGCGCCGATCGCAAAGCGCAGTCCGACGACTTCGTTCAACAGCAACACGCCAAAACCAACACCGAACAATGGCGTCAGAAATGAAAATACAGAGACCCGCGACGCCAGGTATTTTCGCAATATCCAGAACCACGCAAGGTAGCTGGCGAACGTGACAACTACAGACTGGAACAGCAAACTCATCCATGCAATGCCGGTCATCGAGACCGTGCCGATCTGCCCCAATGCGCCTGCCAGTGGCAGCAATAACAGCGCCGACACGCCCAGCTGATACAGCAAGGTTCTGGTCGGTGCCGCTTCCGACAGACTGGAACAGCGGATCAGGATCGTGGTAGCTGCCCACAACAGCGCACCGACGATACCCAGCGCATCACCCAACACGGAGCGCAGCGTGCCGCCGGCCTCGAAGCCACTGGCAAACGCCAGCGCGATACCGATGAACGCCGCGATGATGCCGACCCATTGGCCGGTGCGCAACCGCTCGCCCGGCACCAGCCAGTGCAGGCCAAGCACGGTAAAGATCGGCGCCGTGTAGAGGAACACGACCATGTGCGATGCCGTGGTCATGGTCAGGCCGAGCGCGATGCACAGGAATTCGGACGCAAACAGTATCCCCGCGCCCAAGCCCGGCACGAACGTCCCGTCGCGCATCGAGAACGATGACCCGCGCCACAGCATCAGTGCGCAGACCAGCATTGTCGCAATCAACGAGCGCACGCCGGTTTGCAATACGGTGCCCATGCTCGGTGCTGCCACCTTGATGGCGACCTGCTGCAAGCCCCAGCAAATACACAGCAACAGCATCACACCGACGGCCATGCCGTCGAGCGATTTCCGGGCCGGGATCACGCGCGCACCCGCGAATGTGGCAAACAGCGGATTGCGCGACGCAGCGCAAGCCGGATAAGGTGAACAAGGTGATGCATGCTTTATTTCCTTGAATCGAATTATTTCTGTTTGCGTCGCCGCTGTTGATACCACTGCATCAGCGGTGTCGATGTCACGCCATGCATCAGAATCGAGACGGCAACAACTGTCAGCACCAATGGCACAAAACGTTCGCTGAGTGACTGGCTGCCCAGACGTGCCGCGGCGACATATTGCAGCGCAAACATCAGATAGTAAAGCGAACCAATGCCGCGAATCCCGAACCAGGTTATCAGGGCCCGTTGCGAGCGTGTGACGCGGGCACCGAGCAATGACAGGTTCACGGCAATCGGCCGTACCAGGATCAGCAACACCAGCGCGACCAGCACCCCTTCCGCCGAAAAGCCGCAGCCGGACAACAGGATGCCCAGCATCAGTACCACCACGAACTCGGCCAGGCGTTCGAGCTGCTGATTGAAGCCGAGCACGGTTTCGGTCATATGAGCCGCCCCGACCGTGCGGTCGGCGGCACCTTCTTCACGCGATGGTATCGCTGTCGCGACGGTTGCCTCGGGCACTGCGTTGCTGCCACTGGCCTTGTGCTCGATCCGGCGCATCGCCACGCCGGTTGCAAATACCGCCACGAATCCGACGCTGTGGATCAGTTCCGCAAGACCAAACGAGAGCGCGATCAGACCCAGCGTCAGGAACTCTTCCATGCCCAGAGCAAGACGATGACGACTGCGCAAATACAGCACCAGTCGTCCTACCCGCCGTCCCACCAGCCAGCCACACAGCAGCCCGCCCGCGATACCCCATACCACGCTGCCGATCGCCGTCAGGCCGGTGAAGCGTTGCGCCAGCGGCAACCCCATCAGCCCCAATCCGATCATCACAAACGGAAACGTGGTGCCATCGTTCATGCCACCTTCGCCAGATAAACTAAAGCGCAAGCGGTCATGGTCGCCCGGGTCCTGCACCTGCACAACCGAGGCCAGCACCGGATCGGTAGGCGCAATGATGGCGGCCAGCAGCACCGCCGGTCCCAGCGGCAAGCCCAGTACGATCACGCCAACCGCAGTCAGCAGGCCGATGGTCAGCAACATGGCCACCGTACCCAGTCGCACCGGCAACCACCAGAGACGGTCGGACAGCGGCAGACGCAGCTTCAGGCCCACCGTAAATAGCGAGATCAGCAAGGCGATTTCAGTGACCAGCGTCAGCGAAGCAGCGTGCCGTACGGGATCAAGATTGACCAGTCCCAGGCCGGCTGGCCCCAGCGCATAACCCACCGGCAGGTAGATCATGGCCGGACTGAACGGCAGCTTGTGCAATAGCGATTCCAGCAATCCCATCGCGATCAGCAGCGTGCCAACGAGGGTGAACCAGAGTGTTGTGTTTTCCATGCTGTTACCGGATCGGTTGGCAGTGCGCGCAGCAGGCCACGCGCACGCTGGCATGCGTCATGCAGTCGACCTGACGCATGCCACGCACATCAGCCACCAAACGCGTAAGCGAATTTATTCGCCTCGATTTTTCCCATCACGCGCGCCCGCTGATCGAGGCCCACATGGTCTTTCGGATTCATGTTGATGACGCCCTGCGGCACTGTCAGGTTGCGGGTATTTTCCAGCGCATCGCGCAAGGCACTGCGAAATTCACGGGTGCCCGGCCTGGCACTTTTCAGTGCCTGCGGAACCGCGTTCGCTACCAGCATGTACGCACCCCAGGCATCGGCGGCAAACTGGGTCATGCTGTTCGCGCCGTAGGCGGCTTCGTACAGCGCGGTAAATTGCAGGGCGACTTTTTTGACCGGATTCGAATCAGGCAACTGCCGCGCCACCACCGCCGGCCCGGTCGGGAACAAGGTGCCTTCGACATCCTTGCCGCCGACCTTCAGGAAGTCCAGCGTGCCGATGCCGTGGGTCTGGTAAATCCGGCCCTTGTAACCGCGCTCGACCAGCGTCTTTTGCGGCAGGACCGCTGGCGTGGCCGAGCCGGCAATCAGGATCGCGTCCGGCCTGGCTGCCATCATTTTCAGAACCTGGCCAGTCACGCTGGTGTCGTTGCGGGCATAGCGTTCGCTGGACACGATGGTCAGCTTGCGCACTTCGGCCAACTTGGAAAATTCACGCCACCAGCCTTCGCCATAGGCATCCGAAAACCCGATGAAGGCCACCGTTTTGATGCCGTTATCGGCCATGTGTTGCGTGAGGATGGTCGCCATGTGCGAATCGTTTTGCGGCATCTTGAAGACCCATGCCCGCTTGGCATCCATCGGTTCGACAATCGCTGCCGAGGCGGCCAGTGCAATCAGTGGCGTGGCGTTTTCCGCCACCACATCGAGCATCGCCAATGCGTTCGGCGTCGTGTTGGGCCCGATGATCAGGTCGACTTTTTCTTCGCTGATGAGCTTGCGGGTATTGCGCACGGCGTTGGTCACGTCGGAACCGTCATCGAGAATGATGTACTCGACTTTTTGCCCGGCGATGACTTTTGGCCACAGCAGCATGGCATTTTTGGTCGGAGCCCCGATCGCGGCAGCCGGGCCGGTGGTGGAAATGGTGACGCCGATGCGGATTTGCGCGTGGGCGGTACCGAAAAAACTACTCAGCAAGCCCAGTGAAACGGTAGCGAAGAAAAAACGTGAAGGCATGCGCATTGAAGATCCCGGCGATTGTCAATTGAATGACGGGAGGATACCGCACGCGACGCACCAAGCGATGCCGACCTGATGAAAACAGGCTCGGCGCAGCAAATGATCAGTAGCCTATGTCGTCGCCGCCAACCGCAACGCCTTCTCCGCCGACCAGGCATCCAGCCGTGCATGGATGCCGACCTTTTCCTCCAGCATCTGCGGCTCGCCGGCGAGCTGCGCGCACAATTCCAGCCGGATGCCATTCGGGTCAAAGAAATAAATCGAGCGGAAAATGCGGTGATCGGTCACGCCCAATACCTCGATGCCGTGGCCTTCGATCCGGCGCTTCATCGCTTCCAACTGGTCGACGGACGCGACCCGCAGCGCGATGTGGTTAACCCAGGCCGGTGTGTTCGGCAAAGGTGCTGCCAGCTGGTTATCGCCCAGATCAAAAAATGCCAGGCATGAACCATCCGTCATGCGGAAAAAAATATGCACGTACGGGCAGTACTCGCCGGTCGACGGCACCACATCCGCGCGGATGTAATGAAACAGCGGCAAGCCCAGGATGTCTTCGTAAAAATGGCGGGTCTCTTCAGCGTCGCGACAGCGGTAGGCAAAGTGATGCAGCCCGTTGATCGGGGTGGCCACGGGCAGCGCTGCCAGTTGCCCGGTCGCTGTTGTGCTCAGTGAATTCATGATCATTCCTTCGTGTAGACGGGGTCAGGCGGCACGACCGCGCTTGATCATCGGTGGCGCCTGTTTGACTTGCTGGATGATCGCGCCAAAGATCGACTTGCCGGCCGCGTCGAGCATCTCGATTTTGACGGTATCACCGAACTGCATGAAGGGTGTGGTGGCGACGCCGCCGGCAATCACTTCGAGGCAGCGCTTTTCGGCGATGCAGGTATATCCCTTGCTGGCGTCCTTGTTTGATACCGTGCCCGAGCCGACGATACTGCCGGCACGCACATTACGGGTCTTTGCCAGGTGTTCGACCAGTTGCGCGAAACTGAATACCATATCGACACCGGCATTCGGTTGGCCGACGACGGTGCCGTTCCAGCTGGTGCGCAACGGCAAATGGACCTTGCTGGCTTTCCATGCGCTACCGAGTTCGTCCGGCGTCACCGCCACCGGCGAAAAGCTCGAAGCCGGTTTCGATTGCACAAAACCGAATCCCTTGGCCAGCTCCGGCGGAATCAGGTGGCGCAACGAGACATCGTTGACCAGCATCAGCAAGCGGATTTGCTTGCCGGCCTCGTCGGCATCGCAGCCCATCGGTACATCGCCGGTGATCACCGCCACCTCACCCTCGAAGTCGATGCCCCATTCCTCCGAACCCAGCACGATGTCGTCGGTCGGCCCGATCAGATCATCCGATGCGCCCTGGTACATCAGCGGCTCATGCCAGAACGAGGCCGGCATCTCGGCATTGCGCGACTTGCGTACCAGCTCGACGTGATTGACGTAAGCCGAACCATCGGCCCACTGGAAAGCGCGCGGCAGCGGTGCCATGCATTGTTTCGGATCGAAGGCGAACGAGCGCAAGGCACGGTCGGCATTGAGCTGCAGATACAGATCTTCCAGCTGCGGGGCGATGAAGGTCCAGTCGTCGAGCGCACGTTGCAGGGTGGGCGCGATCGTGTCAGCCAGGACAGCGGTCTTCAGGTCACGTGACACAACGGCGAGCATGCCGTCGCGGGTACCGTCTTTCAGGGTGGCTAGCTTCATGGCAATGTGATTATTGGAAAAAGAATTTAAAGGCGTCGAATGTAACGCAGATGATGTCGGCGTCGAAACATCCGGCACCTGCAATAAAAAATATTTCCGGAATTGCTGATGGGGAGCGATGCGGCCACCTTTCTTTGCCATAATGACCAGCATTCATGATGCACTGCCGCAAATGACCAATCGTCGCAGCCGCAGCCATCGGGTCGGGTCTGTCAATTTCAATAAAACCACGGGGTAATGCGGATGAAGCGCGTAATTTTTAATCAAAAAGGCGGTTGCGGAAAATCGACCATTGCAGTCAACCTCGCGGCCGTGGCGGCGCATCATGGCAAGAAGACTTTGCTCATTGACCTCGACCCGCAATGCAATTCCAGCCGCTACCTGCTGGGCGACGCAGCCAAGGCAGTGGCGCCAACGATTGCCGTATTTTTCGAGGAACTGCTGGGCTTCAGCTTTTATCCCAAACCCGCCAGCACGTATGTCCATCCGACGCCATTCGAGAATCTGTTCCTGCTGCCGTCCGACCCGTCGCTGGGCGACCTGCAATCCAAACTGGAATCGCGCCACAAGATCTACAAGTTGCGCGATGCACTCAATGAACTGGCAAAGGACTACGACGAAATCATCATCGACACCCCCCCTGCCTACAATTTTTTCACGATGTCGGCACTGATTGCGGCTGACACCTGCCTGATCCCGTTCGATTGCGATGACTTTTCACGCGAGGCGCTCTACACGCTGATGAACAACGTGGCCGAGATCCGCGCCGACCACAATCCTGAACTGGTCATCGAAGGCATCGTGGTCAACCAGTTTCAGCCGCGCGCGAATTTGCCGCAACGGCTGGTCAACGAATTGATTGCCGAGGGCTTGCCGGTCCTCAACAGCAAGCTGTCCAGCTCGATCGTGATCCGGGAGTCGCACGGCAAGTGCCTGCCAATGATCCATCTCGACAAGAACCACAAGCTGAGCACTGAATTTTCAGCGCTCTATGGCGAGTTGACTGCCGCCTGAAAACGAGCTCCGGGACGTGCTACTTGAGCCGCCCCGTCAGCATCCAGTAATGCGCGATGCGCTGGATGCGGATGTCCTTGAGGTGCGGCGACAAACGTTTGCGCAAGCCGCTATCACTCGGGAAATTCTTCAGCACTTCATACCGCTCACCCGTTTCAAGACGACGAATCTGGAACGTATTGCCCTGCAAGTCCGTCCGGGCAATCGAGGTGCTGATACCTTCGACATAGACGTTGTCCATCATCACCACCAGCGCATCCTTGCCCAGCTGTTCACGCAGGCGCTCCATGAATCCATCCTGCTGTTCGCGCAGTACGTGCGACCACCAGAAACCGGCGAAGCATGCCGTGAACGGTTGATCTGCCTCGACCGTGAATGCGTCGGCCAACGCAAAACTGACCTTGTCGGCAGGCAGATTCTTGGCTTTGGCGATCGCAATGACTTCGGGATTGATGTCGGTCGCCACGACATGCTCGGCGGTCTCGACGACGGCAGCAGTCCAGTAACCGGTGCCGCAGGCGATTTCCAGCACACGCTGGCCGGCAACAGCCTTGCATAACCAGTCACGCACGACCGGCAGATCGGCCTGCCGCTCGGGCCTGGCGTAGACGTTTTCATAGTTGACCGCACGCTTTGCGTAGTACTCGGCCATGTTGGTTTTGACGCTCATTGGGTGACCTCGATATTCAAATTACAGTTCATACATTTCTTTTTCGCCGTTCATGACCTGCTCGATCAGCTTGCGGTTCAGCGTGGGTGCGAGCAGTTCGATGAACGTATAGACATAGCTGCGCAAATAAGCGCCCTGCTTGAGCGCAACGCGCGAGACGTTGGTGCCGAACAGATGGCCGGCCGATAGCATGCGCAGGTTTTTGTCGCGCTCGGCATCGTACGCCATGCCGGCAATGATGCCAACGCCCAGACCGAGTTCGACGTAGGTTTTGATGACATCGGCATCGATGGCTTCCAGCAGTACGTCCGGTTTCAGATGGCGCAACTGGAACGCATGGTCGATCTTGACGCGACCGGTAAACGCACTGTCATAGGTAATCAGGGGATAGGCGGCGATTTCTTCCAGTGTCAGCGACTTCGATTTCAGCAGCGGGTGCTCGGGCGGCACCACCACCACGTGTTCCCACTGATAACACGGGATCGAAACCAGGCCTGTCACCGTGGTGATCGCCTCGGTCGCCAGTGCAATGTCAGCGTGGCCGGACAAGACCATATCAGCGACCTGCTTTGGATTGCCCTGCAACAAAGACAAGCGCACTTTCGGGAAGCGCTGCGTGAACGCCTGTACCACTTTCGGCAACGCATAGCGTGCCTGGGTATGGGTGGTGGCGATCGTGAAACTGCCACTATCATGCGCGGCGAATTCCTTGCCGATGCTTTTCAGGCTGTCGATTTCCTGCATGATGACTTCGACTGCTTTCAGTACCGCGCGACCGGGCTCGGTCAGGCCGCGTATGCGCTTGCCGTGTCGGGTAAAAATATCGACGCCGAGCTCTTCTTCGAGTTCGATGATGGCTTTCGAGACACCAGGCTGTGAAGTGAACAAGGCCTTGGCGGCCTCGGTCAGGTTGTAATTCTGGCGCACGGCTTCGCGCACGAAGCGGAATTGATGCAAATTCATGGGGGACTTTCTATGGAGTCACGCGTCAGAAGGAACAGATCGTCGCTCGTTGTCGCTTCTTTTCGCTTCTTGTCGCTTCTTGTATTGGCTGATGCCAACCGCTTTGTGCAGTAACCGCATAAGCAAATAGATACTCTGTTGTTGGCATCCGGCCCGAAGTTTATTACGATTCGGCCTACTTTGATTAGGATGTCATGACTATTTCTTATGTACTGTCAGGTTTTGCGGTCGGCATACTGGTCGGACTGACCGGTGTTGGCGGCGGCTCTCTGATGACACCGCTGTTGACGTTGATGTTCGGAATCTCGCCGACGGTAGCGGTCGGCACCGACCTCGCCTTCGCCTCGGTCACTAAAGTGGCTGGCACGTTCGCCCATCGCTATCGCCAGAATATCCATTGGACCATCGTGCGCCGCCTCTGTATGGGCGCGCTGCCAGCTGCCATCGTGGCCACGCTGTTGCTGAAGTATTTCGGCGGACTGGACCAGGCCATCGGACAAATCATTCGCTATTCGATCGCCGGTTCGGTCATGCTGACCGTCATCGCGATCCTGTTTCGTACCCGCATGCAGCGCTGGATTGCCGCCCATCCGGAGCGCCAGTTACACGGCACCCGTCTCTCCGCCGCCACCATCATTGCCGGCGTGGTGCTGGGAACGCTGGTCACGATTTCATCGATCGGTGCCGGTGCCGTTGGCGCTACCCTGCTGGTATTGCTGTATCCGCACCTGGAACCCGCCGAAATTGCCGGCACCGACATTGCCTATGCCGTACCATTGACCGCCATTGCTGCATTGGGACACTGGTGGATCGGTTCGATCAACTGGGAATTGCTGGCCATGTTGTTGCTTGGCTCTATCCCCGGCATCACCCTCGGCTCGCTGGCGGCACGGGCCGTGCCAGCCCGCCTGCTGCGCGGTTTGCTGGCGGTAACACTGACCGGCGTTGCCTACAAGCTGGTGTTCTGAAGGATGCAGTCAGGGAGTCATCCCGTGACTGCACAAAAAATGTCTACCCCTTATTCAAGTCAGGATTCACGATGTATCACTACGACCAATACGACCGTCAGATCGTCACGGAACGCATCGCGCAATATGCGGATCAAGTCCGCCGCCGCATTGCCGACGAACTGACCGAAGAAGAATTCAAACCGCTGCGCCTGCAAAATGGCCTGTACATGCAACGCCATGCGTACATGCTGCGCGTGGCCGTGCCATACGGCATGGTGTCCTCGGACCAGATGCGCATGTTCGCCAGCATCGCCCGCAAGTACGATCGCGGCTATGGCCACTTCACGACGCGCCAGAACATCCAGTACAACTGGATCAACCTCGAAGACACACCGCAGATTCTGGCCGACCTGGCGACGGTCGAGATGCACGCGATCCAGACCTCGGGCAATTGCATCCGCAATATCACCTCGGATGAATACTGCGGCGTCGCCGCGGACGAACTGATCGACCCGCGTCCGCTGGCCGAAATCATGCGCCAGTGGAGCACCTTCCACCCCGAGTTCGCCTACCTGCCGCGCAAATTCAAGCTGGCATTCAATGGCGCCGTCGAAGACCGTGCAGCCACCGCCGTGCACGACATCGGTTTCACGGTACTGGAAAATGCCGCTGGCGAACTCGGCCTGCGCGTCATGGTCGGCGGCGGCATGGGTCGTACGCCTATCCTCGGCAGCGTGATCTGTGACTTCCTGCCATGGCAGCACATGCTGACCTACACCGAAGCCATCATGCGCGTGTACAACCAGCACGGACGTCGTGACAATATCTACAAGGCCCGCATCAAGATACTGGTCAAGGCGATCGGCATCGAGGAATTCCGCCGTCAGGTCGAGGCCGAGTGGGTCGATCTGAAAGACGATCCGAGTACGATTACGCAGGAAGAATTCGATCGCGTCGCCTCCTATTTCGTGCCACACCGCTACGACACGCTCGCCGGTGACGATGCAGCGATCACCGCATTGAAAACCAGCGACAAGGCATTCGGTGCCTGGACGCGCCGCAACGTCAAAGCGCACAAAGTGCCGGGCTACGCCATCGCACTGCTGTCGCTGAAGAAGACCGGTGTTCCGCCGGGCGATGCGACTGCCGAGCAAATGGACTTTGTCGCCAGCTTGGCCGAGCGCTTCAGTTTTGGCGAAATCCGCGTCACGCATGAACAGAATCTGGTACTGGCCGATGTCAGGCAATCGGACTTGCCTGCCCTGTTCAAGGAAGCCAAGGCGCACGGACTGGCCACGCCCAATATCGGCCTGCTGACCGACATCATCTGCTGCCCGGGTGGCGACTTCTGCTCGCTAGCCAATGCCAAATCGATCCCGATTGCCGCCGCCATCAGCGAGCGCTTCGACAACCTCGATTTCCAGCATGACATCGGCGAGATCGAACTCAATATCTCGGGTTGCATCAACGCTTGCGGTCACCACCATGTCGGCAATATCGGCATACTCGGTGTCGACAAGGATGGTGCCGAGTGGTATCAGGTCTCGATCGGCGGCGCACAGGGCAACCAGAGCGCGATCGGCAAGATCATCGGCCCGTCGTTCTCGGCACAGCAAATGCCCACCGTCATCGAGCGCCTGCTGGAAGTCTATGTACGCGACCGTTTTGAAGACGAACGCTTCATCGATACCACCCGCCGGATTGGCGTGGCACCGTTCAAGGACCATGTCTACGCCACGCCGATCAAGACCAAACATCACATTGCCGGAGAAGACGCTCATGCGTGACATCATCAAACACCGCGCAGTTGTCAGCGATGACTGGACCGTGCTGCGCATGGCCGACGGCGACGCTGCCGAAACCATCACCGTTCCAAGTGGCAAAATCATCGTGCCGCTGGCCGTCTGGCAGGCACAGCGCGAGACGCTGGCCGCGCGCCCTGAACTCGGTGTCTGGCTCGCCAGCAGCGACCGCCCCGAAGCCCTGAAAGGCGACCTCGCCCACTTCGCAGTCGTCGCTGTCGACTTCCCGAAATTTGCCGACGGACGCGGCTATTCGATTGCCTACAACCTGCGCGCGCGCCTCGGTTACGACGGCGAACTGCGTGCCATCGGTGACGTGTTGCGTGACCAGTTGTTTTACATGAGCCGGGTCGGCTTCGATGCCTTCGCCACCCGCGAAGACCGCAACATCCACGATGCGTTAAAAGGCCTGACCGATTTTTCGGAGTCGTACCAGACCTCGCTGGACCAGAAGACGCCGCTGTTTCGCCGTGCCCACCGTCCGGCAGCTGCCTCATGAACACGCCACCCACCGACTACGAGAATCTGGTGGCAGCCACCAAAGCCACGCTGGGCCGGATTGCCGTCGATTTTTCGCCGGCTGTCTTCGCCTCCAGCCTGGCCGCCGAGGACATGGTCCTGACCGACATGATCCTGCGTACCGGCCTGCCGATCAGCATCTTCACGCTGGAAACCGGCCGCCTGCACGCCGAAACGCTGGGCATGCTCGACACCATCAAGGAACGCTACGCCTACGACATCGAGCGTCTGCGTCCGGATCCGGGTGCGGTCGAACAGTACGTGGAGAACAACGGGCTAAACGGGTTCTATGACAGTGTTGAACTGCGCAAGGAATGCTGCCGCATCCGCAAGGTCGACCCGCTCAATCGCGCCCTGGCCGGCAATACCGCCTGGGTCACCGGCCAGCGCCGCGCCCAGTCCAGCACCCGCGCCGAACTCGATGTGCAGGAGCGCGACGAAGCGCACGACATGACCAAGTTCAATCCGCTGGCCGACTGGTCGGAAGCCGATGTCTGGAAGTACATCCGCGACAACGAGGTGCCGTACAACCCGCTGCATGATCGCGGTTATCCGTCGATCGGTTGCGAGCCATGCACCCGCGCTGTCGAGCCGGGCGAAGATGTGCGCGCCGGTCGCTGGTGGTGGGAAAACCCGGACTCGAAGGAATGCGGTTTGCATGTGGTCGATGGCAAGCTCATCCGCATCAAGTCGGCGACCTGACATCGGCTCACTGAACACACAATTACCTTTTTCAAAGACACCATGAACCCAGCAGTCGACACACTTTTTCTGGATACGGCCAGCAGCCGTCATCTCGATTGGCTCGAATCCGAAGCCATCCACATCATGCGCGAAGTCGCGGCCGAATGCGCCAATCCTGCCCTGCTGTTCTCGGGCGGCAAAGACTCGGTGGTGATGTTGCGCCTGGCCGAAAAAGCCTTCCGCCCCGGCGCCTTTCCATTCCCGCTGGTGCACATCGATACCGGCCACAATTTTGCCGAAGTCATCACCTTCCGTGACAAGCGCGTGGCCGAACTCGGTGAGCGCCTGATCGTTGGTTCGGTCGAAGACTCGATCCAGCGCGGCACCGTACGCCTGCGCAATCCGGCCACCGATTCGCGCAACGCGGCGCAAGCCGTTACGCTGCTCGAAACCATCGCCAAATACAAGTTTGACGCCTGCATCGGCGGCGCCCGTCGCGATGAAGAAAAAGCCCGCGCCAAGGAGCGCATCTTTTCGTTCCGCGACGAGTTCGGCCAATGGAATCCGAAGGCACAGCGCCCGGAATTGTGGGACCTCTATAACACCCGCGTGCATCCCGGCGAAAACATGCGTGTCTTCCCGATCTCGAACTGGACCGAACTCGACGTCTGGCAGTACATCGCCCGCGAAAAACTCGAACTGCCACCGATCTATTTTGCCCACGAGCGCCAGGTCATTCCGCGCAACGGCTTGCTGGTGCCACTGACCGACCTGACCCCGCCACGCGACGGCGAACACATCGAAACGCAGATGGTGCGCTTCCGTACCGTCGGCGATATTTCGTGCACCTGTCCGGTCGCCTCCGACGCCACCACGGTCGAAGCCATCATCGCCGAAACCGCCGTGACCCAGATCACCGAGCGCGGCGCGACCCGCATGGATGACCAGACCTCGGAAGCCTCGATGGAAAAACGTAAAAAAGAAGGATATTTCTGATGAATGCCGCAGTCGCTCCAGCCACCCCGCACTCCACCCATAGCGCCGAACGCGGCCTGCTGCGCTTCATCACGGCCGGCTCGGTCGATGACGGCAAGAGCACGCTGATCGGCCGCCTGCTGTTCGACAGCAAGGGCATCTTCGCCGACCAGCTCGATGCCATGTCGCGTGCCAAGCACAAGCGCACCGTCGGTGACACCATCGACCTGTCGCTGCTGACCGATGGCCTCGAAGCCGAACGCGAACAAGGCATCACGATCGATGTCGCGTACCGCTATTTCGCCACGCCAAAACGCAAGTTCATCATCGCCGACACCCCGGGCCACGAGCAATACACCCGCAACATGGTGACCGGTGCATCGACTGCCGACGCCGTCATCATCCTGATCGATGTCTCGAAAGTGAAGCTGGGTGACGATGGCAGCGTGGAATTGCTGATCCAGACCAAGCGCCATTCGACCATCGCGCATCTGCTGCAGATCGAGCATGTGGTGGTCGCCGTCAACAAAATGGATCTGGTGAACTACGACCAGACCGTGTACGACCGCATCGTCGCCGCGTATCAGGAATTCGCCGCCACGCTGGGCCTCAAAGACATCAAGCCGATTCCGCTCTCGGCACTGGCCGGCGACAACGTCGTGACCGCCAGCGACAAGCTGTCGTGGTACACCGGCCCGACCCTGATCGCGTTGCTGGAGTCGCTCAGCGTCTACGATGAATCGCACGATGAGCCGTTGCGCTTTCCGGTGCAACTGGTGGCGCGTCATGCCGGCCACGAAGCCAACGACTTCCGTGGTTACATGGGGCGGATCGAAGCCGGCAAAGTCAGCGTCGGCGACAAGCTGACGGTGCAACCGGGTGGCCAGAGCGCGACCGTCAAAGACATCGTCACGCTGGATGGGTCACTGGCCACGGCCGTGGTCGGTCAATCGATCACGCTGCTGCTGGAAGAGCACGTCGATATCTCGCGCGGTGACATGCTGGTCAGCGCCGACCGGCCTGCCACGCTGCTGAAAAACGTGGTGGCCGATGTCTGCTGGCTGTCCGAAGAACCGCTCGACATGCGCCGCAAATACTGGCTCAAGCACACCACCCGCCAGGTCTCTGCCAAAGTCACCGGTGTCGAGACGCTACTCGACATCAACACCCAGGAAAAACGCCCTGCCACCGGCCTCGCGCTCAACGACATCGCCCGCATCCGGCTGACCGTACAGCAACCGCTGGCCGCCGATGCCTACGATGAAATCCGGACCACGGGCGCCTTTATCCTGATCGATGAAGTGACGCACCAGACGGTTGCAGCCGGCATGATCCGGCTCGACTGAGACCGTATGTCGCTGCATGAAGAAACCGCCAGCATTTATGGCAAGGTCTGGCTGGTCGGCGCCGGTCCCGGTGCCGCCGACCTGATCACGGTGCGCGGTGCGCGCCTGCTGTCCGAGGCCGAGGTGGTGCTGTACGACGCCCTCGTCACCGACGACATGCTGGCGCTGTGTCCGCAAGCGGTACTGATTTCGGTCGGCAAGCGCTGTGCGCAGCGTTCGATGGCCCAGCTGGAGATCAACCGGCAAATCATCGACGCGGCAAAAAAGTACCGGCGCGTAGTGCGTCTGAAAGGTGGCGACCCGATGCTGTTCGGCCGCGCCGACGAAGAACTGCGCGCCCTCGAATCGCACGGCATCGACTGCGCCGTCGTACCCGGCATCACCGCAGCAATGGCCGCGGCGGCATCCAGCAAGCAACCACTGACCATCCGCGGTGTCGCCCGCAGCGTGGCCTTCTTCACGTCCAGCACCGCACCCGACATGCCCGAGCAATCGACGCTGCCGGCCTGCGACACGCTGGTGCAGTACATGGGTGGTCGTGAGGCAGTCAAGACAGCGCGCCATTTGCTGGCGCTCGGTCATCCTGCAGATACCCCGGTACTGGTGGTGGAAAACTGCAGCCGGGCCGACGAGCATATCCTGCGCCTGCCACTGAGCCAGCTCGAAGCAGGACTGGCGCAGTGCAGTGGTCCCGTGCTGATGATGATTGGCGCTGCGATGGCGGCACGTGACCTGACACCGCAAGAGCAACCGAAAGAATCGTCTGACCAGATCGACTGATACGTGACAGCGGCACCTGTCGCGGCGATCAGATTCGTCGGTTGAATTGCGAAGCTAGCCTTCTCAAGGTTTTTTGGTCCTCGTTGAAACAGGATGCAAAACGGTGCAAGCCATTCTTCAGGCTTAACGAAGCATGAACAAGGATCGGATTTGTTACTGCCGCCATCGACGGCTGCAGAGAACAGGACGCCCTTCCACTACAGCCGCACCAGCGCTTTCTGCAAAATTTCCCGCACATGATCCCGCAACCACGCGGGCGAAATGATCGATACTTCCGGCACGTGCCGCAGGATATCCATCGACAATTCCCGCTTGTCGGTGAACGGCACTTTCAGGTGATAGGTGCCGTCGTCGGCCTCCCAGCTGGTCTGCGCCGGATGCCAGATTTCCTTGCTGACCCAGCGTGCCCGTTCGCCGCTGAAGGCCAGCTCGGCCCATTCCAGTTGCGCTCCTGAAAAAATCCCGTAGCCGGTATCTAGCGTGGCCAGCAATTCGGCCTCCGGAATATCCAGCGCTGCTTGCGGCGTGATCTGCACGCTGCGCAGCGCGTCCAGCGCGAAGCGGCGCAGCTCGTTGCGGACATGGCACCAGGCGTCGAGGTACCAGTTTTCCTGATAATGATTCAGGCGCTGCGGCGAGACTTCGCGGCGCGTCGTTTCATTCCGAAATTTATTGTGATGTTCGATGATCAGGCGCTTCTTTTGCAGCACGCCCGTGACCACCGGCAGGAAGTGTTCCGGCTCGTAGCTGCGGGCTTTCAGGCGCTGGATGCGGATACGTTTGTCGAAAGTGTCGAGCGGCACCTGCTCGCTGTCGAGCAGCAGGCGCAGGCGCACCAGCAGCGGCTCGATATGCGGTGTCAGCAAGCCGGGGCCGAGACTTTGCAGCAGCTGCTGCATGGTCAGCAGTGCATGGATTTCAGAGGCACTGAACCACAGGCCGGGTAACGAAAACTTGCTGCCGACGCCGCCCTTTTCAAAGCGATACCCGCCAGCATCGCGATCCCAGATGATCGGTGCATTGAGCCGGTCGCGCAAATATTCGAGGTCGCGCTTGAAGGTGGCTTTCGAGACTTCGAGCTCGCGCAGGAAGTCACTTTGCGACACCACCTGGCGTTCGACGAGCAACTGCTCGATACGATAAAAACGTTCGGTTCTGTCCATGAGCTTGTCAGCCATATTGTCATCATGTAGGCCGCGAGACTATAGCGCAATGGCAATATTAACAACCTAAAGTTGGTCCAAACAGTCGATCAACCGGCGCCGGCAGGTAGCGCAAAAATTATTTTATTGGCAAGCCGGGTCGCTGGCTCGCGCCATGAGCCTGATGCATTGCACGATGGCCTTGGCGCTGCGGTTACCTGCATTACCTGCGGCAGTGGCCAGGCTGTGCGATCGCGCGGCGCCTTGCAGGACTATCGGCGTTCTGTGCGGGCTCGGCATGAGCGGCGCTCTGGCAACAGCGGTTGTCGACATGCCACGGCAAATGGCGCTCATTACGTGTGCGTCGGCTGGCTCGCTTCTGCTCGGGCTGGCAGCGACCATGATCGTGCGCGTCTTGCCACGCCAACCGGCTCGGGCATCGCTGGTCACTGCCGGCCTCATCGGCGCGATGAGTACGCTCGCGGCAATACAGCCATTGCTGGCAGGAGGGGGCCATGCCGGCATGCTGATGATCGATGCGCTATGCATCGTTGCGACCACCATCGGATACCTGTCGATGGTGGATGCACGGCGGCGTTACGCAGCTTCCGAGCGCGCCCGTCGTGACGGACTCACCGGCCTTTACACCAAATCGGCGTTCTTCGAGATGGCCGACCAGATCGACCGACATACAGAACCGGTCGCCTACGCCATGGTGATGATCGACCTCGACCACTTCAAGAGCATCAATGACAGCTTCGGCCATGCCGCCGGCGATACGGTACTCGAGCAGACCGCGCAGCTGATCGCCCGTTCGGTGCGCTTGACGGATATCGCGGCACGCTATGGCGGCGAGGAATTCTGCATCCTGTTGCGGGATTGTGGCGCAGAGGAGGCAGCACGGTTTGCCGAACGCCCGGTGGCTGAAGCCAGCCAGCTCACGGTGCGTTTGCGGGATAACAGGATGGCCTCGTTCACGATGTCGGTCGGTTATGCGTGTCGCGGAGGATCCACCGGCGACGGTGTGCGCGCCACGTTCGAGCGCGCCGACCAGGCCCTGTATCTGGCAAAACGGGCTGGACGGAACCGCGCGTTGCAGGCGATTTTTACGGACTCGCCGCTGGTCGAACAGGTATGTTGAAACGGATTTTACGCGTCGATTGTGCCACTTTTTTGTGCAAAACTTATGCCCGGTTTATGTGGGTAACTTTGTGCATAACCGACATGGACTCTCTCGCAAGCCAATGTCAGAGCCATGTTCTGGCACTGCTGTTTATTTAGGCAGCGCTGTATAACCCGATGGCGGTGGGTGGCTATCTGCTGTCGGGCGGCGCTGCAGGAGGAGTGGCGTTGATTTGCCTCGGCCACGTGGTGCTGTTGTACTATGCGGACTTCAGGGAAGCACTCCCGCCAGATCAACTTGAAAGCCTTGCATGAAGTACGAAGAATACCTGGATGAAGTCACAACGCTGCTGACCGAACTGTACGAACTGGATGATGAAGCCGCGATCAAACTGGTGATGGATGCGCAGGAAGCCGAATTTTTTAGCGTCCACGACGATGTGCCCGACATGTGCACCGAAGAGCAGGCCAAAAAAGACGCCGTCACGCTGTTCGAACAAAAACAGAACCGCCAGCAGACCCAGAAAAAACAGCAACAACGCGTACGGCAAAAGAAAAAACCCTGAGCCAGGCTCCCTCCGGCGCTCCGGTTTGACCGGGTCGCCGTGCCGCACTTCGCCTGATTCGTGATCGGCCACCGAGCTGCCTTTCCTGTCATCCGCTATTCCCGCACAGCCCGCCGACGGCGCTGCGTTCGCGCCATCCTGCTTCCCCCTCCCCCCTGCTTTCCGCCAACATAGCAGCACCATCTCACTTCCGAAAAACAGAAGTTAAGAACACCCAATCGCAGGTTGTTCAGAAGTCAAAATTGGCTGACCATGGGCTCCCTGACATCGTTAAGGAAATACCAATGCTGCACGCGATCACCTGGATGCTAATGGCGTTTCTGCTTGCTCTTTGGTCCGTGGCTGCCTGGACGCTGCATGCACTGGTCCGCTGGACCGGTGATCGCAGTGACGGATTGACGGACTTGCCGGCGCAACTGGCGCTCTGGCGCAGTCCGGATTGGCTGGCGCTCTGGCTGCCGCAAAGTGCGGAGGCAATGTGGACGAGCATGCTGACGGCCTTGACGCCCATGCTGGAGCCCCTGCCCGGATTGGCACCCGGGCTGGAGGCCTGGCTGTCGCCGATGGTCTGGGTACTGTGGGCTGTCGGCGGGTTGCTGATACTGCTGTTCGGGTCCGCCATCACGCTGCTGATCAGCGCCGGCCAGCGCCGCCTGACGACACCGGCCATCCGCCTGGCGCCATGAAATTCAAGACAATGACCTCAACCGCACACCTGGAAAGGAACACGCAATGAACGCGAAATCAATGCTGGAACACTTATTCAAATCCGGAATGTCCATGCTGGATGGCAAGGCAACGGGTTCCGCAACCGGCGCCGGCAAGATGCCGCAAGGCCTGGGTCAATTCGGTGGCGGTGCCGCCGCCGGCGGAATACTCGGCTTGCTATTGGGTAGCAAAGGTGGCCGGAACATCGGCGGCCAAGCACTGAAATACGGCAGCGTGGCAGCGCTGGGAGTGGTCGCCTTCAAGGCATTCAGCGCATGGCAAGAAAAGCAGGCCACGCAAGGATCGGTCAGCCAACCGCAGGCCGCTCCGGTCAGCGACCGGTTCAACGCCGCCGTCATGGGCCCGGTCCGTACAGTGGATCTGTTGCCGGCCGCCGAGGTCGAACAGCACTGTGTCGGCGTGCTGGTAGCCATGATTGCTGCGGCCAAGTCGGACGGCCACCTCGATGAGCGCGAGCGTGGCCTGGTCGAGGCCGAGCTCAACCGGCGCGAAGCCGACGCGGATACACGGCGCTGGTTCGACGACCAGTTGCGTCGTCCGCTCGACCCGGCCGAAGTGGCGCTGCCGGCAACGTCGCCCGAGCTTGCCAGCGAAATGTACCTGGTCAGCCTGCTGGTGGCCGACGAGACCAGTTTCATGGAACGTGCTTACCTTGATGAGCTGGCGCGGCAATTGCGCCTGCCGGAAGGCTTGAAACTTGAACTGGAAGCGCAGGTGAAGGCGGCTTGAAACCTCGTAGGCTGGGCTGCAAAGCCCAGCATGCGTCAATCTTCCTGTACGGTCATGGCCAACTAAAACGGTTCGCGCACCGTCGTGACCAGGCACAAACCGTGGCAACTATCGAAAGCCGCACCGCAACCTGACGCATGTTGGGCTTCGCAGCCCAACCTACGAAACTTGAAACTTGATCTGGAAGCGCAAGTCAAAACGGCTTGACCGGATAGACCGGGATTTGATTTTTCATCGATACAAACCAGCATTGCCGACATAATGACATTGCCTGCCAACACAAAATCCGATCATTAAAAAAAGCCGCATGAACATCATGCGGCTTTTTACTTTTTAAATACCAGTCAATTAAAACTGATAACCAACGCCTACCGTTCCCAGCGTTTGTTTCGGTTCAACATCAACCCCATTCAATGATTTTGAACGGTAATCGACTTCGGTGATTTCGGCCTGCCAATAGACATTCTTGCTAATCATTGAACGCACACCAACGCCCACGCCATAACCATTGAATGTATCGCTGGCCGATCCGCCGGCACCGGCGATTTCACCTTTCATGCTCTGGTAGGCCACTTTGCCATACACGAGAGTGGTGTCGGTGACGCGGTAGCCCGGCTCCAGATAGACCGAATACATATCTTTTGCCTTGACCGAAATACCATTGGATGCACCGGCGTCGAGGTCGCCCAGCCCTGCATTTGCGCCAACGCCCAAGACGAACTTGTCATTCAGCGGCAATCCGTAACTTCCCTGGATGCTGCCGTTGGAGGACTTGTCTTCGGTACTGGCAGATTGGCCGCCAGAATTGAACGTGGCGCGGGATTTTGCGTAATTGGCGTTGATGCCGGCGCTGAATCCTTCGAAGTTCCTGGTTTGAGCGAATGCCTGTGGCGCTGCGAAAGAAGATGCTGCAACAGCAGTGACGATTAATAATTTTTTCATTGTTGCCTTATTTAATTAAAAGGGATAATTATTTACATCAAGCAAATAACTATTGAATTTAATCCGATTAATTTAAATTCATTGATTATCTTAGCATGGATAAAATTAGCTCACAGCGAACAAGAATGAAACGACATATTCCAGCGTATCGAATAATTTACTTGTTCGTATTGAACTTTTTAATAATTAAACAGACTAATGCCGCCCGAATAATTATTTTTCATATTCGCTCTGCTTCACACAGTTATTTATTATTTCAGGCGCAGCAGCCCGCAGGCCGGATTGAAAAACCCAGCCATCAAAATTTTGTTCGCGGCCCAAAGCCCGGGTAAAAATGTCGGTTCGGCCTCAGTGAAACACCGTGCGCGGATACGCACGCAAATCCAGTGGCTGGATCTTGATCCACGCGGTGCTGTTTTGCGCACGGCGCTTTTACTCGGTCATGTGGATCAGGTCGAAGCGACTGACAGCCACGAAGGCTTCGGTGGCAGCGCGTTTTTCCTGCGGCACGAACTCCAGCAGCATGCGCGGCAGCCTGCCCTGATTCAATTGCGGCACCAGCAATTCCAGCAACGCATACGACGGAAACGAGGTCGAGGCCGAGTAGCTGAAAATCGAGCTCGGCGCTGCCATGCCGGACAGGCAGGTTCCCAGAATTTGCAGGATGTCGTTGGGCCCGTGCATGAAGTCGGAGAACAGCAGATCGATCGGCACGGCCATTGCCGGCAATGGCGGCATGCTGGTCTGAATATGCGTGCGCTGCGCGGCGAGGTCGAAGCGCTGGCGCAGATAGTCGGCGAATTGCGGCAGCCGTTCCTCGGCAAAAAAGGCCGCTTCGCTGAAGGCCAGCACGGTCGGTAAAACGCTTCAGTTCAGCAAAACAGTCGTCATGCGACATCGGCGTGGCTCCCGAAAAAACAAGGTGTGAACAAGTGCTGCCGCATGTGTCAGCCGCGCCCCGACAGGCACAGGTCGAAGGCAATGCTCAAGCGTGGCTGATCGCTTTGAAACGGAATCGTGCGGTGCCAGAAGTACGACAGGAACAGCAGCATCGGTCCGGCTTGCGGGCGTACCGGCAGCGTCGGCACCAGACTGCGTGTAGAGAAGCTCGGATCGGGTTGACCGAATTCGATCCAGCCGGCGTGGGTGGTGTCGGCAGCGTCCATCACGTCCGGCAAGCAGACGTAATACACGCCACTGATGCTGCCATCCGGATGCAGGTACGGGGTCTCGTGGCCATTGCATTCCATGAGCACGACCCAGCAGCGTAATTGTTCACGGCCGGCGTGTTGACCGCCGAGGCCGACATCGTCGCAAAGTGCACGTCGCGGTTGAAGTGTCTGCCGGTAAGCGGCGATCTGCGCCAGGTTCATGCAGGGTGCACGCAGGCGATGCGCGGCGGCGCGGCCCGGGCGCTACTCATCGATGCTGATGACGCGGCGGATTTCATCGGTCTTGAAATCCAGCGCCATCGGGCAGCGCACACCGGGTATTGACATGACGTCGTAGAGTTCATCGATCATTCCTTCGATACGAATCCAGTGGACGATATCGCCGCTGCGCAGGTCGATGATGTGCACGCCGCAGCGGGCTTCGGCGTTGTGCGTCTTCAGATTCTGGTACCGTCGTCCAGGTAATCTTGCCAATTCCAAGTGATGTGCATTGACTGCCCCAAGTGAGTCAGTACCCGCCCTGGATCCGCAGTGACTGGAATTTGGCTTGTGGCAAGCATGTTTCCGCAGGAAATGCTTGCTCAACGACAAACATTCTATCCAATTAATTACTTTTGCTAGTTTTACGGGAAATATTTTTTAACCACAATTTCTGCATTCTTGACAAAGACGTCCGATTGCATGAACGGTTGGACGTCAACGCGACTTGATCCCCGAATTCGATTAATTAACCAGCAATGAATTCGCCACGCAACCAGGAAGGCGAGTATCTTCACCTGGGCGGACCGTGCTCCGCAACCCTGCGACACCGCGTCAATTGGTGGTCTTGACCGATCTTCCGCCGGTGTTACTGGTCAGCACCACTACCGATATCATGGAACTCGCACTGCATCGACCGCGACGTCGGCGCTGCCGGTTTCCTGACCCGTCAAAGGAACATCATGTTTGTGTTACCCGAAGCACTGCTGCTTGCACGTCTACAGTTTGCCTTTACCGTCAGCTTTCACTTCCTGTTCCCGGCAATTACCATCGGCCTGGCCAGTTACCTCGCTGTACTGGAGGGTCTCTGGCTCAAGACCGGTCGCGAGGCCTACCTCGATCTGTTTCGCTACTGGGTCAAGATTTTTGCACTGGTGTTTTCGATGGGCGTGGTCTCGGGCATCGTGATGTCATACCAGTTTGGTACCAACTGGGCCGTTTTTTCTGACAAGGCGGGACCGATCATCGGGCCGCTGATGGCGTATGAAGTACTGACGGCGTTCTTTCTGGAAGCAGGCTTTCTCGGCGTGATGTTGTTCGGCATGCAGCGGGTCGGCAAACGCCTCCATTTCACGGCCACGCTGATGGTCGCGCTGGGTACGTTTGTCTCGGCATTCTGGATCCTCTCGGTCAACAGCTGGATGCAAACGCCGACCGGCTATGCACTCAATGCCAATGGCCAGTTCATTTCTGCGGGCAGCTGGCTGGCCATCATCTTCAACCCCAGCTTCCCGTACCGGTTGATGCATACCGTCTCGGCGGCCTATTTGACGACGGCTTTTCTGGTCGGCGGCGTCGGCGCCTGGCACCTGTTGAAGGATCGCGAGAACCCGCGTTCGCGCATCATGTTTTCGATGGCGATGTGGATGGCAGCGATCTTCGCGCCGATGCAGGTCGTACTCGGCGACATGCACGGCATCAATACGCTGGAACACCAGCCTGTCAAAGTCATGGCCATGGAGGGCCACTACCAAAGCCACGCCAATGGTGCGCCATTGATCCTGTTCGGCATTCCCAATAGCGCCCGGAACCGCGTCGACTACGCCATCGAAATCCCCAAACTGTCCTCGCTGATCCTGAAGCACGATATCAATGCGCCGCTGGCCGGGCTCGATACCATCCCGAAAGAAAATCAACCACCGGTCGGTATCGTCTTCTGGTCATTTCGCATCATGGTTGGCCTGGGCTTTCTGATGGCAGGACTCGGACTGCTGAGCCTGTACGCGAGGGCGCGCGGCAAGCTGTACCACTGGACCGGGCTGCACCGGTTCGCCTTGCTGATGGCACCGTCCGGACTGATCGCGGTCCTGGCCGGCTGGGTCACGACCGAGGTTGGTCGCCAGCCCTGGACCATTACCGGGCTGCTCCGTACGGTCGACTCGGCGTCGCCGCTGGCGGCCCCGGCAGTGGCGGCATCACTCGTGGCGTTCGTGCTGGTCTACTTTGCGGTCTTTGGCGCCGGCATCGTCTACATCCTGAAACTGATGGCCAAACCGCCAGGCGCGCATGAACCGGAACCGCCCCATATCCCGGTACGTACCGCTGGCATCACGCCGGCAGCGGCGATCATGCCGGCTATTGCGTCGCCCCAGGGGAGCCATCAATCATGACCCTCGACCTCACTATCATTTGGGCCTGCATCATCGTGTTCGCTGTCTTTGTCTACGTCGTGATGGACGGCTTCGATCTGGGTATTGGCATACTTTTTCCGAGCTTCGCGGTGGGGCATGACCGCGATACGGCAATGAACAGCATCGCGCCGCTCTGGGATGGCAACGAGACCTGGCTGGTACTTGGTGGCGGCGGCCTACTGGCGGCATTTCCGCTAGCCTACGGCCTGATCCTGTCGGCGTTGTACGCACCGATCATCGCCATGCTGCTGGCACTGATCTTTCGCGGGGTTGCGTTTGAATTCCGCTGGCGTGATCCGGCCCATCGGGCTTTCTGGGATGCGGCATTTACCGGCGGCTCATTTCTTGCGGCGCTGTCGCAGGGAGTGGTGCTGGGTGCGCTGCTGCAGGGCGTGAGCATTAGCGGACGCGCTTACGCGGGCGGCTGGTGGGATTGGCTGACGCCGTTTTCGCTGCTCACCGGCGTTGGGGTCGTGGTGGCCTATGCGCTGATCGGCAGTACCTGGCTGATCCTCAAAACCGAAGGTGCGTTGCAACAGCAAGCCGTGCGCCATGCCTGGCGACTGGGTGCCATCACGCTGTTGGCGGTGATTGTCGTGAGCCTGGTCACGCCATTTTTGAAAGGAAATTATTTCGACCGCTGGCTGACCTACCCCAACATCTTGCTGGTCGCACCGATACCGATTCTGGTCGCCATGGCAAGTTATGCCTTCGCACGCAGCCTGAAGTCGGGCCGCGAACTGGCGCCATTCCTGCTGACGTTATTCGTTTTCTTTCTGTGCTTCATTGGAATTGGCATCAGTGTCTTTCCGTATGTGATTCCGGGCGCAGTCACAATCTGGGACGCAGCGACAGAGCCAAGCAGCCAGGTGTTCATGCTGTTCGGCACCGCCATCGTCGTCCCGTTAATCCTTGCCTACACCGGCTGGGCTTACTGGGTATTTCGCGGCAAGGTCAATGCAGACGGGTATCACTCGTGAAGCTGCCCAAGCTCAAATGGCCCGATATCGTACCGCCACCGCCGGGTGCGCATCAGGCCCGGCTGTCAGCACGATTACTCTGGATGGCCGGGATCTGGGCCGGCTGCATTCTGGCCTTGCTGGTGGTGGCGGGTGTTTTGCGGCTGGTGCTGATGGCGTAAATTGTCAGGATCACCGTTTGTTGGCATGGCGGCACGCCGCGGCACCATGAGGATGCTAACCCGATGCCAGATCGAGAACGACAGCAAGTTGTATTTCGTTGGCGACCTTACCGCGCTGAACTGCGAGTACGTTGCGTGAACCAGCCAAATCGCACATTCTGTTGCTGCCGATAACGACTGGTCGCTTGCGATTACGCGTTGCAAACGCCCATAAAAGGGCGAAGCTGCGGCGTCTGGCACCCAACGCATAGACGATCTGCGTCGAAAAAGCGATGGTGTTCAGCGAGGCAAAAACGCGTAATCTTGGCACTCCCGGCGAGCGCGCCAGCTAGCTCTCTGCTTTATCGATGGCCGACTTTGCCAAGCTCACGTCACTTAACGTTAGTCATGCTGCACATCGGAGACTTCCATGCCAAAAATGATATTTGTCAATCTGCCCGTTGCCAATCTCGCCGGGTCGACTGCTTTTTACGAAGCACTTGGCGGCACCAAAAATGCAGTCTTCTCGGACGCAACGTCCTGCTGCATGGTGTTTTCCGACACGATTCACGTGATGCTGTTGACGCATGAAAAATATCGCATCTTCACGTCCAGGCCAATTGCAGATACGCATGCGACCAGCGCGACGTTGATCGCGCTGAACGTCGATCTCCGCGACGAGGTTGATGCCACCATAGCCCGTGCCGCAGCAGCCGGTGGACAAGCCGACCCCAATCCCAAACAAGACCACGGGTTCATGTTTGGCCGCTCGATACAAGACCCGGACGGCCACGTGTGGGAGATTTTCTGGATGGATGCCGCCAAGGCAAATAGCGCGTGAATCTTATGGGTCGGGCGGGTTTCGACAGGAATGACCACAAACACCATCAGGAGACCGCCATGAGCATCAATGAAAGCTGCAATTGCGGCGAAACCGGGTTCAGCATTGCGAGGGAGATTTCCGCAAAGTTGGCGCGCTGCACTTGCTCATTCTGCGCAAAAACGAACATGCTTCAAGCGTATTACGCAACCGACCGTTGGCACTCCAGCTGACTGGCAGCACTTGGGCCACATCCTGCTACGGGTTTCAGCGCAACCGAAGCCGCACGCCGCCTCGCAAAAAATGACCGGAATCTCTTAGTCGAACGCCCGCGCGGTTCCAGTATCCCTGATCGGCCGGCCACTGATTGCCTGGCGGGTTGCAGTGCGCACCGGTTGACCAACAGGCGTCATCGTGAGCGCTGCGGCCATGCTGCTCGATAGCGTCATCGGCCATGAGCAGGTAGCCAAAGCGGACGACGCGGCGCTGACGGTAGCCTGCAGCCGCTGACACCTGACAAATCCAATGTGCATGGCGACGCTGCTTTGGCCGTGACGGTACGCAGCACGTCGGCCTATGCCGGCTTCGCGCCTGGGTACAAGCTGCGCATATTCGACGCATTACAGGCCGACGACAACTTCGCCACCATCGTCGTCGCGATGCGCGAAGGGCGCGCCATCCTCGACAACATCCACAAGGTTTTGCGCTACCAGCTGCCCTCGAACATGGGCGAGGTGCTGACCGTTTTTCCGGGCCTGGTGGAAGCCGGAGTGATCAGGCTGAAAGCCACCGACGGCGGCAACCGTGGTGCTGCCGCTGCTGGCCACGCAGCCCGTGCGGCGCAAGCTCATCACCGAATCGCCCCCCGCGCTCGCAATGGGTGTAGACCCCAGCACCGATGATTAAATGGCCCGCACGCCGCGGCATGTGAACGACCGGCTGATCGATGTCTGCATGTGGTCTAGCGTAATTCAGATCGACCTCGTGATTGCGGTAGCAAGCTTGCTGACGATGGATTTCTATCTGCCGGGCAGATTGATCTCCGGCACGGGCGACCTGACCACGGCCCGCACCGCCGGCTACATGGTGCTGGGATTGACCAGCCTGATCACCTGTTTTACTGCGCGCCCGGATATTGCGAGTGCATTCACCGGACTGTTCGCCAACCGGTGGCTATGGGGCGCCCTCGCGCTCTGGTTGCTGTTGCAGGTGGCGATCGCGCACCTGCCTTTCCTGAACATTGGCTTCGGTACGGCACCACTGGCGCCGGACCAGTGACTGATGTGCGCGGCTACGGCAAACGTGGCGTTGATCTGTAGCGAACTGCGCAAGCTGACGGGACGAATTTTCACGCGGCAAACGTTGCCCCGCGCCTGTAACAATTTGGTGCTTCGGTATCGAACTCGACATCAAGCCCGGCATCCAGCCCGACGCCATCAGACAGCATCTGAATACCGGCTGAAATGCGAACTCCCCGGGCAAGTTGCCTCGGACTAGGAAACCAAACCTGCCTGCATTTACCCTGACCCTACGACCTGAGCGAGCATCACGCGAGATTAAATCGCCTACAATCGGATCGCTTTTCCGATTGCTTTTTCCGATTCACTTTCTTGCAGATCGTGTTGATTTCAATGACCAATATCGTTCCTTCCGGCTGGCGCGAACTGGCGACCACTGGCGCCGCCTCCCGGGAAATCGCCACGCTGACACGTTTCGCCGATGGCCTTGATACCGACTATCTGATTTTTCATGGCGTGCACTGGACCAATATCGAAGACCGTTATTCGGTCTATGGCGAAATCGATTTCATCGTGGTCGCCCCCAACGGCCGGGTGCTGGTGATCGAACAAAAATCCGGTTTTCTGACAGAGACCGACGATGGCCTGATCAAGCGCTATCCCGGCCGCACAGAAAAAGTCCACCTCGCACTGATCCGCACCATCGGCACCTTGCGCAGCCGCTTTGCCCAGACTGGTGGCACGCTGGACATCGATTACTTGCTGTACTGCCCCGATTACCGCGTGACGCAACCCGCGCTGGCCGGGCTGGACCCAACGCGCATCGTCGACGCCAGCAATGCCGACCGGCTGATCCCGGTCATCCGTCAATTGCTGCCGCTGTCCGACGCCACGCCGCAGCGCGCAGCGGTCAGCCGTTTTTTCAATGACACGCTGCGCCTGATTCCGGACCCCAGCGCCATGGTCGGACGCGCCGATGCGCTGGTGACGCGACTGGCCGACGGGCTGGCGACCTGGGCGCGGCAAATCGAATTCACGCCATTTCGCCTGCGCGTGATCGGCACTGCAGGCAGCGGCAAGACCCAACTGGCGATGGCCGAATTCCGCGCCGCCGTTGCAGCCGGTCTGCATCCGCTGTACGTCTGCTACAACCGGCCGCTGGCCGACCACATGCGCGCCCTGCTTGGCCCGCAAGGCCGCGTCGCCAACTTCCACATGCTGTGCGATGCCTACGGCCGCGAAGCCGGCTCGACGCCTGATTACAGCAACCCGAACACCTGGCAAAGCATGGAAACCGTATTCGATCACGGTGACGTGCCAGCACATTGGCAGCACGACGTGGTCATCATCGACGAGGGACAGGATTTTTCGGAGGACTGGCGCGATGCGGTACTGAAACTGGTGCGCGCACCGGGCCGCGTGTTGTGGCTGGAAGATCCGATGCAGAACCTGTACGGACGCGCCCCGGTCGATCTGCCAGACTGGGTCACGCTGCGGGTCAACACCAACTACCGCAACCCGCGTGAAATTGTCGATCTGCTCGACGCCATCACCGACGGCCATGCACCGGCAATCGCAGCCAGTCCGTTTGTCAGTGCAGGTCTGACGCAATTCACGTATGCCGACGGTGATCAGGACGCTCTGCTGGAAGCCACCAAGGAAGCCGTGACACATTGCCTGTCGGCCGGATTTGCGCGCAACGATATCGTGCTGCTGTCATTCAAGGGACGCGAAAAATCCACCATCCTAAAGCTCGACCACCTGGGTCAGCATGCGCTGCACTCGTTCACGGGGGCCTACGATTTGCTGGGTAATCCGGTGTTTCGCAAAGGCGGCTTGCTGGCTGAATCGGTGTATCGCTTCAAGGGTCAGTCGGCGCCGGCGGTGATTTTTACCGAGATCGATTTCCAGGAACTGGATGAACGCACGATCCGCAAATTATTTGTGGGGATGACGCGGGCCAGCCTGAAGCTGGTGCTGGTGGCGAGT
This sequence comes from Actimicrobium antarcticum, assembly GCF_039536745.1. NCBI lineage: Bacteria > Pseudomonadati > Pseudomonadota > Betaproteobacteria > Burkholderiales > Oxalobacteraceae > Actimicrobium > Actimicrobium antarcticum. The sequence continues at coordinate 113,746 of NZ_BAAAZE010000010.1, forward strand.
GCGTCGGCGACAAAAGTCCTGACACGTTTTGCCTAAAAATCTGCATAAAAAAACGGGCACCGCGAGGTGCCCGTTTTTTTAATTGCGGTGTGAATTGCCCGGATTGCGATCATTGCGGTTTCTGACGCCATCACCATCGCGATCACGGTCGTAGCGATTCGGGATACCGTCATGATCCTGGTCCCCACGCCCGCGGCCGTAACCGTTGCCATGGTTTCCGCGCTGCCATCCGCCCCGCTCCAGTCTCCAGCGCTCACCATCCTGGCGCCATTCCGGACGCATGTATTGGTAGCCAGGCCGCGAACGCTCCCAATGACCACGGGACCAGACATGTCGCTGGCCGCTCCAGTTCCAGTAGCCGGGAGCCCACTCGTAACCGCGTCGTGGTTGTGGCACCACCTCGTAACGTACCGGCGGAGGTGCATTGCCGATGATGACATTCACGCCGACTTGCGCCGATGCTGTCGTTGGCAGCAATGCTGCTGTGCTGATCAGTATTGCGGTGGCCGTGAGGATAATGCGCTTTGTGCTGTTCTTCATGCTGGGCTCCGTGAGGGGTTGTGAACTGACTATATCCGGCAATCGCGGATTTCCGGCTGATCGTGCAACTGCTTACATCTGACACAGCTCACGCACCTCGCATGTCATATGGAAACAGCGGGTTAAAATACGCGTCTTCCTCTTATGACCGCCATCATGCTTGCCACTCTCCCTGACGTAATTTTCGACCCGCTACCGGCCAGTGCCATTGATGCCGCGACCACCCACCTGCATGACGTATTGCAACTGGCCATCGAATATTCGCCGGCAAACAGGGCGGTGGTGGTGTCCGATACCGGCTGCGCGCTGGCATGTGCATTGACCGAAGCCTACCGGCGTTGCCTGCCCGAGGCGACCTTCATTGATTTCGCGTCCGTCGCGCCGGAGCAGATCCAGGCACTGTTTGCCACGCTGGACGCCGGCGACCTGGTGGTGCTGGTGCAGTCGACCAATTTCCGGCTGGACGCCTACCGCATCCGGGTCGAGCTGTTCAAGCGCGGACTGAAAGTCATCGAGCACCCGCATCTTGCGCGCATGCCGGGAGAGCAATCGCTGCATTACATTGCTGCGCTGGCGTATGACCCGCTGTATTACCGTGGCACCGGGATGGCCCTCAAGGAACGTATCGATCGCGCCGGTTCCGCGGTGGTTGACAGCGGCGGCGAGCAGCTGGTGTTTGGTGGCCCGCTGGAATCAGCCAAGATCAATATAGGCGACTACCGGGGCATGACCAATGTGGGCGGCCAGTTCCCGATCGGCGAAGTATTTACCGAAGCGCGCGACTTGGAAGCCGTCAATGGCCGGGTACGGATTTTTGTGTTTGGCGATACCGCTTTTTCCGTGAATCAGCCCGCGAAACCGATCACGCTGGTGATCAGCAAAGGCCGCGTCGTCGAGGCCGTCGACAGCACGCCGGAATTCGATCAGGTGCTGGCGAATATCCGCGCTGATGAAGGTGAAGTCTGGCTACGCGAGCTGGGCTTTGGCATGAATCGGGCGTTCAGCAAGGATTGCACTGTCGGCGACATCGGCACCTTCGAGCGCATGTGCGGCATCCACTTGTCGCTGGGCGCCAAGCACGGAATTTATGCCAAGCCGGGTTTCAAGCGCGGTGTGGTGCGCCATCATGTCGACGTGTTTGCCGTGACGGAATCGGTGCTGCTGGATGGCGTTGCCGTGTACCGGGATGGTGCCTGGGTCGTGTGACCAAACTTGTAAGCGTCACGCGCGTCCAAGATTGGCCGATGCTCCAGGATAAACTGCCGCACCTGCTAACGTCAGCCAACATCAGCCAACATTCCGAAAGCGAGCACGAAAAGCTCTTCGCCAGTCGATGATGAAAAAACAGACACCGTTAGTGACTGTCTTTACCCCCTCCGAACAAGTGACCCTCGATCAGGTTGCCCACCTCGCTTTGCCAGTTGTCTTCGGAAGGTATCTGCCCGTTTGGTGTCAGTTGATCGATCAGCTTCGGCAGGAACTGCGCGAGACTGGCAGCAGCCTGTTCGGTCGGGACTCCGCTATGCAGTGCAATATCACTGACTTGTGCTTCGCCCAGCGCACTGTGGATCTGCCCGGCTGATACCGGCTGGTTCTCGCCAAGACCGATCCACGAAGCCACCTGCTCCTGCAAGCCGCTGTCACGCAGCTGTTGCAGCAAACCTGACAATCCGCCGGTACTGGAGGCCAACGCCACTACCGCTTCAAGCAATCCGCCCGGTGGGCCTTGTGGTTCGTCATCGGCTTGCGGCAAACCGAGTTTGCCTTTGATTTGCCCTGTCAGTTGATTCAGAATTCCCATCATTTTCTCCGGTTGGATTGCGCCATCGCGCGTGCAACCCGATCCGGCCAGACCGGTCGGGCCGATTGCAGCCTTCACTATAGAAGAGCTAAACGACATGACTTTGCGTTTGCGCCAACCTGCGTAGGTCACTTGGCGATGTCAGGATTGGCAAGACATGCAACCGCGCCTGACGTGACACGCAACTGCAGCACAGTCCCGGTTAAAAATGAAAAACCCTGGCCTTTGGCGGTTGCGTGCACCAGCACCGTTGCCGATCACGCGAACCCTGCGCTGTAATACGTTCAGCCAGTTCTGGCTTGCTCACCGACGGACACCCCATGCCACCTTCTTTTTGCGACTACTCCCATCGCCTCCCGGGATTTCTCTTCACGCTGCTGTTAGCCGGATGTGGCGGCAGCGATGCCAGTCAAGGCCCGCCACCCGACCAGTTCAGTGCGGTACGCAACGTTGCCGGTGCGCCCGCCTGCCCCGCCGCACCGAACTCATTGCGCAACATCACCAGCGTTCAGGGCAGCAGCCGTCTTAGTCCAAGGGATGGCCAACCAGTCACGGTGCGCGGCGTGGTGACTGGCGACTTCCAGGACACGCGCCAGTTGCATGGATTTTTCCTGCAACAGCCGGTGCCGGACCAGAATGCCGGCACCTCCGAAGGCCTGTTTGTCTACTTGCCGTCGGGCGCAAAACGGGTCACAGCAGGACAGTACGTGCAGGTCAGCGGCACCATCGACGAATACAAAAGCAGCAGCGCCGACACCGATCGGCTCACCCGCATCAACAACGTCAAAACCATCACCATTTGCGGAACGGGTCCTGCCATCTCACCGCGTGCAATCACATTGCCACTGGCAAGCAACAAGGACTTCGAAGCGCTCGAAGGCATGCTGGTACGTTTCACCCAGCCGCTGACCGTGTCCGACAACCATGATCTGGGCGACCACGGCACCCTGTTGCTGTCCGTCGGCGACCGCCTGTGGCAACCCGGCAATCATCCGGTGCGCACCGATGTCGCAGCAATTGCGACCGACAACGCGCGCTCCCAGATTCTGCTGGATGACGGCGCCAACATCGTTCATCCGGCGACCATTCCGTACCTGAGCGCCAGCGACACCAGCGGCACGCGTCGCACCGGCGATACCGTCACCGGCTTGCAGGGCATCCTGAGCTGGTCATTCAATGCATGGCGATTGCATCCCACCGAACGCCCGGTCTTCACGTCGGCCAACGCGCGTCCGGATGCACCGATGGCGGTCGGAGGGACACTGCGGGCGGCCAGCCTGAACGTGCTGAACTTCTTCACGACCTTGAATGAACGCGGTGCCAATACCAGCCTGGAACGCACCCGCCAACGCGACAAACTGGTCAGCGCGATCATCGGCCTCGATGCCGATGTGCTGGGGTTGATGGAAATTGAAACCGGCACTGCTGCCCTCACTAATCTGGTGACGGCGATCAACGCTCGCATGGGCAAGAACACTTACGCCGCGATCCAGAGCGGCACGCCCGGCAGCGATGCGATCAAGGTGGCCATCATCTACAAGCCGGCCGCGGTCGCACCGGTGGATGGCCCGGAACTGCCACCGACACGGGGGTTCATCGTCGATGGCGGCGTTCGTCCGCCACTGGCACAGCGTTTTTCTGCACGCGATAACCAGCGTGAATTCTGGCTGGTGGTCAGTCACCTGAAAAGCAAAAGCAGTTGTCCGCGTGACTCCCGCAGTATCGAGCGCGACCGTGGCCAGGGTTGCTGGAACGCCGCCCGCACACGTCAGGCTGCATCGCTCGATAGCTGGGTAGCGGACCTGGTGAGTCGTTCGGGTGAACCCGACGTTCTGATGCTGGGTGATTTCAATGCCTACCTGAGCGAAGATCCGATCCGCGCCATCGAGGCTGCCGGCTACGAAAACCTGCTGCGCCGGCTGCCCGCAAAAGAACGCTATTCGTACGTGTTTGCCGGCCAGTCTGGCGCACTCGATTACGGTTTTTCCAGCAAGACACTGGCGGCGCAGGTCAGTGGCGTGACGATCTGGCATATCAATGCCGATGAGCCGGGGGTCCTGGACTACAACACCGAGTCACGTCCGGATGATCGCTATGCAGCGACGCCCTTTCGCTCGTCCGATCACGATCCGGTTCTGGTGGGGCTGAATCTGCAGCTACGGCGTTGACCATAGAGCGATCGCTAATTCATCAGTGCCACGCGCACCGCGAGGGCTCTGGCAGGACTTGTTACGGATGTCGATTAGTGCTTTATGCCAACTTTAAATTTCGGTGTTGCTGTTTTTACAGAGCGCCTGATGCATAATTTGTGCCGGGCAACTTCACGACTTTCTTTTTCACCAGTGATCTTTTTAAGGAGGTCTTCTCTTGTTCAAGCGCACCTCACTTTTTCTGACACTGCTTATTACCGTGGTGGTGACACTGACGACGATCACAGTGATCAGCATCAGCGTGATGTCCGTGCTTCGGGCCTATGTCGGCGCCGAAAGTCTCTGGTCCAAAGCGCAAAAGGACGCGACCTCTGCACTAACGTCCTATGCCAGCAGCGGCCGCGAAAGCGATCTCGCACTCTTTCGCGAGAAACTGCGCGTGACTGCCGGCTTCCGGCGTGCACGTCTTGAAATGAATCTTGCAACACACGATGATGCGGTTGTGCGCCAGGGTTTTCTCGATGGCGGCGTCCATGCCGACGACATCCCGGGCATGGTCTGGGTATATCGCAACTTCAAATGGCTACCCGACATCGCCCGAGCGGTCGCCTTCTGGGAAACTGCTGATGCGATACTTGCACAACTGGAGCCAGTCAGCCAAAGCGTGCAGGACGGCTATCGGGATCGTCAAAGCATGACATCGGTTGAAGTAACCATTTCTGAGATTGCCCGCATCAATAAAAGCCTGACTCCGCTTGAGGAAGGGTTTTCCAATGCCATCGAAGATGCGTCACGCCTGATACGCAATCTGCTGATGGTCGGCGTGACATCGGTCGCACTGCTGCTGATGGGCAGTAGCGTGATCGTGCTGCGCAGGATCAGTATCCGTGGTGATCGGCTGGAAGCACAACTGCGGCAAAGCGAAGAACGAATGATCATGGGATTTCGCGGCAGTGGCGCAGGTTTGTGGGACTGGGACATCCAGCGAAACGCGGTGTACTACTCGCCCTGGATCACAGAGTTGCTTGGCTACGCCGAGGGCACCATGAACATCCTGCCATCAGCGTTTATCGAGCTGATGCATCCAGACGATCGTGAACAGAGCAGAGTTGCCCTTGCATTGCACTTCAAGACCTCGTCGCGCTACGACATCGAATTCCGCCTGAAAACCAGTGATGGCAATTACCTGTGGTGTCGCTCACGGGCGCAAGCCACGCGCGCCGCAGACGGGGCACCGATCCGCATGGTCGGCACACTCGTCGACATCAGCGACCTCAAGGCAGCTGAAGCCCAGGCGTTCAGCGACAAGGAGCTTGCCCAAGTAGCGTTGGCGGCCATTGGCGAGGCGGTCATCACGACCGACACCGAAGGACGCATCACGTATTGCAACCAGGTCGCCGAAGCATTGCTGGGCCAGCGCCTGATCGTTTTGCGCAACCAGCCGCTCGCATCCGTTTGCCGTCTCGTCCATGAAGAAGTCCATCAGGAAATTACTGACCTGGTCGGTCCGGCCATGCGTGGCGACACCGGCATTGCCGCGAAGAGCACGTTGCTGTTGCACTGCCTCGCTGGCAGAGTCATTCCGGTGACGCATTCCGTGGCATCGATCCGTAATTTTTCCGGCAAGATCATCGGTGCTGTAGTGGTGCTGCACGATGTCAGCGAAGGCAGGCGGCATGCGGCCGAGTTGTCGCACCAGGCCAACCATGATGCACTGACCGGCGTACTGAACCGGCGCGCATTCGAGCGCCAGCTCAACGCACTCATACAGGAGACTTCGGTAGCCGGGGGGAGTAACACCGCAGCGAACAGAACAGCCGACAAACCATATGCCGTCATGTATCTGGATCTCGATCAGTTCAAGGTGGTCAACGATACCTGTGGCCATGCCGCCGGTGACGCACTGATTTGCCAGGTCAGCATGATCCTGCAACAAAGCGTACGAGATGGCGATCTGGTGGCCCGTCTGGGTGGCGACGAATTCGGCATCGTGCTCAAGAACTGTCATAACGAGCGCGCCCAACGTATCGCCGAGATATTACGACAAGGCATCGCCGATATCCGCTTTGCGTGGGGCAACCAGCATTTTGCAGTGGGTGTCAGCGTTGGCCTGGTGGTCGCCACACAAGGATCCAGCACGCTCAAGGAAATCATGAAAGCGGCCGACGCGGCCTGCTACATGGCAAAGGAAAAAGGCCGCAACCGGGTACATGTTTATAGCGAAGACGACGAAGAGCTCTCGATACGCCATACCGAAATGACCTGGGTCGCGCGGATCAAGAACGCCCTTGAGCGCGATCGCTTTTGTCTGTATGCGCAAGCGATCGTGCCATTGCAGGCGGCCACCGCCGACACGTCCGGCACCGGTCACGACCACGTCGAGATCTTGCTACGCATGCTGGACGACGACGGCAAGATCATCGCCCCGATGGCCTTCATCCCGGCTGCCGAACGCTATGGACTAATGCCGCAGATTGATCGCTGGGTGATCCGCAACACCTTCCGCATGCTGGCCGAAAAACAGTCGCAACCGGGTACGCCGATGACAACGTGCGCCATCAATCTGTCGGGTGCATCGATCGACGACGATCAATTTCTGGAGTACGCGCTGGAGCAGCAACGCCTGCACGGTGTGGCATGGTCCGTGGTCTGCTTTGAAATCACGGAAACGGCAGCGATTGCCAATCTGTCGAAGGCGGCCGGGCTGATCACCCGCTTGCGCGAGCTCGGCTGCAGCTTTGCACTCGATGACTTTGGTGCCGGCATGTCATCGTTCAGCTATCTTAAACACTTACCGGTCGACTATCTGAAGATTGACGGCAGCTTCGTCAAGGACATGTTGACCGATGTCACCGATCGCGCAATGGTGGATGCCATCAACCAGATCGGCCACGTCATGGGAAAAAAAACCATTGCCGAATTCGTGGAAAACGACGCGATCCGGGAATGCTTGCGGGAGATGGGCGTCGATTTTGCACAGGGCTACGGGGTCGGTCGTCCTGAACCGGTAGTGATGTCGGCTCTGTGGCACGATCGACGCAAGGCGCAGGCAACCTAGGCGTTCGATGTCAGAGTGAAGCCAGCCCGCGCCATGGAACCAAGCCACCGATGAATCTCACTCAGAGTAAGAGCCTGAAAGGGCCCGAACGAAGCAACAGCACGCAGTAACACGCATATCGTGAGCGAACACTAGCAAGCGCGAGTCACAACCACCAAGAATCCACTTCTGAGAGGCTACCGTGATGATCCGTTCCCACCCTTCCCTTCCGTCCCGACCCATCGACCTGCTATTGCGTCAGCTTGGCCTTGATCACCTGCCAGGCGCCGAGCAGCCTGGTACAAACTGCACGCTCAAGGTCGGTGCGATCCATATCGAACTGATCGAATCCGATCAGCACGGGCTGACCCTCCAATGCTTCCCGGGCGTGCTGGCCGAACCGACCATCGCTGCGCTGTCGATCTTGCTGGCAGAAAATCATGCCCGCGGTGATCTGCCACTGATCAGCGTCAGCCTGGTTGCCGAGGCGCCGTCCAACGTGCAAGTCTGGTCGCGCCTGAGCACGAAGCACTCCAGCACCGAGGTACTCGTGAATTGGTTCGTCTGCTTCAATGAACTGGTGCAAGCGCTGCACTGCTGGCTGGACGAAGGTGCACCTGCATTTTCGGCCATGAGCGACGGCGATACGCCGGCAGCACTGCTGCACTAAGCTCGGCGCAGAATACGCATCGGACCCTGACAGGACTGCGCAGGGTTGCAAATGCAATCGGCTTCTGCTGTAACGAGTGCCGGCCCCTCCCCGTACAATTTTTTTTTCATGCTCCCGGTGGCGAACGCGCTACCGCATCACCAACACACGATGGAATACCCTCCGTTTTCCGTCGTTGCAGCAGCACCCGAATCTGTTGACAAATAAATACTAAAAAAGCGGGTCGGCAGACGAACCAGACTCCGGTCAGGCACCACTTAACACCGTATCCACTGACTGCCACTCTTTCCGATCATGAAAATTCTCGCGTTTGTATGTTCCATCGTTGCCCGTTATCGGCGGCATGAATTCGTTGCAGAGACCCGGTTACCCAACCAGGTACCTGATCAGGCCATCCCTGGCGCAACACCACTGGACACCACGCTTCCGCAACCAGACTTATGCAGAAGCAGCGACAAGTCGCAACAGCAGCTTGCCAATGCAAACAGGGAACTGGAAACGGCGCCCCGCACAACCGCCCTCACCACTCTGGAGTCGGCGCTGAAAACATTGAACGAGCGCCAGATTGCGAACCCATCAGGGGAAGACAGAGAGTGTCTGCAGCGCGCCTTCAGCAACCTCCACACCTATCTGGAACGATACGACATCACGCAGCATCCGTTGACGTTCATGCCATGGCTGATGTTAATCGCGCGTCGGCTGTCCCAACTATCCGACCCGCGTCAAACTGATCAGGGGCTGACCTTGATCGGCCGTACCTTGCATGTTTTTCCGGACCTGGCACTAGCCCATGAATTGGCGACGCAACTCGCCGGATTGCCAGAAGAGTTGCAACAACGCACGCTGACCGTGCTGGAAGATGTCCTGAGACAGAACGGTGACCTGCCACAGGCGCACGTCGATATCCTGGTCGCTTTAACAGGCGCATTGCATTGTCAGGGTTGCCGGGAACGCATAGACGGAATGATCCAGACCGCACTGACGCAACTCCGTCTGGAGCCGGTGTTGTCCGGAGAAATCCGACTCGCAATGATCAAGGGATATAGCCAAGGTCACGGTGATACCGAGATGACACTGCTGCTGTGATTGCGTGATGCCCGGACTGATACGACAGGAAGGACAAATCAGTCCATGCTGCCGATGCAGTAGTGTGCGATGGCATCGAGCACATCCGGATTCTCGCCCACGGCAGCCGCGACCTTGATCACCAGCGCTGGATGGCTTACGCGCAGCGCCTCGACGATCAATGGCAGGTCACGCAGGACATGGCCGCCCTGCCCCAGGAATACCGGCACGATGGTAACGTTGGTGCAGCCGTCCAGCACCAGTGCAGCGACGGTCTCGGGCAACTGCGGCGTCATCAGTTCGAGGAACGCCAGCCGCACGGCAACCGTCGGCAATTGTGCGCTGGCGATCTGCTGCAAGCGTTCGAACGGTGCCGCCCAACCGGCTGCGCGAGCGCCGTGGGCAAATAAAATCAAGGCTGATGTCGTCATGTTGATGGTGTGTGGGTCTGTGGGTCTGTGGGTCTGTGGATCAATGTCGTTCGACCCACCACAATGCACCGATCGCACCCACCAGGAAAAACAGGCTGGGAGCGACCGCCGTGGCAAGTGGTGGCCAGGTATTGAGCAGGCCGATATGCGAGAACAGGCTGTTGAGCAATTTGAAGCTGACACCTATCATAATGCCGATAAAAATTTTCAGACTGACACCGCCACTGCGTGCATGCAGATAGGCAAACGGCAACGCCAGCGCCATCATCACGAAGACCGCAAACGGATAGACGATTTTTTTCCAGAAAGCGATGTCGTAGCGCTCGGTCACCTGCTTGTTTTCGGCCAGGTGGCGCGTGTACGAAGACAGATCCAGCGCAGACATCCGGTCCGGATCGGCGAAGGTCACCGACAACAGATCCGGTGTAATTTCGGACACCAGTTCCTTGTTCGCCAGCTTGGTGGTGGCAATCCCTGCCGCCGCATCGGGCAGGGTATTGAGGTCGAACACGGTCGGCGCAAACAGCGTCTCCGACACCTGGTCGAGACGCCAGCGCTTGTTGCCCTGAAAAGTGGCGGAGGCCGCCGTCACCATCGACGTCAGGCGTAGTTCAAGGTCAAACTGGTACAGCTTCAATTCTTTCAACTGGCCATTGGGCAGCAACTCGCCGACGTTCACAAAACGTGATCCGGTCACCGTGCCACTGGCATCCTTGATCAGGTCCTTGGTCCACAAGCCGGAACGGAATTCTTTGGACGTGCTGCCCTGGGCCTGCTGCTTGAGGCGCTCGGCGCGTTCGGCGCTGGCCGGCGAAATGACTTCACCAAACAGAAATGTAATCAGCACAAAGACCAGACCGATCTTTGCCAGCATGAAGCCGGCCTCGGTGGTCGACAAACCCGATACCCGCATGATGGTGAACTCGGAGTTCGACGCCAGTTGCGCCAGCACGTAAATCGTCCCGATCAGCGCGGCGATCGGCATCAGTTCGTACGTGTATCCGGGCAATCCGAGCAGGATATACAGGAAGGCATGCTGGATTTGGTAACCACCGCGCCCGACCGACGGCAATTCATTGATCAGGTCAAAAAATGCGAACAGTGCCAGGAACGCCAGCAGCACGAAGAACACCGAGCGCAGTACTTCCTTGCCCAGATAGCGCTGAAGGACGGTCATGCTGCACCCCGCCGGACAACGAAACTACGCTTGATCTTGCTCCACCAGAGCAGCGGGTGATACGCGCTATTCATGTTGAGTCGCCACGAAAACAGCAACCCGACGATCAGCAGCGCCAGCAAATGAATCGGCCACCATGCAATCCAGATCGACAGTTTTCCCTGCACCACGGTTGCCTGCATCAGGCTGACCATATTGCTGTAAAAAACAAACAGCAACAGGGCGATGATCAGATTGGCGGAACGGCCACTGCGCGGATTGACAAAGCCCAGCGGTATCGCCAGCACCATCAGAAACAGGCCCATCAGCGGCAACGAAATCCGCCACAGCAGCTCGCCGCGGGCGAAGCCGTCCTGTATCAGCAGCAACTCTGCCGTAGTCATCGAGCGTGCCGACTTGTCGCCCTGCAGCACGGTCGACGTGCTCGATACCAGCACCCCATACCGCTCGAATTCCATCAACTGAAAATCCCGCTCGTCGAGCGATCCCTCGTAGCGACGACCCTTGGACATCACCAGGAATTTATCGCCGTTGGCATCGACTTCGGTACGGCCCTCCTTGGCCACCACGATACTGCTCTTGCCATCCCGCGTGGTGCTGACGAAGATATTGCGCACGTTCATCGCATCACCGCTGACGCCTTCGACAAAAAAGACCCGGTCAGCCGATGAGGATTCCTGGAATTTGCCGGGAGAGACCTTGGCAATATCGGCACGCTTGTCGAAGCGCTCGCGAAACTCGGCGCTGGAACGGTTCGCCCATGGCGTCACATACAGACTCAGCAGCGCGATCAGTGCGACCACCGGCAGGCCCACTGACAGCACGGTGGGGATCCAGCGCAGCAGGCTGACGCCGCTCGTGAACCAGACCACCATCTCGGAATCCTGGTAACTGCGAGCGACCACCAGTAGTACAGAGATAAAGGTTGTCAGTATCAGGATCACGGGCATATAGTTCAGCGCCGCAAACCCGATCAGGGCGATGACATCTTCGGACGCGACTTTGCCGCCTGCGGCCTGACCAAGAATCTTGATCAGCATCACAGTGATGGTAATCGTGAAGAGGGTAGTGAAGACGGCGCCTGCGGTGCTAATCAATTCGCGTCGGAGCGCGCGCTGGAAAATCATGAGGAGCTTATAATTGCGTTCGCAAAATGGGAGAGAATCGATGGACTTTAGCATAAAAACATTTGACGCCAAAACCTCACTGGCCAACGTCAAGGCCGGTTGTGTCGCAGTGGGTGTATTCGAAGGAAAACAATTATCGGCAGCAGCCCGCTCGATCGATGCCAGCGGCGAAATGACTGCCGCTCTGAAGTCCGGTGACATCACCGGCAAAGCAGGCAGCACCTTGTTGTTGCGTGGTGTCGCCGGCGTCACCGCCGAGCGCGTGCTGCTGGTGGGACTGGGCAAGGAAGCGCCTGTCAGCCAGAAGGATTTCGACAAGGCACTGCGCGCCGTGGCCCAGGTGTTTGCCACCATCGGCGCCACCGATGGCGTCATCGCGCTGCCGTTCGACGACCTCCGCGACAGTAGTGTCAGCCGGGCCATCCACTGCGCCGTCGGTGCCATCGAAACCCAGGCGTATCGCTTCGATGAAATGAAAAGCAAGAAAGACCCGGCACCGGAAGGCGTCAGGAAAGTCGTGTTCGCCGTCGCGGCCGACGATGTCGACAGCGCCAAAGCGGCCATCGTCAGCAGTGTGGCCCTGGCGCGTGGCATGAACCTGACCAAGGACCTCGGCAACCTGCCGCCGAACGTCTGCACCCCGACCTACCTCGCCGAGATCGCCCGCAAGATGGCGAAAGACTTCAAGCTGGGTATCGAGGTACTCGACCGCAAGCAGCTCGAAGCACTGAAGATGGGCAGCTTCCTGTCGGTCACCAACGGCAGCATCGAGCCACCGAAATTCATCGTGCTCAAGCACATGGGCGGCAAGTCCAAGGATGCGCCGGTGGTATTGGTCGGCAAAGGCATCACCTTCGATTCAGGCGGGATCTCGCTCAAGCCCGGCTCCGGCATGGATGAAATGAAGTACGACATGTGTGGCGCCGCCACCGTGCTCGGCACCTTCCGCGCGATCGCCGAACTGAAGCTGAAGCTGAACGTGATCGGTGTCATCGCCACCTGCGAAAACATGCCATCGGGCAGCGCCACCCGTCCGGGCGACATCGTCACCTCGATGTCCGGCCAGACCATCGAAGTCCTCAACACCGACGCCGAAGGTCGTTTGGTCCTGTGCGATGCACTGACCTATGTCGAACGCTTCAAGCCAGCCGCCGTGGTCGATATCGCGACCCTGACCGGTGCCTGCGTGGTCGCCCTCGGCAACCACAACACCGGCTTGTTCACGCGCCATGACGACGCGCACGATGCACTTGCCGACGAATTGCTGGCCGCCGGCAAGACTGCGGGTGACACCGCATGGCGCATGCCGATTGAAGAAGCCTACAACGAACAGTTGAAGTCCAACTTCGCCGACATGGCCAACATCGGCACACCCGGTGGCGGCAGTATTACTGCAGCCGCGTTCCTCGAACGGTTCACGAAGCAATACACCTGGGCCCATCTGGATATCGCCGGAACCGCCTGGAAAAATGGCGCTGCCAAAGGCGCAACCGGCCGTCCGGTACCGCTGCTGACGACCTTTTTGCAAAACCGGGTCGACGCTGCAAAGTAATTTCCACTGACCACCCCACGGCGTTCGCAGGACATGCTCGATGTGCTGCGAACGCCGTTTTCATTCCGGGAAACACACATGAAATCACGCTCTTATTTGCTCTGCGCATTGCTGGCGGTCGCGCTCACCAGCGCCACACCTGCCGCTTTTGCCCAGGCCGACACCATCCGTGCCGTCGTCGCCAAGCCGTTGCAGGAAGCACAGGAACTGGTCAAGGCGAAGCAATTCGCCGAAGCCCTGGTCAAGCTGAACAGCCTCGATGCGGTGCCCGAGCGCACTCCGTTCGAACTCTTCACGATCGATCGCACGCGGGGCGCAGCAGCGGCCGGCGCGGGTGACACCGAACTGACTGCGGCGGCATTCCAGCGCGTCATCGACAGCGGGCGCCTGCCGGCTGCCGAGCAATTGCAGCTGACCGAAGGCGTTACAGCCAACTACTATAATGCCAAGAATTATTCCCAAACCATCGTCTGGGCACAGCGCTACCTGAAACAGGACAGCGCCAACGAAGCCGTGCAGAACATGCTGGTGCAGTCACAGTATTTGAGCGACAACCACGCTGCGGTGGTGGCAACGCTGGCACCCCGGCTTCTGGCCAATGATCAGGCCAACCGCGCCACGCCGGAAATCCAGCTGCAAATGCTCGCCGACAGCGCCCGCAAAACCAGCGACAACGCCACCTACGTGAGCACGCTCGAACGGCTGGTAAAAACCTATCCGAAGCCGTCGTACTGGGCCGACCTGATTAACCGTATCCCGCGCCAGCCCGGATTTTCGGATCGCTACACGCTGGACGTGCTGCGTCTGCAGCGTGCCACCGGCACGCTCGCCAATGCCCTCGACTACGCCGACATGGCCGAACTGGCGCTGCAGGCGAACCTGCCGGCCGAAGCAATGGCTGTCCTGGACGAAGGCTACGCCGCCAACCTCCTCGGGGTGGGTCCGCAAGCTGCGCGCCACACCAAGCTGCGCACCCAGGCGCGTACCCAGGCCGCCGCCGACCAGAAAATCATGGCCGACAGCGAAGCCGCCGCACAAAAATCCCCCAACGGGACGGCACTGGTCAATCTGGGCACGAACTATCTTGGCCAGAAAAACACGGCTAGGGCAATTGCCTTGCTCGACCAGGGCATCGCCAAGGGCGGACTGAAACGTCCCGATGAAGTCACGCTGCATCTGGGTCTGGCATTGCAGCAGTCCGGTGACAAGGCGCGCGCGGCGAGCGTGCTGAAGTCATTGCAAGGCCGTCACGATGGCAGCGCCGAGCTGGCGCGGTTGTGGACTTACGTGCCGTAGAAAATACTGCGCGCCGCAAGCCGGCCAGCTTTACCTTGACACACACCGACACCCGGAATATTCAACCGGCCCATCGGGCCTGCTGCTGGCAATCAGGCCAACGACAGGCCCGACATCCCTGCGCCAATCCGTATCAACTCCTGGCACCATCCCCGCATAGACTCCCCGTCTATGTGCGCTATCGCACAGCATGCTCATGGTCAATACGCTAGCCTTCCAAGGTGTCGGCGAGCCATATCAAATAAGCAATATTCCCTTCCTCGTTAAACGCCTGCCCGCTGGGCTTGATGGCCGTCCGCATCCCGCAGCGACGTCATCCACCCGCGCAGCGTACGCATCGCCTTCAGAAAGAGATACCGATCTTGAATGCCATCCGTCAATTCCTGCTGGACCACTTGATTCCTGTGACGAAACTACGTGACAGCAATGTCGCGCACGACAACCTCGACGATGAACAGCCGCTGCGTGCCGAGCTGTACGGCGCTGCGCAGATGGCGCATCACGGTACGGTGCTGGCGGGTTCGCACAGCATCAGCGAGAGTCCGGGACGCGATCTGTTGCTGGGACGACTGGCCGACAACGAGTCCGTGATTATCGAGACCTGCAACATGCTCACGGTAGCGATGCGGGCCAACCGCCAGATCACGCCGGCGGCGGAATGGCTGCTCGACAATTTCTATCTGATCGAAGAACAGATCCGTACTGCCAAACGTCATTTGCCGAAGGCCTACAGCAAACAGTTGCCGCGCCTGCTGTCCGGGCCGTCGGCCGGCCGGCCGCGCGTCTACGACATTGCGCTGGAGACCATTGCGCATGGCGATGGCCGGGTCGACCCCGAAAGCCTGAGCCGTTTTGTGGCGGCCTATCAGCAGGTGCAGTCGCTCAAGCTGGGCGAATTGTGGGCGATTCCGATCATGTTGCGCCTGGCGCTGATCGACAATCTGCGCCGCATCGCCGCGCGCCTCGATACCGCCCGCATCAACCGCGACCTGGCCGATACCTGGGCCGACCAGATGACCGAGGCGTCCGAAAAAACACCCGGCCAACTGATCCTCATCACCGCCGACATGGCGCGCTCCGAACCACCGCTGGTGCCCTCGTTCATCGCCGAACTGGCGCGCCGGCTGCAGGGCCAGAATCCCGCGCTGGCGCTGCCACTGACCTGGGTCGCGCAGCGCCTGTCCGAAAACGGCGAGACCATCGAACAGCTGGTGCAGCTCGACGCGCAGCAACAGGCCAGCGACCAGGTGTCGATCAGCAACAGCATCGGCAGCCTGCGCTTTCTGGGCAACATGGACTGGCGCGAATTCGTTGAATCGCTCAGCTGCGTTGAAAAAATCCTGCAGCGCGATCCGCACGGGGCCTATCCCGCGATGGATTTCGCCACCCGCGACCGCTATCGCCACATCATCGAAAAAGTCGGTCGCGACAGCAGCCCGTCCGAACTGGAAGTCGCCGAGGCTGCCCTGGCACTGGCCCGACAAGGCGAGATCGTCAACGGCGCGACGCACCGTACTGCGCACGTCGGCTATTACCTGGTCGGCCGCGGGCTGGCGCAATTGGAAAAGAACGTCGGCTTGCGCCGCTCACTGTTCGACGCCACGCAGCATGCGATCGAGCGCTGGCCGTTGCGCATTTATCTGGGCGCGATGGCGGCGATGATCGCGTTGGCGACCGCGCTGATCCTGGCCGAGACGACACTCGGCAACCGCGCGCCACCGCTGTGGTTACTGGCGATCGTCGGCGCACTGGCCGTGCTGGCGACCAGCCAGCTGGCGATCGGTCTGACGAACTGGGGCGCGACGCTGCTGACCAAGCCGCATCCGCTGCCGCGCATGGACTACACCGGCGGCATTCCGGCCGAGTCGACCACCCTGGTGGTGATTCCGACGATGCTGTTTTCGCTACCGAACATCAATGAATTATGCGAGGCGCTGGAAGTGCGCTTCCTGGCCAATCGCGACGACCATCTGCGCTTTTGCCTGCTGACTGACCTCAACGATGCCGCCTCCGCTGTAGTGGCGGGCGACGAACAGCTGATCGAGCATGCGGCAAGTGCCATCGATACCCTGAACCTGAAATATCCGAATAATGCCGGCAGTCCGTTCTTGCTGCTGCACCGTCCGCGCCGCTGGAATCCGCAAGAAAAAGTCTGGATGGGCTACGAGCGCAAGCGCGGCAAATTGGCCGACCTGAATCACTTCCTGCGTGGCAACGCTGGCGATGTATTTTCGTGCGTGGCCGGCGATACCAGCCGGCTGCAGGAAGTGCGCTTTGTCATCACGCTCGATACCGATACCCTGCTGCCGCGCGACGCCGCACGGCAATTCATTGCCACCCTGGCCCATCCGCTGAACCGCGCCGACTACGATGCACGCCTGCAGCGCGTCACCGATGGCTACGGCATCCTGCAGCCCCGCGTGACCACCAGCCTGCCCGGGGCAAGTGCGTCGCTGTACGAAAAACTGTGTGCCGGTGAACCCGGCATTGATCCCTACACCCGCACCGTCTCCGACGTCTATCAGGACGTGTTCCGCGAAGGCTCGTTCATCGGCAAGGGTATCTACGATATCGATGCGTTCGAACGTGCGCTCCATGGCAAATTGCCCGACAACCAGATCCTCAGCCACGACCTGCTGGAAGGCTGCTATGCCCGTGCCGGACTGATCAGCGACGCCCAGTTGCACGAACAGTATCCGGCCCGCTACCGCGATGACGTCAGCCGTCGCCATCGCTGGATTCGCGGCGACTGGCAATTGCTGGCATGGCTGTTTCCTACGGTGCCGGGTGCCACCAACGGTGACGGTCGCGCCGGACCGCGCAATCGCAATCCGCTGTCGGCACTGGCGCGCTGGAAGCTGTTCGACAACCTGCGTCGCAGCCTGGTCGCACCTGCGCTGGTGACAATGTTGCTGATCGGCTGGAGCCTGTTGCCGGCCGGCTGGTTCTGGACGCTGGTGGCGCTGGTCATCGTGCTCGGTCCCGCCGCCGTGGCGATCCTGATGGACCTGGTGCGCAAACCTGACGAGGCATTGCTGACCCAGCATCTGGCCGAAGTCAACCGCGCCGGCGTCCGTCATCTGGCGCACGGTCTGCTGCAACTGACGTTCCTGCCGTATGAAGCCGCTTTCAGTGTTGATGCCATCGTGCGTACGCTGTGGCGCATGCTGGTCTCGAAACGCCGTCTGCTCGAATGGCAACCGTCAGGCCGGGTGGCACGGCGCGACAACAATCACCTCGGCGATGTGTACGAATCGATGTGGTTTGCGCCGGTACTGGCGCTGGTGACAGCAGGACTGTTCATGGCCTACCGGCCGATGGCACTGGCCGGCGCGGCACCGTTGCTGGTGCTGTGGTGGTTGTCGCCGGCGGTGGCCTGGTGGATCAGTCGGCCACGGCAACAGGCACCTGCTGTCCTGAGCACTTCCCAGACCCTGTACCTGCGCAAGCTTGCGCGCAAGACCTGGGGATTTTTCGAAACCTATGTCGGCGCGCAGGACAACTGGCTGCCGCCCGACAATGTGCAACAGGAACCGGTCGCCGTGATCGCGCACCGTACCTCGCCGACCAATATGGGCCTGTCACTGCTGGCCAATCTGGCTGCCTGGGACTTCGGTTATATCGGACTGGGTCGACTGCTCGAACGCACCGACCACGCGTTGCACACGATGAACCGGCTGGAGCGCTTCCAGGGGCATTTTTACAACTGGTACGACACGGTCTCGCTGGCACCGCTGTCGCCGATGTACGTCTCCAGTGTCGACAGTGGCAACCTGGCCGGACATTTGCTGACGCTGCGACCCGGACTGGAAATGCTGGCCCATGCACCAATCCTGCCGCCGCAAAGTTTTAGCGGGATCGGCGATACGGTCAACGCACTGCTTGCCGCCACCAACGCACCACCGGCGGCGGCACTGGCGGATTTCCAGGCGCGCCTCCAGCAGGCACTGGCGTACCCGCCACACAGCCTGCGCAGTATTGCAGCCACGCTGGAAGACCTGGCCAACGAGGCGACCGACCTCATCGGCCACCTCGGTGCGACAGCCGATGCCGAAGTCCTCTGGTGGGCAACTGCACTGGCCAATGAATGCCGCGAACGCCACACCGAACTGATGGCATTGGCACCCTGGGTAGCGCTGCAGGACGAAGACCGTCTGACGCTGCACCCCGACCTGCGTGCAGCACTCGACGTGATTCCGACGTTGGCCGAGGTTGCGCAGATCAGCAACAAATTACAGGCCGAGCTGGACGCCCAACGCGCGACACTCGATTCGGATGCGCAACACGCCGCCTTCGCCGCGCTGCTCGACGCGCTCGAATCCGGCAGCAGGCTGGCGCTCGACCGTATCGCCGACATCCATCGCCTGGCCATGCAGGCCAACGAATTCGCCCGCATGGAATACGACTTCCTGTTCGACCACACCACCAAGCTGCTCTCGATCGGCTACAACGTCAGCGAGCGCCGCCGTGATGTCAGCTTCTACGACCTGCTGGCCTCGGAAGCGCGCCTGGCAACCTTCGTTGCGATCGCGCAGGGCCAGCTGCCGCAGGAGAGCTGGTTTGCACTCGGACGCCAGCTGACGGTGGCCGGTGGCGAACCGATCCTGGTGTCCTGGAGTGGCTCGATGTTCGAATACCTGATGCCGCTGCTGGTCATGCCGACCTTCGACGACACCCTGCTGGACCAGACCTACCGGTCGGCGGTACGACGCCAGATCGACTATGGCGCACAGCGCGACGTGCCCTGGGGTATTTCGGAATCGGGCTTCAATACCTTCGACGCCGCGCTGAACTACCAGTACCGCGCCTTCGGCGTACCGGGGCTGGGTCTCAAGCGTGGCCTGGGCGATGATCTGGTGGTCGCGCCCTACGCCACCATGATGGCGCTGATGGTCGCGCCGGAAGCTGCCTGCCTGAATTTGCAGCGCCTGTGCAAGGAAGGTTTCGAAGGTCGTTACGGCATGTACGAAGCGATCGATTACACCACCTCGCGCCTGCCGCGCGGACAAACCAGCGCCGTCATCAAATCGTTCATGGTGCATCACCAGGGCATGGGCTTCCTGAGTCTGGCCTACCTGCTGTGCGAGCGGCCGATGCAGCGCCGCTTTGCGTCCGATCCGCTGTTCCAGGCCACCATGCTGCTGCTGCACGAGCGCATCCCGAACGCCACTGCACATTATTCGAACACCACCGAACTGGCCGACATCCGTACCACCACCGGCGAGCAGTCGATGCCCATGCGCGTGTTCCACCGCACCGATAGCCGCACACCCGAAATCCAGCTGCTGTCAAATGGCCGCTACCACGTGATGATCAGTAATTCCGGCGGCAGTTCCAGCCGCTGGAAAGACCTGGCGGTCACGCGCTGGCGTGCTGACAGTACGCGCGACAATTGGGGCACGTTCTGTTACGTGCGGGACCTCGACGACGGACATTTCTGGTCGACCACCTATCAGCCGACACTGACCGAACCGCACAGTTACGAAGTGATTTTTTCGGAAGGCAGGGCCGAATTCCGCCGTACCGACAACGAGATCGACATGCATACCGAAGTCGTGGTCTCGCCGGAAGACGACATCGAAATCCGCCGCACCAAGATCACCAACCGCTCGCGCCTGCGCCGCACCATCGACATCACCAGCTACGCCGAAGTGGTGATGGCACCGGCGGCTGCCGATGCCGCCCATCCGGCCTTCAGCAACCTGTTCGTGCAAACCGAACTGCTGCCGGACAGCGGCGCCATCCTCTGCACCCGCCGGCCGCGTTCCGCCAACGAGCAGATGCCGTGGATGCTGCATCAGGTAGTGGTCCATGGCAGCACCATCGGCCCGGTCTCGTTCGAGACCGACCGCATGGCATTTATCGGGCGCGGCAATCTGCTAAGCGCTCCGGCGGCGCTGACCGATGCCGTTCACCTGTCCAACAGCGCCGGCTCGGTACTCGACCCGATCGTCGCGATCCGTTATCAGATCACGCTCGAACCCGAAGAATCCGCCAGCGTCGACATGGTCACCGGAATGGTCGAGACGCGCGACAGCGCCCTGCACCTGATCGAAAAATACCAGGACCGTCACCTCGCCGATCGCGTCTTCGAACTGGCCTGGACACATAGCCAGGTCGTGCTGCGCCAGCTCAATGCCACCGAAACCGACGCCCAGCTATATGGTCGCCTGGCCGGTTCGGTGGTCTACATGAACCCGGCATTGCGCGCCGATGCCAGCATCCTGATCAAGAACCGGCGCGGACAATCCGGCCTGTGGAGCTATGCGATTTCGGGCGACCTGCCGATCGTGCTGGTGCAGATCAAGGCACTGGCCAACATCGACCTGATCCGTCAACTGGTGCAGGCGCATGCCTACTGGCGCCTGAAAGGGCTGGCGGTCGACCTGGTGATCTGGAACGAAGACCACGCCAGTTACCGCCAGGTGCTGCACGAGCAAATCATGGGGCTGATCGCCTCGGGCATGGAAGCGCAGTCGATCGATCGGCCGGGCGGAATTTTTGTGCGGCAATCCGAACAGATCGCGCCTGAAGACCACGTGCTGCTGAAGTCGGTCGCGCGCGCAGTCCTCAGCGACAGCCACGGCACGCTGGCCGAACAGGTCCAGCGGCGCAGCATGCAGGAGTTGCGCGTGCCGGCGCTGGTGCCGCTGCGCACTGGCAGCGGGCGCACGGTCGCACCTGCCACCAGCCACGAGGCGCTCAAGCCGGAACGGATTCTGGCCAACGGCATCGGCGGCTTCAGCCCCGACGGGCGCGAGTACCTGATTACCACCTCCGCCCAACAGCGCACGCCGGCACCATGGAGCAACGTGCTGGCCAATCCGCATTTCGGCAGCGTCATTTCCGAAAGTGGCCAGTCCTACACCTGGGGCGAAAACGCGCACGAATTCCGCCTCACGCCCTGGAACAACGACCCGGTGTCGGACACCAGCGGCGAAGCGTTTTATCTGCGTGACGACGACACCGGCAAGTTCTGGTCACCGGCACCGCTGCCCTGCCGCGGCACGGGCACCTACCTGACCCGCCACGGGTTCGGTTACAGCGTGTTCGAGCACGTGCAGGACGGCATCCATTCCGAATTGTGGGTCTATGTCGCGCTGGATGCATCGATCAAATATTCGGTACTCAAGGTCACCAATCGCTCCGGCATGGCACGCCGCATTTCGGCCACCGGCTACGTCGAATGGGTGCTGGCTGACCTGCGTGCCAAGTCGAACATGCACATCGTCACCGAACTCGACCCGATCACCGGTGCGATGTTCGCCCGCAATGCGTACAACACCGAGTTCGCCGACCGGATCGCGTTCTTCGACGTCGACACCACCAACCGCACCATCACCGGCGACCGCACCGAATTCATCGGACGCAACGGCTCGCTGGAGAACCCGGCTGCCATGGGCCGGGTGCGTCTGTCCGGCAAGGCCGGTGCCGGCGTCGATCCGTGTTCGGCGATTCAGGTGCCGATGGACCTGGTCGACGGTCAGCAGCGCGAAGTCATTTTCATGCTCGGCATCGCCGGTCGACGCAATGCCGATGTCAGCACGCTGATCCAGCGTTTCCGCGGCTCGGTCGCGGCGCACGCGGCCTTCGACACATTACGCAAGCATTGGGACCATGTGCTGGGCGCCGTCCAGATCGAAACGCCCGATCCCGCCCTCAATGTGCTGGCCAACGGCTGGCTGATGTACCAGACCATCGCCTGCCGGCTGTGGGCGCGCAGTGGCTATTACCAGTCCGGCGGCGCGTTCGGTTTCCGCGATCAGCTGCAGGATGCGATGGCACTGATCCACACCGAACCGCATCTGCTGCGCGAACAGCTGCTGCGCTGCGCCGCGCATCAATTCGTCGAAGGCGACGTGCAGCACTGGTGGCATCCGCCGGCGGACCGTGGCGTGCGCACGCACTGCTCGGACGATTACCTGTGGCTGCCGCTGGCGGCACACCGCTACGTGATAGCCACCGGTGACCGCGGCGTGCTGGACGACGCTGCCCACTTCCTCGAAGGCCGGCCGGTCAATGCCGACGAAGACTCCTACTACGACCTGCCGCAACGCTCGTCCGAATCAGCCAGCTTGTACGTGCACTGCGTGCGCGCCATTGAACGCGGTCTGCGTTTCGGCGTGCATGGCTTGCCGCTGATCGGCTCGTGCGACTGGAACGACGGCATGGACAAGGTCGGCGAGCACGGCAAGGGCGAAAGCGTCTGGCTGGCGTTCTTCCTGTACGACGTGCTGATGCGCTTTGCCGACGTCGCCACGCTGGTTGGCGATCTGCCCTTCGCCGCGCGCTGCCACGAACAGGCCGCGCTGCTGCAGACCAATATCGAAGCCAATGCCTGGGATGGCGACTGGTACCGGCGCGCGTATTTCGATGACGGCGCCCCGCTCGGTTCCGCTGCCAACGAGGAATGCCAGATCGATTCGATCTCGCAAAGCTGGGCGGTCCTGTCCGGCGCCGGCGACCCGGTCCGCACTGCCAGCGCGATGGCGCAGGTCGACCAGCGCCTGGTGCGTCGCGACCACGGGCTGATCCAGTTGCTCGATCCACCGTTCGACAAAGCGGGCCAGAACCCAGGCTACATCCGTGGCTATGTCCCTGGCGTGCGCGAAAACGGTGGTCAGTACACGCACGCTGCCATCTGGACCGCCATGGCGTTTGCCCGCATGGGCGACAGTGCCCGCGCCTGGGAATTGCTCAACATGATCAACCCGGTCAACCATGCCCGCGATGCCGCACAACTGGCGATCTACAAGGTCGAGCCGTATGTCGTGGCGGCCGACGTGTATGCAGTTGAACCGCACATCGGTCGCGGCGGCTGGACCTGGTACACCGGTTCATCGGGCTGGATGTACCGCCTGATCATCGAATCGCTGCTGGGCATTGGGCTGGAGGTCGACAAGCTGCAACTGACGCCACTCATGCCAGCGGGCTGGGACACGTTCCGTATCCGCTATCGGTATCGCAGCAGCGTGTATCTGATTACGGTGCGGCGCGGTGCGGTGGCTGCGTTGTCGGTGGATGGTGTGGTGCAGCCGGGTGTGACGCTGGTGATGGTTGATGACGGGGTGGAGCATGTGGTGGAGCTGGTGGTGGGTTGATGCGGATTGCGGGCGCGGGGTGACGCCATTACGACTAGCCTGCTGACCACCCCCACCGAGCAGGACGAAACGCATTGCCACCCTCTTCTTGCCACAGACTTTTTGTAACGCCAATCTCAACGTCGATATTCGATACGCATTCGTCTATGCAAGATCAGTGCGCGACATTACTTTAAAGAAAATAAATCTTCAAAGAATAGTTCACATTGCGATGCCTCTTACACATCACGCCTCTGAAAACGGCTTCTGTGTTACCTAAAAACGCTGATCAGGACTTTTCAGACTGACTCTTGATCCTCCCTACGATTCTCACTACAATAGCTCTCATGGAGCCTATTAAAGATTCTGAGAGCCCCGACCAGAGCCGTAATACCGGGCTTCCGGCGCCAGCGCCAGTGGTCCGCGCGCTTGGCAAGCTGGGGGAAGACCTTAACCGCGCACGTCGCCGCAGAAATTTTACGCAGCAAGAAGTGGCCAAGCGCATTGGTGCTTCATTGAACACCGTCAAGCGACTCGAAAATGGTGACCTGAAGGTGCCACTGCATTTCCTCGCGCGCATGTTGTTCCTGTTTGGTGAGCTCGACCGTCTGGTGACGCTGCTGGACAGCGGGCAGGACGAAATTGGCTTGACGTTGATGGATGACCGTCTGCCCAAACGTGTACGCCACAGCAAAAAGCGTGAAAACGCGTTCTGAAAAGGAACAATTTTTTGTGAAAGCCAATGGGTCAAAACTCAACACGCAGGAAATCGTCGAAGTACGTCTCGGCTCAGCTGGAACGCTTGTAGGTCACTTGACGTTTGTGCGTCAAGGCCAGCGGGAGCTATCGCAGTTTGCTTACGCCGCAGCGTGGCTGGAGCATCAGGACGGCTTCGCAATTTCACCCGATCTCCCGTTTGAAGCAGGGTATGCAACGCGACGCGCACCGCCTAAAGTGGATTCTGTTTTCCATTCAGCAATCGCCGACACTGCGCCGGATGCCTGGGGGCGGCGCGTCATCGAGCGTGCGCATGCGAAGGCGCGCAAGGAAAACTCCCGCTTGTTGCCGCTCTGCGAACTCGACTATCTCTGCGCTGTCGATGACTTCAGCCGCGTTGGCGCACTTCGCCTGCATAAAGCGGGGCTTTACTTGCGGACGGCCGATGCCGGTCGGCGAACAACGCCGCCATTACTGGAGCTGGAACACATGCTCTCGGCAAGTCACGCGATCGAGAACAATACAGAGACTGCGGAAGACCTGAGATACCTGCAGGGAAAAGGCACCTCGTTAGGAGGCATGCGCCCCAAGTGCACCGTCCTCGATGAAAACGGCAAACTCGTTATTGGCAAGTTTTCTAGCGTGAACGATACGATCAACGTCACACGGGGTGAAATTCTCGCGCTGGCTTTATCGCGGCGCGCAGGCATCACCACCGCCACGGCACGCGCCGTTTCTCTCAACAGCGCGGCAGTCGCGCTCATCGAACGATTCGACAGAGGGCCTGACGACAAACGAATACCCTATCTTTCCGCAGCGTCAATGCTGCAATCATCACGTGAGGAAACCCACGCTTACACCGAAATTGTCGACGTGATGCGAAAGACCTGCGTGAATCCGGATGACGATGCCCGTGAGCTGTGGCGTCGGCTGGTTTTTAATTTACTCATTACCAATACGGACGACCACTTGCAAAACCACGGTTTTCTCTATGCGGGAGGTGGTCAGTGGAAACTGGCACCTGCGTTCGACGTCAATCCCATGCCCGGCAAATTGCGTGAATCGAAAACCTGGTTGACGGAGGATACCGGGCCGATTGACTCGGTACAGATGCTCCTTGATGAGGCATCCTACTTTTCGTTAACGTCGGAGCAGGCGCATGCGGTACTGGCGGTCGTGCTGGCAACTGTTAAGGACTGGAAGAAAGTAGCGTTAAGTGACGAGGTAGGTCTCACAGCGACCGAATTGATTGCATTCGACGATGCGTTCGAGCACGAGGTGACAGAGGAAGCCCGCAGACTGATTCACCTGGGCGAAAGCATAGTGCCGTCTTGACTGGCGTTGAAGGCACGTTTGAGTGTCCGGCCAACGCGAGAGTTCTTCATCACGCCGTGGGAGTTCTTCATCACATTCACAAACGGATCGTAGATCCGCTGGATCGGCAAGCCGTGTCGCCCAACCCAATGCAGCGCCGCCAGCCCGATCTGTGATAAAACCACGCCACGTCATCTACTCACTAGCCCCCATGAAACTCGCCACCTGGAACGTCAATTCCCTCAAAGTCCGCCTGCCCCAGGTCCTGCAATGGCTGGCCGACAATCCGGTCGATGTGCTCTGCCTGCAGGAAACCAAAACCATCGATGAAAAATTCCCGCAGGCAGAGATCGAAGCCGCCGGTTACCACGTCGTTTTCAGCGGCCAGAAAACCTACAACGGCGTGGCCATCCTGTCGCGCCATCCGATGACCGATGTGGTCCGTAACAACCCGCACTTTGCCGACGAACAGCAGCGTCTGATCGCCGCCACCATCAAGGGCGTGCGCGTCATTTGCGCCTATATTCCGAACGGTCAGGCGCCGGATTCGGACAAGTATCAGTACAAGCTGCGCTGGCTGGACGGCCTGCAGCAATGGCTCACTCTCGAAGTCGCGGCACATCCGAAATTTGCGCTGCTCGGCGACTACAACATCGCCCCCGACGACCGCGATGTGCACGATCCGGCCGCGTGGGTCGGGCAGATACTGGTATCGGAACCGGAGCGGGCAGCGTTTCGCAGAATGATCGATTTGCCACTGGCTGACTCCTTCAGGCTGTTCGAGCAGCCCGCCAAATTGTTCAGCTGGTGGGATTACCGACAAATGGGATTCCGCCGTAACTTCGGCATGCGCATCGACCATATCCTGCTGTCGCCGGCACTGGCTGCGGCCTGCACCGCCTGCGTGATCGACAAGGTGCCGCGCAAGTGGGAGCAGCCGTCGGATCACACGCCGGTGGTGGCTACGATCGAGCTGGTCTAATCGTGGTTGATTGGTTGCATGCCTGACGTTGTGGGCAGCGGCAGCTCGGTCACCGTCTGATTGACCTCGATCAGTTTGAGCCGTGCGATGCGCGTGGGAGCCACCGCCGGTGATGGCATGGTCTTCGATATTGCCCTCGATGTCCGTCCAGCTCAAGCCTTGCGACTGGCCGAGCAACGGCTTTTCGACGCCTACGAGTTCCCATCCCGTCAAGCATCTCCCTCGGTTGTTGCATCATCCGGGCCAGTCAGTTCCTGTTCGATCTGCTCGATGCTGGGCAGGCTGGTTTGCAGGATGTCGGGCAGCGATTCGAGCAATTGATACTCGGCCACGCCGATGGGCGCAGCAACATTGCGCAACGCGTACTCGGCTACCACCTTGTTCTTGCTCTTGCATAGCAGCAGGCCGATGGTGGGCGCGTCGTGCTCGCTTTTGATCTGGCCATCGACGGCCGCCAGGTAAAAACTGAGTTGCCCCAAGTGCTCTGGGTTGAACTTCTCCGCTTTAAGTTCGATCACCACATAGCAGCGCAACTTGAGGTGATAGAACAAAAGATCAATGAAGAAATCATCACCCCCCACTTCCAGTGACACTTGCCGCCCGACGAACGCAAAACCTGCGACCAACTCCAGCAAGAACCGCGTGACATGTTGTACCAGCGCGCCTTCGATCTCGCGTTCATGGGCCTTTTGGCCAACATCCAGAAAGTCGAACAGGTAAGGGTCTTTCAGTGTTTGCTGCGCCAGGTCACTACCCAACGAAGGCAGGCGCTCTGCAAAGTTCGTCACCGCCTTGCCTTCTCTCTCAAGCAAACTGGCCTCGATATGAATAGTCAGTACCGCACGTGACCAGCCATGCTCAATAGCCCGTTGGGCGTACGCCAGCCGTCGTGCCGGATTTTTTAACTTGGCCAGCAACACGAGGTTATGCCCCCACGGCAATTGTCCAACAGCCTGTTGGACAATTGCCGGATCGGGCCAAGCCTCCGCAAAGGAACGCATGGACATCAAGTTGGCGCGAGAGAAGCCCTTCATGTCGGGGAATGCCGTGCGCAAATCATGCGCCAGCCGCTCGATCACCTTCGCCCCCCACCCCTCCCTGCCCTGTCGCTCAAGAATATCGCGGCCCATCTGCCAGTACAGCAGCACCAGTTCGCGATTGACCGCCAGTGCGGCGCGTTGCTGGGCGCTATGGATGCGGGTTTTGAGTTCGGCCAGCCAGTCGGTATAGCCGGTGGGGGGTGGGGTTAGTGAAACAGGGCGACTGGTCATGGGTTAGGTGACAGCAGCTTATTCAGAATGATCTTTTGGCGGTTCTGGTCAAACACATCGGAGCAGCGTTTGAGGACCAGAATCCCGGCGATGTATTCCCTGAAGTCGGGACCGTCCATCTTGCCGTACAGGATATCGACGGCCTTGAAGAGGTAGGGTTCTAGCTGGGTTAAGGGCATTCAGGACATCCGGTTGTGTTCGATTAACCAATGATTGTCAGGGCATTTCCCAATCGATTCCGTGATGCGGTAGCCCAAAAAAGCCGTCTCATTGATCTGCCGCTGTGTCCCTGCTCCGCTCCTTCGCGGCCTTGGGTTTTAGCGGAATTGATCACCGCTACCCTTCCCACGCCAGCAGACAGGTTCAGCTGAATAGACCCTGTCCGGGATTCGGCAACGGGAAATACGGCGCCAACAAGACAGGCACCTTACCCAGGCAGAGGACTTTCCCGCCAGGGTCATTACATTGAAACCGTCTGCGAGCAGCAATGTCCGGGGGCCGGGAGTCGGCTTGAATCGCAACCGCCGCAACGAGAGTGCTTGTCGGTGCAACCGTGGGTACGCGCATTCGGTGAACAGTGCGTGGTCACCTGCACGCACTGCGCATCAGCATCAGCTGCCTGGCTTCAATGTCGCAGTGGAACCGGGTGTCGATGGCGTAGATGATTTTGACGGTGCAGACGAGGTCGATGGTGTGGCCGAGGTCGACGGGCTGGCAGACGTCGATGATCCGGACGATGTTGACGGGCTTGCGGATGTCGATGGCGTGGACGACATCGATGGCGCAGTGGCGCCGGAGGAAGCACCCGCATTGCTGGCACCAGTTGCACCCGCACCACCCGCTGCCGCAGGCTGCGCCATGGATTTTTTCTCGGCCGTGCGATGCTTTTTGGCGTGCTTCTTTTTCGCCATCGGCTTGGTGTTGTCCACGGCTTTGCTACCGGTCGCATCGGTCGTGGTTTGCGCCTGAGCCAATTGTTGTGCACGCTGTTCGATGGCGGCGATTTTTGCAGGATCGGTGCTTTCGGTAATACCACTCGCACTGGTCTGCGCACTGGCAACACCGGCATAGGAGGCAAGGGACATCAATAAAACGATGGAAAGTTTCTTCATAAGATCTCCGTAAGCTGAAAAAGACAATGTGGCACAGGAAGAGTGCATGAAATTCGCCAGCGCACCTGAACCACAGTCCAGAGCGCGACAATTTTTAAGACGGCTGTTGCGCCAAGCAGTTTCAATCTCGACCAGCTAATTGCACGGTTGACGATGAAGATCAACGATCGAGTGGATTACAGAGGATGGATTACAGGAAAACGGCAGTCAGATTACTTTGGTGCCGCCATCGCAAAATCACTCGACCGGTTTTTTTGCGACCAGTTGCTTCTCGAACGCGGCATCGTTCTTCGTGACGCGGCGTGGAATTTGCGGTCCGAAACTGTTGACGAAAGCGACGAATTCATCCAGCGGCAAGAGCTCGGACAGGCGCGACGCCGGATCGGCAGCGGGGCCCAGCATCAGGCAAAACAGGCCTGCAGCAGTACGCATCAAGGCGTAATCAGGATTGCCGCTGCGGGATTTCAGTCGTTCGACGGCAGCGGTTGCGCGGGTTGATCTCACAGGAACTCCAATGAACAGTGATGATTGCAAAGAGCGCCATTCTGGCACGGTGGCACCATCACCGCAGCACCGGCCCCCGGACTTCTTCGTCGCCTCACCGCAGATCCAGCACCGCCATCGTGATTCTGGAAATGCAGACCAGTTTGCCGGTGTCATCGCTGATGCGAATTTCCCAGACCTGGCTGGAGCGCCCGCGATGAATCGGCGTTGCACGACCGGTCACGAAGCCGCTGCGCACGGCGCGCAGATGGTTGGCATTGATTTCCTGGCCGACGCAAAACTGCTTGCTCGCATCCAGCGTCAGGACACAGGCGCAACTGCCCAGCGTTTCGGCCAGCAGTACCGATGCGCCGCCATGCAGTAGTTTGAAAGGCTGCACGGTGCGGTGGTCGACCGGCATCCGGCCAATTAGAAAGTCGTCACCAAACTCCGTAATCTCGATGCCGAGATGGGAAATTGCGGTGTCGGCATGCGCTGCCTTGAGTGCGATCAGGTCGATTGGTGTATGCCAGATTGTCATGGAAGTGTGGTCGGAAAAAGTGCAACAGGGGGCATCGCCTGTTCGACAGCGAACCGCTGCAACGTGGCCGCCTCCCGGATCAGACGATGGAGTGTTGCCACGATAGCAGGACGCGGTGCTGGTCGCCATGCCGGGCGAATTCCAGGCGCATTTTAATGACGATCAGGAGCACGGGGCAACCGAAAACGAGGCGAATGAAATCCGGGGATACGGCAGGAAGTGCGGGCTGGTTTTGATGCAGGGAGGCTGCGGTGGTGGTTGAGCGATTGGCCCGTTGAGTGCCAAGGACTCGGCATGTGCCGCGTGCACCGGTGAATTGGAACACGGTCACGGCGGCATCGGATTGCTGGCGTTGTTACTTGCCTGGCGCTGGCGCCATCGGAGCCGATGGCGCAACCGGAACAGCACGTTCGCCATGACCCGGAGGATGCATCATGCCGTGACGCTTGTCACCATGATGCTTCATGCCATGATGCTTTTTCTCGTGATGCCGGTCGCCATGATGCATCGCAGGCATCGGCTTGCCCGCCTCGACCGCCGGCTGCACCTGACCGAGTTCCCGGGCCCGCTGTTCGATCGCTGCGATTTTTGCCGGGTCGGTGCTTTCGGTGATGCCGGACTGCGCGTTGGCGAAGCCGGCCATGCCGGCGAGGGACAGCAGGATGGCAAGGGATAGTTTGTTCATGGGTTCTCCGTAAGCTGAATAAAAGTGGAACTTGAAGCATGCCAGCAAAGCGGACAGGCGAGCATTTGCTCCGTGCTAAGTATGAACGACAGATCGGAGCATGATGCTCCGATCACACCGCTAGAGACAGTTAGTTGGATTGGTATGCGAGGCAGTTCACTTACGCAACAGGGAGTTGCGTGAACAAGTGGCCAGCACGCAATCATTCTCAAGGGCAGCAGCAATGTCAGCGAAAAAATGCCCGGAACCAACCCGGGACGTTTATCAGAAAATTATTTACACCCTCCGTTCGTTTGCAGTGATTTAATCAGGCGATAACTCATCTCAATTCTCGGGTAAAGAAGGCCAATGCTTCCTACTAAGAAACACCACCACTCGCTGCCTGCAATAGCGGCTCCTTTGAGGACAAGACAAAACCAAATTCAGCCGCCCGCCGGTGCAATTGTTTGACGATACGATCCCTGTATTGCTGTTCATACTGATCCGCACCGGGATCCTTGTACGCTATGCCGAATCGCATGGCATTGTAAAAATGGATTGCAATTTTTCGGGCTGTGGCCGTGACAGCTTTTGCCTTGCCAATCCGTGCAGCCAGTCGTCGGTAAAAAGCACCCAGTGCAGTGCTGGTCCGCCCCACCGTCACTGCGGCCAAGCGCAAATGCGCGGCGATCCGGTTCGACGTCTTGCGTGTATGCGCCGAAAGCACTTTGCCGCCACTGATTTTGCAGCCCGGCGCCAGCGCCAGCCACGACGTGAAATGCTTGGCACTCTTCCACCTAGATAAATCCGTTCCGCATTCAGCCACCAATCGCAGCGCGAGAAACGGGCCAATCCCGTGAATTTGCGTCAGGTCGGTACCAGTGAGTTGGTATAGTGCGCTGCGCACATCGAAGTTGACATCATTGGGCTGCTTTGTTTTGTGCTTCTGTTTCGGCAGTGGCGCTTCCGGGAGGGAACGTTCTAGATTTAGTACCGCCACAGCCTGTTCGATCTGAGCATCACATTCAGCAATACACGTTTGATAAAAGTCATAAAGGCGCAATGCTTGGCCTAGTGCAAAGACATGTTCGGGTTGATAGTTACCAACCAGAGCCGCGCGCACCGTCTCTTCGCTTGCCTTGCAACAGCGATTTCGATGGGCAGCAAGGACTGCGGGATCGCGTTCGCCTGCCACGATGGCGCGAATAATCGCCATCCCTGTCACCCCGGTGATGTCCGTAATGATGTGGTGTAGTTGTAAGTTCATCAAGGTCAATGCTTTTTGCATGTGCTGGATATGGGCTGCCGCGTAGTCCAGATGGCGCTCTCTGGCCCGCAAGTAGGTCCGGAGTGCGGCAATGTTGTGTGTGGGACGAAAGCTCGCGCGCAGAAGTCCGCAGGCATGCAATCGTTGCAGCCACTGAGCGTCATTGACGTCGCTTTTGCGACCGGGAACCGCCTTGGCTTCTCGTGCATTGACCAGAATAACCTCCAGCCCCCTGGACTCCAGTATTTCAAAAACAGCTACCCAATAAACTCCCGTCGATTCCATTGCCACGGTTTGAATGCCAACGGCTAAGAGCCAGTCGGCCATTCGCACCAGATCACCGGCGAAGGCCTGGAACGACTGCACCGGCTCATCACAGAGTTGCGGGCTGACCGCGACCATATGGAAGCGGGAGCCAATATCGATGCCTGCAGCACGTTCGTGTATTACTGGCAGTCCTCGCAGCGCCAACTGCTTGTCTGCCGGGAGCGACGCGGATGGTTGGGGAGGCGAGACGGTCGCATCGCCTGATATGCGTTTTGCCATAACAATTCTCCGAGAAATGGAAAATGAAAATGGTCTCAGATGGGGTCACGGAAAAATCAAATTCCTAAACGGGGTCAACACAGGTTGCCACCACAGACGGGTCCGCAGATTCCCCTAAGCCAGGTTTTTTGACGGGGTTGGTACCACCAAGAAGCAAGCGGCTATTCTCTGAGCTCCGTAACCAGTCTAGGCGAGTCGGAAATCGCTGTAAATCCCCCCTGTGTTTCTATCCATAAGGGGCTCGGCGCGCCGTGAAGGCCGTTTTTAATATATCTACATCGCCACGTAATTGTCGGTTCTCAGTTTCCAGTTGGCGGATGCGCTGCTGGTCAACAGTGAGCGCATTGCCGATGCCCTTTTCGCCCCTTTGCTCTGCATCGTATTGCTTCAGCCATCGACGTAACCCCTTCTCGCCGATGTCGGCACTATCGCTGACCTGCTTGACGCTCAACCCTTGTTCACGAACCATCCGTATGACTTCAAGCTTGAAGCTCGTATCAAAATTCCTGCGCTGCTTTCTCATATGCGATTCCTCTTTTGGTGGATTATCCACCTACCGAGGTGTCCGATTTCGTTAGACCCCTACAATGGTCACCGGCTAATGCTGGCGTGAATTGTATTTATTTCTTCGGGAACATGAGTTTCACGAATGAATTGACGAGGCGCTTGCGAGTCCCAGTGAGCAGGCGGCGTGCCGCTTTTGCTTCATCAACATTATGGTCTGCCGCGCGATCGAGAAAGTGTCGTGCTGTAGCTTTGCATGCGGTCAATCCACCTATTCCGTTTTGATGAAATTGGGCGAGTGCAAATTCAGCTTCGCCATGGGCGTGAACTGCAGCTTTTTCATAAAGTTGCCTGGCAATTACAAGATCGGCATCTGTGACTTGGTTTCGCGACGTCATTTTGCAAGCCAACTTATATTGCATGTCCGCATGTTCCGATTGGGAGTAATGAAGGTATTCCTGAGCGAATTCCTGAAGTAAACATCGTCCGTATGCATCGATTTTTTCACACTCAGGAGCGAGGATATCTTGGTAATTTCGACTCAGTGACTGATGTAGAAGATTTTTTTGTTCTTCCAATAAGAGATTGGTTTTTTCAATGAAGCCAGGGTTCTCATTGATTAAAAATTTCATTTCTTCAGGACCAAGTTCCGCTATATTCTTTTTCCATCCTGATAAATAACGAAGATTAGCAAGCGAATACTTACAAACAATAAGGTGGCGTTCGTTTTCTGGCAGGGATCTGTCAAAACTTCTTTCGTCAATGGGGAGATGCGTAAATACTTTAGCCTCGGAGAGCTCATCAATATGTTTTTTGAGCTTTTTTGGAAGAAAAAGTTTTGCCTTGAAGTGAGTACAGCAGGTAGGATCAGGATCGTATATACCATCCTTTACTAATAAATTTTTGCTTCCTTCGATATCAGCCTCTAGAAAACGTGTTGTCTCACCAGTAAGTTCAATTTCATACATAAAGTTAACCGAAGGTAATGTGCTAGAAAAGCTGATTCCTTCATTTCTTTTAGGTAAAATTAATGACAATCTTATTGCAGGACGATATTGATACGAAATCGGCGGAAGTCCAGTATCCGATTGCAGTGTATTATTTAAATTAAGAATTCCAATGTCGACATGATTACCTCCGACATCGATTGAGCCGACTGAAGGTGCAAGATCAATAAGTATAGGCTAGTATTTCTGAATACCTTTCCAGGAAATAGTTTTCTCTCTGTTAAAATAACCATTTCCTTTTGTTACGCGATAAGTCCCCTGTTCAGAAATGTATTTTATTTCTCCACGTTCGGAGCGCCCATTCCTCATTTCATAATAATCTGAAATTTTCGGCAGTTTTTCTAGTCGCTCGATGATATAAGCATTTCTGTTTGGTGAGACAATCGCAGAATTACCATCCCAACCTTTAGCTGTTTGTAAAAAAGAACAAGCTGGATGATTATTTTTCTTTGCAAGATCCAGCGCAGTAAGTTGTTCTGAGTTTTTTTCGGTAAACGCGTTTACTTGCCAAAAATAGAGAAATTTTATGGTATCGATATCCCTGTTATTTGCAATGGCAATATGTAATAAATTATCATTGTTATCTTTGACGAGGGACAGATTGTCTATAAAGTTATTTGAAAATTTACAGTTTAGTAAAGTCTTTTCATTTTCAAAAAAAACAAGTGTACTGGCATCGGCCAATGCATGAAGTAACTTGAAGTGATCCGGTTTGAACGTATTTCCATCTACGCCGGTTACTTTTCCAGTTTTCGCGAATTCGATTAATCCCTGTGACGACCAGGGTGAAACGCCTTGTGACCATCCGATATGCACAAGCGATTTCCCACTTTTTGGTGAGAGATGGTACACAAAGGCAGGATTGTTATTGCTCACCAGGCCATTTGCTTTCTGCCTTTCACTCAGCATCGCATTGATCTTTAATGCCTGATCAATCCCACTTGTCGCTTCCACGTTCACACAGATGCCTGCGATGTTTGCGATCGTGGGCA
The DNA here is from genome assembly GCF_039536745.1 of Actimicrobium antarcticum. Classification (NCBI taxonomy): domain Bacteria; kingdom Pseudomonadati; phylum Pseudomonadota; class Betaproteobacteria; order Burkholderiales; family Oxalobacteraceae; genus Actimicrobium; species Actimicrobium antarcticum. The sequence continues at coordinate 149,072 of NZ_BAAAZE010000010.1, forward strand.
TGAGCAGATGTTCATTGGGTGTTTGCGCGCCCCATTTTCGCATGATATTGATATAGTGATTTTTTTTCACAGGGTCCGCTTTGCCTAGGTTCAAATAAACCTTGATCGCCGCATCATTATCAAATCGCTCCAGTTTTTTAATGGCATGACGTAATCGCTGTCCGAGTTCAGTATCCTCCTGTGCGATTGGTATCAATACGTCTAACAAGGTTGATTTGGTGAGTGAGTCAATATCAACTCCTGATGACTGCAATAGTCTCGCAATGGTATATTTGCTGGATTCATCTGGGATCGTCGAAGAGTCGTTTGCGTCGGGCATTTCATTGCCGAAGGCAAGATTTGAACGCAATTCCAGTTCTTTATACTTATCTTTTGCAAATGTAACATCCTCGACAAGGCGTAGTTGTTTTGGCTTTCTGTTGTTAAATGCCGTTCCTGTTTCACCTAATTGATTGAACTTGGTACTGAGATATTGTGCATATTTCGCATGTTGCTCTTGCGCTGGCACCGAAGAAAAATGGGAAAAATTCTTGTCGATATTTGACAATCTTACGGAAGCAATATCCCCTTTATAAGAAATCATGGATGCCGTATCCGGTGAAAATATTAATCCTGAAGTTCTCGCCCATCTGTCCATGTTATAGGTGCGATGCATTCCGACACCGACAAACGTTCCAGGGGTGGGTATAAGATTGTTTTCGATTTTATCGAACTGTTCTTTTATCGCATCCCCGTGAATACATAATTTATGTATGTACACTCCCGACTTGTTTACTTCCTCACTGAATCGCGTGTCTTTTGGCCTCCCTGGATATTGATCAAGAGGCGGATGGCCTAGTTCTCCTGCAGTAACAGGTGTAATATAATTATGTGAGATATGCATGATTTCGGCTTATTTATTTTTCTTTGTGATTCGATATTCATTTATTTTTAGCATGTGTGAGTGACTCCGTAACATAATCGGCTAGTAAGTTTTTGAAAAGCTGGTCATTGCCAGGCTTGACGAGGTGAAATAATCGTTGATTAACCAATGTTTGATTATCACTAAGAAACTTCGAAAAGTCCTTGGATGAAATAAGATCGTCAATTTTTTTGAGTGAATATGTGTGTAGGTCGATATTTTTTTTATCGAATAATCTCTTAATAATTCCCGTTCCGCCCAAACTAACAGCCCATCAATATTATCTTCGGCAGATGCACTGTCGATCCATTTTGGCTTCGGGTGAAAGATGACAATCCTGTTTTCTGTCGGCTGGAAAGCAAGGATGTTTTCAACAGTTGCCTCGTAACAGGGGTCAGTTCGCTGGAAGGCTTCTTCAAAAAATGCGTCCAGCTGGTTCGATTGAACGGATTCGAGATATTTCAAGGCGAGCGTACGTCCGATCTGCTCGAACGAAAGCGGCGATTCACTATTGATCAGATCTTGAGCCTGATTATTTCGGTTGGGATGAAACACAAAACCAGAACAGGATTCCAGTAGCCGTGATGCAGGGTGAATGTTATGCAAGCCGCGACCTTGCTGGCCTGAGAAGATGCCGATGAGTTCGCTGATGGCATCCTTATATTTTTTCCCTACCCATTGATCAGGTTGCCTAGTGCCACGCAGGGTGTTCCGGCTTGCGTCATCCAGTTGAGCCGTGAAATCTGTCCACTCGGCATGGTGGATTTTTTTCTCGAGATTAAATAGGCCACATACGTGCAAAATGTAATCACCCTGACTGATCCGTTGAAGCTGTTGGGCTGTGATTCGGCGAACGAGTGATGGGTGCTGTGCCCCTGCCGGGAGCCGGTAGCGCGCGCGTACCGTCTGCTCGATTTTTTCTCGGGCGTATTCAATGACAAGATGGTTTTTCCCTTTGAAATGTGGAATCTCCAAGTAGTGTTGGACAAGTTCGAATGGCTTGTTGCCGGCGCTGGCAATTGCTAGACCGAATGCCTCTTTCCTTGTAGCGAAGCGCATGCCGCGGACCGGGCTACCTCGATGGTGCTCAAGTGCCTCAAGGAAGTAGTCGACATCATTGACAAAGACCGACAACGCCTCACCTCCCGAGTGATGTTGCTGCAGATTCCGGAATCTGTTCATCAAGAATTGCCTGATTTTTTCCGAGTCGTGAATCGCACCCTGGGGATGGGTTGATGTGAACTGATCTAAAGGAGAGTGAGGCAAGAGCGGCCGTACATTTCTGGATTGAGTATTGCCTGCGCTCGGTTGTGCTGGATTAAACATGGTGGTTGTCGATATAAGTAAGTGGGGCGATCGGTATCTTTTGCCGCTGCGTTAGCCGGAAAAACAGGCACGTATCCACGATCGTTCTCGTGGGCGTTGTGCCTCTGCTGCAGCGGCCCTTGCTGCGGCGAGTTCGGCTGCCGCGGCTGCCGCCTCTGTTTGTAATGTGGTCGTTTGCAGTCGCGCTTGTTCGAGTTGTGCGGCTACGTCGGCGCGCTCCTGCGCCATGCGCTGTGCCGCGTCATGCAATGCGATGACTGCATCGGCATTTCCTTGAGCTGCACTAAGTTGGTAGAGTTCGAGTGCGCGTCCCATGTCTACCGATAGCCCGCCAAAGCCTTGCGCGTACATGCCGCCTAAGGCGAGCTGACTTTCTGCATGTTGATGCAGCACACCTTTTTCAAAAAAATGTCGTGCCCTGTTCTGATCTGGTTGTTGATGTACCAGTCCGTCCGCACAGATTGTTCCCAGTCCAAACTGAAATGTCGCGTCCTCGGCTGCATCGCTGCTGAAGGAACGCGTCTTGAAGCTGTCGATCAGCTTTGAAAGATGGTCATAAAGACATTCACCAGCGACATCTTTCACGGCGAGTAACGGGCGTGTTTTTTCCGGTTTCTCATTCAGTGCATCACGCATGTCACGCAGGCTCATCGCAATGCGGTTCCGGATACGTTTTGCCGTTTCATCTGTACCCATGTTTATGTAGGCCAGGGCCTCATCACTGTAGGGCGAGTGTTCTCCAGCGGCGTCCTGCCAGGCGTGCAGATAGCGCAAATTGGCGATTGCGTAGCGGACAATATTGATGGCACGTTCCGGTTTCTTGAATTGCGTGCCATGAAACCGGTCACGGGTAACTGCCACGTGGTTAAAGAGGTTGCCTTCGACGATTCCGGCCAAAAACTCGTCGTAATGTTTTTTGATGATGTAGCAAGTCATCTTGAATGACGTGCAGCGATCGGTGTCAACGTCGAAGTCGTCGCATTGCGTCGCACCGGTGGCCGCGGTCATTTCGAACCTGACACTGTGCCCGCTTGCTGTCGTGCCGTGAGGCCGTAGTACCAGTCGCATTTCATTTCCAGGCGCATTACTGCTCATTAAAATTACATCTTTTGCAATACCGTTGGGACCAGGCTCGCCCGGTAAATGCCGTACACCCAATTGGAGCTGATCAGGGAGAATTTTGCTGTCCGTTCCCGGTCGCCACAATCCGAGCTGTCGCTCTCCGGTATCTTTCCGACACGATCCGGCAACCAGAGCCATATCGCCGAGTGCGCTATCGTAGGCGTGCAATCCTTCAAAGATTGGGCCTAGTGTGCCTGTTGCCACATGACGACCCTGCGTGACGCGAAACGTTTGCAAGGCCGGAATGAACGCTACCTTGCCTGTCTCTGTCACGCCGTTGCGCAGTACATAACTCACTTCGTCCGGGTGGTTAAGCTGGATGCGTGCGAGCTGTTCGGAGATAAATTGCTGCCTTAACTCCATGCGTTCGGCCGCACTCCAGCTTGCTGCCTCCTGAAGCAAAGGCAGCGTGCTGTGCTGACGTTGTTGCGCCATTCGCAGTGCATCGTCGGCTTTGCCAGTTTCCTGTGGCGGCACATTCCACAGGCAAAAAAAGCGGGCATCATTGACCGCGTCGGGATCAGAGCGCTGCTCGATCAATAGCTGCAAGAGATTTTTTCCACTCTCGCTGATCATCGACAAATCGGAAATGAATGGATGTCTGCCATAGGTCTGGTTGCCAATCTTGTCTTTTTGCAGGCTCATAAGGGCACTGTCCTGAGCAAGTGTGTAAAGCAGCTGAAAATGGTCAGGACGCACTCCTGCTGCCGCTAACCCCGTTTTTGCAAATTCGATCAGACCCTTGCTAGACCACAGCACGACCTGCTCCTTGTCCGCAATACCGATTGACTTCCCCAGTTTGTGTGAAAGAAGATGCGTCAAGGTAAGGGGGCCGTGTTGCGCATCGAAGCTGTGGCCGGGCAGGTTACCAATCTGCTGGCGGATTTCCAAAGCATGGTCAATGCCAGCCACGCAGTCCAGATTAACCAGCACGCCAAGCAGGTCGCGCGGTGCCGGCATCAGCAGGTGTTCGTTAGGCGGCAGCGAGCCCCATTCGCCGACCATTTTTGTGTAGTGATTCTTCTTGGCGGGATTCGCCATGCCTTTCCGAAGATAGGCCGCGATTTGGGTATCGCCATCGAAATCCTTGATTTTGAGGCGCGCATGCACCAGCAACGGATCAATGTTCGCTTTTTCTTCATGGTCAATCGTGTCCAGAAAAGTCAGGAGATCGGCCTTGTTCCATTGATCGGGGGGCTTGATGGCCGTTGCAAGTCGGGCGATCAGGAACTTGCTGGAGATATCGCTGATGACCGAATCGGGAGGTTGCGAATGATGGAAGTGGCGGTTGCCTCGCAACGCCAGTTCGGCATATTTTTCTCGCGCCATTGCCACGTCTTCGCGTAATTTCAGCGGCATGTCTTTCCGGTTATTGATCAGCGAACCGGTCGTGCCCAGTTCATTAAACTTGTCATTGAGATAGCGCGCGTATTCGGTGTAATCAAAGTCAGGATTGTCCGCCGCGTTGCCGCTAAATTTCTTGGCCCGAGACAGGCGGTGGGTATGGACGTCTCCTTTGTAGGAAAGAACAGACGCCGTGGCGGGAGAGAAGACGAGCCCCGAGGTGTTGGTCCAGCCGCGATTGTTATAAGTCTTGTGAAACCCCACGCCAACCAGCGTGGCAGGCGTGGGGATCTTGTCATCCAGAGCAACCAGCTTGGTTAGCTGGGCACGGACGATGGCGCCGTCGTTCGCGAGTGATCCGGCATCGCGACGCACCTTGTGGATGTAGACGCCTTTGTCATTGATTTCCCGGGACAGTGCAGTCACCGAAGCCGGAATCGGTGCGTTGTCCAGCGGGGGTAACCGCAATGGTCCAGGGTCGCGCGTGCTGCTGTAGGGGTTAGTGACGGGCATGATGACGTTCGTTACAAAAGAGGATCAGGCAACGCTGGCACGAATGGCTTTTGGACTCAACATGCCATCGACAATCTCGCTGTCAAAATGCTGTTGCAGGAGAGCTTTGATGATGAGCGGGAACTGTACAGTCGCGACGAACTGCTCACCGCGTGCCTGGCGTCCCTTAATGAGCACGTCCCGCACGATAGCCAGGAAATCGGAGACCGACAGTTTGGTGTCCGGATTCGATCTGGTCGCGGCAGCAATCGCTGTTTCAATTTTCTCGCTGGCAGCGAGGAACGTAATGAGGGTGCCGGTTCTGCCCACGCCATGGCTGCAGTGGATCAAGACCGTATCCTTGTCTTTGCTATTCAGGACAATTTGGTTTGCGAGATCGATCAGCGCATCAACTTCAATTGCCTTTTTGTCTGGCCATGCGGTGAAATGCATGCGCTGGACTTCTTTTGTACCTCCGCCCTTATGCGGTTTTATCTGAATCATGGATTCGTTAATGTGCGGGTTAGCCCCCTGGAGCGGAATAGACCGTAATTCATATGTTGGGAGCTCAAGCGGTTTTTCGCCAACCGGCGCATACGAATCGTCGTATTTCTTCTCTCCGGGCTCCGTCAGGTCCACTATCAGACTGACCTCCTTGATCGGAACGTCCGGAATGAGCAGCTTGCTGTCTGTCGTCGCACGCCAGAAATCATCCCGATTTTCCCTACCTGGCATGCTATTGCCCAATGGATATTGTGCCGCGATGTAGTTGCGGCTTACCCCAAGCTCAATCCGGTTTGCATGGAGGTAGCGCGGAGCGCTGCCCGTTGCGCCGGGTATTCTCAACGCCGTGCTTTTTTGCGGCTGGCGGCTATCAATGCGTGAAAGTACTTGATTTTCCGGAACGAGATCGATACCCCTATCTTTACGCTGTCCTCCGATATATCTCATCGCTTCGGATGCTTCTTGCGCCATGTCTTCAAACAATGGGCCGTCAACGTCATATCCTGGGCTGCGAAGTAGTTCTTCCAGGCGGCTAAAAGCACCGGTCGCGTCATAAGACAAATTAAAGCGGCTCAGATTTAAGACTTGATTTTCACGTTTGTTGTTGGGTCTGGTCATCATGCCCCTCAGCTCGTTCATCGGCACAAGATGTACGGCTTGCGATTCCCAGCCAACATCTGCAGGAGTGCCGCCAATGCGTTCTGCCAGGTAATAGCGTGTTTTTTGTTTTTCGCCTTGGTAGTCGCACAGAAAGGCGGTCAACTTGACCTGCAGCCCGGATTCTTCATAGGCTTCCTTGCGGGCGGTCGCTTGCGGCGACCACTTAACCAACGGATCGTCATCGTCAACAGTCTGTCCTTTCGGGAACGTGTTTTTCATCCCGGCAAAGCCACCCGTTGGTGCGACGACCCAGACCCGGCCATCATTTTCGCGAATCATTACCCCTGCAGCGTCGATACCGTCGCTAGGTGGCTCACCCGCTAGTACAACATCCCCTTCCTCCCACTTCGCTTGGGTGGTAGGCACCTCATTCCAACTCTCGAAAGGGACGGGACTTGAGGGTATGTGTGTGGGTAGCGCTGTCGCCAGGTCGAACTGGAGTGTGTCGTCCTGGCGCTTTTTGAGCGCGATAGGTGCAAAGCTGGCGCGTTTGTCAGAATTGCCAAAATCGGTAAGCGCTGTTGCTGGAATAGGCGTTGGCATGTTGTTGGGCAATCGCAACAGTGCTTGATAGTATTGATGCTCGTCGAACTTCTTCTTTTGTGCGATTACATCGTTAACAATCGCTTGCTGGCCAACGTCGGTACATTGAAAATCCACGCTGATCGGAGTACCTGGAGCTCGCTCCTGCCGGACCACAGCAGCCACAGCGAGTGCCGTCATCTGCTCAAAGGGGATGCCTAGCTGCCCCTGTTTCCTTGATTGTGTGGGAGCCAGCAGATTTGCAGAAAATCCGACGGACTTCAGGCCGCTAGTGACTGCGGCAGCGAGAGTCTTACCAACATATTTCACGACTTGCTCTGGCAAATGCGGACGGGTGCTTCGCGGGTGCTGGGGTGGCAGACCTGTCACGAGGACGTATTTTGGTGTCTGTGAACCTTGGGGAAACTTGTTCAGCGGGCGAGAAATTAATTCACGAACGGGTGTGAAGCTCGCGGTGCCACCGGACTGAGCATGGGTGCGTGCGGTGGCAAGGGCGTCTGTAAAGTGCTGATTGTCGAAGGTCATATTGCTACCGACGGCAATGCCATCAACCGGCATGGCGTCGATATTCGCGAGACTGGTGCGGATCACCGGCGTGGGTTTCACTGTTGGCGTCACCGCAGCGAGAAGCGGCCTGATAGCCGAAGACTGCGCTCGGGCATACTGACTCGGCTGGCCACCTCGCTCTCTTAATTTTTTCTCAAGTGCAATTACTAACTGTTCAACCTGTGGCAGCGAATGCACGAACCCGGGTCTTATCTCCCTTTGGTCTTCAACGAACTTGCAAACCTGTTTCCCGATATCGTCCTCGTTCTTGACCGTGCCATCGGCTATCCGCAGGCAAACATCCCGATAGGTCATCAACGTCGCATTGCGACCGTAGCCGGCCTGGCTAAGGATCAGGGGATCGTGTTCGTGTATCGGTTCATTCGGTGGATTCGGCAGTAATTTTTTGTGCTGATCCAGGATCGCGCTTGCTCGGGCGATTGTCTCCGCCGAGAGCAAGGCATCTTGAAACGGCAATCCCGCTTGCGTGACCGGCACAGTAATTGTCTTACCGGGGGAATTATCGTCGGTGACCGTCAGCAGATACCGACGGCATCCCTCGACGGCAGGCTCTTGCGTCGCAATCTCAAAGCTTTGCACTGTGTAGCGATCACCCAGTTTTAGCGGTGAAGCACTATTCTCTTTGATTTTTTTCAGCTCTTTTTCCAGCAACTGGACGACAGCGGTATTGCTCCGGTTCTTATTATCGAGCGTCCGCTCAGACACGAATTGATAAATGCCCAATCCCGACTCCAGCCCTTCAAATAGAAAATCTTTATAGGTTTTTTCGTGTGGTGACTGACCGATTTTGTAGATAACGGTTTTTTGGGTTTCCGCGGTGTTCGTTACCTTGTGCGCGATCTCGAACTTGCTTGCGTGAATTGGCGTGCCATTGTCAGTAGTCGAGGACTTCGTCTTGATCCAAATGGTCCCTCGGTTGTCGGGGCAGAGGATCCCGGTGTCGTTGGGCTCGACGATATTCTCGACGAAGTCGTCTTTTGATTGAGTTCTGGATGAACGCAAGGTGCTCCACCAATGCTTCAGTCGCTCTAAACGCCACGTTGGCAAACGTGAACCGCTTGCTGGATTGGCCTGTAACGCCTTGCTTATATGCTGATCGTACCGAGGAATCGCTCGCAAAACTGGCGAAGTGGATGGGGAGGCTGGTCGGGGAGACATGGTTCATTCCAAAAAAGACTGGCAGCGATGTCGCTGCAGCGTGATCAGCCGACGATGCCTGCACCTCTGAATTACTGTGGCCGTGGTCAACCGATCGGATTTATTCCGGTCCTTCATGGGCTACGGCGGGTGCGCTGTTTACCAATGCCGGACAAGAATCCCTGATATATGTCGTTGACAGGTGATTAGTTCCAGCATGATTTGTCGAAGGTATTGAAGCAAGATTTTTTGGCGGGAATGGATTGGGAGCGGGCCATCGTTTTCGGCAATCTGAAATTTTGACGGGCTTGGCCGCGGAACCCCTACCGGGGCACTAAGCCCAACGCCGCGACATCTTTCTGCCATCGTTCGCTTGCATTCACGAAACTCCGCAAAGCCAGCAAGACGTTTCGAGGTAAGCACTTTATTAAACACACCCCATCCACCGCAACGGCGTGGATCACGTAGTCACGTCACGCGCTAGTCGGCGCGGCTGGCGGCTGGAAGTTGAACGGCAGCAGATCAGTGATGTCGGCGTCGACTGAGCGCAGCGGCAATTCGGTGAGCACATGGCGCAGATAACGATAGGGCTGGACGTTGCAGGCACGGCAGGTCAGCATGATGCTGTCGACGATCGCACTGACTGTCGCCCATGCCACCGTGTCCGCGAACAGCCACGCCTTGCGGCCGATGGCAAACGGTCGGATGTCGCGTTCAATGACATTGTTGTCGATTGGGGCGCAGCCGTCATCGATGTAACGGATCACATATTTCCATTGCCCCAGCACATCGCCGATCGCCTTGCCAATCAGCGATTGCGGCAACACTTCCTGCTGATGCTTGACCAGCCAGGCATACCGTGTATGGAGCACCCCGCGACTATGCTCCTGCCGCAGGCGGTATGTGTACTGCTCAGGGGTTTCGCCGTCGGGCGGCTTGCCGCGGGCTTTCTTCTCGATCTGGTACAGCTTGCCGATGGTATCCAGCGCCTGCCGGGCGCGTCCATTGGGATGTTTCTGCGCCTTGAGCGCCTCGTCAAAGCGATGCCGCACGTGCGCCATGCAACCAAGGTGGATGACTCCCTTGAGCATGCGCCAGGCCGCGTAGCCATCGGTCATGATGGCACCGGAGTAGCCGTCCAGGAAGCGTTCCGGATGGGCATGTCCGCGCCCCGGCTGGTAGTCGAACAGCACCACCGGTTGCACACTGTCGGCGGCACTGCGGTAGACCCACATGGTCGAGCTGCTCTGGGCCGTGCGGCCCACCTCCTTGAGCACCTGCACCGGTGTTTCGTCGCCATGGATGATGTGCTGGCGCAGCAGTGTCTGCCGCATCGCCTTGTAAAGCCGTTCCAGCCAGTCTTCGCTGCTGCGGATGACCCAGCGGCCCATCGTGCCGCGTCTGATGTCCACGTCGTTGCGCTCGAGCACCGATTCCATCCGGTACAGCGGCAGGCCGTCGGCATATTTGGCCGTCAGGATGGTCGCCACCGTACTGGCGCTGGCGATGTTGCCCGGGATCGGTTGTGCCGGCATCGGGCTGGTGATGATCGGGCTGATCAGCGCGTGGCGCTCACAATGACGGCAGGCGTATTTGAAGCGCACATGCTGGAGCACGCTGACTTGCGCCGGCACGATGTGCAATTTGTTCGGTGACGTCCTCGCCCATGCGGTGCGACGTGCCCTGGCAGTAGCTACAGACCTTGTCGGCGTCGGGTAAGTCGTGCTCGACTTGCTTACGCCGCAGGTGCGCCGGCAGGGGGTGGTGACCGCGCTTCTTGCCCGGGGACGGTGTGCCATCGGCTGCCTCGGTGGTGTCGGCGTGGTCGTCGGCGTTGTCGGGTGTCGTTAGCGCGGGCAACCCCGATTCGGCTTCGTTGAACAGGCAGCCTTGCAGGCCATGCTTCTCGGAGGACGGCGCAAAGCGCTTGAGTTGTGCCAACCGGAACTGCTCTTCCAGCACACCGATGCGCTGCTCCAGCGCGGCAATGTACTGCTCGCGCGTGGCGATGTGCTGTTCGCGCGCAGCCGGGTGTTGCTGGTGGGCCGCTTCGCGTTTAAGAACGCAAACGCGCAGCGTGGCAGGGAGGGCATCGAGCAGGTCAGGGGAAAATGGCATGAGGGCATGCCGCTGCTTGACGCATGACCGCCGTTGTTCCCGCCGAAGCGCGAGAGCGACCTGCGGGCAACTTTCGCGGCCACTAACGAAGTACTCAGGGCATCAGGTAGGCGCAATTACACCGGCACCCGCACCGTACCCTCCATCAACACCCGCGCACTACGGCTCATGATGGCCTTCGCAACGCGCCATTCGCCGTCAACCTGACTGGCTTCCGCACCGACCCGCAACGTCCCCGACGGATGGCCGAAACGCACCGCGTTGCGCGCCCCGCCCCCGGCTGCCTGATTGACCAGCGTGCCCGGTATGGCTGCCGCAGTGCCAATCGCCACCGCTGCCGTACCCATCATGGCGTGATGCAGTTTGCCCATCGACAGCGCGCGTACCAGCAGATCGATATCCGCCACCGTCACCTGCTTGCCACTCGACGACACATACGCCACCGGTGCTGCCACGAACGCGACTTTCGGCGTGTGCTGGCGATTGGCAGCTTCGTCAATGTGCTTGATCAAGCCCATGCGTACTGCACCGTAGGCACGGATGGTTTCGAACATGGCCAGCGCTTTCTCGTCGCCATTGATCGCTTCCTGCAGCTCGGTGCCGGTGTAGCCAATGGCGTCGGCGTTGATGAAAATCGTCGGAATGCCTGCGTTGATCATCGTCACCGTGAACGTGCCGACACCGGGCACTTCCAGCGTATCGACCACGTTCCCGGTCGGGAACATCGCGCCGCCTGCGCCCTCTTCGTCAGCCGCCGGATCGATAAATTCGAGCTGTACCTCGGCGGCCGGGAAGGTCACGCCGTCGAGTTCGAAGTCGCCGGTTTCCTGTACCTCGCGATGGCTGATCGGCACGTGCGCGATGATGGTCTTGCCGATGTTGGCTTGCCAGATACGCACGGTGGCAATGCCGTTGTCCGGGATGCGGCTGGCATGCACCAGACCGCTGCTGATGGCAAACGCACCAACCGCTGCCGACAGATTTCCGCAGTTGCCGCTCCAGTCGACGAACGGCTTGTCGATGGCGACCTGGCCGAACAGGTAATCGACGTCATGTTCCGGTTTGCCGCTGCGCGACAGGATGACGGTCTTGCTGGTGCTGGAGGTGGCCGCACCCATGCCGTCGATCTGCTTGCCGTACGGGTCGGGACTGCCTATCACGCGCAGCAACAAGGCGTCGCGTTCCGGGCCGGGAACCTGGGCCGAGAAGGGTAAATCCTGCAGGCGGAAGAACACGCCTTTGCTGGTACCGCCGCGCATGTAGGTGGCGGGGATTTTGATCTGGGGTGCATGGATCATGAGCTTTTTCCTGAAAAAATGACGGGGTGGTACATCGCTGTACCACCCCGTGAAGGTGATGATGGTCAGCGAAAGTTACGCGGCTTTTACCGACTCAAGGAAGTCCTGTGCAAAGCGCTGCAGCACGCCGCCGGCTTCGTAGATGGCGACTTCTTCGGCGGTATCCAGGCGGCAGGTGACCGGTACTTCAACCCGTTCGCCATTTTTGCGCGTGATCACCAGCGTCAGCGTGGTGCGTGGCGTACGTTCACCCAGCACATCGTAGGTTTCGGTGCCGTCGATGCCAAGAGTGAGGCGGTTCACGCCGGCCTTGAATTCGAGCGGCAACACGCCCATGCCGACCAGATTGGTCCGGTGGATCCGCTCGAAGCCTTCGGCCGCGATCGCTTCCACGCCAGCCAGACGCACGCCCTTGGCAGCCCAGTCACGCGACGAACCCTGACCATAATCGGCACCGGCAATGATGATCAGCGGCTGTTTGCGTTCCATGTAGGTTTCGATGGCTTCCCACATGCGGGTGACTATGCCTTCAGGCTCGATGCGGGCCAGCGAACCGGCTTTGACCTTGCCGTTTTCCAGCACCATTTCATTCTTCAGCATCGGATTGGCAAAGGTCGCGCGCTGCGCCGTGAGGTGGTCGCCACGGTGCGTTGCATACGAGTTGAAATCGACTTCCGGCAAGCCCATTTTTGCCAGGTATTCGCCGGCGGCGCTATCGAGCATGATGGCATTCGATGGCGACAGATGGTCGGTGGTGATGTTGTCACCGAGGACCGCCAGCGGACGCATGCCGGACAGCGTGCGCACTGCTGCCAGCGCGCCTTCCCAGTAAGGCGGTCGGCGGATGTAGGTGGTGGTCGGACGCCAGTCGTACAGCGGGCTGACCTTCACGCCGTCATCGGCCTGGCGCGCAAACATCGGCGTATAGACCGTGCGGAACTGTTCCGGCTTGACGCTGGCAGCGAGGATGGCATCGATCTCTTCGTCCTTCGGCCAGATGTCGGCCAGCAGTACCGGCTTGCCATCGTGATCGAGTCCGAGCACGTCTTTTTCGATATCGAAACGGATCGTGCCGGCAATCGCATACGCCACCACCAGCGGCGGCGAGGCCAGAAACGCCTGCTTGGCATACGGATGGATACGCCCGTCGAAGTTACGGTTGCCCGACAACACGGCCGTGGCGTACAGGTCGCGTGCAATCAGTTCTTCCTGGATCACCGGATCGAGCGCACCGCTCATGCCGTTGCAGCTGGTGCAGGCAAAGCCGACCACGCCAAAACCGAGGGTTTCCAGTTCGGGCAGCAGTTTGGCTTCTTCCAGATACAGCGCAACCGTCTTCGAGCCGGGTGCCAGCGAACTTTTTACCCACGGCTTGCGGGTCAGTCCGCGCTGGTTGGCATTGCGTGCCAGCAGGCCGGCAGCAATCATGTTGCGCGGATTGCTGGTGTTGGTGCAGCTGGTGATGGCGGCGATGATGACGGCGCCGTCCGGCATCAGGCCAGGCTCGTTCTCGACGATGCCCGAAATCCCGCGTGCAGCCAGTTCCGAAGTCGGTACGCGTTTGTGCGGATTGGACGGACCGGCGATGTTGCGCACCACGGTGCTCAGGTCGAACTGCAGGACGCGCTCGTACTGCACTTTGGTCAGCGTGTCGGCCCACAGGCCAGTTTCACGTGCATAAATTTCGACCAGCCTGACCAGTTCGTCGTCGCGACCGGTCAGCTTCAGGTACTTGATGGTTTGCTGATCGATGTAGAACATCGCTGCAGTGGAGCCGAATTCCGGCGCCATGTTGGAGATCGTGGCGCGGTCGCCCAGCGTCAGGTGCGCAGCGCCTTCACCGAAGAATTCGAGGTACGACGAGACCACCTTGGCATTGCGCAAAAACTCGGTCAGCGCCAGCACGGTATCGGTGGCGGTAATGCCGGGCTGCGGCTTGCCGGTCAGCTCGACGCCGATGATGTCCGGCAGGCGCATGTACGAGGCGCGGCCCAGCATCACGCTTTCAGCTTCGAGACCGCCGACACCAATGGCCAGCACGCCCAGCGCATCGACCATCGGTGTGTGCGAGTCGGTACCGACCAGCGTGTCCGGGAAGGCCACGTTGTCCGTGACCTGCACCACAGGGCTCATGCGTTCGAGATTGATCTGATGCAGGATGCCGTTCCCCGACGGGATCACGTCGACGTTCTTGAACGCCTTCTTGGTCCAGTCGATGAAATCGAAACGGTCGTCGTTGCGACGGTCTTCGATGGCACGGTTCTTTGCAAACGCGTCCTTGTCGAAGCCGCCGAATTCGACGGCCAGCGAGTGGTCCACCACCAGCTGGGTCGGCACGACCGGATTGACCAGCGCGGGGTCGCCGCCTTCGGCAGCAATCGCGTCGCGCAGGCCAGCCAGGTCGACCAGTGCGGTCTGACCGAGGATGTCATGGCAGACCACGCGGGCCGGGAACCACGGAAAATCCAGGTCCTGCTTGCGCTCGATGAGTTGCGACAGCGAGGCGTTCAGCGTGGCCGGGTCGCAGCGACGCACCAGGTTCTCGGCCAGCACGCGCGAGGTGTACGGCAGTGTGTCAAAGGCACCGGGCGTGATGGCATCGACGGCGGCACGCGCATCGAAGTAATCGAGCGCGGTGCCCGGCAGGGGTTTGCGGAATTCGCTATTCATGGTGTCCTTGAATGAGGGTGATGGCGCTTGCGTGAGTTCACTTGCGCTTGCTGATCGGCACGAACGCCAGGTCATCGGGACCGACGTAGTTCGCGCTCGGGCGAATGATCTTGTTGTCGATGCGCTGCTCGATGATGTGCGCGGCCCAACCGGAGGTGCGGGCGATCACGAACAGCGGCGTGAACATGGCAGTCGGCACACCCATCATGTGGTACGACACGGCCGAGAACCAGTCCAGGTTCGGGAACATGCGCTTGGCTTCCCACATCACGGTTTCGAGGCGCTCGGCGATGTCGAACATCTTGGTCGAGCCTTCTTCGTGCGACAGGGAACGGGCCACTTCCTTGATGACCTTGTTGCGCGGATCCGAGACGGTATAAACCGGATGGCCAAAGCCGATCACGACTTCCTTGTTCTCGACGCGGCGACGGATGTCGGCTTCGGCTTCATCGGGATTGTCGTAGCGCTTCTGGATTTCGAACGCGACTTCATTGGCGCCGCCATGCTTCGGTCCGCGCAAGGCACCGATACCGCCGGTGATGGCGGAGAACATGTCGGACCCCGTGCCGGCGACCACGCGGGCAGCGAAGGTCGAGGCATTGAATTCGTGTTCGGCGTACAGGATCAGCGAGACATGCATCGCTTTTTCCCAGGCTTCGGACGGCTTTTTACCGTGCAGCAGATGCAGGAAATGCGCGCCGATGGAGTCATCGTCGGTCTGCGTTTCGATGCGCTTGCCGTTGGTGCTGTAGTGGTACCAGTACAGCAGCATCGAACCCAGCGAGGCCATCAACCGGTCGGCGATATCGCGCGCGCCCGGGGTGTTGTGATCGTCTTTTTCGGGCAGCATGCATCCCAGTGCCGACACGCCGGTGCGCATCACGTCCATCGGATGCGACGACGCCGGCAGTGCTTCGAGCACGATCTTCACGCTGGCAGGCAAGCCGCGCAGCGCTTTCAGTTTGGCCTTGTAGGCATGCAGTTCCGCGCTGGTCGGCAGCTTGCCGTGGACCAGCAAATGCGCGATCTCTTCGAATTCGCAGGTGTCGGCGACGTCGAGGATGTCGTAGCCGCGATAGTGCAGGTCATTGCCGGTCTTGCCGACGGTGCAGAGTGCGGTATTGCCAGCGGTAACGCCTGACAGGGCAACCGATTTCTTCGGCTTGAATGCAGGTACGGATTCGGTCATGGTGTCTCCTGAAGGATGAATTATTTTTTGGCGTTTTGTGCTGCGAAGAGTGCGTCGAGCTTGTCTTCGTAGGCGTAATAATCGATGCGGTCGTAGAGTTCCTTGCGGGTCTGCATCGTATCGACGACGTTCTGCTGCGAGCCGTCGCGACGGATCGCGTTGTAGACGTTTTCGGCAGCCTTGTTCATGGCGCGGAAGGCCGACAGCGGATACAGGACCAGGCCGACGTCAGCGCTTTTCAGTTCGTCGACCGTGAACAATGGCGTGGCGCCGAATTCGGTGATGTTGGCCAGTACCGGCACCTTGACGGCAGCGGCGAACTGCTTGTACATCGCGAGTTCGGTGATGGCTTCCGGGAAGATCATGTCGGCGCCGGCTTCGACGCAGGCGATGGCACGTTCCAGTGCAGCGTCCAGACCATCGACGGCCAGCGCATCGGTGCGCGCCATGATCACGAAGTTCTCGTCGGTACGGGCATCGACGGCGGCCTTGATGCGGTCGACCATTTCCTGCAGCGAGACGATTTCCTTGTTCGGACGATGACCGCAGCGCTTGGCGCCGACCTGGTCTTCGATGTGCATCGCCGCTGCGCCAAATTTGATCATCGACTTGACGGTACGTGCCACATTGAAGGCCGATGAACCGAAGCCGGTATCGACATCCACCAGCAATGGCAGGTCGCAGACATCGGTGATGCGGCGCACGTCGGTGAGCACATCATCGAGCGAGGTGATACCCAGGTCAGGCAGACCGAGCGAACCGGCAGCCACACCGCCACCCGACAGGTAGATCGCCTTGAAGCCGGCACGTTTTGCCAGCAGCGCATGGTTGGCATTGATGGCACCGACGACTTGCAGCGGCGATTCTTCTTGCATGGCCTTGCGGAAGGCGGCACCAGCGGAATATTGGGTCATGAGGTCACTTTCGGGTGTGTTTCATCGGACTTGCTTGCAATGAGTGTTGCAATCGCCGTGCCACCCCTTGCCGATACGCTGTAACGTCCCTGTAACGGCCATTCATTCAATACTGGCTGAAGCTTCATCGCGCTATCACGTTTCAAATTCCGTTACACTTGCAACATTGAAACGCCAAGGTGAAACATGCACCGTCCCATTCTCCCCGTCCCCATCGACCCGAATGACAAGCCGATCATCTGGACGGTCTCGATCTCCCGGCTGTTCGACCTGTTCCGCGACATCATGCTGGAGTACGGCGACGCCGCCACGATCGAGCCGATCAATCTCGGCTTTGAAGACGCAGTGCGCCACATCCGCGAACGGCTGGCGACCGAACGCTGCGACGCGGTCATTGCCGCCGGCTCGAATGCGGCATATCTTAAAAGCCGCTTGTCGGTACCGGTCATCATCGCCAAGGCCAGCGGCTTCGACGTGATGCAGGCACTGGCCCGCGCACGCCGCATCACGCCGCACATCGGCCTGATCAGCTACCAGCAAACCATGCCGGAACTGAGCGACTTCCAGGCCACCTTTGGCCTCGATATCGTCCAGCGCAGCTATGTCACCGAAGAGGACGCGCGCGCCCAGATCAGCGAACTCAAGGCCACCGGCGTCAAGGCCATCGTCGGCGCGGGACTGATCGCCGACCTGGCCGAAGAAGCCGGCCTGGCCAGCGTGTTCGTGTATTCCGCCGCGTCGATCCGGCAAGCCTTTGATGACGCGCTGGAGATCGCCCGCTTCACCCGCATCGAAACCAATCGGCGTCGCCCGGCAGCACCGGCCGATACGCTGCGCGCGCGTCATGGCCTCAATGATCTGCGGGGGGAGTCGGCCGCCATGCAGCGCGTGCGACAAGCCATCACGCTGTTTTCCCGCTCGCCGGCAACGGTACTGATCCAGGGTGAAACCGGCAGCGGCAAAGAACTCGCCGCACAGGCAATCCACCGCGAAAGCACGCGGGCGCGGCAACCCTTCGTCGCGCTCAATTGCGGCGCGCTGGCCGAGTCGTTGCTGGAAGCCGAGCTGTTCGGCCACGAAGAAGGCGCCTTCACCGGATCACGGCGCGGCGGCCATGCCGGGCTATTCGAAGCGGCCCAGCACGGCACCTTGTTTCTGGATGAAATCGGCGAGATGGCGCTGCCGCTGCAGACCCGCTTGCTGCGCGTGCTGGAAGAACGGGAAGTGGTGCGCGTCGGTGGCACGCGGCCGATTCCGGTCGATGTGCGCATCGTCAGCGCCACCCATTGCGACCTCGACCAGCGCATGCGCGAAGGCCGCTTCCGGCCCGATCTGTTTTATCGGCTGGGCGTCCTGCGGATGACCTTGCCGCCGCTGCGCGAGCGCCCGGACGATCAGGTCGAACTGGCCGCCTGGTGCCTGAAGAATGCACTGGCCGCGATGGGCCTGCGCCCGCATGCCAACCTGCAGGCCGAGCTGAGCGCCTGCGCGTCGCTGCTGGCCGGCTACGGCTGGCCCGGCAATGTGCGCGAACTGCGCAACATGATGGAACGGGTCGCGCTGTATCTGGCAGCCGAGCCGCTACAGGCCTTGTCGCCGGGGTTGTTGCTGGCGGTCGCGCCGGAACTGATGCGCGCCGGGGCAATCGCGCCGATGGTGGTCACGAGCGCACCCGTGGAATCACTGGCCGAGGTGCTGGCGCGCTTCGATGGCAATCGGGAAGCGGCGGCGAAGTATCTGGGAATGAGCAGGACGACGTTGTGGCGGAAGTTGCGGGGCGCGTAGCGGGGCTGCGTGCCCTGTCCGGGGACGCAAACCCGCCACGGCGCTTGATATTCAATGGCCACCGCGGGATTTTCTGCTGCACCAATTGTTTCATCACACCACATTTTTCAGACGCAGACGTTCTGGCCAACGCGTCATTTTTGTCGTGAAAGTAACAATTCGACATTTAACCGACACTGAAAACGCTTCCTGTTTGCCAGACGATCCACCACACCTAGAGACAGAGACTGCACCGATTTCTCCAGCATTATTTGTTAAATTATTTAACAACTAAATGGAGTGACATTCATGACTTTTTACCAGCTTGCGGCGAGCGCCTGCATCGGACTGGCCGTGGCCGCTTGCGGCGGCCGCGACGACGACACCACCGGCGCGGGAGCCACCACCCCGGTCACGGTTGCATCACCCCTCGTTCAGCTCGAAAACAGCGGCGCCCTGCCCAGGCTGGACCGCTCCGCGTCGCTGGCCGGACCGGATGCCAACAACAACGGCGTCCGGGATGACATTGACGATTACATCAATACAAAATTTACGGATCCGAAGCAGCGGGCTGCGGTGTTGCAGGATGCCCGGACGATGCAGAAAGCGGTGCTGGTTGATCCGACTAACAAAGAGGCAAGCAAAGCAGTGAGTCTCGAAATGATGGCCGCCGTTAACTGCGTCTCTTCTCGATTTCCGGATGGGCAAGGATTGGAGTCCGCATCGGCTATTGGCGCAAAGATCGAAGCAATTACCACCAATACCAAGCCGCGCCTGAAAGCGTATCTGGCTTTTAATAAATCACAGGACGGCACCGCGATCAGCCTACCGACAGGTGACACCTGTGAATAAGCGCATGCGTTCCGTGGTTGCCCTCTTTACCGGCATTTGCATGATGGTCGGCGGCTCGACGGTCAGGGCACAAACTAACCCTGTTTCTGACAATGACATCTGCAAAACCGAAACAATTTTCGCGTTTTTTAACGGCGTCAAGACATCAATAAGACAAGCCGAGTATGCGCTGGACAATTTCAAGAAAATTCACGGCGCGAAGCTCGCCGACAACCAGATAATCCGCTACGAACTGATGTACAACAGCAGCAACGATTTCGAGGATTTCGTCGAGACATTCGAGCAGCGCATGCTTGAACAGAATGGCCTGCTGGCCAACCGCTTTGAGCTGTTTTTCGAAGCCATGCAAGGCGGGGGCGATTGGTGGACGACCATTGTCAATTCCGTCGCGGCGGCGGGCCAGACCTTGTCCGCGCTGGTCGATTCCGTGAATGCCATTACCACCCGCAATCTGACCACCCTCCTCGCCAACCCACCAACCGAGATCACCTATCAGGAACACCGCACCCGCATCGACAACTTCGCCCTCGAAGGCAAGAAGATGCTGTTCGTCGCCCATTCGCAAGGCAACCTGTTCGTCAATCCGGCCTATCGCTATGCCGTCTCCAGGTCACCGTCCAGCGCCGTCGGGGTGGTGCATATCGCTCCCGCCTCACCCGTCGTGATCGGACCACATGTATTGGCCAATCTTGATCTGGTCATCAATGCGTTGCGCATCGTCGGATCGGTGGTCAACATCACCGACAACATTCCCGACTATGCCGCCAGGCCGGCCGGCATTCAAGGGCTCAGGGACAGGCTGGGGCATGGATTACTGGAAATCTATCTCAACCCGTATCTCGCTATCAGCGCCAAAGTGAAGTCTCTCATCAACAACGGCCTGGCCAGTCTGGTCCAGCCACCCTCGCGTGCCGCCACCGGATTCTTTTCGACGACGCTGACCTGGGACGGCATCGGTGACGTCGACACCCACATCGACGAGCCCGGCGGCACCCATGTCTGGTACCGCAGCAAACAAGGCCGCGCCGGGTTCCTGGATGTCGACAACGTCGTGGCAAACGGTCCAGAACATTATTACGCCAGTTGCAGCGCCCAGAAGTTGCAGACAGGGACCTACAAGATCGCCATCGCCAATTACGCCCGCGCCACCGGCCGGACGGCGACCATGCAGGTTGCCTCATATGGGTCGGGCGTTCTCGGCACCAAATCCGTCACGCTCGGTGGCGAAACAGGCGACACACCCATGGCAACGCTTTTTACGGTAAACGTGACAAAGGACGCTGCCGGCGTGTTCAGGGCGGCACTGGGAAATTAACGAACATTGCGCGATGAGGTACCGGCATCCGTGTTCCGCTCAGAATTGGGCGCGTCGGCCTCGCTGCTGGCCGGCTACGGCTGGTACGGCAATGTGCGCGAACTGCGCAGCATGATGGAACGGATTGAACTCGCCAACATCGCAGAACACAATGCTGCGCTCATTGAAAGGACCTGGAATGACGACTTCCGCTAAATCGATAGAGTTCGATGACGACAGCATGTGGATCGCTCTATCGGACAGCCGTTCTATTGGTGCTGTATCAAGCGAGCGCCGGCGGCATGAACTGCGTCGGAATATGCAAATTGAAGTGATTGTCCGAGATGATCGCCACCGGGATCTGTTTGAAATAGGTGTGCAAGCCGGCGGCGTTATCCGTGTCTTCAGCGGCGGTAAAACCCGCCGCCTCCCTGGCGGTGCACATGTGCAGCTGGATGGCCCCTTCGACGGGCACCGCACCGTCAGCGCCACGCGGAATCTCCAGCACGGCACCGGCAGCGCCCAGCTGCTGAATCACGCGCAGCATATCCTCGCCGGAGACAAGCCTGTTTTTAAAAGCCAGCGCGTGGGCACGTTCGAACGATGCGCCGCTTTTTTCAAGCAGCATGAAAGTCAGATTGCTCAGCATGCCCGACGTTTCATCCGGCAGCTTGCCGGGAAAATGCAAGCGACTGGCTGCGCTGAACGGCTGCGATACCACGGCCTGCAATCCTTTTTCCTTCAGGGCGGTTGCTGCCATGTGCATGTGATCGGCGAGTGCGGTCGCGCTCTCGCCGAGACTTTCGATGATCGATCGTTTGAGTTGCTCAGGCGTCAATTGCAGCATCACGCTCATCCAGGCGCATTGCCAGGCGCACTGATTCTGGTTGCCCGAGATTTCTTTGAGCGTGTGCGTGGCGGACAGGCCCGAGGCAAAACGTTGCAGCTGCCCTGCACCGAGATGCTGGTCCCGGAATGTGTCGATGCCAGGCGCAGCAAAGTGCGGCAGCCGGGTAGCTGCAGTATCTGGTTCCAACACCGCGATTTTTTGTACCGAACCGGTATCAACACCGCCAGTGTCACCCAGCGATAACTTGATCGCTAACGCTAACTCGGCGGCCTCGACTTGTTGCACCAGCTGCGCGTTGTAAGCGTGCTCTGCCGGTGTGCGTTCGCGCAAAGTGGCGTCGCTAACTGGTGGGTTCAGCGGTGCATGCGTTGCCTGAACCTGGCGGCTGACATCGCCAGAGACTCTTGCAAGCGGCCCGGCCTGCGAACTGCGCGAGAGCGTACGAAGTCTTGCTGCCACGCTTTGGCCTCTGATAACAGAATTACGCCGGCCATCCGGTGGCTCGGTCGACCGCGGAGAGCCCCGAGGAAGCAGCATTTCGGACGCCGAATCCCGAGTCTGCTCAGCCCGGTCGGCGCCGGTCCATCTCGCATAGGCCTGTCGGCAGGCCGTAAAAAGTCCCATTATTTCCGCCAAAAAAAGTCATCGCATCCGTTCGCACAGCCGAAGACAGCAATTCCGGCTCGCACCATTGAACGCGCCACGACGATCAACCCTCCATTCTGTTGACCACAGGACGACACTCCCCGATGAGTGCGCCGACCAACCGATCAGTTCCAAAATGAACGAGTGCACAATTGGAAACCGAATTCCGGACAACACATCGGCGCGCAATCGCGGCACCCGTTTTTAGTGCGCCACATCCGTCGATCACTCTGACTTGACCAGCTTGCGCTGAACAATTACCAACCGCCACATTGGAAAGTTCCGTTCCCGATGACCACGTATCGTGCAGCCAAAGAAAGCCCGTATCGCTTCTGTCCACCGTGTTCGCTCTGGCAAAAACCCCTGTCTCTGCATGTTGAAAAACCCAGCCGATGAAGACTCAACGGCCATTTGTACCCGCTTTTTTTCGCCGTTCAGCGACACCATGTGACCACCTGTGCCCCCCAAGCGAATACAAAGACCAGTGCTATTTTCTGATGACAAATATCACGGCAGCTCGATGCAGCAATTCGTGGCGCGACTCAACCGGGTGGTCGACTTTTCAGAGAAGAAAGCCGTGGCATGGACATCCAACGACGCCGACAGATTACCGGCCTCCATGCGACGCAGGGGGAACCGATATCTGCGTGTGCTCGGAAAACGTCGCCAACGATTCCTTGTCACGTTTTCTGGCCACCTACATATCACTTTTTTACCAAGAATGACGCCCGCACCATTCAACAAAACGGCGCAGCAATCCCCTCCGCCGCAAACGCCCGCACCACCGCAGGCCGGGCTGCCATCCGCTCCAGATACTGCCCCAACGCCGGACGATTGCGCGCAGGTCGCACCATCATCCGGCTCCAGCGCGCCAGCATGAACAGATACGGATCGACCACGCTGAACTGCGCACCCAGCAGATACGGCCCGCCGCCGGCCAGTTCCGCATCGATCAGATCGAACATCTGCGCCAGCCGCGCTTCGGCGTGGGCCTTGACCTGCGCACCCGCAGCCGCATCGTCGACCATGCGCTCCGGATAAAAATACGTGATCATCTCGGCCTGCACCGTGTTCGTCAGATGCATCAGCCACTTGTAGCAATGCGCGCGTTCGGCGCTGCCGAGCGGTGGCACCAGCCCGGCTTCGGGATGGGTGTCGGCGAGGTGCAGGCAGATCGCCGCGGTTTCATACAGCACCAGATCGCCGTCGATCAACACCGGGATCAGGCCATTCGGATTGAGCTTGCGATAGGCCGCGCCACGATGGACATGGTTGTCGCGGTCGACCAGGATCAGTTCGTGCGGCACGCCCAGCTCTTCAAGCAGCATGTGTGGCGCGAGGTTGGCATTACCGGGTGCGTAGTAGAGCTGGATCACGGAGTCTCCTGACAAAAAATCACGACCTGGCCAGACGAATGCCGCTGAATTGCCAGCGCGCCGTGGCCGGAAAAAAATTGCGGTACGAGGCACGCGCATGGCCCTCGGCAGTGATGCACGACGCGCCGCGCAAGACATACTGGTTCACCATGAACTTGCCGTTGTATTCGCCCAGCGCACCATCGGCAGTCGCATAGCCGGGATATGGCGCGTAGCTGCTGGTGGTCCATTGCCAGCAGGCGCCGAACAGATCATCGATGCCGGCCGATTGCGCCGCGCATTCCCATTCGGCTTCGGTCGGCAGGCGTGCGCCGGCCCAGCGTGCGTAGGCTTCGGCCTCAAAAAAAGACAGGTGGATGGCCGGACGCTGCAGGTCCAGTGGCTGCAGGCCGCGCATCGTGAACTCATGCCAGTTGCCGTCATGTCTGCACCAGTACAGCGGCTGCGTCAACGCGTTGCTGCTCACCCAGTCCCAGCCTTCCGAGAGCCACCAGGCTGCATCGCTGTATCCGCCAGCATCGATGAATGCGAGATATTCCGCGTTGCTCACCAGCGTAGACGCCAGCGCAAACCCTTCGACAAATTGGCGGTGACGGGGCAACTCGTTATCAAAGCAAAAGCCATTCCCCGCAAAACCGATTTCAACGATACCGGGATCGACCCGCTGCCAGGTGAGTGGTCCCCGGTTCACCGGCGGCAGCGGCCCATCGGTGGCGTAGACCGGGTTGAGCGGATTCATCGACAGCAAATGCTTGAGGTCGGTCAGCAGTAGTTCCTGATGTTGTTGTTCGTGCTCCAGTCCAAGTCCGACCAATGTGATCAGGGCGTCGGGAGGCCCCGCCGCCAGCAGCGCCGACACACGCGCATCGATCGCGCGCCGATAAGCCAGCACCTCGGCCAGCGCAGGCCGTGTCAGCATGCCGCGCTGGGCCCGTGCATGCTTTTCGCCGACGCCGTTGTAATACGAATTGAAGAGCACGCGGAAGGCCGGATGATGCGACTGAAAACCGGCTTCGAATTGCTCCAGGATGAAGGTCTCGAAAAACCAGGTGGTGTGCGCCAGATGCCATTTGGCCGGACTGGCATCCGGCATCGACTGCACGCAGGCATCTTCGGCAGACAGTGGCGCGGCAAGCGCAACGGTGTGGCCACGCACGCGCGCGAACTGCGCGGCCAGTTGGTTGACGGCGCGCAGTTCGGCGGGTGCATTCATCGTTACATTCCTCCTGGCCGGGAAATCGGTTTGGCATGACAGACCATGAACCAGCCGTGCGGATCGGTCCAGACCTGCTGCGGCTTGAAGCCGGCGCGTTCCAGCAGCGCGGTAAAACTGGCGATGGTGTACTTGTAGCTGTTCTCGGTATGGATCCGCTCGCCGGCCGCAAAGCTGCGCTTGCCGCCACGCCAATGCACGGTCTGCAGTAATCGCGATTCCAGATGCATTTCGATGCGGCTGTGCTCAACATTGAAAAAGCCGATGTGCTTCCAGCTGCGCACATCGAAATCCGCTTCCAGCACGGTATTGAGATGATTGAGCAGGTTCAGGTTGAAGGCAGCCGTGACGCCAAGCGCGTCATCGTAGGCAGCGTCGAGCAGCGCGGTTTCCTTGATCAGATCGACGCTGATCAGCAAGCCACCGTCGTTGTCACCGGCCTGCGCCAGCCGCGCCAGGAAGTCGGTCGCCTCGGCTGGCGTGAAATTGCCGATCGATGAACCCGGATAAAAGAACAGTCGCTGCGCTGACCCGACGTTGTCAGGCAAGGCAAACGGCGCCGAAAAATCGACGCCAAGCGCAGTGATTTCCATCGCCGGAAAACGCTGTTGCAGGGTATCGACCGAGTCGCGCAAGAAGTCGACCGAAATATCGATCGGTACGTAGTGTGCCGGCTGCAGTACGCCAAACAGTCGCGCCGCCTTGGCGCAATTGCCAGCACCGATATCGACCAGCGTGCGCCCGGTGCCGACCGAGGTGGCGATCTCGTCGGCGTAGGCAGCAAAGATCGCGGCCTCGGTGCGGGTCGGGTAATACTCGGGCAGCTCGCAGATCGCCTCGAACAATTTCGAGCCCAGTGCGTCGTATAAATATTTGGGCGAGGTCATTGCCTGTGGCGCATGCAGGCCCACGTTCAGTTCATCGCGGATGGCCGATTTGTCGGCATGGAAACGCTGAATAAATTGCGCCATGGTCAGTTTCCTATTTCAAGAGTTCGAGGACGGGTGCCTGAATCTTCGGATCATCCCAGTCCGCATCACCGACCAGCTGGTAGCGCAGCTTGCCTTGCTTGTCGATGAGAAAACTGGTCGGCATGATACGCACGCGCCATGCCTTCATCACGTCGGAATCGGCGTCGCGCAGCACCTTGTACTGGATCGGAATGCGCTGCGTGAATTGCGCGATGCGTGGTTTGCCTTCACCGATGTTGATGCCAAGGACCTGTAGCTTGCGGTCCTTGAAGGTCTGTTGCAGGCGGTTCAGTGCAGGAATTTCGGCCTTGCAGCCCTCGCACCAGGTGGCCCAGAAATTCACCAGCACGACCTGCCCTTTCAGGCTGGCCAGGTCAACCGGTTTGCCTTCAAGGTCATCGAGCACCAGCGCTGGCGGTGGCTGGCCACCCGGAGTCGAGTACGTGGTCCACGCAGCTTCGGCATGGACCACCATGGAAAACATCAAAAGGACCATGGCAGCGGCCCAGGTCCGGATCAAACAGTACATACGCATCAGATCGGGTCAGCCGACAATTTCACGCGAGGTGATCTTGTACTTGAAGTTGTCCGGATCGAGGCTGTCGACGCGCGCGGGTTTGCCGTCTTCGGTGATGGTCGCATTCGGGTACATGAAAAAGCCGATCTTGCCTTTGACGTCGCCGGGCAACTGGACATCGTGCGCATAGTTGAACGCCAGCCAGTTCATTTCCCACGAACCGAACAGGCGCTTGCGCGCCGCTTCGACCTTGACATCGGTCAGTGGCAAGCCGCCGCCTTCTTCGAGCACGACCTTGCGCACGTCGGCCGGATCGACCGGCACCCAGCCGTAACCAGCCAGATGGAATTCGGCGCGACAGTGCTGTGCCTTGGTGATGTCGCCGGACTTGCCCAGCGATTTGTAGCCGAGCTTTGAATCGGCAACGCGTATGCCGTAGACATCACGCGCCGGAATGCCGATCGAACGGGCCAGCCCGACGAACAGGGCATTGAGGTCGCCGCATTTGCCGCCGAGGTTTTTGGACTCCAGCATCGACTTGATATCGCCGACGCCGCAACCGCGTACTTTGGCATCGCGGTAGGTGTTATCGACGATCCATTCGTACAGCGCGCGTGCGCGATCGACATCGGTCGTCACATCCTTGGTAATTTCTTTGGCGGTCTGGCGCACGATGCCATCGGTCGGCAGCAGATCGGTGGCCGCGGTATATTTTTTGCGCTCGGCCGACGTGAGTTCGGCGCCGCCCGGTGCTGCAGCCAGGTCGACGGCGCGGTCGCGGGTCATGACGCGGGTAGTGACTTCGATCACGGGCTTTTCGGCACCGGAGAATTCAGCGACCAGGATGCCGGCGCCGTACTTCGGGTCCTGCACGATTTGCGCCTTGCCACCCTCGGCCTTGAAGGTCGTTTCCATGACTTTCTGGTAATCGGTGTTGACGGTTGGAATCGGCAACCAGACCCCGGCGGCGCCGGTGCTGTTGAGTTCGACGCGGGTGGTGATATCGAAGGTGCGCCATTGTTCGTTGGCAGTGGTTGTAGTGTTGGCAGTGTCAGCAGCGAACGCCGCCTGGCCGAACGGTGCGAACGATACCGCCGAAGCGATGGCGGAGGTTTTCAGAAAGCTGCGACGATCCATGATGACGATCCTAGAAGAAAGAAATTGGCCGGAAGAAATGCGGGGATCAACAAGCGGCGACATCGCCTGTTTTTACCCTGTGCTGCAATCCACACTAAACTAGCCGAAGTTTAGCTTATTCGATAACGAACCGTCGCATGCCGATCTCCCCCAAAAAACTCCTGCTTTCAAAGTGGACCGCGTTGATACCCGTCAATCGTGAAAAGCACTTTCTGGTGTCAAAAGTGATCCTTCCGGAAGATGGCTCACCGATCACGCACGTGGATCTGCAAGCGGTCCACTCGCAGCGCATCCAGACCATCGCCTGGCGCGAACTGGAAGACACCACAGTCTGGGTAGTCGGATGGAAATGACAATGCAGGTACCGGCACTCGAATGCCGCGCCGTCAAAAAAGCCTACGGCAATGGCCGGGTGGTGCTGACGCATCTGGACTTTATCCTGCAGCCCGGCGAATACGTCGCGATCATGGGCGAATCCGGCGTCGGCAAATCCACGCTGCTGAACCTGATCGCAGGCCTGGATACACCGGATGCCGGTACCGTGCTGATCGATGGCGTGCCGATCTCGGGTCTGACCGACGATCAGGCGACTCACCTGCGCCGTGAAAAGCTCGGCTTCATTTTCCAGGCATTCCATGTTTTGCCGCACCTCACGCTGGCACAAAACGTCGGCCTGCCGCTGCTGCTCAATGGCGCAGACATGACCCGCGCCACCGAAATGCTGGACAAGGTTGGCCTGCAAGGACGCGGCAATGATTTTCCGCGCCAGTTGTCGGGCGGCGAATTGCAGCGCGTTGCGATTGCACGGGCGCTGGTACATCGCCCGAAGCTGGTGCTGGCCGATGAACCGACCGGCAACCTCGACCCCGACACCGCCCACGACGTGCTGACCCTGCTGCGCGACGAAATCAAGTCCAATGGCGCATCGGCCATCATGGTGACCCATTCGCTGGCCGCCGCCGCCACCGCCGACCGCATCCTGATACTGACCAGCGCCGGCTTGCAAGCGCTTCCCGCAGCCGCATGACGTCGGTCCTGACGCGCTGGCTGGTGTTCGGCGAATGGCGCGCCCATCCATTGCGGGCACTGGCCGCGATTGCCGCGATCGCGCTGGGTGTCGGCCTCGGCTTTGCCATCGACCTGATCAATGGCGCTGCCTTCAACGAGTTTTCGGCAGCGGCAAAAAGCCTGTCAGGCCAATCCGACCTGCAGGTGCGCGGCGCGCAGCCGCTATTTGATGAAAAGTGGTATCCGCAGCTGGCACGCCACAACGGTGTGGTGCTGGCCAACCCGGTGCTGGAGATCGACGCGACCATTCCCGGTCAGCGCGGCGCCCTGAAAATCATCGGCATCGATATCTTCCGCGCCGCCGCGCTGGCGCCCGACCTGCTGGGCGTGCCTGCCGCCGATCAGCCCTTCGACACGCTGGCCGACGACGCGATCTTCCTGTCGCCCGCCGCGCAGTCGTGGCTGAACGTCAAGCCCGGCGATACGCTGCGACTGCAAAGCGGCACCGGCACCATCGGCCTGCGCGTGGCCGGCGGCATCGTCCGTGCGCGGCCAGGGCAGCGCATCGCCGTGATGGATATCGCGGCGGCGCAATGGCGTTTCGGGCGGCTTGGCAAGGTCTCGCGCATCGATCTGAAACTGGCGGATGGTGTTTCGCGGGACGCATTTCGCAACGCACTCACGAAGGAATTTGGCGGCGCGTTGCTGGTCACCGAGAGTGCCGACCAGGAAGCCCGCAGCGCCAACATGTCGCGCGCGTACCGGGTCAACCTGAACGTGCTGGCGCTGGTGGCCTTGTTCACTGGCGCGTTTCTGGTGTTTTCGACGCAGGCCTTGTCGGTGCTGCGGCGGCGTTCGCAATTTGCATTGCTGCGCGTGATTGGCTTTACGCGCAGCCTGCTGTTGCGGCAGGTCTTGCTCGAAGGCGGCTTGCTGGGCGCGCTGGGTTCGCTGGTCGGGCTGGCGGGCGGAACGGCGCTGGCGGCGCTGGCATTGCACTATTTCGGCGGCGACCTCGGTGGCGGCTACTTCCCGGGTGTGCGGCCCAGCCTGCAATTCAATGGCGTGACAGCGGCGATTTTCTTTGTGCTGGGAACCGGGATTGCGCTGCTCGGCAGTCTTGCGCCGGCACTCGAAGCGGCCCGCGCGCAACCGGCACCGGCACTCAAATCCGGCAGCGAAGACAGTGCGCTGGCACGCCTCGCCACGCCATGGCCGCCACTGGCCTGCCTGTTGCTGGCGGCGTTGCTGACGCGTTTGCCGCCGGTGTTCGAGCTGCCGCTGTTCGGTTATCTGGCCGTCGCGCTGCTGCTCATAGGCGGTATCGCGCTGATGCCACGACTGGCCGTGGTGGTGTTTACGGCGCTGGCCCGACGCGGGCAGCGCACCACCGTGTCGATGCTGGCCCTGGCACGGCTGGCGAACGCACCCAACCAGGCCTCGATCGCGCTGGGCGGCGTGCTGTCGAGCTTCAGCCTGATGGTGGCGATGGCGATCATGGTGTCGAGTTTTCGGGTCTCGGTCGATGACTGGCTGGTGCAGTTATTGTCGGCCAACCTGTATGTGCGCTCGGCCTCCAGTGGCGACACCGGTGCCATGAAACCTGCCGAACAAACTCTGCTGGCCGCTCTGCCCGGCCTCGACCGCACCGAATTTCTGCGCACGCTGCCATTGACGCTGGACCCGGCCCGTCCGGCGGTGGTGCTGCTGGCACGGCCGATCAGCGTCAGCGCGCCCGAAAAAACCTTGCCGCTGACCGATGACGTGATCGATGCGCGCAAGCTCGGACCCGGTGTGCTGCCGGTCTGGGTATCGGAAGCGATGCTGGATTTGTATGGCTACCGGGTCGGCCAGCAAGTGCGACTGCCGCTGGGCGCGAACGCGCCGCCGTTCATGGTGGTCGGCGTCTGGCGCGATTACGCCCGGCAGTCCGGCGCGGTGCAGATCCGTCTGGCCGATTACCAGCGCCTGACGGGCGATCTGGACGTCACCGATGCGGCGCTGTTTTTCCAGCCGGGCGTGGGGACCGATCAGATCATCAAGGCGGTGCGGGCGCTGCCGTTCGGTAGCGCAGTCGAGTTCGCCGACCCCGGCGAAATCCGTGCAATCAGCCTGAAAATTTTCGACCGCAGCTTTGCCGTCACGTACCTGCTGGAAGTCGTCGCGATCGTAATCGGTCTGTTCGGTGTGGCGGCGACATTTTCGGCGCAGACGCTGGCGCGGGCCAAGGAGTTCGGCATGCTGCGCCATCTGGGCGTGACGCGCCGGCAAATCCTGCTGGTGCTCGGTGCCGAAGGCGGCCTGCTGTCCGGGATCGGTATTCTGGTGGGCTTCGTTCTGGGATGGGTGATCAGCCTGGTGCTGATCTTCATCGTCAATCCACAATCGTTTCATTGGAGTATGCAATTGCACATGCCGTGGGGAATGCTGGTGTCGGTAGCCGGCCTGCTGCTGGTGTCGTCGGCGCTGACCGCCGTGGTGGCAGGGTCGCGCGCGGTGGCCGGTGATGCGGTGCGCGCGGTGCGGGAGGACTGGTGATGCGCTGGCTTGCACTGGGTCTGCTACTGCTGGCCGGACTGTGCGCTGCCGCGCCACCGGTGTTCGACACCGTCAAGCCGGCCGTGCCATTGCAGTTCCCGGCCGACTTCGGCGCGCATCCGGCGTTTCGGACCGAATGGTGGTACGCCACCGGCTGGATCGAGACCCCGGATAAAAAGCCGCTGGGTTTTCAGATCACGTTCTTTCGCTCCGCCACCGACCATGACCGCAGCAATCCGAGCGCCTTCGCCCCGTCGCAACTGATCATCGCCCACGCAGCCCTGTCGGACCCGGCCATCGGCAAACTGCAGCACGACCAGCGCACTGCCCGCGCCGGCTTCGACCTGGCATACGCGCGTGAAGGCAATACCGATATCAGGCTGGACGACTGGCGCTTGCTGCGCAATGCCGACGGCAGCTATCAGGCCAGCGTGCGCGGCCGTGAATTCACGTTGCAGTTGACGCTAACGCCGAGCCAGCCGCCCCTGTTGCAAGGCGATGGCGGGTTTTCACGCAAGGGGCCGCAGATTGAACAGGCCAGTTATTACTATAGCCAGCCGCAACTCAAGGTCAGCGGCAAGCTCACCCGCAACGGTGCGCCAGTGGCCATCACCGGCACCGCCTGGCTGGATCACGAGTGGTCGACCAGCGTGCTCGATGCCGATGCCAGCGGCTGGGATTGGGTCGGTGCCAACCTCGACGATGGCGCGGCACTGATGGTTTTTCAGATCCGTAACAAGCGGGGTGATAAACTTTGGGCACATGCTGCATTGCGAGAAAAATCCGGCGCGGTAACGCAGTTTACGCCGGAGCAAGTACACTTCACGCCGGATCGCCACTGGCGCTCGCCGCGCACCAGCGCGTCGTACCCGGTGGCGACCACCATTACGACCGGCACGACGCGCTGGCAACTGATTCCGCTACAAGATGATCAGGAACTCGATTCGCGCCAGTCGACCGGTTCGGTGTACTGGGAAGGCGGCGTGACGATCCTGCGCGACGGCCAACCCACAGGCCGCGGCTACCTGGAAATGACCGGCTACGTAAAACCTCTGAAACTATGACAACGACAACTGCGACTGCTGCAAAACCTGTGACCACCCCTGCCGAACCCGCAAAAAAAACCAGTCTCGCCACCCTGGCCGAACTATTCCCCTTCCTGAAACCCTATGGTCGCCAGTTCATCCTGGCCGGCATCGCACTGGTGATTGCGGCCTGCGCGACGCTGGCGGTGCCGTATGCCTTCAAGCAGATGATCGATCTCGGTTTCGGCGGCAACGGCATCAAAAGCGCGGCCCATATCGACCTGTACTTCCTGGCGCTGTTTGGCGTGGCGAGCGTGCTGGCCGTGGCGACGGCAGCCCGCTATTACATGGTGTCGTGGCTGGGCGAACGAGTCACCACCGACATTCGCAACGCGGTGTACGCGCATGTGGTGACGCAAAGTCCGCAATTTTTTGAAACCACCCAGAGCGGCGAAGTGCTGTCGCGCCTGACCACCGACACCACGCTGATCCAGTCGGTGGTCGGCACAAGTATTTCGATGGCGCTGCGCAATGTGCTGCTGTTCATCGGCGGCATGGCGATGCTGTTCATCACCAGCGTCAAACTGACCGCCATCATTTTTGGCGCACTGATCCTGGTGGTGGCACCGATCGTCGTGTTCGGCCGGCGCGTGCGCAAACTCTCGCGCGCCTCGCAAGACCGCATCGCCGACGCCTCCGCGATGGCCGGCGAGATCCTCAACGCGATGCCCACCGTGCAGGCATTTACCCACGAAAAAATCGAATCAAATCGCTTCGGACGACTGGTCGAAGATGCCTTCCAGACCGCGATGCGCCGCATCCGCGCCCGCGCGTTGCTGACGATGATCGCGATCCTGCTGGTGTTTGGCGCGATCGTGTTCGTGCTGTGGCTGGGTGCCCATGCCGTCATCGAAGGCACCATGACCGGTGGCTCGCTTGGCCAGTTCATCCTGTATGCGGCCATCGTTGCAGGCTCGATCGGTGCCTTGTCGGAAGTGCTGGGTGAAGCGCAACGTGCTGCCGGCGCCACCGAACGCCTGCTGGAATTGCTGGCCGAAGAATCACCGATCCAGTCGCCGTCCAATCCAAAAGCACTGCCACCGCAAACCGCTGGTGGCGCCACGCTGGACTTGAACGACATCACTTTTTACTATCCATCACGCCCCGACAGCGCGGCGCTGGCACACCTTTCGTTGACGATCCCGGCCGGTGAAACTGTGGCCATCGTCGGTCCGTCCGGCGCCGGCAAGACCACCCTGTTCCAGATGCTGCTGCGCCTGTACGACCCGCAACACGGCAGCATCCTGCTCGATGGCGTGGACATCACCGAACTTGATTTGCACACGCTGCGTGGTGCGATCGGCATCGTGCCGCAAGACACCGTGATCTTCTCGGCCAATGCCATGGAAAACATCCGCTACGGCCGCGATGGCGCCAGCGACGATGAGGTCATCGCCGCCGCCAAAATGGCCGCAGCCCACGAGTTCATCGAGCGCTTGCCGGAGGGCTATCAGTCATTCCTGGGTGAGCGCGGCGTACGCCTGTCAGGCGGCCAACGCCAGCGCATCGCGATTGCCCGTGCGCTGCTGAAGAACCCGCCGTTGCTGTTGCTGGATGAAGCCACCAGCGCGCTCGATGCCGAATCCGAACGGCTGGTGCAAAGCGCGCTGGAAGCGGCCATGGTTGGCCGAACCACACTGGTGATTGCGCATCGCCTTGCCACCGTCAAGCGGGCTGACCGGATTGTCGTGCTGGAGCATGGACGGATAGTCGAGACCGGCACGCACGCGGAACTGGTTGCGCAGGACGGGTTGTATGCGAGTCTGGCGGCGTTGCAGTTCGGGGTTCAGGGATAACGGCGCGAGGCGGCTGTGCGCGTTTCAATTGTTGACGTTGCATCGGCCAATGCCACCAAGCCTGTCTGACGGTGTTTGAGGCAAACGGCATCCAACACATCCCACGTAACCGCCTCGATGAAAGACACCATGCTGGAATTACTGAAATCAGGCGGACTGTTTGGCGTGACTGCGCTGGCCGAAATCGTCGGCTGTTACCTGACGTGGCTGGTTCTGAAACAAGACAAGTCGGCCTGGTTGCTGTTGCCGGCAGCGCTTGCTTTCGCGCTGTTTTCCTGGCTGCTCACACTGCATCCGGCGGCGGCGGCGCGCGTCTACGCTGCTTATGGCGGCGTGTATATCGCGGTCGCCTTGCTGTGGCTGCGATTGGTTGATGGCATTGCCTTGACGCGCTGGGACCTGACGGGTGCGGGGCTGGCGCTGGCCGGCATGGCAGTCATCGTGCTGCAGCCGCAAATGCGCTAAACGGCAGCGACGGCGCTAGTCACGCCCGGCTTCGGGCACTGGCTGTTCCGGGACCGGTGCCAGCGACGGGGTCCACTTTTGCACGCGATGCGACTGACTCCTGACCGCAGGTGCCACATTGGCCGACGCCATGGCGCTGTCCGCAACTGGCACGATGGCGTCTCGCTGCGTGGTTGACGCCTCTTTTCTGGCAAAGGGATCGACACTGAGGCGGCCCCGGATATTTCCCCAACCGCCACCGTCGAGCGGGTAAATCGTTTCTTCCTGAATGTAGTCGTCCAAGGCTGCCTGGCGACGCTGCAAATATTCCGGAGTGCGGGGGCGCTTGATTGCCGACGCACTGGTATTAGTCGATTCGTCTCTTGCCCGTTTGACGCCGCCGGACTTCGTACCTGAAGCGCTAGTCTTTGTCTGCTTTTGCGACAGGGCATCGATACGCATCCGGACGATCTGGTCGATGGCTAATGTTTTCACGGGGCGGGCACGGCGTACTTCACGAGAAGGATCAGAAGACACTGCCCGCGCCACGGGCGAGGCGGCGGCAGCAGTGTCCGCGCGCCTTGATTTCCTTGGCAAAGTCGCCTTCCGGTCCTGCGGATCATCACCCAGACGCCCACGGATATTTCCCCAACCGCCGCCTTCGAGCTCATAAATCGTTTCTTCGTCAATGTAGGCGTCAGAGGCCTTGATGCGCGCGCGCACTGCTTCTGCGGATCGACTCGACGCTTGAGGTTGGTTCACTGGCCTGGACCGGTGAGTCGGGTTCTTCAACGATGCTGTAGCTGGCCCGGCCCGCTTCGACGCGGGCGAACGTGCAACCGCAGCTGCGGGTTCGACCATGGTGGGAGGACGGGATAATTTTTTCTCTATGGTGTTACGTATCGCCCGCTCACGAGGATTTTTCCCTTT
Organism: Actimicrobium antarcticum; assembly: GCF_039536745.1. Classification (NCBI taxonomy): domain Bacteria; kingdom Pseudomonadati; phylum Pseudomonadota; class Betaproteobacteria; order Burkholderiales; family Oxalobacteraceae; genus Actimicrobium; species Actimicrobium antarcticum. Next base: position 184,277 of record NZ_BAAAZE010000010.1, read on the forward strand.
CAATCCTGGCGGCAGCGATGGCTCGTGGTGCGACCTCGCATTTCCAGGCAGGAGCGGCCTGCGCGATGAGCTCGGCTCAGGATGCACGGATGCAGGTTTTGGAAACAGGTAATTCGAGATGCGCTTGAAAATATTCATCGTGGCTCGTTTCGGTATGGATGCTCGCTGGGCAATGACGCAGGCAATGGCTTGATAGGGCTAAGTGGTGTGCCGGTTGTTCGTGGTTCCACCACAGAGTACGAAGCCAATCCATCACCGGCTTCATAAGCCCGAGACCTGTAGCAAATGCGTAGACGGCGCACTGCGCTGCGCTTATTGACGCCCTGCGAAGCGGGTCGTGAAGCGGGTCGTCTACCGGTATCGAGCCATGACCCGTACCGACCCGACATCGCCACTCTTGAGCAAGGCAAGCGCGATAACAGGGCTGCCAATAAGCTACAATCATCCACTTTTCCTGAGCCTTCGCGATGCAACAATACCTCGACATGATGCGCCACGTGCAGCAGCACGGCACCGAAAAAACCGACCGCACCGGCACCGGCACCCGCTCGGTATTCGGCTACCAGATGCGCTTTCCGTTGCAAGACGGCTTTCCGCTGGTCACCACCAAAAAACTCCATCTGAAATCCATCATCCATGAGCTGATCTGGTTCCTCGATGGCGCCACGAATATCCGGTACCTGAAAGAAAACGGTGTCTCGATCTGGGACGACTGGGCCGATGCCGAAGGCAATCTCGGTCCGATCTACGGCTACCAGTGGCGCTCGTGGCCGACACCGGATGGCGGGCATATCGACCAGATCACGCAGGTGATGGAGCAGATCAAGACCAATCCCGATTCGCGCCGGATGATCGTCTCGGCCTGGAACGTCGGCGACATCCCGCAAATGAAATTGCCACCCTGCCATGCGCTGTTCCAGTTCTATGTGGCCGACGGAAAGCTGTCGTGCCAGCTGTATCAGCGCAGCGCGGATATCTTTCTGGGGGTGCCATTCAACATCGCTTCGTATGCGCTGCTGACGCACATGATGGCGCAACAGGCGGGGCTGGAAGTGGGGGATTTTGTCTGGACTGGCGGCGATTGCCACCTGTATTCGAACCACATGGAGCAAGTGAATTTACAACTGTCGCGCACGCCGCAAGTGCTGCCGAAGCTTGTCATCAAGCGCAAGCCGGAGTCGATATTCGATTATCGGTTTGATGATTTCGAGATTACCGGGTACACGCCGGATGCGCATATCAAGGCGCCGGTGGCGGTTTGACGATGGCATGAAAAAAGCGCCTGTCGCGGAATGCGGCAGGCGCTTTTTTTATTCAGGCATTGGCATTATCTGACCAGGTCAGAGGCGCTGCACCACGCCGTTGATATCAACGAAATATCCTTCCGGTGTGATGAAGAGTCGACCAACCTGAAATCCATTGCGCATCAGGCTCAGCTGTCCTGAGCCGCTGAAGGTACCGTCAACAGCATACTTGGAAGACAGCTTCCCGTTCGATGCATACGAGACGCCATCTAAAATGAAACGGAGATTGCGCTGTTCGAGGCTTGATTCGATGCTTTTTTTCGCCGCGTTCTCGAGATCAGTAAGCGCGCTATCGCCACCGGTGAATTGCGTCAGCTGACCGGTCAGGTTATTGCGTAATGTCGACCCGATCGATGGCGCAAATGTCACCAAAGAATTTGTCAGGCCATTCGCCTTCGTCTTGGTCAGCGTGAATTGCGCGCTGCCGTTACCGGTCAGGCTAGACTCTTCCGCAGTACCGATGTCCGACCTGAGTCGGAAATCACTGATATCGCCAGTCAGGTTAAATTGCGTCAGTTCGGCATTGAGCGTGTAGCTGATATTGGATGTACCGCTCAAAGTATCCCTGCTGTTGATACTGGCACAATCGTTGAACGTGCCACTAACACGGTTGCTGCCTGTCGCCACCAAAGTGCCGACAGGAATCGGTTGGCCGTTGAAGGTACCAGTGGCGCTACCGGTACGGCAGACATTGGCTGGATTCAACCAGAACGTCTGGTCTATTTCATTTTCCTTGGTGAACTCGTTCAACGGTGCAGCAACCATCCCGGACATACCAAAAGACTGGAACAGCAACCGGATCAGGCTTGCCAATTCGGCCGGTGGTGTAGCAGGGGTCACTGTCAACTTCGCCGCAGAGCTGGTTACCGATCCGGCAGAGTTGGTCACCGTCACCGTGAACTGTGCCTGATCGTCGGTCAAAGCAACCGCAGGCACCAGAAACGTGGAGAGCGTCGCGCCTTCAATCGGGCGACCATTGCGTGACCACTGGTAACTGAAATTGCCGGCAATGGTCATCGTAGTCCTGAAATACACGGGCGTTCCGTTCGGTGCACTGATTGACGCCGGAGCCAAAAGAAACGCGGGAGCCACCACGGTTCCCGGCGGCAGAAGCTTCAGACATTCAGGCAACGTGATGTCAGTGGTTGATGGTCCAGCCAGAACTCCATTCGATACGCGTGTATAAGCAGCGCCGATAGTGGCCTGCGAATTGCGACGCATCGCGACACGGAATTTTCCCTCTGGGTTGGTACGGGTAGATGCAATGCCAGAATAATCAATACCGCTACTTATCACAGGCACCGCATCCAGTGATTTACCGTCAGCACTCGACACACAGCCATTGACGAAAATCGAATCCAAAGCTTTATCAGCATTCCACGTCGAAAAATGCTTCACGCTCCCCTCGTAATACTGATTCGGCGCAACCCCCGCCAACGTTGCAACGCCTTCCTCAACCCACAATCCGGTCGTCTCGTTAAAGTAAAACAACGGTACCGTCGGCGGCGGCAAACCCGACCGGCTGGCGAGCGGGATACGGATCGTCGCGCTCTGCCCTGATGCCAGATTGAGCGCCTTGCCCGCCGCATCCCGTAACTGCACCGACAGCGCTCCGAAACTTTCGATATTGGCGCCGGTACTGGTGGTGTAGTCACCCGGCATGTTGGCGGGATTGGTGGCCGGATTGATGGCGGCGATCTTGACGGTGACGGCGCCTTGCGGTGCGGCGCCAGTGGCTGCATCGACCACGCTGGACGGTGGCAGCGTGACGCTGGCGGGAGTGATGCTGTCCTTGACTGTGGTGCCGGCGCTGTTGTCGAAGGTGGCGCTGGCAGAGATCGGTGCCATGCGCGCATTGACGCTGGCGGTTGCGCCGCCGCTGACGGCGGTGGTGGCAAAGGCATCGGCATAGCCGTCGCGCACGAAGCGCAATACCGCGCGCTCTTTGCCAGTGATGCCATCCTGACTAAAACTGCCATCCGCGGCGGTGGTCACCGACTTGCCGTCGACTTGCACCAGAACGCTGCCGAGCGGCAGTCCGGTGTCACTGGCGACGACGATACCGGCTATGCGGCCCGATGTCGCGGGCACGTCATTCGACGTCGGTGGCGGTGTCTCGGCAACTGCCCCGGTACCGCTGCCGCTATCGCCGCCACACCCTGCCAGCACCAACGCGCTGGCTGCAGAGAGGATCCAAAACTTGTACTGCCTACTGATTTTCATGCCGACTACTCCTGGTTGATTTTTAATAAAAACAACCAAAAATACTGTGTCGATGAGGCTTTCAGTGACGGCTCGGTCGGCGCGTTGCCACAGTGGCCGATCTCCCGCAATAGTCGTGACGAAACGTCGGGGCAAACCAACAAGGGTGATGCGCCGATCTGACGTTTTCTGCAACAGTCGCGGCGAAGTTGTCGCACAAGAGCAATTGCCGAACCCTGCGCCCACGCCGGTATAATCCGGGCACACGAACCATCCAAAAAACACCGGACGCCGCCATTGACCATGACAAGACTGACCCTGATCGTCGCCACCGATAACGCCGGTGGCATCGGCATCCGCAACACGCTGCCATGGAAACTGCCGGAAGACCTGGCGCATTTCAAACGCACCACCAGCGGCCATCCGATCCTGATGGGTCGCAAGACCTTCGAGTCGATCGGGCGCGCCTTGCCGAACCGTCACAACATCGTCATCAGTCGCAATCCGGACTGGCACCATGACGGGGTCGAGCGCGTCGCTTCGCTGCAGGCCGCGCTGGACCTGTGCGCGCCAGCCGAGGTCTTCGTCATTGGTGGTGCCGAAATTTATGGCCTGGCATTACCGCTGGCGGATCGCCTGATCGTCACCGCCATCGGCCAGCGCTTCGAGTGTGACGCCTTTTTCCCGGCGATCGATCCGGCACAGTGGCGCGAAACCGAACGGCAATCGCATCACTCCGACGCCAACGGATTCGACTTCGATTTCGTCACCTACCAACGCACTTCCCCAACCGCACAAGGCTAGTCATGTCAGAAGGTTTTCATGTCCACGGACCGCACGATCATGCGGTCGAACACGCCGCCCATGATGGCGACAAATTCTCGGGCCGCATTGCGGTCATGACCGCGATCCTGGCCACCGTCGGTGCCTTGTTCGGCTATCTGGGCGGTGCCACGCAAAACAATGCGGCGCTGCTGAAAAACGACGCCGCCATCAAGAAGACCGAAGCCTCGAACCAGTGGAACTATTACCAGGCCAAATCGAACAAGCAGAATCTGGCCGAACTGGCGATGGCGCTGCCGGGTGTCAATGTCGAGAAGTACAAGGCGGATGCCGCACGCTACAAACTTGAAAAGGAAGACATCAAGGTAGCGGCAGAAAAACTCGAAGCCGCCTCGCTGGATTTTGATCATCAATCCGAGCAGCAAATGCATCAGCATCATCGCTGGGCCATGGCCACGACTGCCGAACAGATCGCGATTTCACTGGCTGCCATCACGCTGCTGACGCGCCGCAAGTGGATGCAGTACATGGCCTACGGGATTGCCGCGATTGGTCTCGGGCTGGGCCTGCTGGCGTGGTTTCCGCATTTGCTGGCTGGTCATTAAATTCTTGAAAATCAATCATCCAACGGACCTCCCACAGCCGCTGCATTTCTGCGAAAATTCGTTTCCTGATCCACGACGCCACCTGACCCGGTGTGCGTTTCACTTGCCGCGTGACCAATCCGGCCACTGGAGAACACCATGAAATTCCGCTTCCCGATCGTCATCATTGACGAGGACTTCCGCTCTGAAAACACCTCTGGCCTGGGCATCCGCGCCCTCGCCGACGCCATGGAAAAAGAAGGCATGGAAGTGCTCGGCGTAACCAGCTACGGCGACCTGTCCCAGTTCGCCCAGCAGCAATCGCGCGCCTCTGCCTTCATCCTGTCGATCGATGATGAAGAATTCGGCGCCGGCTCCTTCGAAGAAACCGACCACGCCCTGAAGTCCCTGCGCGCCTTCGTCGAAGAAATCCGCCACAAGAATGCCGATATCCCGATTTACCTGTACGGCGAAACCCGCACCTCGCGCCATATCCCCAACGATATCCTGCGCGAACTGCACGGCTTCATCCACATGTTCGAAGACACGCCCGAGTTCGTCGCGCGCCACATCATCCGCGAAGCCAAGTCATATCTGGATGGGCTGTCGCCGCCGTTCTTCCGTGCGCTGGTGCATTACGCCAACGACGGTTCGTACTCGTGGCACTGCCCGGGACATTCCGGCGGCGTGGCATTCCTGAAGTCACCGATCGGACAGATGTTCCATCAATTCTTTGGCGAGAACATGCTGCGCGCCGACGTCTGCAACGCCGTCGAAGAACTCGGCCAGCTGCTTGACCATACCGGCCCGGTTGCCGCCAGCGAACGCAATGCGGCGCGCATCTTCAATGCCGACCACTGCTACTTCGTGACCAACGGCACCAGTACCAGCAACAAGATGGTCTGGCATTCGACGGTGGCGCCGGGCGACATCGTCGTGGTCGACCGCAACTGCCATAAATCGATCCTGCATTCGATCATCATGACCGGCGCGATCCCGGTGTTTCTGATGCCAACGCGCAATCACCTCGGCATCATCGGCCCGATTCCGCTGTCGGAATTCACGATGGAAAACATCCGCAAAAAAATCGAGGCCAATCCGTTTGCCCGCGAAGCCAAGAACAAGAAGCCGCGCATCCTGACCATCACGCAATCGACCTATGACGGCGTGATCTACAACGTCGAAACCCTGAAGACGATGCTCGATGGCGAAATCGACACGCTGCATTTCGATGAAGCGTGGTTGCCGCATGCGACGTTCCATGACTTCTACAAGGACATGCACGCGATCGGCAAGGACCGTCCGCGCGCCAAGAAGTCGATGATCTTTTCGACGCAATCGACCCACAAATTACTGGCCGGCCTGTCGCAGGCCTCGCAAATCCTGGTGCGCGAATCCGAAACTGTCAAGCTCGATCAGGATGCGTTCAACGAGGCGTATTTGATGCACACATCGACCTCGCCGCAGTATTCGATCATCGCTTCGCTCGATGTCGCAGCGGCGATGATGGAAGCACCGGGCGGCACCGCACTGGTCGAAGAAAGCATTCTGGAAGCACTCGACTTCCGCCGTGCCATGAAAAAGATCGATCTCGAATGGGGCCATGACTGGTGGTTCCAGGTCTGGGGGCCGGACACCTTTTCGGAAGACGGTATCGGCGAGCGCGATGACTGGATGATTCGCGCCGAAGATGACTGGCATGGTTTCGGTAACCTCGCGCCGGGCTTCAACATGCTCGACCCGATCAAGGCCACCATCATCAACCCGGGCCTGTCGCTCGACGGCAAGTTCGGCGAGACCGGCATCCCGGCCTCGATCGTGACCAAGTATCTGGCGGAACACGGCGTGATCATCGAAAAGTGCGGGCTGTATTCGTTCTTCATCATGTTCACCATCGGCATTACCAAGGGCCGCTGGAACACGCTGCTGACGGCGCTGCAGCAGTTCAAGGACGACTACGACAAGAACCAGCCGCTGTGGCGCATCCTGCCGGAATTCGCCGCTGCCAATCCGCGTTACGAGCGCATCGGCCTGCGTGATCTGTGCCAGCAGATCCATGACTTCTACAAGGCCTACGACGTCGCCCGCCTGACCACCGAGATGTATCTGTCGGACATGCAGCCGGCCATGAAACCATCGGATGCATTTGCGATGATGGCGCACCGCGAAATCGACCGGGTCCCTATCGACGAACTCGAAGGCCGCGTCACGTCGATCCTGCTGACCCCGTATCCACCGGGCATTCCGCTGCTGATCCCGGGCGAGCGCTTCAACCGCACGATTGTCGATTACCTGCGCTTTGCACGGGATTTCAATGAGAAATTCCCGGGCTTCGAGACCGATGTGCATGGTCTGGTGACGCGGGAAGTCGATGGCAAGCGCGGGTATTTTGTGGATTGCGTGCGCAAGTAATTCGGCAAATTTGCTGCCCGACGCTGATCGGGCAGCATAGTCTTGCTGGCACGGTGTTGTGCCGGCGGGAGCTCTTCACGCATAAGCGTAATGAGATGACATGTCATCGCCCAGCATGCTATTTATTGGCATTATCATGCTAATATTTTGCACATGATTGCTGACGCGCTATTTTCTCCCTCCCTTCAAAAAATTCTGGCCCTGCTGTTTGTGCGGGTCGACAACGCCTTTTATCTCAATGAAATCATTCGACTGACCGGACTCGGCAGTGCGTCGGTGCAGCGTGAACTGACACGACTGGAAAAAGCCGGGTTGATCACCTCGCAACGGATTGGCAATATGCGTCGCTTCCGGGCAAACAGGGATCATCCTGTCTACCCGGAATTGTATGGAATGATACAAAAAACCTTTGGTCTGACAGGCGTGCTCCAGGCCGTCCTCGCCCCGTTCTTGCAAACCGTGCAGGTGGCTTTTGTCTATGGCTCCGTCGCCAAAGCAACCGAAACCGCAGCAAGTGATGTCGATCTGATGCTGGTGGGCGACGAGATGAGCTATGGGACGCTGTTGTCAACGCTGTCGCCAGCTCAACAGGCACTGGGCCGTGTCATCAATCCGACAATGTACACGCCGGAGGAATTCAGAAAACGGCGGCATGAACAACAGCATTTTTTGATGCGGGTATTGGACCAACCTAAAATTTTTCTGATTGGAAACGATGATGAACTCAGACGCCTTGGCGAACCTGGTCCGGATTCGCAAACTCAAGCCTGAACCTTCCAGCCTGCGTGAATTTGACGGCCTCGTGCGCTCCGCCCTGGAACGCGCAACCGATGCACAAAATCCGGGCTTGACGCTGGCCAGCCGTTTTACTCTCGCCTATGACGCATCACACGCACTCGCACTGGCGGCGTTGCGTGCGTCTGGCTACCGTAGTGAAGACCGTTATCTGGTTTTTCAATGCCTGCCACACACGCTGGGATGGACTGCCGACGACTGGCGCATTCTTGACTATTGCCACAAGAAACGAAACCTGGCTGAATATGAAGGGCACCTGGATGTCGACGATGCACTGGTAAAGGAACTCATTAACCTTGTAACCCGACTACAGCAACAAGTACCTGATCTGCGAGAGCAGATCACAGACTGAGCATCGTATTGCCTCGAGAAAGACTGGCACCAGCGACGGTTGAAGTTCCGTCATTTGGGCTTCTCAGCCAGCCCTTTCACGGTGGGCGTCGGACAGAAAAACAGCGACGGTGACGTTGCCGAACCGTTGGGCTGCGAAGCCCAACATGCGTCAAGCATCCTGTGAGGTTGTTGTACAGTCTTCGGTAGCGGAAGTTGTTAGCGCTCCGAAGCATCAAGCCAGTCGTTACCCGAGGGAGCCGAATCGCTTCCACTTGCTCCGATCGCTTACGGAGCTTGACGCATGTTGGGCTTCGCAGCCCAACAGCCGGTAGTTCGCGTGGTGAAATTTGCGACTCGACGAACACCTTGTAAGGGCTGGCTTCAATGCCCGAGTTACACACTGCGGTAAAGACCCACACCACACAAACCAAGCCTGAGAAACTAACAAATGCAGCATGAAGTCACGCAGCATCGTCTATAACAACTAGCGCGCCCGATCGGCCCCAATCGGCGCTACTGGCGCCGGCAGCCCAGCCCTCTCCAGAAAACCCGCAGCACGACTGACCATGAAATCGAGCGCAAATTCGGCAGTCAACCCCAGGTTCAATGCCTCGAACACCGGCACCCAGGTTTCATTACCCTGCACGCTGCGGCGCACCCGCAAGCCGGGATTGAACTGGTACCAGCCCTGCTGGACCCGCACGAATAGCGCCCGGTTGTACGCATAATCACGCGCGACCTCGTTACGCGACAGGATATGAGAGATGTGCCGGCGCAGATTGCGTTCGGGCCACACCACATTGGGCGGAAGATACTGCCAGACATCGAGGATCGCCGCAGTGTCGAATGCGCCATGCGGCCGATCCTGGAAATGCGTGAAGCGCGACGAGAACAGTACCCACATGGTCTGAAACAAAAAATATTCCGCCATGTGACGGTCGAGTCGGACCAACCGGTCTGCTGCGCTGACATCCAATGCAGAGGGCGCCAACAATTCATACAGCAGGGCAAACGGCCCGCGCGCAAAAGCCTCGTCGCGAAACGCTTCCCGCATGGCCCAGTGCAGCGCGTTCCAGCCATAGTGATCGACGGCTTCGCGATCGGCGCCGCGCTCCAGCAAGGCTTCAACCAGCGCGATGTTGCCGGCAATGGCAGCCACCATCAGCGGCGTCTGGTTCAGTGGCAAGCGATGGTCGACACCATACTGATCGCACTGGCGCAGCACGTCCTTGAAGTGATTCGTGAAATAGGGCGAATAGCTTTTACCCTGCAATGCCGTCCGTTGCGCATCAAAATTGCGCGCTACCTCGAATTTCGCCTCGACCGCCAGCCGCCTCGCCAGCATCGGCAAATCGAAACAGGTGGCGATGTCATAGAGTTGCTGGCGCTGCTTGTTGCCCGGTGCCTGATCTCGAAAAACCTTCACCAGGAGCTCACGGGTTTTATCAGTATCGAAGACCGGCCACGGTACCGCCGCCTGGCGCAGGATGTCGCGCCGGATCGCCTCGGCCTGTTCCTGCTTGCCTTGCAGTTCGAGCTTGCGGGCTTCCTTCTGCCAGTCTTCCATCGACGAGCGGCCTTATCGACCTGCACTGCGCCTCCGGTGGCCAGGTCGAGCAGATCGAATAACGGATGGATGGTATCGGACTCGACCAGATACAGGTTGGACACCGCCCGCGTCAGTGCCACATACAGCGCGTTGACAAAAAACTTGTAGACCTCGGCCGTCTTGTCGGACTTGTCGCGCGCACGGCGGTATTCGAGCGAGTCGACCTCCAGCGCGGCCTTGTCGACACCCTCGGCGATGCCGGCAAACTCGGCGCGATGGTCCGAGACAAACCGGTACAGCACGATGTTGTCGTATTCGAGGCCCTTGGCTTCGTGGATCGAGAACAGCAGCGGCGTGCCGAAATGCTGGCGCGCTGCGGCCTTATCTTCATCACGCATCACCAGCACGGCAAAGCGGGTCGACTGGCGCGTCTGGCGATCGAGCTCGCGCTTGACGGTGTCCTTGTCGGCCATCAGCGCAACCTGCCCGGTCGTGCCGCCGACGCTGTCGACCAGAAAATTGCTTTCTCGGTCGATCGAACCGAAGCGCTGCTGCTTGATTTTCAGAAGCTGGTTGGCCACGCGGGTGGCGGCAGTGCCGTTGCGAAAATTGGTCGTCAGGACGCGCAGGGCTTGCCGCTCGGCCAGCGCCGGATCGTGCCAGAACACACTGCGCACCGTCGCCCACGAGAAAAAATTCGGATGCACGATCTGGTTCGAGTCACCGCACAACAGAAACTGGCCGGGCTGCCTCAGCGTACGCAGCACCAGCGCCAGCTGAATCGCGGTCAGGTCCTGCACTTCATCGATGACGACAAAGTCATAGCGCGGCGCGGCCAGCGATTGCCATTGCTGTGCGATCAGATTCACATCGAACAGGCCGGCAGCAGCCAGCCAGGCGCGGTATTTGTCGAACAGGTCGTACAGCGCCGGACGCTGTTCCGCAGCAAAAATCGACTGGCGAATACCGAGCGCCAGATAAGCAGCGCGATCGCACACGCCCGCACTGCCGGCGGTGATGACGCCACGGATTTCCTCGAAAGCCTGATGCGCATCGATGCCTTTGAAACCCACCCGCACGCCATCGAACCAGCCTGCAAAATCACGCCACAGCGCCTCGCGGCCAGCCGGTTGACGGATCGTTTCGAGGAATTCGCGGTACGACAAAAACACTGCATCCTGCCCGGGGTGTTCGTAGCCATTGGCGTAATACAGGTCGCGGGCATTGCGCGCCAGGAAAGTCGAGTGCGTTACATACAGCACCTCCCCAGTGGCCTGCTTGAGCTTTTCGAGGGTCAGTACAGTCTTGCCGCTACCGGCGCTGCCGACCACGATCAGCGGGGCGGGCAGATGATAAATCTCGTCCTGGGCCGCATCGAACGAAATCGGTTTGTCGAGCAGGTGAACGGTAGTCGAGTCAGGACGCAGGTAGCGCAACGGTGTGGGGTCCTGCATCGCTTCCTGCCGTGCTTCGGCCAGGTCAACGTCGGGAATGCGCGCCTCATCGATCACGGCACCGCGCAAAAATCGCGACTTGTCGTAATCGTGGTTCAGGATCACTTCCAGCATCAGGGCGCACACCTCGTCGCCATGACGCACCAGCGAAAACAGCAGTCGGTCGGCATCATTCAGTCGGGCGCGATAGAACTTGGCGTGACTGTGGCTGACCAGTTTTTTGGCCTGCGCACCGGCGAAGTCATCGCGCTCGATGGCGGCGACGACTTTGCGGTAGGCCGCAGTGACCCCGGTGGTATCGAGGCCGATGTATTGAAGAACTTTCATGGCATTTCCGACCAGCAGGCAAACCGCAATTGGACTATCTGCGACGGCGACAGAATCAGCCTGCCGTAGCCGCCAGCGATTTAGGTGACGCTGATTTGCGCTCGATCAGGCTCTCGGCAACGTCACGCCACGTTGGCCCTGGTACTTGCCATTGCGATCCTTGTATGAGGTTTCGCAGACTTCATCGCTTTCGAAGAACAGCACCTGTGCGCAACCTTCGCCGGCATAAATCTTCGCTGGCAATGGTGTGGTGTTGGAAAACTCCAGCGTCACATAGCCTTCCCATTCCGGCTCGAACGGCGTGACATTGACGATGATGCCGCAGCGGGCATAGGTCGATTTGCCAAGGCAGATCGTCAGCACGCTGCGCGGAATCCGGAAATATTCCATCGTGCGCGCCAGGGCAAACGAATTGGGGGGAATGATGCAGACATCGCTTTTGACATCGACGAACGATTTCTCGTCGAAGTTTTTCGGGTCGACGATGGTCGAATTGATGTTGGTAAAGATCTTGAATTCATCGGCACAGCGGATGTCGTAGCCGTACGACGAGGTGCCGTAGGAAACGATTTTCTGGCCATTGGCTTCACGCACCTGGCCGGGCTCGAAGGGTTCGATCATGCCGGTCTCGGCGGCCATGCGGCGTATCCACTTGTCGGATTTGATGCTCATTGTTGTCTCGTGCGGTGATTGGAGGGCGGGAACTGCGCCGGCATTGATTGCAACAACGCAGCAGGTAGCGGATTTTACGTGAAAAGTCGCATGGAACCCGGCCAAATTGTTGCTGGAGACCGACCCATCAGATCCGGGTCGATCTCTTTTGCATCGTCAACCAAAAATCGCTGCCGACGCACGGGAGGGGTTGTTCGCCATCCAAAGCTAGTAATACGTCAACTCCCGCGCTTTCCCCCAAAACACCTTGTACGAAAAAATCGTATACCCAATAATCGCCGGCAACACCACCGCCACACCAATCAAAATGATCTTCAACGATTCCGGCGCACTGGCCGCCTGCCAGATCGTGATCTTGTCCACCACCAGATACGGAAACAGGCTGTATGCCAAGCCATTAAACGCCAGCAAAATAATCCCTACCGTCGAGGCAAACGGCACCCAGCACCAGCGCTCGCTGCCACCTTCAAGCCGCGCCGGCAAGCGCCGTAAAACCTGATCGACCATCAGGAACAGCCCCGCCGTGATGATCGGCACCGGCGCCAGCAACAGGATGTTCGGAAACGAAAACCACTTGGCAAAAATTTGCTGGCTCACCATCGGCGTGGCGATCGATACGGCGGCCACGCCCAGCGCACTCAGCAGCAGGCTGCGATGCGCCCACACGACCGCGCGCTGTTGCAGTGCGCCGTCGGTTTTCATGATCAGCCAGGTCGCGCCCAGCAACGCATAGGCGGCCAGCAGCGCCAGTCCGGTGAACAGGGCGAACACGATCTGCGCCCAGCCGTTCACAAAACCGGTGATGTACAAACCGATCATCACGCCTTGCGCCACCGTGGTGACGATCGAGCCACCATAAAAAATCATGTTCCATGCCGCCTTGTGTTCGTCGCGTGCCTTGACCCGGAAGTCGAATGCCACACCGCGCAACACCAGTCCGATCAGCATCACCGCCACTGGCAGGTACAGCTCGCCGAGGATCACGCCATGGGCTTCCGGAAACGCCACCAGCAAAATCCCGACCCCCAGCACCAGCCAGGTTTCGTTGGCATCCCAGAACGGCCCGATCGAGGCGATCATCATGTCTTTCTGTTCGTCGGTAGCCCGGCGCAACAGGATGCCGACACCCAGATCGAAGCCGTCGAGCACCACGTACACCATCATCGATATCCCCAGCAGCGCCAGGAACACCACGGGCAGCCAGCCGCCCGGTTGGGAAAGTTCAGCCATCATCGGCCTCCGTTGGTGGCCAGCCGACGGCCACTCGCCTGAACCGGTGCCGCATACGGCGCGGTCTCCGGCTTGCCACCCTTGCGCGCCAGATGGAACACCACGCTGATATAGGTCACCGTGAGTGCCAGATAAAGCACCAGGTACATCGCCAGCGTCGAGGCGATCATCGGTGCGGCGATCTTGGAGGCGGCGTCGGCTGTGGTCAGCACGCCGTAGACCAGATAAGGTTGACGACCGATTTCAGTAACGTACCAGCCAGCCAGCGTGGCCAGCCATCCGGCAAACGTCATCGCCACCAGCGTGCGGGCCAGCAGCGGATTGATGTCACCTTTGCGGCGCAAGGTCCACGCCGAGAACCACGACACTGCCAGCATCAGCATGCCCACGCCAACCATGATCCGGAAACCCCAGAACAGCGGCGGTACCGGTGGGTGCTTGTCGCCAAAGGCATCGATACCCTTGATTTCACCATCGGCCTTGTGGGTCAGGATCAGGCTGCCGAGTTTCGGGATGCCGACGGCGTACTTGTTGGATTGCGTGGCCGGGTCCGGTACCGCGAACAGCAGCAGTGGCGCGCCTTTTTCGGTTTTCCAGATGCCTTCCATGGCGGCGATCTTGGCCGGTTCGTGTTCCAGCGTGTTCAGGCCATGCATGTCGCCGACCACGATCTGGATCGGGATCATCACCGCCGCCATCACGATGGCGGTTTTCAGCGCGGCCATGACGGACGGCGTGCGGTCCTTGCGCAACCAGCGATACGCCGAAATCCCGGCAATCAGGAATGCCACGGTCAGGCCGGAGGCAATCAGCATGTGCGTCAGGCGGTACGGCATCGACGGATTGAAGACGATGGCCAGCCAATCGGTCGCATGTGCCTTGCCATTGATCATTTCAAAGCCGACTGGCGTATGCATCCAGGAATTGAGCGCGATGATCCAGAACGCCGATAGCGTCGTGCCAAAGGCGACCATGAAGGTCGATACCGTCAGCACCCGTTGCGACACGCGCTGCGCACCGAACAGCATAATGCCGAGGAAAGTCGCTTCGAGAAAGAACGCTGTCAAGACTTCATAGGCCAGCAAGGGTCCGGCGATATTGCCCACCGTTTGCATGAAACCCGGCCAGTTGGTACCGAACTGGAAGCTCATCGTGATGCCCGAGACCACGCCCAGCGCAAACGTCAGTGCAAAGATCTTGACCCAGAACTGGTAGGCCTCGGCCCACTTCTTGTCGCCGGTGCTGTTGTGGCGCACCCGGAAGAAAAACAGCACCCAGCCCATCGCGATCGAGATCGTCGGGAACAGGATATGGAAGGTCATATTGGCAGCGAATTGCACGCGCGCCAGCATCAGCGGATCGGTCATTGCAAGCTCCATCGGGTCAGGTTATCGAGGCAGGCTATCTGGTTGGTCATGGTCATTCCTTCGTGGAGCCGGAGGTCTTCGCGTTGTCGGGCTTGACTGCAGCTTCGGCAGCGCGTTTGCCACCGGTGACGAGCGACAGTTTTTTCTTTAGTTCGAGAAATTTTTGTGCCTTGGCGCCGAGGTTCATCAGCTGCACCAGCGTGCGGGTATCGAGACGCTGGATATCGTCGAACCAGTGCGTCACCAGTTCGATCAGATCGTGCATTTCCTTCATGCGCTTCTGGGCGTGCACTTCATCGTCGTTGGCCGGCGTGGCCACCAACAGGTCGCGCAGGATGGTCAGCGTCGGATCGATTTCACGCTGGCGGCGCTGGTCTGCGAGCGTGCGGAAGATGGCCCAGATATCTTCCGGCGTCGAAAAATATTCGCGCCGGTCATTCGGCAGATGCTGCAGGCGTACCAGCTGCCAGGAACTCAGTTCCTTCAGGCCCATGCTGACATTGGAGCGCGAGAAAGCGAGGGTGTCGGCAATCTCGTCAGCGTTGAGCGGCTTTTCGGCGACATACAACAACGCGTAAATCTGGCCAACGGTGCGGTTGATACCCCAGCGGCTACCCATCTCGCCGAAGTGAAGTACGAAGTTCTGAATCAGTGGTGACAGGTTCATGGTGGTTTTGAATACATGAAGTTTCAGGAATTACTGAATGTTCAGAACGGATTATAGGGAATTTTGGCAAAGCTTGCCGATGGTCGACAGATGCCGAATCGGGAATGTGCGGGTGGCATCGTAGCCGGGTGCTGGCAGCCGGGGAGCACGGCTGCCGATCTTGCCTATTGCATGGAAACGCGGGTATCAGGATCGCATCAAGCCTGCGCGGCAACCAGCTCCGCGTCTTTCGCACGCACTCTGGCCACCGATGGCCGTGCATTGATGCGATCGATGTAGGCCTTGATCACCGGCGTTGCCGGCACCAATTCGTAACCGGTAATCCACGTCAACGCGGTACCCCACAGCACATCGACCGCCGTGAAGTGATCGCCGAGCATGTACGGCCCGCGCGCCAGCTGCGCGGTCATCGTGCCGAGCATCGTGTCGAAGTCACCATACGGGGACATGCCCTGCGGTGCCGGCGCATTCTTCTGTGCGCGGTCGACTACGGCAGGCTCGAAACACGACGCGTAAAAAACCATCCAGCGCAAGTACGGTCCGCGTAGCGCATCGGTCAGACCAGGGGCGAGGCCAGCTTCCGGATACAGGTCGGCCAGAAACAGATAAATCGCGGCCTGTTCGGTGACGATGGCATCACCGTATTGCACCGCAGGCACCTTGCCCATCGGATTGATCGCCAGATAGGCCGCGCCACGCTGCTCGCCGGCGTTCATGTTCAGCACCTGCAACGTGTAATCGGCTTGCAGCTCTTCCAGCAGGATCAGTGCGCCTGAAGAGCGCGTATTCGGACAATGAAACAGCGTGACGTGACGCGATGATGGGGACATGCCGGCTCCTGACGAGAGATGAGACAGGGAGGCTGACACGAACTACCCGCCGCGCCCCCCGAATTGATCAACCTTTTTTGCTACCGGCCACCAGCAGCAAGCCACCGGCAACGATGGCAGCGATACCGGCCCACACCGGAATATTGACGGTTTCTTTTTCTTTGACGTTCAATTCGATCGGGCCGACTTTCAGAGCCTGCGTGTCCTTGGTGTAGCTAAAACTGCCGTAACCGAGCCCCAGTGCACCTGCGATGATGAGTGCGATGCCGAGTACTTTGATGCCATTCATGATTGAGTCCTTTGAAGTGAAAGTGTGGAGCGACAGTAGCACGGGAATGGATGTTTTCACTCCCGGAATAGACGTTGTCACAACTTTGGCAGTACCACGCGACATGGCGGCCGAATCGCGGAGAAAAACCGGCCGCCCCGGGACTTGCTGCGTCATCAAAAGCGGGACAGGTCCGGGGTTCGTGAGAATATACGGCCGATGAAGCACGCCGGTGGCCGCTGTAAAAATGGCTGGGCTGATCGCCACGAACACCGCTGCAGTCGTCGACACATTCCCCCTCTCTCAAGGAACGATCATGGCAAAGAAAGAAGTACTGGATCCCGAAACCCTGGCACTGATCGAATGGTGTATCGAAGTGGAGGGTTTCCTGGTGGCGGGCGGTGCCACTGTGGCCGAAGCGCAAGACCATATCGAGGAACAGGTCGAGTGGTTCACGGATCAGTTTTATGACGGCTTGACGCCGGAGCAGGCGGCGAAGGAAGCGCTGGCCTGATTAGGAGGTTGAGAAAGACGCGGCGGAGTCGGCCGGCCCCGCAAAAAAATTTTCAGCAAGCATCCGATGTGTGGTCACAGTACCCGACCAACTACGCTGATTTAGTCACCATTTTTTGGTGCTAAATCGACGCTCCTTAGAAACTCTTATCTGGCTCATCATCAGTGCGTTCAGCAATGGCAGCATGTTGTATTGCCCACTCCTGACTCCAACTTGATTTCTGTGCTGTCGGTACTGTAATCATAGTTTCTGCAGATAGCTTAACGTTTAATTCTTCAGCTTTGGCCGCCTGAAAAATGCCGCCATCATTGTAAGAAGTTGAATCATTGCCCATCGATATCGTGATTACTCCAACCACAATAATCACTCCGCAAATCAGGGATCTGTATTTTTTAAATGTCGACATTGTCTTGCTCCACAGTCATTAAAACCATTTGCACTAGAGATTATGCAGCCTCACTAAATTGCTTATTTAGCAGGATAAAGAATAAGATTAAGAGAAGAGAATGACTATTCGGAAAACTACGGTCTGAATTGCGGGTTCTACTGAGTGCGTATTCCAGAAGCATGGCGTGAGCTCATGAACTTTGGATGCTGGCTGGCGTATCCTTCGTTGCAGTACATCGTTCGGACAAGTTGGCGGGTCTATGTTTTTGAGTCGTTTGCAGGCGATATGTCGTTGCCAGGATTTGCACGATACCGGTCCGCGTGCTGCCTGGACTGGCTCAGGCAAGTAGCCGGTTCTTTTCCCGTATCGGAATTACACACAGAATCCTGCCGTGCTCGTTGGTATGGACCGGCAAGTAGCTCGCGTAACGATTCCAGGGCGTCGGTGACGGCACTTCCAGCAAAATAACCCCGCGCTCCACCCGGAAGCCCTCCCCCCTCCCGCACCGAGAGGGACATTCAAATGGCTATCTCCGTCACGCTGATCAGAATAGACGTGTCGCTGCGGCTTGCATCTGATTGACGTAACGCCGCTTGCCGATCGGTCAAGCGCGATGAATCGTAGTCACGCCTTGCTGTTTGAATATAAATTCAAGCATTTTGCCAAGGAACGAACACCGAATTTCTCGAATATCCTTGCCCGGTGTGATTCGATCGTTCGCAGACTGAGATGCAGATTGTAGGAAATTTCTTTGTTCGACACTCCGGTGGCCATCAGGCCCAGGATTTCACGCTCCCGTGGGGATAGCAACGCAACAATTTCTGAGGCCTTTTGATTGAGGCCAGACTCACTGAGAAAATTGACGCTGCTTAGGACGGCTTTTTGAACACTTTCAATCAATACGTTTTCATCAATAGGTTTGGTGAGGAAATCACAAGCACCCGCTCGAAAAGCTCTACGGCACTGATTCAGATCACCGTGTCCTGAAATAAATATGATGGGAAGTGAAAAACCCAAGCCGGCAAGCTCCTCCTGGAACGCGAGACCTCCGCTGCCTGGCATGCGTATATCGAGTAAAAGACATCCCGGGACATCGGGTGAAAATCCCTTCAGAAATGCGATTGGCGAAGAAAATTGTAGCGTGTCGAGACCAATCGAATGAAGCAAAAGTCCTAACGAATCACGCACTGCCGGGTCATCGTCGACCACATACACCACGGGATCGAGAAGCGTCTTCGACATCAGGCACCCGCTCTCTGGCACGCTGGAAGCGTAAAACAAAAAACAGCACCTCGGTCTGGTCCGTTCCGCACGACAAGCGTGCCACCAAGCGCTTCGATTATTGACTGACAAATAACCAGGCCCAATCCCATCCCTTCAGCTTTCGTCGTAAAAAATGGAGTAAATAGATTCGGAAAAATATCAGATGAAATTCCATGGCCGTTATCCGCAACAGTGACCGCAACTTTGCCGTCAGCAGAAAATGTCGATACGGCAATGCTTCGTTCATTTGGTGCCAATGCACTCATCGCGTCCGATGCATTGCGAAAGAGGTTGACGATAACTTGCTCAAGTTGAATTCCATCGCCTTGTACGTAAGGTGACATTTGATCCAGATTGGTTACTATGGTGAGCATCAAACGATGCGATTCCTGTTCAAAATGTCTAATCGCATTCAATATGGTTTGGTTAATATCGGTTGGAATTTGATCGATGGGTTTCTTCTTTACAACAGCGCGAAATCTCTCGACAATTTGACTTGCTCTTTTTGTCTGCTCTCCCGCCATTGTCATCACACGGATAATTTCATCACTATTGCTTTGCCCAGACCTTAGCATTCGAATGCATGCCTGGTTGTAGCTAAGAATTGCCGAAAGTGGTTGATTTATCTCATGCGCGATACCGGATGTCATTTCACCCAGAAGACTTACTTTTGCGACATGTGCAAGCTCGCCATGTCGAATTCGAAGGCGCTCGTTTGAATCGTCAGCCGCTTTCTCAAATCGCTCCGCCCGGCTTGCCATCTGCTTTTTTCCAATGGAAAGTTGTCGCGTCAGACTCACGGCATAGACGGGCACCAAGCAGGATGTCAGGATTACGCCAATGGCAATCATCGGAAGACCCTGCCAAAACGGTGAAAAATAAATCGCACCAGAGACGAAAACCAGATTTGCGACACTCGAAAAGTAGCCGAATTTAATTCCGTGACGCAAGCCGTATCCTATTGACACGATGGCTGGCGTAAAAAGAAAAGGCGTACCAATCATTCCGCTTTTTGCAATTAGCATAGAGACAAAAAAGAGATCCAATACTGCGTTACAGAGACAGCGCCAAAACGAAAAATCCGGATAGTGTCGCGTGAATAGCAACTGCGACAAAGTAAATACAAGATAGACAATTATTACGACGATAAATTCTCGAGCCTCTGCACCAAAACCAAATGCATGCAAAGCGACCGAATAGAGAGCAAAAATCATCGCGCTACCGGCCCTCACGAAGGCTTGTCCTACTTCGAGGTGCTCTTGATTTTTTTTAAAGAAATTTTCAATCATTGCACTTTTCATCTCGGAGATCATCGCTAAATCCGTTTAGTTCGACGCGATTTACGCAATATATGGCCTTCATCAAAGCAATTTTTACCGGAATAGCGTAATCAGCGAATTCGACTGCCGGATGGTCAATATAGTTAGCTTAAGTTAGCGACAGCCGTCGTAACGCACGACAACATAGAGTGCTTGGTATTAATAAACAGATACACACGCAATGGAGAGCGATAAATCGCTCTCTCGGCATCCTCTACTTATTAGCCACCTTCAGCTAAACCGGAAAGTGCGGGCATTTTCCTTTTGTCATTTGCAGATAATCCGGGCTGAAACAGACTTCAAATGCGAACACGGCCTGTTTCAGTCCAAGGCTGCTACGCTGCGGTTTTTTTCACAGCCTTGCGTCGTGCCGTGAAACCGAGCAGACCCAAACCGGCAAGCAGCATTCCGACCGTTTCTGGCTCCGGGACCGCGCTGGTCAGGCTTACGTTCATAAGATAGTTACGGTCGTAACCGTTCGGGAAATGAATTGTCAAAATATCATTTCCTGTACCTGTCACGTTGTACGAGTAATGACGAAAAGGCGTGCCAGGGACAACAAAATCGAGAGTACCTAATGCAATGCCATTGAAGGCCACAAATGCAGGATTTAACAACTCAGTAGAATAACGTGGGCCCATATAGTCGAACGACAGCCTTTGACTACCTAATGCGCCGAGCACGTTTTGAGTGATGTAAGCGGTATTGCTGCCAGCGCTGTATTGCGCATAAGTATGAAGATAGAAAAAACTATCGAGGT
This sequence comes from Actimicrobium antarcticum, assembly GCF_039536745.1. NCBI lineage: Bacteria > Pseudomonadati > Pseudomonadota > Betaproteobacteria > Burkholderiales > Oxalobacteraceae > Actimicrobium > Actimicrobium antarcticum. Next base: position 205,298 of record NZ_BAAAZE010000010.1, read on the forward strand.
CCAATGATGTGGACCAGCCTGTTTGCCCGACGCTGTATCCGAACACATTGTCATTAAATGTTCCATTGACAATGTGTTCGGTCGCTGCAAACGAACTAGCGCCGAGCATGCCCAGCGCAGCTGCAATGACAAATTTTTTCACGGTTCCGCTCTCAAGTTAGATGTCTTTACAATTCATAATCACGTGAAACGTTGTCATTTAAACATATAAATTGTCGGATTATTAATTTTATTATTTGAAGTATTAATTAATCTGATGACGCGCTTATTTAACCGCGACTGCCTGTTTGCTCGGGAGGTGCGGGCAGGAACCCTGGAAAATCCGGCCGAAAACCGCAATTGTTGCTCCCTTGCTTGCTTGTTCTGGTGACAGCCAGTGGCACCGCTGATTTCAATATGAAAACGACCGACTGTAGGTTGGGCTGCGAAGCTATGCGTCTCAAGGTGAAGAATTTTTGTCTTTATTTTCAATGAGTTACAGGCATGCGATTTTAATTTTTTAAAATTAAAGCCTATATAAATCAATGAGTTACATAGGCCGACCTTGAAAGGCATAGCTGCGAAGCCCAACAGGCGTCAAGCTACCTCGGCTGCCGGCCTGGTCGCACTCAGCGCAAAGCGTATTAGTTACCGCAGACCGCACAGGAAGATTGACGCATGTTGGGCTTTGCAGCCAGCCCTTTCAAGATGGGCATTGCCTGCAAATTTCAACATGAGAACTACCGACTGTAGGCTGGACTGCGAAGCCCAACATGCGTCAAGTTTCGTCTGCGGTCGGTGAAAGCGGAAGCGATTTGGCTGCGTCGGGCAAAGACTGGCTTGATGCTTCGAGGCGCTAACAACTTCCGCCACCGACTCCCCTACAACAAACTCGCAGGAAGCTTGACGCATGTTGGGCTTCGCAGCCCAACCTACGATTCGGCAACGTCACCGTCGCTGTTTTTGCAGTCAGACGCCTACTTTGAAAAGGCTGGGCTTCGCAGCCCAACAGTCATGCGGCGCACCTTGCGGCGCCCTGAACAATGAAAGAAACTGGGGGTACGAGACGCCGTAATGCAGGGATGTCATTCGAATGGGAGTTTCGACCTGCAAAGCGCTCAATTCGTTTTACTTCACATCAACCCACCGCATCGCTGTCGGGCGAGGGAAGTGTGCGGCCGAACGGCTGATATCTTTCACGGCAACCGCTGTAATCCGCACCACCCGCTTTTCCCAACAGCCGCAAGCCACCTCACCAGCAACCAGGGTCAGCGTTTTTTTTCGCAACGCCTCACCGCGAAAATATATCTGACCCTGCTTGCGGATCCCCGAGCACGCTGATCGCGACCGCAGCTGCCGGTGCGCCACCTCCACACTACGCAATCCGTTTCCGGGGTCAGAGACATTTTCGCGATACCCCTGCGAAAAAAAACTCTGACCCCGGAAACTCGCGTCCTCAGCGTGCCGCCTCCAAACCACCCGCTCTTGCCAACCGCGGCAATCCACACCACCCGCTTTTCCCAACCGCCGCAATCATCGCGTATTACGTCGATAACAAACCGGTCGGGCCAAGCCCCGCAACCCTACCCTGCAACAGCGCCAGATCCAGTGTCGCCATGAATTCATTGACCCGAAGCGGTTTCGCCAGATAGCGAAAAAATCCCGCAGCGAGGGCTTTTTCAATCTCGCCAGGAATCGCGTTGGCGCTCAGCGCAATCACCGGAATCGTTGCGGTCAACGGATCGGCACGCAGGATGTGGAGTGCCGCCAGCCCGCTGATACCGGGCAGGTTGATGTCCATCAGGATCACATCCGGCTGATGACTACGCGCAAACTCGATACCGAGATTGCCATGCGATGCACTCAACAGGCGCAGGTCGGGACGGCGGGCAATCAGTTGTTCGATCAGGGCCAGGTTGGATGGATTGTCTTCCACGCACAGCACCGTGCGTTGCGGCGCATCCACGCGCAGCGCCGGTGGCAGCAACGCCAGCGGATCATCGCCAGACACCACCAGTTGTGGCGCGGACGCCGTAGCAAATTCCACCCAGAACACGCTACCGATACCCGCAACGCTATCAACACCAATAGTGCCGTCCATCAGTTCGACCAGGCGCTTGGCGACCACCAGGCCGATGCCGGTGCCCTCTTCCGCACCGGCTTCGTTGCCGAGCCGGTTGAAGGGCTGGAACAACTGCGCGACCTGCTCCGGAGCGAGTCCAAGGCCCGTATCCCCCACGCTGATACGCATCCGATCGGGACTGCTCAGCGTGCATTCAACGGTGACCGATCCCTCGGCGCGGTTGTATTTCAGCGCATTCGATAACAAGTTGATCAGTACCTGCTTGACGCGGGTATGGTCGCCACTGATGAACGCAGGGGTATCGAAGTGCGGAAACTGCAATGTCAGGCCACGCTTTTGCGCCAGCGGTTCGATCATGGCGTGACATTCGAGCAGCAGCGCTGCCAGCGCCACCGGTTCCTGCGACAGGCTCGCCATGCCCGACTCGATCAGCGACAGGTCGAGGATTTCGTTGATCAGCTCCAGCAAGTACCAGCCACCTTTGAGGATTTGCTCCAGGCTGCGTTGCTGTGACACGGTTGGCGCCGGCGACCCGGACTCCAGCAACTGGGCAAAACCGAGGATCGCATTGAGTGGCGTGCGCAACTCGTGACTCATGCTGGACAGAAAATCCGACTTCGCACCATTGGCTTTTTCCGCGACGCTGGTGGCCAGCTGCAACTCGAGATTCTTGTCGCGCAGGGCAACCGAAACCGCTTCGGCCACGTCTTTGGCTTTCGATAGCTCAGCGGTTCTGGACGACACCAGCGCGGCCAGATTGTCACGGTGTCGTTCCAGGTCCACTGCGGTGCGCTCGATGCGCATGGCCATGGCGTCAAATGCCAGGGCAAGCTCACCGATCTCGTCTGCGCGCTGCAGCTTCAAGCGGTGTGAATAGATACCTGCCGCCACTTTCTGCGTCCCCAGCTCGATCACGCGCAACGGACGCAGAATGCGATGGCGCACCAGATAACCAAGGAATGCCGTCAAAGTTCCCACCATGAGGATCATCAGTCCGAGATAGATCTGCATGTTGCGCAAGGCGCGGGCACTTTCCTCGCGATCACTGCGTATCAGTTCGGTGCCAATCACCATGATTTCCTGGGTAATCACAAGCAACGATGCAATCGAGCGGGCTTCGACGGCAGCGACGATCGTACCCGGATCGATGGCCGATGGCGCCGGACGATTCAGGCGCGAATATACCAACTGCATTAGTGCAATTTTTTTGTACAGGAGTCGAAGGTTGTTTTTTTCGCTGGGAGTAGTGGCTTTGATCTGGTCGATATCTGCCTTGATACCGGCAATTTTTTGCTGCCATTGTTCCGGCGAACGCGATTCATGGAACAACGCCGTTTCGACCGCAACCTGGCCGAGCTGGGTGGCGCTCGTCATCAGTTCCTCGGCAGCGGTAATGTCGCCGGCCCGTTGTTCGAGATCGCGGGCAGCCACCAGCGCCATGTAAAAGGTGACCGGAATGACGATGGCGGCAATGACGAGCACGCCATTGATCTGGGTACGAATTTTCAAGACAGCTCCTGGCCAGTGAAATAACTGCGCATCACTATCGGACGAACGTGACTGCCGCGGGACGCACTGCTTCAAGATCCCGGTAGCGCATGGCACGCAGATAGTTCGGTGTCGCAGGCAGTGTGATCAGCCCCTGCTTGACGGCCCAGCGGGTCTGGTCATCCAGCGCCAGCAACATGGCCTGGTCGAGCGAGACCATGTAATCGTCGGGATCGAACAGCGTCGCCATGATGGCATCGTCGATTCGTAGCGCCTGGCCTACCGTGCGACGAGTCTGCAACGGATCGTCATGGATCACTTTGTTGGCGGCGATCAGCGCCGTCAGAATTTGCCGAATTTCATGGGGATGTTTGTCGATCCAGGTTGGCTTGCCGGTCAGGATGAAGCGAAACGCATACACCTCCTCGCCATAAAATACCGTGATCCGGTCACCCATTTCGGCTTGCAGCCGCGCCGTGAATGGCTGGAACATCACGATCGCGTCGACGCTGCCATCCTTGAATGCCTGAATCGCGTCGTCGGTTTTCAGATCGACCAGTTTGACCTGGTCACCGGGCACCTCATGGACTTGCAGCATCGCATCCAGAAAATAGGTGAAGTTGGTTCCTTTGGACAGCCCGACCGATTTGCCCGCCAGATCTTGCATGCGACGGATGCCGCGATCGTTGCGGGTGACGATGGCCAGTGAGCGCCGGCCCCGGGAAATCCCGGCCAGCATGGCGATGTCCTCCCCGCGCGACAGCGCAAATACTAGCGGCGTATCAGCCACCACAGCCAGATCGGCCTTGCCATCGATGACCGATTGCAACGCGTCTTTGCCCAGCAAAAACGGCTGCTCGATAACGTCCACGCCCTGCTGGCGAAACAGGTCTTGCGCAGAGGCGACGATCAGCGAGGCACTGTTGAGCTGCATCGGTACGGCGATCGTCACAGCCGGTAGCGGTGCCAGCGGTACGGCGGGAGTGCGCATCAGCACAAACGCGGCAATGGCAATGCCCGCGAGCGCTGCCGCCAGCAACGTCAACCAGAGCAATCCGTGGCGGCCGACAGCTAGCCGGCGCCCGGGGACATCGGAAGCGGGTTTCATGGTGTGGTCAGTTTTCCGATAAAAATTCAGGAGGAAACCGGCGCTGCCGGCGCTCACGGCGACACGGTCGAGCCTGATTGTAAATGCTTCGCAGGCTTGCATGGCTGCAAAAACACAGCCTCAACACGCCCTCAGCGCATCGACGAAAACACAATCCCGCCCACGATCAGTGCGAATGCGGCGACATGATACAGATGCGGCATCTCACCCAGAAATGCCAGCGACATCATGGCCGCAAACAACGGCGTGAGGTTGCTGAAAAAGCCCGCCACGGTCGGTCCGGCACGCCGCACACCGGCACCCCAGCAGCGAAACGCAATGATCGCCGGACCAACCGCGACGTACAGAAGCGCCGCCGCCAGCGGCCAGCTCCAGGCGATCTGGCGCGGTGCAATGGCCCATTCTGCGCTGGTAAACACACTCGACCACAGCACTCCGAAGCCAACCTGGGCCAGCAGGAATGCGGACCAGTCGCGGCGGATGTCGGGTGGCTCCTTTGGTTGCGTCAGCATCCAGCTATACAGCGACCAGGCGATGCTGGCCGCGATCATGAACAGGTCGCCCGCCACCAGATGCAGCGCCATCAACTGCGCCCAATCGCCTCGACTGAGCACCAGCAGCACGCCAGCAATCGACAGCACCGCACCGATCAGCGGCCGGCGCCGGATCGGCGCGTTGAAAAACAGCCCGCCGATCAGCAACATCCAGACCGGCATGCTGGCTGCCACCAACGTCACGTTGATCGGCGACGAGCTTTGCAGCGCCAGGTATTGCAGCGAGTTGTACAGGCCGATGCCCAGCAAACCGAGCAAGGCAAAGCGCCGCCATGCAGGCCACAGCGGACTGGTGCGGCGGAACACCGAGCCTGCCAGCGGCAGCAGGATCAGCAAGGCAATGCTCCAGCGCAGCAGATTCAGGGTCATCGGCGGCACCAGCTGATGCACCATCCGGCCCACCACGGCATTGCCGGCCCAGAGCAATGGCGGAACAGTGAGCAGCAATGCCGTCGACGAGGTCAACCTTGGTTGCATGAATCGCTCCGGTAAAAACTGTAAAAAAGGACGTGCCAATGGCGCGCAGTGTAAGACGTTTTGCGGCTGCCGTGATATCGCACCGCCAGGACCGCTGTCGATGCCGGACAGATGGAACCATCGCCCCAACCACACCACTGAAGCTGTGCCATCCCAATAATCGACACGCGACCATCATGCATATTTCACACACCCGTACGCTGCAACCGACGTCTTTGCACCCGCAAGGCCTGCGGCCATCGTCGCCCTCGCCTGCATCGCAAAACGCCAGAATGTCGCAGGGAGGTAGCGAAGCACGCAGCGAGCGACAAGCCGGACAGGCCATAAAAACCCGCTTGCTCAAGCAGCTTCCATCCCGACTGGCAATCACCGAACCAGTGACACTGCAGACTCCCGGAAACAGCGCCGCGCGCTGGAATCGTCCGTCCTTGCAGGGCCGCCAGATGGTCTCGACCGCCGCACACAGCGTCGAGAACCAGGCAGCAACGGCACGTACCCCGATCTTTTTCACCAAGGTATGCGCTACCAGTGCATTGCCGCCAGCGCAACAAGCCAGCATGCTGACCGCACTGTCACGCAACCTGTCGCAGCTAGACCGGAGCGTCCGTGCTGGCGGCTTCAGTCTGCTCATAAGCATGAGTGCCAGCCTGCCCGCACCGCAGCGCGCCAAGGTACTGACCGGACTGGCCAAGCGCCTGCCTTGCCTGCCTGCGGATCAACGCCGTGCCGGTTTCAATACGGTGCTGGCAAGTACCGCCCAATTGCCGGCAGACGCGGCGGCGCAGGTCCTGCCCGCCCTCGCCCGCTCACTGTCAGCCGGCGGCAAGGATCACGCCGGATTCCATGCGCTGCACGCGCAGACTGGCGCACTCGACGCCGACGCGCAAGCGCGTGTCATGCCCGGCCTGATCCGCCAGATCGGCGTCTTGCCGATGGATCAGCGCAAGGCCGCCTTCGACACGCTTGCCGCGCAACTGCCTACGCTGCCGGCGCAACATTGCAGCAACGGACTCAAGGGGCTGGCGGGCAAGGTACGCAAACTACCGCCACGGGATCAGGCCAGGGCGCTCGACAGATTGACCACGATCGGCGCCGCACTGCCACTGGAACAGCGCGGCGATGTCCAGTTGCAGCTGCAAACGATTGCGGCCTGATTCTGCCGGCCGCAACCGTCATCTCCCCTCCCCGCCCTATCGCTGCATCGATTCCCACACCTTTTGCAAGCGCTTGGCCGACACCGGCATCGGTGTCTTCAGTTCCTGTGCAAACAGCGACACGCGCAACTCCTCCAGCAACCAGCGATACTCGGCCATTTTCGGATCAGCCGTGCGGCCGGTCTGCTTGACTGACAGACCTCGCTGCCACGGCTGCGCAGCCTGCTGCCATTCACCCAGCCAGCGCGCATCCCGGGTCGGATCGATACGCAGTTTTTCGAGCCGCACATTGATGGCTTTCAGGTAGCGCGGGAACTGCGTCAGGCTGGTGTAACTGGTTTCGGTGACGAAGCGCTTGCCGACCAGGCCCTGCAATTGCGCCTGTATGTCGGCCACGGTCTGGGCGTGCCCTTTGGCGCCCTGGAGCTTTTTTGGCAGCGCGTGGTATTCGGTCAGGATCAGTCCGACCAGCCGGGCAATTTCATTGACCAGCAGCCCAAGGCGCGATTTGCCGGCTTCCTTGCGCGCCTCGAATTCGGCCGCCGTGCGCGGCAGTGGCTCCTGCAGACAGGCGCGTTCCAGCCCGGCCTCAATGATCTGGTCGCGCAATTCTTCCTGCGATCCCAGCGACATGAATTGCATGCCCATTTGCTGCAGGCCGGGGATGTTTTTTTCGAGGTACTTGAGTTGCTCGCGCAATTGCAAGGCCAGCAACCGGCGCAAGCCGCCACGATGGATGCGCGCCGCCTCGGTGGGATCATCAAAGACTTCCAGATCGCAATGCGTAACGTGATCGACCAGCGCCGGAAAACCGATCAATGTCAGTTTTCCCTGCTGGATTTCGAGCAGCTCCGGCAGTTCGCCGAAGGTCCAGGCGGTCAGTTTTTGATGTTGGGTGGGCGTCGCCGCTGGTGCCGTGAACTGGCTGGTGCGGGTCTTTGCTGCCGCTTTCGGCTGCGCGACCGGCACATTGGTGATCGCCGTCGACTCGGCAATCTTCTGGAAACTCTCGCGCGCCTGGCCACCGAATTCGGCCTGCAACGCGCCCAGATTGCGGCCCATCTCCAGCTGACGGCCATGCTCGTCGATCACCTTGAAATTCATGAAGTGATGCGCCGGCAAGGTCTCGGCCTTGAAGTCGCTGAGCAGCGGCGTGATGTGCGCGTGCACCCGCACGTCGGCGATGATCGCTTCGATCAGGCTGCCGCGTCCGAAGGTCTTTTGTTCATCGACGCGATCCAGAAAAGCCGCGGCGTAGTGCGGCAACGGCACGCAATTGCGGCGCAATTTTTGCGGCAGCGATTTCAGCAGCAGATGGACTTTTTCTTTCAGCATGCCGGGCACCAGCCAGTCGCAGCGCGCCGCCGACAGCTGGTTCAACGAAAACAGCGGCACCGTCAGCGTCACGCCATCGCGCGGCGAACCCGGCTCGAAATGGTAGGACAGTGGCATCTCGATGCCAACACCCGGCAGCAGTTTCGGAAACAGGTCGGTGGTGATGCCGGCCGCTTCGTGCCGCATCAGGTCGTCGCGGTTCAGGTACAGCAATTTCGGCTCGACGCGGGTGGCGTCCTTGTGCCATTTTTCAAACGTGATGCCGTTGCAGATATCGGCCGGTAGCACCTTGTCGTAAAACGCGGCGATCAGTTCTTCATCGACCAGCACGTCGAGGCGGCGCGATTTGTGCTCGAGGTTTTCGATCTCGCGGATCAGGTTGTTGTTGTAGGCAAAGAACGGTGCGCGGGTCTCGAACTCGCCGCCGACCAGCGCATCGCGGATGAAAATCTCGCGTGCCTCGACCGGATTGATCAGGCCGAAATTGATGCGGCGCTGGCTGTAGACCACCAGCCCGTACAGCGTGGCGCGTTCCGACGCGGTCACCTGGGCCGTCCGCTTTTCCCAGCGTGGCTCGCCCCAGGATTTTTTCAGCAGATGCGCGCCGACGCGTTCCAGCCATTCCGGCTGGATCTGCGCCACGCAACGCGCATATAGTCGCGTGGTGTCGACCAGTTCGGCTGCCATGATCCACTTGCCGGCTTTTTTCAGCAGGCTGGAGCCAGGCCAGATATGGAACTTGATCGCACGAGCGCCCAGGTAATGCGTGTCCTCATCGGACTTGAAACCGACGTTGCCGAGCAAACCGGTCAGCAGTGCCGAATGCAGATTCTCGTAGGTCGCCGGGGTGTCGTTGAGGCGCCAGCCCTGCTCTTTGACGATGGTCAGCAATTGCGAATGGACATCGCGCCATTCGCGCAAACGCATCTGCGACAGGAAGTTGGCGCGGCAGCTGTCCTGCAACTGGCGATTGGTTTTCTTGTGTTCGATGGCGTCTTCGAACCAGCTCCAGATTTTCAGGTAGCTGGTGAATTCGGATTTCTCGTCGGCGAACTTCTTGTGCGCGAGATCGGCCGCGGCCTGCACTTCCAGCGGCCGGTCACGCGGGTCCTGCACCGACAGGGCCGAGGCGATGATCAGCACTTCACGCAGGCAGACGTTGTCGAGCGCAGCCAGAATCATGCGGCCCACACGCGGGTCGAGCGGCAATTTGCCGAGCTGGCGACCGATCGGCGTCAGCGCGTTGTTGTCATCGACCGCGCCCAGTTCCTGCAGCAACTGGTAGCCATCGGCAATCGCCCGGCCAGGTGGCGGTTCGATGAACGGGAAGGTTTCGACATCGGTCAGATGCAGCGACTTCATGCGCAGGATCACCGAGGCCAGCGACGAGCGCAGGATTTCCGGCTCGGTGAAGGCCGGCCGCAACAAATAATCCTTTTCTTCGTAGAGCCGGATACAGACACCGGCAGCGACCCGGCCGCAACGACCGGCGCGCTGGTTGGCCGCCGATTGCGCCACCGCTTCGATCTGCAACTGCTCGACCTTGTTGCGATAGCTGTAGCGTTTGACCCGCGCCAGACCGGCATCGACCACGTAGCGGATGCCGGGCACCGTCAGCGAGGTTTCGGCGACGTTGGTGGCCAGCACGATGCGGCGTGCGCCGGACGGCTTGAAGACCCGCTCCTGCTCCTGTGCCGAGAGCCGCGCAAACAGCGGCAGGATCTCGACATGCGGCGGATGGTGCTTGCGCAAGGCTTCGGCGGCGTCGCGGATTTCGCGCTCGCCGGGCAGGAACACCAGCACGTCGCCGGAACCGATCCGGCTCAGCTCGTCGACAGCTTCGGTAATCGCTTCCATCAGGTCGCGCTGGCCGCGTTCCTTTTGCGCGGTGCTCGGTGCAGACTTGGCTGCTGCACCCGGCTTGACTTCGCTGCGGTCGCTGGAGTCAACCGGGCGATAGCGGATTTCCACAGGATACAGGCGGCCCGATACTTCGATCACCGGCGCCGGCTGGTCGTCGCTGCCGAAGTGGCGCGCAAAGCGGTCGGCGTCGATGGTGGCCGAGGTGATGATGATTTTCAGGTCCGGGCGCCGGGGCAGCAATTGCTTCAGGTAGCCCAGCAGAAAGTCGATGTTCAGGCTGCGTTCATGCGCCTCGTCGATGATGATGGTGTCGTACTGGCGCAGCAACGGATCGGTCTGGGTTTCCGCCAGCAGGATGCCGTCGGTCATCAGCTTGATCCAGGCACCGTTTGATAGCGTGTCGGTAAAGCGCACCTTGAAACCGACCAGCTCGCCGAGTGGCGAATTCAATTCCTGGGCAATCCGCTTGGCGGTCGCCGATGCCGCAATCCGGCGCGGCTGCGTGTGGCCGATCAGCCCGGTCTGGCCGCGACCAAGTTCCAGGCAAATCTTGGGCAGCTGGGTGGTTTTGCCGGAGCCGGTTTCACCACAAACGATGATGACCTGATGCGCCCGTAGCGCAGCGGCAATGTCGTCGCGGCGACCGGAGACCGGCAACTCCTCCGGATACGTGATCGGCGGCAGGGTGTTGCGCACGGGTGCGGCGGCGGGCGGACGAGGCTGTCGGCGGGCGGGAACGCCGAGCGGACTTTTTTGTATTGGTTCGGGGGATGTCATGGCGGAGCGAATTATAATGCGCCTCATGCAAACACCCATCGAGTTCGTCCAGTGGCTGCGCTCCGTCGCGCCCTACATTCACGCCTTTCGTAACAAGACCTTCGTGGTGGCGTTTCCCGGCGAGCTGGTGCTGTCAGGCGCACTGCCGGTACTGGCCCAGGATCTGTCGCTGTTGCATGCGCTCGGCATCAGGGTCGTCATCGTGCACGGCTCGCGTCCGCAGGTGGCCGAACAGCTGGCATTGCGCCATGCCGAAGAGCGTTTTCACAACGGCTTGCGCATCACCGACAGCGCGGCACTCGAATGCGCCAAAGAAGCGGCCGGCGAATTGCGCCTGGATATCGAAGCGGCCTTCAGCCAGGGCTTGCCGAACACGCCGATGGCACACGCCGCGATTCGTATCATCTCCGGTAATTTTGTCACCGCCAAACCGCTCGGCGTGATCGATGGCGTTGATCTCGAACTGACCGGCGTGGCGCGCAAGGTGGCGTATGAAACGATCCATCCGATTCTGGACGCCGGCGGACTGATCCTGTTGTCGCCGCTGGGGTTTTCACCGACCGGCGAAATTTTCAACCTGACCATGGAAGACGTGGCCGTTTCCGCCGCCATTGCGCTGCGCGCCGACAAGCTGATCTTCATCACCGAAACGCCGATGATGACCGATGCGGCCGGCGAAGAAATCCGTGAGCTGTCCGCGCATCAGGCCGAGGCCGTACTCAGCGCGCGCTTCCTGCCGGGCGATGCCACGTTCTATTTGCAGCATGCGATCAAGGCCTGCAACGGCGGCGTGGCGCGGGCACACATCGTGCCGTTTGCGCTGGATGGCTCGGCCTTGCTGGAACTGTTCACGCATGATGGCGTGGGCACGATGATCTCGTACCAGAACCTCGAAACCCTGCGCGAAGCCACCATCGAAGACGTCGGCGGCATCCTGAAACTGATCGAACCGCTGGAAGCTGATGGCACGCTGGTCAAGCGCGGGCGCGAACTGATCGAACGCGAAGTGGAGAATTTTTCGGTCATCGAACATGACGGCGTGATCTTCGGATGTGCCGCGCTGTATCCGTTCCCTGCCGAAAAAATGGCCGAGATGGCTTGCCTGACCGTGAACCCGGAAGTCCAGGCGCAAGGCGATGGCGAACGCATCCTCAAGCACATGGAAAACCGCGCCCGCGCACAGGGGTTCAAGAAGCTGTTCGTGCTGACCACGCGCACTGCGCACTGGTTCCTCAAACGCGGCTTCGTACCGGCGTCGGTGGACGCGTTACCCAAAGATCGCCAGCACATGTATAACTGGCAGCGCAAATCGCTGGTGCTGGTCAAGACGTTGTAACCAACCCTACCAAGACACCCAATTCAATCGAACAAGGACACCCACATGGCACGCATGATTCATTGCATCAAACTCGACAAGGAAGCTGAAGGACTGGACTTTCCACCGTACCCGGGCGAACTCGGCAAACGGATCTGGGAAACGGTCTCGAAAGAAGCCTGGGCCGCCTGGCTGAAACACCAGACCATGCTGGTCAATGAAAACCGCCTGAACCTGGCCGACCTGCGCGCCCGCAAATACCTGGCGACGCAAATGGAAAAGCATTTCTTTGGCGATGGTGCCGATGCCGCGCAAGGGTATGTACCGCCGGCAGACTGAGCTGGATCGCGGGCGACGCGCGGTGGCTATGGGCTGACGGTATGTACGCCCGATGCCATCTCTGGTGATGCGACACAGAATGCACAAAAGAGCCTGAGGGCTCTTTTTTTTGGCGTTTGTCATTGCGGCGGACCATTCGGTACCGTTGCGACACGATCGGGATTGTGTCGCAACGGTCAGAGCGGCTGTCTGATTGAGCGCAAATCGCATTAGCTCACGCAGACTTTACAGGAAGCTTGACGCATGTTGGGCTTGGCAGCCCAACAGTCGGTAGTTTTCATGGCGGAGGTTGCGCTGCAAATAAAGCGTCGTCTCCGTTGCCGAATCGTAGGTTGGGCTGCCAAGCCCAACATGCGTCAAGTCACGATGCGGACCACTACAGCGCTCCCGTTGTCGACAACTGGCATGCACAATCGGTATCGGTCCCCCTTTCACGGCCAAGTCCGACCAGCAAACAACGCTGCCAAGAAATCAGTCAGCGGTTTGCCACTGCAGAAACAACCTCAGCACAAACACAACAAAATTTGCTTGCTCCTTGACGCAATCGAGGCCAAGTGGATAGATCACTTGACCCGACTCATCCTTGCCCCAGCGACGGTTAGCCAGCATGGAAAACGAACTCGCAACACCCGATGCAGGCCAATTCGGTGTGTCCACGTTCGCACCGATCCGTGTTTCAGGCAAGCCTATTTCTGGAGAGAACAATGCACCGTAAAACAAGCATCTGGGTACTCATCGCCCTACTGACATCGTCGTTCGGCCTGTCCGCGAGCGCAGCGACCGTCGCTCGCCAAATCGCTCGCAGCGGAACAATCCAGCTTCCAGCCACCGTTTCCGGCACCACTGGCCTGGCGCTACCCGAAACCTCACCGATCTTTGATCGCGTGCCGAATCTGGCAGATGGTCCCAGCTCGACCGGTCGAGTCGGCACGCAAGCGATCAAGGGCGTATTGCAACGCGCTGAAAAGTTCAAGATCAACCGCAGCATTGCAACCGCCACCGGCAAGGGCGAATTTGTCGAGTCGCTGACAGAGGGAGAGGACGTTGGCGATGATGCCGATGATGACGAGAATGCGGATCAACGCAATCCGAAGCGCATCACCAAGCGTGTTCTTGCCAGTTTCGACGGGCCAAATTCGCGCAACCAGCGCCTGGCCAACAAGGGCAATCAGTTCAGTGTCCAGCCTCCGGATCAGGCGCTATGCGCCGGCAATGGCTACGTACTGAGCTCGGTCAATACCGTCCTCAAAATCACCGACCGCTCCGGCAAGTCGCTGTCGGGTGACGTTGACCTGAATTCATTTTATGGCTATCCGGCGGCAATTGACCGCGGGGCCAATCCGCCACGGTTCGGCCCCGCGATAACTGATCCCGTTTGCTATTTCGATCCGCAGGTCAATCGCTGGTTCCATGCGGTACTGACGCTCGACACCTTTCCCTCCAGCGGAAACTTGACCGGCACCAACCATCTGGATCTGGCAGTCAGCAACTCTGGCAATCCGCTGGAAAGCTGGTCGGTGTATCGATTGCCGGTACAGAATGACGGCACCGAGGGCACGCCATCACATCCGAATTGCCCCTGCCTTGGCGACTATCCGCATATCGGTGCCGATGCCCATGGGATCTACCTGACCACCAATGAATTTCCGTTCTCGGGCGGCTTCAATAGCGCGCAAATTTATGCGCTTCCGAAAGCAGCGCTGGTGGCCGGCAGCAGCACGGTGCAGGTGGTGCAACTGGATACTGCCGACTATCTGCTGGATGGCAATCCGGGATTTACGGTCTGGCCAGCGGTCTCGCCGGCTGGCGACGTTGAAAATGACAATCGCGGTACCGAATATCTATTGAGCTCTGTGGCGGTCTTTGCCAATTCCGGCAACGATAGCCGCCTGCGGGTCTGGGCGCTCGGCAATACGTCATCGCTGGCAACAGCCAACCCCAACCTCACGCTGTTGCACGATGTCGTCAATGTCGATACCTATGGCGTGCCACCGGTGATCAAACAGAAACCTGGTGTGGCGCCTTTGCGCGATTGTCTCAATGACAGGGCATTGCCAACACCGTTCGGTATCGGCTGCTGGAATTACCTGACGACGAACCAGCCCGCCGTGACAGAAACCCTGGTGCCGCTCGATCCGAACGACTCACGGATGCAGCAGGTATTTTTTACCGCTAATCGACTCTATGGCGCCCTCGACACCGTCGTCACCGTCGGCGGCAAGGAACAGGCCGGCGTTGCCTATTACGTGTTGAAGCCGAACGTGTCAGGCAACCGGGTCAGCGCGTCGGTGTTCAGGCAAGGCAAGCTCGCGTTTGCCAACAACAGCGTCACCCGCCCTGCCATCGCCGCGTTGCCCAATGGCAAAGGGCTGATCGGATTCACGTTGGTCGGTGACGATCATTTTCCGAGCGCCGCATATATCCGCTTCAGTAACGCGAAAGGACATCGAGGCAATCCAGTCAAGATCGTCGGGATTGGCAAAGGTCCGGACGACGAGTTCGGCGGCTACAACGCATTTGGTCTGAGCGGTGGACGATGGGGAGATTATGCGGCGGCGGCCATTGATGGCGACCATATCTGGATTGCATCGGAGTACATCGGTCAACGCTGCAGTCTGGCCGAATTCACTACACCTTCGAATTTGTTCAGCTGCAATGGAACGCGCGTAGCGCTGACGAATTGGGGAACCCGGGTCAGCCTGATCAAGCCTTGATCCGAAAAAAATCCGGCGCTGGTACCGGCAGTGGAACAGGCCCGATTTGCTGACCAATGACGGCTGAGCACCTGTCGTTCAAGGTGCCGTGAATTCAAAACGTCAGCGTACGCACACCATCGGCAGTACCAAGCAAGGCAACATCCGCACCACGTTGCGCGAACAAGCCGACCGTCACGACACCAACGATGGCATTGATCGCCGCTTCGAGGGCGAGCGGATCGGTGATCTTCAGGCCGGCGACGTCGATGATGACGTTGCCGTTATCGGTCAGCAGCGCACGACCGTCCCTGACGCGCAAGCGCGGTGTGCCACCCAGCGCGGCAAGATGTTGTGCCACCACCGTGCGCGCCATCGGAATCACCTCGACCGGCAAGGCAAAGGCGCCCAGTACCTCCACCAGCTTCGAGCCATCCGCGATACACACGAATTTGGTCGCGACCGAGGCGACAATTTTTTCACGGGTGAGTGCCGCGCCACCACCCTTGATCATCGCGCCAGTGGCGTCGATTTCGTCGGCGCCGTCGATATAGACTGACAGCGACGTGACCTCGTTGAGGTCGAATACCTCAATGCCATGCGCAGCGAGGCGTTCGGCAGTGCCTTCGGAAGAGGCGACAGCACCCTTGATCCGGTGTTTGATCAGCGCCAGTTCGTCGATGAAAAAATTCGCTGTCGAGCCAGTGCCGACACCAACGATGTCACCGTCAACGACATGGGAAATGGCGGCACGGGCCACGGCTTGCTTGAGTTCGTCTTGGGTCATGATAGGTAGGCAGGTGATTGGGAACCGCGCATTTTAACCGGGTCAGCGGGCCAGTCCGGAATCAGGCGGTAATCAGGCGGTAATCAGGCGGCAATCAACCCGACAGCCCGAATTCATCGACATCAACCTGCTTCGGAGTTACCCGTACCAGCACAATGCGCGGCCCGGTCATTTTCTTGACCATGACATCGAACTGGTCGAATTCGACCCGTTGCCCCTCGGTCGGGATATCCCCCAGCTTGGCCATGACCAGTCCGCCGACCGAATCGATGTCATCGAGATCGAGTGCTTCGTTTTCGATATCGATGGCGAGTATGCGTTCCAGCGTGTAGATCGGCAGGCTGCCCTTGCCGACCAGCGTACCGTCATCCAGACGCGTCCAGTCCTGGTCGTTCTGGCGAAATTCATCGCGGATTTCGCCCACCAGCGCACCGAGCAGATTGTCCAGCGTCAGGAATCCGACGGGTTTCTGGCCGGGCTGGCCGACCACCGCAAAATGCGGCGCGCCCTTGCGAAAACGCCGAAACAGCTCCAGTGCCGACATGCGCGGCGAGACGGTTTGCACCGGCCTGAAAAACTGCTCCAGGTTATCGACCGTCTTGCCTTCCTGCTGCGCCAGGAACAGGTCTTTCAGATGGATCACGCCGAGCACTTCGCGTTGATCGGCATCGAAATACGGATAGCGGCTGAACCGGCTGCGATAGACCACTTTCAGGTTCTCCGCCAGCGACTGGCCGGCATGCAGAACCGCCATTTCATGCGCAGGCCGCATCAGGTCACCGACATCGAGCTCGCTGAAATCGAGCGTCTGCGCCAGTACATTCCATTCATCACGGTTGAATTTTTCACCGGGCCGGCTGGTGCGCAGGATCAGTTTGAGTTCGTCGGCGGAATAGTGCGTGTCATTGCCATGCGTATTGCCCAGCCCGGCCAGTTTCAGCACGCCATTGGCGCTCTTGTTCAGCACCCAGATGATCGGATACATGCTCCAGTAAAAACCGTACAGCGGCACCGCACACCAAAGGCCGACCTGCTCGGGATTGCGGATCGCCATGGATTTTGGCGCCAGTTCACCGACCACGATATGCAGGAACGAAATCACCAGAAAGGCAAAACCGAACGAGACCAGATGAATGAAGCTCTCCGAGGTGACGCCGATGGCGATAAAGAGCGGATGCAGCAAGCTGGCAAACGCCGGTTCGCCAACCCAGCCCAGACCCAGTGATGCCAGCGTGATACCGAGCTGGCAGGCAGACAAATACGAGTCGAGCTGCCGATGCACTTTTGCAAGGATGCGGCCGCGCAGCCCCTGGGTTTTGGCAATCGCCCGGATGCGCGTCTGGCGCAATTTGACCATCCCGAATTCGGCAGCCACAAAAAAACCATTCAGTGCCACCAGAAATAGCGCGAGAAGAATCAGCAGGATGTCGTTCATGAAGGTGAGGATAGTCGGGAAGCGTGCAGTGTAGACGCAAATGCCGCGAAGTTGACGCCCCAGCGCAAACCGGTCTCGCCGGAAAAAAGCGGGACAGCTGTGCACTTGCGGAGCTAGGCAGAAAAATAATGAATAAATGCAACATTACTTGTTGTAATTAAATGTTACTTTCGGTATGTTTCATTGACGTCGGTGCTCATGGGTGGGGTCTATTGATGGAACGAGACCACATCCGTATGACGAATGGCATGACGGCGCATCGCGTTGCCGTGAAAGAAGCGACGGAAAACGAACCCAGCCGATGGGCACCAATTCAACGATCGGGATGATTTACCTCACCGGAAAATACTAATGAACATGACATTAAAAGCCCGCCTGATCACCGTGATCGGCTTTCTTTCGTTGTTGTCTCTCGCCATCGGACTGACCGGCTTGTTCGGCATGCGCCAGGCAAATGAAGGATTGCGGACAGTGTATGAGGACCGCACCGTGGCATTGGCGCAGATCTCGACTATCGATCACCTGTTGCAACTGAATCGGACTGCCATTGAAGAAGCAATGCGCGATCCGGTGGCTGCAAACATTCAACTGAAGACCGAAACGATCAAGAAAAATGCCGCTGAGATCGACCAGACCTGGACTGCCTATATGGCGACCTACCTGACGCCTGAAGAAAAGGTATTGGCCGACAAGTTCACAGCGGACCGTTCGACGATGCTCAAAGATGGACTGAGTGCGATGGTGACAGCCTTGAAAGACAACAAGATCGACGTCGCCACCAAACTGGAAGCCAATTACAAGGCACTTTATTTGCCTGTCACGACTGGTATCGAAGCATTGCAAGCGTTGCAGGTGCGTGAAGCAAAAAAAGAATACGACCAAGCGAAAGAGCGTTACGCGACGATACAGGCACTCGTTATCATCGCAATTATCGGCAGCGTACTGATTGCGGGATGCTGCGCGTTTTTCCTGATCCGCAGTGTCTATCGCCAACTCGGCGGCGAGCCCGATTACGCGCTGGAGATCGTCCGCACAATCGCCTCGGGCGACCTGACCGTACAGGTTGCCACCCGCAACGGCGATCGGCATAGTCTGCTATTTGCCATGCACGAGATGCAATTGAATCTGGCAACAACAGTCGGCGACATCCGCCAGTCGACCGATACGATCGCCACGGCGTCCGGCCAGATCGCCACCGGCAACCTCGACTTGTCGTCCCGCACCGAGCAACAGGCCAGTGCGCTGGAAGAAACCGCGTCGTCGATGGAAGAGCTGACCAGCACTGTCAAGCAGAACGCCGACAACGCACGCCAGGCCAATCAATTGGCCGTCAATGCCTCCGACGTTGCCGTCAAGGGTGGCGCCGTGGTGTCGCAGGTGGTGACCACCATGGGCGCAATCAACGAGTCTGCCCGGAAGATCGCCGACATTATCGGCGTCATCGATGGCATTGCCTTCCAGACCAACATTCTCGCGCTCAACGCAGCGGTCGAAGCGGCGCGTGCGGGTGAGCAGGGTCGCGGTTTTGCGGTGGTGGCGTCGGAAGTGCGCAGCCTGGCACAACGCAGCGCCAGTGCAGCAAAAGAAATCAAGGAGCTCATCAACGACTCGGTAGAAAAAGTCGATGCCGGCACGCGACTGGTCGATCAGGCCGGCGCGACCATGACCGAAGTCGTCGCCAGCGTGCGCCGTGTCACCGATATCATCGGCGAAATTACAGCGGCCAGCCAGGAACAGACCGCCGGGATCGACCAGATCAACCAGGCCATCATGCAAATGGATGACGTCACGCAGCAAAATGCCGCACTGGTCGAACAGGCGGCAGCAGCAGCAGCATCGCTGCAGGATCAGGCAGGAAATCTGGTCGGAGTGGTGAGTGTCTTCAAGACGGCAGGCAGAAACGACGCGCGTGTTCAGCCGCCTAAAGCCGTCGTTCGGCCCGATGTAGCTGCCCTGCCCCGTGCAACGCAGAAGCGGCCTGCCGTGGTGCCGGCCAGACAGGCAAAGGCGCTGTCGACACCAGTTGCTGCAGCGACAGGAGGCGACTGGGAAGAGTTTTGAGAAAGCGGTACCGAAGGCCCGCCCTGCGCGCTCTCCCTGAGCATCAATGCGCCATCAGCACCGGTACGGTCATCGACGACAGGATGGTGTTGGTGACACCGCCCAGCAAGACCTGCCGGAAGCGCGAATGGGCGTAGCCACCCATGACGATCAGATCGGCGCCGATATCGGCTGCATGCGAGAGCAAGGCGTTGCCGATGTCGAGATCGGTCGTTCGTCCGATCGACGAGTTGCTGTCGTAGGTGGTCTGGACCGACACCTCGACCTTGATGCCATGACGCGCCAGATAGAGTGCGATGTCGGCACCCGGCTGGTCACCGTGCACCCCGGCCTTTGCGGTCGGATTGAACACCACCAGCTGGACTGACCCGGCTTGCCGCAGCAATGCAATCGAGGCCGTCACGGCACGTGTGGCCTGCATGCTGCCATCCCAACCGATCAGCACGCGGCGACCTATGTGTTCGAAATGGCCGGCGTACGGAATGATCAGCACCGGACGGGCCGAGTGCATCACGACATATTCCGGAAACTGATCGGTGACTGACGGTGACGACTCACCCGGATCGGTTTGCCCGATGATCACCAGGTCACAATAACGGGCTTGCAGGCTGATGCCGGGGCCTGCTTCCTCGTCGGCCAAACGGGTTTCAAAAGATCGCACGCCCATCTTGTCAACGATCGCCGTGAAGCCCTCCAGGGCAAAGTTGCCGCGTTGCTTGAGCATGTCCAGCATCGCACCCAGTTGCAGGTTGCCTTCGCCGATCGCCCCCGGCAAATAGAACAATCCCGAGACACCCGTGGTGGCCGTGCCTATCAGATGCGCGTCATCACGCAGCGCCATTTCGGCCGCAATCCGCACGCGTTCTGCGGTGCGGCTGGACGCGTCGACGTGAACCAGTATCGATGGGTAATTCATGGAGCATCCTTTACAGAAGTCGATCGGCACGGACAAAGTATTTGCGCGCGTAGGCAAGTAACTGTCCGTCGGTTGGATGGTCGACGGTTTCCACGCTGACGACGTGGTCCGCCACTGCCGGCTGGTGCTTCGACAAATATTTCATCAGCACGAGTTTTTCGACACCAGGGCCAACCACCAGGATCTCGCCTGCACCGGCCAGGGCGCTTGCCACTTGCTCCAGATACTGATGGGCGGCCGGGCCTTCCTTGTCCGACGCGACATGAACCGCGTTGTGCGTCGAATGCAGGTTGATCATCTCGCTTTCCGAGGCGTCAGGATTAAAGTGGATCAGATGGGCCTGCGCATGATCGATCCAGACTACGACGTGATTGAATGACATGAAATGACTCCTTGCGTGATGTTGAACGGATGGCGAATCGCCTCTGGGGCTGGGGGCTGGATGGCCCGGAACGTCAGAGCGACACGTTATGTGGAAAGCCGAGTACTTTCTCGCTACTCTCCTGGCAAGCGATGCAGAACCTTGCTGCCGGCATGGCACGCAGGCGTGCCTCCGGGATCGGCTCGCCGCAAGCAGTGCAGATGCCGAAAGTACCGGCGTCAACGCGCACGAGTGCTGCATCGATCTCGCCGAGCTCGGCCAGCTCAAGGCCAAGCTGGGCGATATCGGTGTCATTGAGGACATCGGCGGCAACGGAGCCCTCCCCGTCTTCCGACGGATTGGACAGCACCAGACTGGAAGCATCCTCGGAGCGGTGCAAGTGCGGTCCGGCGATCGCCAGTAACTCCTGGCGGCGTTGCTGCAATGATGCGGTGATATCGTGAATATGTGCGACGGTAAGCTTGGTCATCAGGTACTCCGAAAAAATGGATGGATTGGTCAGGAGCGCTTCTTTGCAGGCGGCGCTTCCACTCTCGTTATATCGACGGAGATCGGGTCACTGGCCGGAAAACTCTCTTCCAATGCCTCGTCCAGCGCATCTTCGTCAGGTTGCTCGTGAGAGATTACGTCAGGCGATTCGCCTGGTTTTTTCTTGGCCGGCGACGCTGGATGCCCGGCTGGTGCAGGTTTGTTGTTCATGAATGAGGCTCCTTGTCGTGGTGGGTGTTTGCATCGCACCGTGTGTGACTACGTCGCTGGTTGTGCCGGATTCTGCAGCGCACGTAATGCGCCTAGTTCAACTTGCAACTCGTCGATTCGGCGCAGCAGCGTCAGCGCCAGCGCCATGCCGTTGCGGTCGAGTTCAAAATCGTCACGCAGGCGGCGCGCTTCGATAACCGTGACGATATGGCTCAATCGAAATGCCAGCGGTGTTACATCAGGATCGACCGGATTGACGAGACCGATATCGATCAGTTCGCCAAGTTCGTCGGACGACAAACCGGATACCGCCGCCAAATGGGCCGCGGTACATGTGCCGTCGTCATCGAGCCAGACGGCATCGGAAATGGTCAGCTTCATGACGCTCCCTTTTCAACGAGTTTGCGCGGATCGAAGTTCGATGCCGCAGCGAGTTGTTCGTACAGCGTTTTTTCTTCCGGGCTGACGGACTTGGGCACAACGATGCGCACGACGGCATACAGATTGCCCGCTGGTGAACTCCCCGCCGCCGGCAGACCACGACCGCCCAGTCGCAAGCGCTGACCCGACGTGGTCCCGGCCTTGATATTGAGTTCTACCTGGCCACCCAGGGTCGGTATCTTGACGGCCGTGCCGAGTACTGCTTCCCATGGTGCCAGCTGCAAATCGAGCACCAGGTCACGTCCGTTGATCCGGAACACCGGATGCGCAATAAGCGACAACACCACATACAGATCGCCATCCTTGCCACCGTGCCGTCCGGTTCCGCCTTTGCCAGCGAGGCGCATGCGCTGGCCGTCGGTCGCGCCTTTCGGAATCGTCACGCGGAAGGTGCGTGCGACCCGATGCGGCAAGCCGTGCTCGTCATACCTGGGCAGATCGACGGCGACATCGGTTTCACCGCCGCTGTAAATTTTTTCAAGGGTGACGGGTACGACTACGGAGTAATCCTCGCCGTCCTCGGGAAAGGCGCCACGAAAACGACCTCCGCCCTGGCCGCGCGCGCCCGAGCGAAAGGCTCCCATCAGGTCCGAGAGATCGACATCATCAAAGCGGTCTGCGCCAGCGCCGTACTGCTGTTGCCACTCGGGCGGCGGAGCGAAATTTTCGCCGGCCGGACGCTGTCCCAGTTGGTCGTAGGCAGCCCTTTTTTCAGTGTCCTTGAGCGTGGCATAGGCCTCCGCCACCACCTTGAATTTTTCTTCGCCGCCGGGATCTTTGGAGACGTCGGGATGGTACTTGTGCGCCAGCTTGCGATAGGCCTTCTTGATATCGTCGAGGGAAGCGGTGCGCTCTACCCCCAGCGCCTGATAATAATCTTTGTACTTCATCGAAATCTCATCCCAAAGGTTGGACTATGCACCGACCGTGTGACGCGGCACTTGCGCCGCAGCATACGGTCGGTGGCTGCTTACAGTCTTCCTGTGAGCAGCATGATAATCAGGACAATCACTATAAGCCCGGTGATGCCGCTTGGACCATATCCCCAGCTACGGCTGTGCGGCCACGAAGGGAGTGCGCCGATGACGACCAGAATAAGAATGACGAGCAGGATGGTGCCCATGAGAACTCCAGAAAATGGAACGAGTGACAGATTTCTCTGATGAATTTGGTACCTCGTCAGAGTACGCATCTACACCCGAAAGTTCCGTGCGCTGGCACACCAAGTTGGTCAGTTTTGCAACTTTGGCTGTGCAGTCTCACTCAGGAGCCAGCGAAGGCAGTCACCGCATGGGGTCGGTGCAGGGAGGCAGTTCCCGTCAACCCACCCGCAATGCGCTCGCCTCGCTCGCCAGCGCCGTGATCCGCGCCCAATCCCCCGCCGCCAAGGCATCTTTCGGCGTCAGCCACGAGCCGCCGACACACGCCACGTTCCTGCAAGCCAGAAACTGCGGCGCGGTGTGCAGCGAGATGCCGCCGGTCGGACAAAACATGACATCGGCTAGCGGTCCGGCAATCGCATTGAGCATGCCAACGCCGCCGGCCGGCACCGCCGGAAACAGCTTCAGTTGTCTGAACCCGGCCTCCCGCGCCGCCATCACTTCGGACGGCGTCATCACGCCCGGCAGCAGCGGCAGACCGCTGGATCGGGCCGCCGCAATCAGCGCCGCAGTCAACCCGGGCGAGACACCAAACACGGCACCGGCGTCGCGCGCCGCCGCAAATTCTTCGGGCAGCGTCAACGTGCCAACGCCGAGGATGGCATCGGGCACCTGTTCCGCAATGGCACGGATGGCTGCCAGTCCGTGGACGGTGCGCAGCGTGACTTCGAGAACACGGATGCCACCGGCGACCAGCGCCCTGGCCAGCGGCACGGCCTGATCGAGGTCGTCAATCGCGATCACCGGGATGACCGGCGAGGCACGCATGATGTGGAGCAGATCGGGCATGGGTTGTGGCAGCAGATTCATACGGTGACTTTCTCGACGGTAGGCAAAACGGGTGGCAAATCAAAGGTCGTCGCGCCCTCCTCGGCGGCGCTGACGGTGGCGCGGAACATGGCAAACAGGTCGCGTCCCATGCCGACCTGATTGCTGCGCAAGTCAGCGGTGGCCTGGCTGCGGGCAGCCCACTCGGCATCGGGCACCAGCGCCTGCAGGATGCCGGCGTCGGCATCGAGCAACATCATGTCGCCCGTGCGTACCCGGCCCAGCGCGCCGCCGGCCAGCACTTCCGGCGAGACATGGATGGCTGCCGGCACTTTGCCCGAGGCACCCGACATGCGGCCGTCAGTCACCAGCGCGACATGGAACCCGGCGTCCTGCAGATTGGCCAGCGCCGGCGTCAGCGAATGCAGTTCCGGCATGCCATTGGCACGCGGTCCCTGAAACCGCACTACCACCACAAAATCCCGATTCAGTTCATCCGCCTTGTACGCCTGCAAAAATGCCTCTTGCGAATCGAACACGATGGCCGGTGCTTCGACGCGACGGTAGGCCGGTTTGACCGCCGAGACCTTGATCACCGCACGGCCGAGATTGCCCGACAGCAAACGCAAACCACCGTCGGCCGAAAACGGCTCGGCGGCACCGCGCACGACATTGGTATCGGCGCTCAGTGCCGGTGACGGTTGCCAGACCAGCGCGCCGTCCTGCAGGAACGGTTCGCTGCAATGCGCGCGCAAGCTCTTGCCGAGGATGGTGGTGACATCGTCGTGCAGCAAACCGGCATCGAGCAATTCGCGGATCACGAAACCGGTGCCACCGGCAGCATGGAAATGGTTCACGTCAGCGTCGCCATTCGGATAAATCCTGGTCAGCAGCGGAATCACCGCCGACAGCGCGCTGAAGTCATCCCAGTCGATCACGATGCCGGCGGCCTTGGCGATGGCCACCAGATGCAGGGTGTGGTTGGTCGAACCGCCGGTAGCGAGCAGCGCGATGATGGCATTGACAATGGATTTTTCATCAACTAGCCGACCGACCGGCGTGTAGTCAGGCGTGTGCGTGGCGATGTGCACCGCACGTTGCGCAGCGGCGGCGGTGAGTGCATCGCGCAATGGCGTGCCGGGCGTGATGAAGGCAGCGCCCGGCAAATGCAGACCCATGACTTCCATCAGCATCTGGTTGCTGTTGGCGGTGCCATAAAACGTGCAGGTGCCGGCACCGTGATACGACTGCGATTCGGCTTCGAGCAATTCGGCACGGCCGATTTTTCCCTGGGCGTAGAGCTGCCGTACCCTGGCTTTTTCGGAATTCGACATGCCGCTGGTCATCGGTCCGGCAGGGATGAACACGGCCGGCAAATGACCGAAGTGCAGCGCGCCGATTAACAGGCCCGGTACGATCTTGTCGCACACGCCCAGATAGACAGCGGCATCGAACATGTTGTGCGACAGCGCAATCGCGGTCGACATCGCAATCGCATCGCGTGAAAACAGCGACAGCTCCATGCCCGGCTGGCCCTGCGTCACGCCATCGCACATCGCCGGCACGCCGCCGGCAAACTGCGCCACGCCGCCGGCGGCACGGGCAGCGTCCTTGATTAATTGCGGAAAACGCTCGAACGGCTGGTGGGCCGACAGCATGTCGTTGTAGGAAGAAATGATCGCCACCGACGGCACGCGTGCCTGGCGCAGCGCCAGTTTGTCGTTTGCCGGAAAGGCCGCAAAGCCATGCGCGAGGTTGGTACACGAGAGAGCATTGCGCTGCACCCCCTGCTGCAAAGCCGAGGCCATGCGTGCGAGATAGGCGCTGCGCCATGGGCGACTGCGTTCGATGATGCGATCGGTGACGGAAGACAGGACAGGATGCAATGACATGATTGTTCCTTTGCTTGAAGACTAAGCCGTAATTTTACTACAAACTGCTTGTTGCGCTGATTGGCAATTCAGAAACTACTTTTCGACGAATTCATTGAACAAATGTCCTTTTCTGGGGATATCCTTTTTTTCATCGTTGTTTTAAGGATCGATTCAAGAAGAAAGCCAGCCATTTTTTGTAATGAAATTACTTTTAATTGAGGTATAGTAAAAACCAACTTGATCTCCTGAATGCGATTCTTCATGACCAAAAAACGCCTAGCCGACAGCCCGACGTTCCGCCAGTTGCAAACGCATTTCGACGCCGTTGGCGACGCCGCGATGCGAACGCAATTCGCCAGCGAGCCAGACCGCTACAGCCGCTACTCGCTGCACGCCGCCGGGTTGATGCTCGACTACTCCAAAAACCGCCTGAACCAGACTACGCTGGACCTGCTCATGGCACTGGCGCGTGAACAGCAGGTCGAGGCCAGGCGCGATGCGATGTTTGCCGGCGAAAAGATCAACCTCACCGAGCAACGTGCCGTATTGCATACCGCGCTGCGCGCGCCGCGTTCAACCGCATTGTGCGTCGATGGTCAGGATATTACCGCCGACGTCCACGCGGTACTCGATCAGATGCACGGCTTCAGCGAACAAATCCGTTCTGGCAACTGGGTCGGGCGCGACGGCCAGGCCATCACCGACATCGTCAATATCGGTATCGGCGGCTCCTATCTGGGACCAAAGATGGTGTGCCAGGCGCTGCGTGCGCAGGCACATGCGCGACTGAGCTGCCACTTTGTCTCGAACGTCGACGGCCACGATCTGGCGGCCGTGCTGGCAAAAGTGAACCCGGCCACCACCCTGTTCATCATTGCCTCGAAAACCTTCACCACCACCGAAACCATGATGAACGCGCATTCGGCGCGCAGCTGGTTTTTGCAATCCGGCACCGAGGCCGATCTGGCCCGGCACTTCGTCGCGGTCTCGACCAATTTGCCGGCGGTCACCGGGTTTGGTATCGATGCAGCCAATATGTTCCCGTTCTGGGACTGGGTCGGCGGACGCTATTCGATCTGGTCGGCGATCGGTTTGTCGGTTGCCGTGCTGGTAGGATTTGCGGCCTTCCGCGAATTTCTGGATGGTGCGCACCGGATGGATCAGCATTTTCGGACTGCGCCGCTGGAACAGAACATGCCGGTGCTGCTGGCGATGATCGGTATCTGGTACCGCAATTTTCATGGTGCCAGTTCGGTTTCGGTCGCGCCATACCACCAGGACCTGGCGCTGTTCGCCGGCTACCTGCAACAACTGGACATGGAAAGCAATGGCAAGCGCGTCACCGCATCCGGCCAGCCATTATCGGCAGCAAGCGGGCCGGTAATCTGGGGCGACACCGGTACCAATGGCCAGCATGCGTATTTCCAGTTACTGCATCAGGGCAGCGATCTGATCCCGATGGATTTCATTGCCGTCCTCAACGCCAGCCACACCCTACCGGGCCATCATGCGGTGCTGCTGGCCAATTGCTTTGCGCAATCCGAAGCCTTCATGCGCGGCAAAACCGCCGTGGAAGTCCGCGCCGACCTGCAGGCACAGGGACTGGATGCGGCAGCGACCGAGGCATTGGTGCCACACAAGACCTTCCCCGGTAACCGGCCCAGCAATACGCTGCTGATGGACGCGCTGACGCCCGCCAACCTCGGCGCACTGATTGCGCTGTACGAACATAAAGTGTTCGTGCAAGGTGTGATCTGGGGCGTCAACAGTTTTGATCAATGGGGTGTCGAACTGGGCAAAGTACTGGCCCAGGCCATCGCCCGGGAATTGAGCGGCAAGTCTGCCCCGCAGCAGCATGACAGCTCAACGACAGCCTTGATTGCGCTGGCGCGCGCGGCACAAATGGCGACCCCGTCCATCGCCCCCGATTCACCCTCTGCAGACTGACAGCCACCATGACTCTGAATGACTTCGATCTGGTTTTATTTGGCGGCAGCGGCGACCTGGCGATGCGCAAACTGCTGCCGGCCATGTATGCCCGAGACCGGGCCAAGGACTTGCCTGCGTCGGCGCGCATCATTTGCGTTGGCCGGCACGACTGCACTACCGAGGCATTCCTCGCATCGGTGAACACGACCTCCAAACCCCACATCGCCGACACCGCACTGGATGCGGCGGTCTGGCAGCGCTTTTGCCAGCGCATCCACTATGTCGCACTGGACGCCACCGATCCGGCCAGTTACACCGCCCTGGCCACGGCCATGCGCGATGATCCGGCGCTGACACGGGTGTATTACCTGGCCACGCCACCGACCTTGTTCGCGACGATCTGCCTGAACCTGGCGGCCTGCCAGCTGGCGACACCGAACTCGCGCGTGGTGCTGGAAAAACCCCTCGGGCGCGACCTGAAAAGTGCACGGCAAATCATTGCCGATGTCGGCAGCGTGTTTGCCGAATCGCAGATTTTCCGGATCGATCATTACCTCGGCAAGGAAGCGGTACAAAACCTGCTGGCGCTGCGCTTTGGCAATGTGCTGTTTGAACCGCTCTGGCGGCGCGAGTGGATTTCGGATGTGCAGATCACGATCGCCGAGGAACTCGGGGTCGGCAACCGGACTGGTTACTACGACACCTCCGGCGCACTGCGCGACATGCTGCAGAATCATTTGCTGCAATTGCTCTGCATCGTCGCCATGGAGCCGCCGACCATGATCACACCGGATGCGGTGCGCGACGAGAAGCTCAAAGTGCTGCGTTCGCTCAAAAAATTCACCCCGGCCACGCTCTCGCAAAACGTCGTGCGCGGCCAGTATCGTGCCGGTCATGTGAATGGCGTGGCGGTGCCCGGTTATCGCAAGGAACCCGGTGCCAATCCGGAATCCAGAACCGAAACCTTCGTCGCCGTGCGCGCCGAAATCGATACCTGGCGCTGGGCTGGCGTGCCGTTCTATTTGCGTACCGGCAAACGCATGGCCGACCAGCTGGCCGAGATCGTGGTGCGCTTCAAGTCGATTCCGCATTCGATCTTCGCGCAATCGACCGGCAGTTTTCTGCCCAACAGTCTGGTGATCCGGCTGCAACCCGACGAAGGCCTGCACCTGAACCTGATGGCCAAGACGCCGGGCGACAGCATGCGTCTCAAGCCGGTCGATCTGGAAATGGATTTTCACGAGACCTTCAAGTCGCCCCGCATGGATGCCTACGAACGCCTGTTGCTCGATGTCTTGCGCGGACAGCTGACGCTGTTCATGCGCAGCGATGAACTGGAAGCGGCGTGGGAATGGGTCGAGCCGATTCTGGATCATTGGGATCAGGAAGAAAGCGATCCTTTCCCGTACACCGCCGGCACCTGGGGTCCGGCCGCCGCCAGCGCCCTGATCGGGCGCGATGGCTTGCAGTGGCGCGAAGAAACCTTGCCGGAGATGTAAGACCATGCTGCTCGACGCTCTCCGCACCCAGCTCGATTCGCTGTCCAAATCGGAACGCAAGGTCGCGCAAGCGGTGCTGCGCGATCCGACCCTGGCGGTCGCAGGCAACATTACGGCGCTGGCAAAGAGTGCCCAGGTCTCCGAGCCAACCGTGGTGCGATTTTGCCGCACACTCGGTTATGGCGGCTGGCAGGAATTCAAATTGAAGCTGGCGCAGGCGCTTGCCGTAGCGCTGCCCGGCGTGAATGAAACCCTGACACCGAACGACCTGGCCACCGATCTGGTGGCAAAAATCTGCAGCCGCTCGATCAACGCCCTGCTCGATTTACGCAACACGCTGGACCCGGCAGCGATCGAGCGTGCGCTGGATTTGCTGGCGCCTGCGCGCAAGATCGAGTTCTATGGACAGGGTTCGTCGGGCATCGTCGCGACCGATGCGCAGCATAAGTTTTTTCGGTCTGGCGTGCCGGCAGTGGCGTACTCCGATCCGCACATCCACAGCATTGCTGCGTCGTTGCTGAAAAAAGGCGATGTGGTGGTGGCGATCTCGCAGCGCGGCAATAGCGTGGCGTTGCTGCGCAGTGTTCAGCTGGCACGCAAGGGTGGCGCCGCAGTGATTGCGCTGTCGCCCAGTGGCACACCGCTGGCCGAGCTGGCGACCGTGCTGGTGCCGATCGATCTGCATTTTCATACGGACCCGTATACGCCGATTTCGGCACGGCTGGCGCACCTGGTCGTGATCGACATCCTGGCCGTCGGCCTAGCACTGCGACGCGGGCCGGAATGTCGCAGGCAAATGCAGCATGCGCAAAAAGCCCTGCAAAAAATGGACATGCAGTTCGATTCTTTTTTGCGTACGCCGCACCAGCTTGACGAAGAAAACTAGCGCGCTTGAGGTGGCTCGCCACCCCGACGCCGGTTAAAACTCCAGGCAGATCTTGCCGAAGTGCGCACCACTGGCCTGATAGCGGAACGCATCGGCGATCTCGGATAAACCGAACGTGCGATCGATCACCGGATGAAAACCGGTCGCATCAATCGCGCGGACCATGTCGATCTGTTGCTGGCGATTGCCGACGATCAAACCCTGCAAACATACTTGCTTGATCATCAGCGCAGCGGTCGGCACGTCACCGGCGTAACCGGTCAATACGCCGATGAGCATGATGTTGCCGCCCACCCGGACCGCCTCGATCGATTGCGGCAAGGTACCCGGACCACCGACCTCGATCACGTGATCCACACCCAGCCCGCCGGTCAGATTGCGTACCTGCACACCCCAGTCCTTGTGGGTCTTGTAATTGATCGTGTGGTCGGCGCCCATCGTGCGCGCACGCGCCAGTTTTTCATCCGAGGACGACGTGATGATCACTGTCGCGCCCATGAACTTGGCGAACTGCAAGGCGAAGATCGATACGCCGCCCGTCCCCATCACCAGTACGGTGTCGCCCGCTTTGACGTTGCCTTCGACCACCAGCGCCCGCCATGCGGTCAATCCGGCTGTGGTCAGCGTGGCGGCTTCGGCGTGGCTGTGGCCTTTCGGCGCATGCGTAAAACTGGTGACGTCGCAGGTCACCATCTCGCGCGCGTAACCGTCGATGCCATCGCCCGGCACGGTCGAAAAATTACCGCTGGTTGGCTTGCCGTTAAGCCAGCCCGGAAAGAAACAGGACACCACATGGTCGCCCGGCACGAACTCGGTGACACCGCTGCCCACTGCCTCGACCACACCAGCGCCGTCCGACATCGGGATACGGCCATCAACTGGCCAGCCATCGGTGCTGACGACGCTGTAATCATGGTAATTCAGGGAGCTGGCGTGGATGCGCACGCTGATCTGCCCTGCTGCCGGAGCCGCTGGCGCGTCTTGGTCAATGGCGATCAGATTGTGCAGACCACCTGGCGAACGGAGAATAATAGATTTCATAGGGAGGTTTTCCTGAGAAGAGTGAAAGATAAAGCAGCTGAACAGTATGCGTCGACAGTGATCCGCGTCAGTCGTTTGTGTTATTTGAGTCGGTTTTTTGAACGAGCATGTTTTCAACTTCTGATTTCACCTTAACAGCTTTGTGCAGCCGTTGTTTTCACCACCCTGTTTGACAGCGCGCTGGCAGGAACTTCCGGGCATGGCCACTCGGGCCCGCAGGCGTCCTTGCAGGCTGTCGCATCACGCCCTGCGAGCCAGTTGCAGACGATCTTCAGGCTGATACCGGGCGTGGCAAGGGCACGTTTTTTGCACCGCCACAACCCACCAATGTGGCGGCAATGACCCGCCGCCCGATCTCGGCCAGCGACACGCCTGCTGCGTTACCTCGCCCCGACTCCGCCGAATTGCGGTTGCTGGCGGCACTGGTGCACCGGGTAGCCGATCGAATCGGATGCGACGAATCCGCTCAGGGTTAGGCGCAGTTTGCGATGCCTCGACAAGCCTCACGCTAGGCTCGCCCAATGATGCAGCGCCGTTATTTTTTCAACGTCAGGTTACTGGAAACACTCTTCACACCAGCGACCGCCTCGGCGACTTTTTTGGCCTGATCGATCTGTGCCTGTGTCTCGACCGCGCCGCTCAGTGCGACGGCACCGCCCGTAGTCGCGACCTTGACTTCGGTCCCCTTGACGATGGGATCTGCGAGCAACGCGGTCTTGATCTTGGTGGTGATGATGCTGTCATCAACTGCCGCCACCACCGAGGAACCCGCGACCGTGCCACCGGAAGACGGCGTCGTTGCCGTGTCCGATTGCCGGTTACACCCCGACAGTATCGCCGCGACAAACACCACCACCAGCGCGCTTTTCGACACACCCGATATCGTAGTCATTGGCTCTCCTTTGAGCGATGAAAAATAGCGGGTGTCTGGCTTGTTGCCTGTGTAGTTGCCTGTGTAGTCGCCTGTGTAGTCGCCTGTCTTGTTACCAGGCTAACCGCGACACCCGATGTGGAAAACGCCAAGCCGCTTCACAAGCCAGACCTGTGTGGCGGACCGTGTTCTGACCGGACGTTATTTGCCGGTCGTTGCGGGTGCACCCGTCTCGGGTGGCGGTGGCGCTGTGGACAAAGAAGATGATGCAGGTGCCGGCGCCGGTGCCATTGAACTTGACGACGGGTTCGCTCCGGCACCACCGGTCATGCCCGGTGCTGGCGCAGCGCCAGGCATGTCGGCCGAGCGGCGATCGCAACCGCCCAGCAACGCGGTCACAATCGCGGCCGTCAAAACGAATGTGGGTGTGAGTGATGAGACTTTCATTAGTGCTCCTTGAGTGTAAAGACCAGAGGCAATGCGGTCAGTTGTCGACAAGTTCTAAGCCTGCGCCCAGATTATCGCGAACCACCTGCCGTCCATTGATCTTGCACAAGCACGCTACCCGCGCTGGCCTGGTTCACGCACTATCCACGCGTCCCATCAACGCATCGTCATTCCATCCATCGCTGCCAGCAACAATGCGGGGTCACCGAGCGCCAGTCGTTTCGAGTCCGACAGCGTCTGGCGAAAGTGGCGCGCACCGGGCAATCCGGCCATCAATCCGAGCATGTGCCGGGTGATGCTGTTGAGGCGCAGGCCGCCTTTGGTGTCGCCGGCTCTGACGCTCAGCAGCTGGCTACGGATGTACGGCAGCATCGCCTCCAGCACCTCTGCCCGGGACCGCGGATCGCCAGCCTCGTCGTAGTAGCGCGCATCGAAGCCGGCCATCAGATACGGGTTGTGATACGCCTCACGACCCAGCATGACACCATCGACATGCTGCAGATGCAGGTCAATCTCGGCTTCGGTCTTGATGCCACCGTTGATGATGATTTCGAGCTCCGGAAATTCGCGCTTGAGCTGATAGACCGCGTCGTAGCGCAGTGGCGGTATCTCGCGATTCTCCTTGGGGCTGAGCCCTTTCAGGATCGCATTGCGGGCATGCACGATGAAGGTCGTGCAGCCGGCATCGGCCACCGTGCCGACAAAGTCGCGCATGAATTCGTACGATTCGTTCTTGTCGATACCGATGCGATGCTTGACCGTGACGTCGATGGACACCGCATCACGCATCGCCTTGACGCAATCGGCGACCAACTGCGGCTCGGCCATCAGGCAAGCGCCGAATGCACCCTTCTGAACCCGCTCGGAAGGGCAACCGCAATTGAGGTTGATTTCATCGTAGCCCCATTGCTGACCGAGGCGTGCGCTGTGCGCCAGATCGGCAGGATCGCTGCCGCCGAGTTGCAATGCGACCGGATGTTCTTCGTCACTGAAATCAAGGTGACGCGCAACATCGCCATGGACCAGCGCGCCGGTGGTCACCATCTCCGTGTAGAGCCAGCTATGCCGGGAAATTGCTCTGTGAAAGACCCGACAGTGGCGATC
Source organism: Actimicrobium antarcticum (assembly GCF_039536745.1). NCBI lineage: Bacteria > Pseudomonadati > Pseudomonadota > Betaproteobacteria > Burkholderiales > Oxalobacteraceae > Actimicrobium > Actimicrobium antarcticum. The sequence goes on from NZ_BAAAZE010000010.1 coordinate 238,763, forward strand.
CGTCCAGTCCATCATGGGTGCAATCGAAATGCGGCGCGCACCTGGCGCAAGCTTGTTTTTTGGTGAGGGATTCATTCGTATTGGAAATTCCGCAAAGCGTGTCGAGACCGGCGCGATTATACGGGAGCGCCTCTGTGGTATCAGCACAGCATCGCCTTCACCCCAGAAAACGGCGCCGGTGCCCGGCAAAGGGTTTAACATCGGGAATTACCTCATCACCCACGGACCTGCTGCCATGCTCAATACCGATCATTTCTGGATGCCGTTTACTGCCAACCGCCAGTTCAAATCAAAACCACGGATGCTGGTCGCCGCCTCCGGCATGCATTACACCACCGACGACGGCCGCCAGATTCTGGACGGCACGGCGGGTTTATGGTGCAGCAACGCCGGCCACTGCCATCCCAAAATCACCGAAGCGATCCGCCACCAGGCCGGCAAAATGGACTTTGCGCCGGTGTTCCAGATGGGCCATCCGCAAGCCTTCGAGGCCGCCAGCGCGCTGGTCTCGCTGGCGCCCGAAGGCTTGAACCGGGTGTTCTTTTGCAATGATGGTTCGGAAGCCGTCGACTCGGCGCTGAAGATTGCGCTGGCCTACCACCGGGTACGTGGCGATGGCATGCGGCATCGTCTGATCGGCCGGGAAAGGGCCTATCACGGTGTGGGTTTTGGCGGGATTGCGGTCGGCGGGATTGCCGGTAACCGCAAGCACTTCGGTCCGGCCCTGCCCGGCGTCGACCATTTGCGCCATCCGCTGAACATCGCCAAAAATGCGTTTTCGAAAGGCTTGCCGGAACACGGTGCCGAGATGGCCGATGAACTCGAACAGCGCTTGCTGGCATTGCACGACCCGGCCACCGTGGCCGCCGTGATCGTCGAACCGCTGCAGGGATCGACCGGCGTGATCCTGCCACCCAAAGGCTATCTGCAAAAGATCCGCGCCATCTGCGACAAGTACGGCATCCTGCTGATCTTCGATGAAGTCATCACCGGTTTCGGGCGACTCGGCACGCCCTTCGGCGCCGACTATTTCGGTGTCGTGCCGGACATGATCGTTTGCGCCAAGGGGCTGACGAACGCCACCGTACCGATGGGTGCGGCCATCGTGCGACAGGATATCCATGACACCTTCATGAGCATGGCGCCCGAGAACACGATCGAGTTCTTCCATGGCTACACCTACACCGGTCACCCGCTGGCCTCCGCTGCTGCGGTCGCCACCATCGATGTCTACAAGAGCGAACACCTGTTCGAGCGCGCTGCCGCCATGGCACCGTATTTCGAACAGGCGGCACACAGCTTGCGCGGGCTGCCTTACGTCAAGGACATCCGCAACCTCGGACTGGTGTGCGGCATCGAACTCGACGGTGTTCCCGGCAAACCGGGCATGCGCGCTTTCGATGTGTTCCTGAAAGCCTTCTGGGAAAAAGGCGTGCTGATTCGTACGACCGGTGACATCATTGCGTTGTCACCACCGCTGATCATCGAGAAGTCACAGATCGACCAGTTGTTCGGTGCGATCGGCGACATCCTGAAGACTCAGAAAACCGTGCCGGATGTCGAAGAGGCGATGGCCTGAGGCGCTGAATCCGGCGCCGGCGCAATAGCACCAGAAACGGGCCGGCGCATCGCGACCAGCTCGTTGAAAACCAGGGCGGCGAGCACCAGCGTGCCGCCTGCCAGCGTTTCGGCCGGCGGTACTTCACCCGCGCCTAGCCAGGCCCAGACCGGCCCAAGCAACACTTCAATCAATGCCAGCAGCGAGATTTCCGGTGCCGACAACGATCGCGATGCGGTGACCACCAGCATGCAGGGCAAGCCAAGCTGAAAAAAACCCAGCGCAATCAGGATCGCGACATCATGCGCCGAGACCTGCAATGGCCAGCAAAACGGCAACATGGCGAGTGCCGACAACAGGGCACCAACCAGCACCGACGGGATCAGATCGATCCGGGCACCCGCCTTTTTCAAGACAATAACGTTCACTGAGGACGCCAGCGGCGCACCGAGTGCAATGCCCATGCCCAGTAACTGCGGACCGCCAAGCTGCGACATGCCTTGTGCAAACATCCAGACGATGCCGGCGCATGCCACGGCAATGGCAAGCCAGGTACGCGGAACGATCACCTGCTTGAGGAATATCCACGCCAGAAACGCTGTCAGCAGCGGCGCAATGCTCAACACGATCAGCGTATTGGCGACCGTCGTCATGGTCAGCGCAATCATGAAGCAGCAAAACATGACCGCCCACATCGCACCCGAGACCGTGCCGGTCCATCCGAGCGCCTGCACGCTGGCCAGCGCCTTGCCGCGCTTTTGCCACATCAGCGTCGCGGTGACAAACACGGCCGCAAACAGGCTGCGCCAGAACGTCACCTCGAATCCGCGTGCGGACTCCAGCTGGCGTGTCATCACGCCAGCACTGCTCCAGAGGATGGCAGCAATAATCATCAGCACGACAGCGCGTTGATGGGAGACAAATCGTGACATGGACAACTCCATGAAAAAACCCGCCGACTTCAGGCTGACAGTGACGGCAGCGAGAACCCGGCGGGTTTCAAGATAACGGCCGGGGGTGGATAGACCCTCCCCGTGATCAACGCAAATTACGCGTCGCGCGATGCTTTCTTGCGATCCGCTTCTTTCAGATAACGCTTGCGCAGGCGAATGCTCTTAGGCGTGATTTCGACCAGCTCGTCATCGTCAATGAATTCAACCGCATATTCCAGCGACATCTGGATTGGCGGAACCAGACGCACCGCTTCATCGGTACCCGACGAACGCACGTTGGTCAATTGCTTGCCCTTGATCGGATTGACGACCAGATCGTTGTCACGTGAGTGAATACCGATGATCATGCCTTCGTACACTGGATCGTTGTGCACCACGAACATGCGGCCGCGATCCTGCAGTTTCCAGAGCGCGTAAGCAACGGCAGCGCCATCATCCTGCGACACCAGCACGCCGTTACGACGGGAAGCCATTTCGCCACGGGTGTTATCGACCGGTGCGTATTCGTCAAAAATGTGGCTCATCAGGCCGGTACCGCGGGTCAGGGTCATGAACTCGCCCTGGAAACCGATCAGGCCACGGGCCGGGATACGGTACTCAAGACGGACACGGCCTTTGCCATCGGATTCCATGTTTTGCAGATCGCCGCGACGACGACCCAGCTCTTCCATGACGCCGCCCTGGTTGACTTCTTCGACATCGACCGACAACAATTCAAACGGCTCATGGCGCACGCCATCAACCATCTTGAACACCACGCGAGGACGCGATACTGCCAGCTCGAAACCTTCGCGACGCATGTTTTCGATCAGGATAGTCAGGTGCAATTCCCCGCGGCCCGAGACTTCAAAAATCGTATCGTCGTCGGTAGGCGCAACGCGCAATGCCACGTTGGCTTTCAGTTCGCGGTCCAGACGCTCACGCAACTGACGGCTGGTGACAAACTTGCCTTCACGGCCAGCCAGTGGCGAGTTGTTGACCATGAAGTTCATGGTCAATGTTGGCTCGTCAACGGTCAGCATCGGCAGCGCATCCGGCATCTCGGGAGCACATACCGTGGTTCCGATACCGAGTTCGTCGATACCGTTGATCAGCACGATGTCGCCGGCGACCGCTTCATCGACCAGCACGCGATCCAGGCCCTTGAAGTTCAGGACCTGATTGACGCGGGCCTTGCGTGGCACACCGTCCGGACCGTCCATGATGATGACGTCTTGCAGACCGCGCACGCGACCACGGGTGATACGGCCAATGCCGATCTTGCCGACGTACGACGAATAATCGAGGGAAGAAATTTGCAGCTGCAGCGGACCGTCCTGGTCATCTTCGCGCGCTGGAACGTGGCGCAGGATGGCGTCGAACAGTGGCTTCATGTCGCCATCGCGCACGGTCGAGTCGAGACTCGAATAACCGTTCAGTGCCGAAGCGAACACAACCGGGAAGTCAAGTTGCTCTTCGGTCGCGCCGAGCTTGTCGAACAGTTCGAACGTGGCGTTGATGGCCCATTCAGGACGTGCACCCGGACGATCGATCTTGTTGACGACAACGATAGGCTTCAGGCCCAGCGCCAGTGCCTTGCGAGTCACGAAGCGGGTTTGCGGCATCGGACCTTCCTGTGCATCGACGAGCAGCAAAACGCTGTCGACCATCGACAGGACGCGCTCGACTTCGCCGCCGAAGTCGGCATGGCCCGGGGTGTCTACGATGTTGATATGCGTGCCTTCATACTCGACGGCGCAATTTTTCGAGAGAATCGTGATACCACGTTCTTTTTCGAGGTCATTGGAGTCCATCACGCGTGCATCGACTTGCTGGTTATCGCGGAAGGTACCCGACTGACGCAGCAACTTGTCAACGAGGGTGGTTTTGCCATGGTCAACGTGAGCGATGATGGCGATGTTACGGATGGCGCGTTTTGTATTTGACATGATCTTTTCGGGCTGAATTCTTGCGTGGTTCGTTCTTGCGTAGTGCTCGGTTCATGCTCGGTTCGTGCTTGCTTTGTGCCGGCTTCGAGCTTGAAGCGTCAAGAAATGAGTGTGTAATTTCAAAAGCCGTGCATTCTAACATGCTGCGTTGCACGAAATCGTAAAACGCCGTGTCTTTTCAACGGCGATCCGATCAGATTCGGGCAGATTTATTTTGCTGCGGTAGAAACCAGGCGTTCTGGTGCAACGACACCAAACTCCTGCATCTGGCCGGTGCCGAGCAGGCAATCGTCGCTGGCCCGATAAACCCGCACCCGGCCAGTGGTGGCAGGCAGCGCGACATCTTCCTTGCCGAGTGAAATCCGCTGGCCATGCAGAAAGCGTCGTGCCAATTCATCGGTCAATGCCAGCACCGGAAAACTGTCCAGCAACGCATCAACCGGATCGAGCATGGTGCCGCGCTCTTCTTCGGCGACCGCCGCCAGTTGCTCCAGCGTGACCGCGTCGGCCAGCAACAAGGTACCGACCTGCGTACGACGCAATGCCTTCAGATGCGCGCCGCAACCGAGCGCCGCACCGATGTCTTCGCCCAGCACACGGATATAGGTCCCCTTGCTGCAGCGCACCCGCAAGGTCAGAAATGGCGAGTCGAAATCGACGAACTCCAGCAAATGAATCACCACCGGGCGCGCCTCGCGTTCCAGCGTGATGCCGGCGCGGGCATATTCGTACAGCGGCTTGCCGTCGCGCTTGAGCGCCGAATACATCGGCGGCACCTGGTCGATCGGTCCGCGAAATTGCGCCAGGACTTCGTCGATGCGAGCCCGTGAGACATCCACTGGCAGTGTTTCGAGGATCACGCCTTCGGTGTCGCCGGTGTCGGTGCGCAGGCCCAGATGGATCACGGTTTCGTAGGTCTTGTCGGCCTCCAGCAAATCCTGCGCGAACTTGGTCGCTTCGCCAAAACACAGCGGCAGCAAACCAGTTGCAAAAGGATCGAGCGTACCGGTGTGCCCGGCCTTTTCGGCATTGAACAGGCGCTTGGCCTTGATCAGAACGTCATTGCTGGAATGGCCGGCGGCCTTGTCGAGCAACAGCACGCCGTGGACGGGAACACGTTTTTTCCGTGGGGGGAAAGTGGCCATGAAATTCTAATGAGTGGTGTGATCAGGTAACGAAAACCCGGCTCAGGCCTGGTCGTCGTCCTTGGAGCGCGTTGCATTCGCTTCATCGATCAGCTTCGACAATTCGATGCCGCGTGCTGTCGACGTATCGTGCACGAAATGCAGTTGCGGCAAGGTATGGACATGCAACCGACGGCCAAGCTGGCCGCGTATGTAACCGGATGCCTGCTGCAAGCCGGCTACCGTGTTCTTGATGGTCTCGGCCTCGTCACTGAGCATCGTGAAAAACACCTTGGCATGCGCGTAATCGGGCGTGAGTTGCACCTCGGTGACGGTGATCATGCCGACGCGCGGGTCTTTCAGTTCATAGGCCACGATCTCGGCGAGGTCGCGCTGGATCTGGTCGGCCACGCGGATGCCGCGGACGGGAATGGTTTTACTGTGCTTTGCCATGATGGGGGACTTTAAAAATACGACGCAATGGTGAGGCCGGAAGCCGGTTCACTGCTACGCCGGAAATGCGAATGGGGTGCTCCAAATAGTACAGGCCTGGGTACCTGTGCGATGCCCCACCCTTGCAGGTCGGACATCGCACAGCCACGCAGGCCTGTGCTGGTACTAGCGTTGCAGCCGGATTACAGCGAGCGGGCGACTTCCTGCACTTCGAAAATCTCCAGTTGATCGCCTTCCTTGATGTCGTTGAAGTTCTTCAGGGTCAGACCGCACTCGAAGCCAAACTTGACTTCCTTGACGTCGTCCTTGAAGCGTTTCAACGAATCGAGTTCGCCGGTCCACAGGATCACATTGTCGCGCAGCAGTCGGACCGATGCGCCGCGACGTACCAGGCCTTCGAGCACGTAGCAACCGGCAATCGCGCCGACTTTGCTGACCAGCAGGACCTGACGAATCTCGACCAGACCCAGCGATTGCTCGCGCTTCTCTGGTGCCAGCATGCCCGACATCGCTGCCTTGATTTCGTCGACAGCATCATAAATGATGTTGTAGTAACGAATATCCACGCCATTGGCTTCGGCCAGCTTGCGGGCCTGTGCATCGGCACGCACGTTGAAGCCGATGATGACCGCTTTCGAGGCGACCGCCAGGTTGACGTCGGACTCGGTGATACCACCGACTGCCGCATGCACGACCTGAACACGTACTTCGGAAGTCGACAGCTTTTGCATCGAATGCACCAGCGCTTCTTGCGAACCCTGCACGTCGGTCTTGATGATCATCGGCAGGTTCTTGACTTCGCCTTCGGCCATCTGGTCGAACATATTTTCCAATTTCGCGGCCTGCTGCTTGGCCAGCTTCACGTCGCGGAATTTACCTTGACGGAACAAGCCGATTTCACGCGCCTTGCGCTCATCGAGCATGACCATGACTTCTTCACCGGCGACCGGCACTTCGGTCAGGCCCTGAATCTCGACCGGAATCGATGGACCAGCTTCGGTGATGGCCTTGCCATTTTCATCCAGCATGGCACGAACGCGACCATAGGCCGAACCTGCCAGCACCACGTCACCGCGACGCAAGGTACCAGACTGCACCAGAATCGTTGCAACCGGACCGCGACCTTTATCCAGGCGCGCTTCGATCACCAGACCACGGGCTGGCGACGTCACCGGCGCCATCAGTTCCAGTACTTCGGCTTGTAGCAAGACGTTTTCCAGCAACGCGTCGATACCTTCACCGGTCTTTGCAGACACAGGGATGAATGGCGACTCGCCGCCGTATTCTTCCGGCACGACTTGTTCGGCAACCAGTTCCTGCTTGACGCGATCCAGGTTTCCACCCGGTTTGTCGATCTTGTTGATCGCCACGACCAGCGGTACGCCGGCAGCTTTTGCATGGGCAATCGCTTCCTTGGTCTGCGGCATCACGCCGTCATCGGCAGCCACCACCAAAATAACGATGTCGGTTGCACGCGCACCACGGGCACGCATTGCCGTAAAGGCTTCGTGACCTGGCGTATCGAGGAAGGTGATCATGCCACGCGGTGTTTCGACGTGATACGCCCCGATATGCTGGGTAATACCACCGGCTTCACCCGACGCCACTTTGGCACGGCGAATGTAATCCAGCAGGGAAGTTTTACCATGGTCGACGTGACCCATGACGGTGACGACTGGTGCACGTGGCAACGATTCGGCATTGGCATGTTCGACGCCATTTTCCAGCAGCGCTTCCGGATCATCGGCTTTGGCAGGATGGGCGGTATGGCCCATCTCTTCCACCAGAATCATCGCGGTTTCCTGGTCGAGAACCTGGTTGATCGTGACCATCTGGCCCAGCTTCATCAGATGCTTGATGACTTCGGATGCCTTGACTGCCATCTTGTGCGCCAGCTCGGCAACCGTAATGGTTTCCGGCACCAGCACATCCTTGATGACCGCTTCGGTCGGCGCCTGGAAATTGGTTTCGCGCTCGTCTCCGCCATGGCCCGGGCGACGTCCCTTCGGACCACCGCGCCATGCATCGCGACCACCGCCGGTATTGCCGCGGGTCTTGATTCCTGCGCCGCGCTTTTTGGCGTCGTCCTGCCATGTCGACGAAACATTGGCCGACTTGATCGACTTCTTGTCGACGGCAACGACCGGCTTTTTCTCGTCTTTCTTGTCGGTCGGCTTCTTGTCGGCAGGCTTGTGCAACGTGCCTTCCGGTGCTTTCGCAACGACCGGCGGAGCGACTGGCTCTGGTGCCTTGATGGCACGACGCGGCGCGCTCATCATGAGCTTGATCTGCGCAACTTCGTCCGCAACAGCCTGGCGTGCGCGCTCGGTTGCTGCGACCTTGTCGGTGGCTATCTTGGCAGCATCCTTGGCAGCTTGGGCAGCCTTCTTTTTGGCTTCTTCGGCATCGACGCGTTTCTTTTCATCGAGCACGGATTCGTCCGGCTTGATGACAACCACAGGTGCTTCGACGACAGCGGCCTTCTGGGCTTCGAGCTCGGCCTTGTGGACGGCTTTGGCCTGGGCGACCTTCTCTGCTTCGAGCTTGGCCAGCGTTTCCTGCTTCTCGCGCAGATCGGCTTCCTGACGTGCAATCAGCGCGGCCTGGCGGCGGGCTTCTTCGGCACGACGGGCCACTTCGGCTTCGTCGATGACAGGTGCAACCGGTGCAACTGCCACGGGCGCCTGCGCAACCGGCGTCTCGTCGCGCTGCACGAAAGTACGTTTTTTGCGGACTTCGACTTGAATGGTCCGTGACTTGCCAGTGGCGTCGGCCTGTTTGATCTCGGTCGTCTCCTTGCGGGTCAGCGTGATCTTCTTGGCTTCGCTGTCAGCAGCAACACCGTGGGCACGACGCAGGTGATCCAGGAGTTTGTCCTTGTCATCTTTCGAGAGCGCATCGTCGGTGGTGCTTTTTTCCACGCCAGCAGCGCGCAGCTGGGTTAACAGCAAATCAGCCGGCATCTTCAGCTCGGTCGCAAATTGGGCTACGTTGTTACTCGCCATTCAGTCCTCTTTTCTATGTGGCGCGGTAGATGATAATCGAACTTCTCGGATCATTTGGCTTCCGCGAGGTTCCATGCCTTGGCTTGCAGCGCCTTGACACGATCATCGTACTTGGCATCGATGAGCTTCATCTCTTCATCGGTCACATCTTTAAATTCATCGTCTATCAATTGCCGTGCGCGGTCTGCTGGCAAAGCCAGGATCGCGCCAAACTCGTCATAGGCCAAACCTGAGAATGCCGCCAGCGTTTTGACGCCAGCCAAACCAAGTTTGCCGGCGGTAACCCGGTCCATGCCTTCCATCGTGGCCAATGCATCATCCATGCCTTCGAGACCTTCTTCAGAAGCAATCGCTTCCGTTACCAGGGCATCACGGGCGCGGGTCCGCAACTCATTGACGGTATCTTCATCGAACGATTCGATCTCCAGCATTTCACTGATCGGCACGTACGCGATTTCTTCCAGGCTGGCAAAACCTTCGTCAACCAGGATGTCTGCGACTTCCTGATCCACATCCAGTTTTTCCATGAACAGCGTGCGAATGGCCGCTGTCTCGTTGGCCGACTTGCTGGCCGATTCCTCGGCCGTCATGATATTGATTTGCCAGCCGGTCAGTTCTGCAGCAAGGCGGACGTTCTGTCCACCGCGGCCAATCGCGATGGCGAGGTTTTCCTCGTCGACCACGACGTCCATTGCATGCTTCTCTTCGTCGACCACGATCGACGACACGTTGGCCGGGGCCAGTGCACCGATGACGAATTGCGCCGGATCTTCGGACCACAGCACGATGTCGACACGCTCGCCGCCGAGTTCGCCGGTGACGGCCTGAACGCGGGAACCGCGCATGCCGACGCAAGTACCAATCGGGTCGATCCGCTTGTCGCTGGTAAATACGGCAATCTTGGCGCGAACGCCGGCGTCACGCGCTGCCGATTTGATCTGCAGCAGGCCCTGCTCGATCTCCGGAACTTCGAGCTCGAACAGTTTCATGATGAATTCGGCTGCGGTGCGCGACAGGATCACTTGCGGGCCACGTGCGTTGCGATCCACCCGCAGGATGAACGCACGGACACGGTCACCGATACGCAGATTTTCTTTTGGAATCATCTGGTCACGCGGCAAACGCGCTTCGATCTTGCCGGACTCGACGATGGCATCGCCACGTTCCATCCGCTTGATCGTGCCCGTCACCATCGCGTCACCGCGATCGAGGAAGTCGGCAAGAATCTGCTCGCGCTCGGCGTCACGGATTTTTTGCAGGACGACCTGTTTGGTGTCCTGGGCAAAGCGACGACCGAAATCAACCGACTCGATCGGCTCTTCGATATGGTCATCGACCTCGATGTCGCTGATCTGCTCGAGCGCCTCGAAATGCAGGATCTCCTGATCGGGCAGCTGCAGACCAGCCTCATCCGGAACCACGTGCCAACGGCGGAACGACTCGAACACGCCCGTTTCACGATCGATCGTTACGCGGATGTCGACGTCACCTTCGTAACGTTTTTTGGTCGCCTGGGACAGCGCGTGTTCGAGCGCTCCAAAGACGATATCCTTGTCGACATTTTTTTCGCGCGCCAGCGCATCAACCAACAATAAAACTTCGCGACTCATGCTTTGCGACTCCTAAAATCCACTTTCGGCACCAAGCGTGCCTTGTCCACATCGGCGAGCGCAAACTCAAGCATCGCCGGCCCTTCGCTTCCTTCGAATTCCAACTTCAAATGACCGTCTTCGGGTGCATGCAGAATGCCCTGAAATGATTTCCGGTTTGCGGCGCCCGGCATCGGCATGCGCAATTTAACGGTGGCTTCCATGCCTGCGAAGCGTACGTAGTCTGTCAATTTTTTCAGCGGTCGGTCGAGACCAGGGGAAGACACTTCAAGCCGTTCGTAGACGGCGTTTTCGACGGTCAGCACATGCAACAGCTGATGCGTGACTTTCTCGCAATCTTCGACGGTGATCATGCCACGCTCGGCCTGCTCGGGAGTGAAATCGATAAATACGCGCAGCAGACCGCGCGCGGCCTGCTCGAAATCGACCAGCTCATAGTCCATGCCAACCACGGTTTTTTCTATCAAATCCAGCAACTGCAAGGGCATTCTCCGAATGGGGCGATACAGGCAGGGCGATCAACGCGCTGCGGTGCCGACTGCAACAGAACAATCTGTTCACCAAAAAAAAAATGGGCATGTGCCCATCTTGCTATTAACTTCACCGCCGACTGCTCTTGTTCTTGAACTGTCTTTTTCGGCGGTTTTCGCTGCACTGCGATGTTCGCCGTACTGCGATTTTGTTAACTGCCGCATTATAGTCGATTAGGTTGTGCGCTGCAATGCTGAAATGGACGGAAAAAGCCATCCCTTTTCAGCTATTGCAGCGCCACAAAAAGTCGTCTTTGCAAGACAACCAACAAGTCGGATTCAACCACGCGTGCGGCGGCGCGGCATACCCTGATTGCCGCCGAATCCACCCTGACCGCCTTGACCTTGACCGCCCTGACCACCTCGACCCTGCCCACCCGCGCCTTGACCGCCCGGACCGCTGCGCCCGGCACCGCCACTGCGACGCTGCTGACCCGAATTCGGAAAACCGAGTGCCGTCTGCATCGGATCAGGCTGGCGACTACGCGGCTTTGCCGGCGCTCGTCCCTGACCACCACCGAAACCACCCGGACCACTGCGCGCCTGGCCTGGACCCGCAAAACCACCCGGTCCGCGCGGTGGGCCGCTACGCGACTTGCCTTGCCACTGACCCGCTTCGGGTGCCGGAGCACGGTTGCCGTTAGGCGCATTGGTGCGGGAATTTGCCGGAGCGCGCTCGATCCTGTTGCCGTTGACGCCGCCTTCACTGTCCTGGTAATCGCTGCGACCTTTGGGCGTATCGCCCTTGCCGACGGTTTTTTCGAGTCCGCTGATTTTCAGCAGATCGCGCACTGCATGCTCGTCCATTTCTTCCCAGCGACCACGCTTGAGGTTGGGCGGCAGTACCAGCGCACCATAACGCGTACGAATCAGGCGCGACACGGTCAACCCAATTGCCTCGAACATGCGACGGACTTCACGATTGCGGCCTTCGCCAATCGTGACCCGATACCATTTGTTGACGCCTTCGCCACCACCGTCGGCGACCCGTGAAAACTGGGCCAGACCATCTTCAAGTTCGACGCCGGCCAGCAGCTTCTGGCGCATGCCTTCTTCGAGCTCACCCAGCGTGCGGACTGCGTATTCGCGGTCAATGCCGTAGCGCGGGTGCATCAGCCGGTTAGCGAGGTCGCCCGACGTAGTAAACAGCAACAAGCCTTCGGTATTGAAGTCGAGCCGGCCAACTGCCAGCCATTTTCCGGCCTTCATGTTCGGCAACCGCTCGAACACGGACGGACGGCCATCCGGATCATCGTGACTGACGATTTCGCCCGCAGGCTTGTGGTAGACCAGCACCCGCGGCGGCCGCTTGCTGACACGACGTTGAATCAGCTTGCCGTTGATACGGACCTGATCGGTCGCCAGGATGCGCTGACCGATGTGCGCTGGCTCGCCATTGACAGACACCCGACCCGCCACAATGAGCTCTTCCATGTCCCGGCGCGAACCGAGCCCGGCTTCGGCCAGCACCTTGTGTAATTTTGGCGCATCGTCATCGGCGGTCAGGTCACGGCGGACAACTTTCGGCGGTGCCTGGCGGCTGTTTTTTCCTGCGCCTGCCGATCCTTCGTCACCAGCGGCAGAATCATCGAAAGCGGCTGAAGTAACGAACGAGAAGACGGCGTCCGCATCGACGCCGCGGGGACCGCTGCGCGGCGCACCTGTGGCGGGTTTTGAACGGGGCTTTTGACCGGCATTCGGCCCCTTGGATCGCTCTTCACCGGAACGGGCGCGCTGTTCGCGCGGCTCTCGCGGGGTATGCTGTCTCGGTGGCCGCACGGCGGCGATTGCATTGCCATCGGCGTCAGCAGCATCGCCCTGCACCTGTCGGGTCTCGGCGTCTCCTGCCTCTGCGTCACCGGCAACCGCAACGGCACGCTCGGCGGGCGGACGCGTCCGACGCATGTTGCGTGGACCGCGCACATTGCGCCGCGGCTCTGCGGCCGCGCTGTCACCCGCATTGCTGACAGAAGAAGCACTCTCCACCACCACGCTCGCTTCCGCAGACACCGGTTGCGCGACCGATACGGCATCCTGTTCGGCGGCCGGCGGTTTTACACGGGGCGTCCGCTTGCGCGGTGCCTTGGGCTCGATCGCCGCAGGGGATGAGGTATCGATCTGGCTGGCATCGGTGGGCTTGGAGGAGTTCATTTATTCGATTCTTTATTGTGCTCGACCGGCAGAGTGCCGGCCATCAGGTCAGGCGCATGCGCATTGGGGTGACTGCTTGACTGATCCAATACAGATGCGGCTACTTCGTTATCAGGTTGGTTTTCTGCCGCCAACGGCGACTGCTTCTCTACGGGACTTGCCAGGGCAAGGCCAATTGCTGCTTGCTGCGTTTTTTGCTGTGTTTCTTGCGTCAGGCCAGGCTGAAAACTGGCATCCAGCTCCTGCATCTGCTCCAGCAAACCTTCTTGCAGAGATCCTTTGAGTGCCTGTTGCAACGGCGGCATCTGATCCAGCGAGGCCAAGCCGAGATCATCCAGAAATTGCTTTGTCGTCGCCAGCAGGGCCGGTCGGCCCGGCACGTCACGGTGTCCGATTGCCTCTACCCAGTTGCGCTCTTCCAGCATCTTGATCGTTTGCGAATTGACTGCAACACCGCGAATTTCTTCGATATCACCCCGTGTCACCGGCTGCCGGTACGCGATGATTGCCAGCGTCTCCAGGGTCGCGCGGGAATATTTCGGCGGCTTTTCGGGGTTGAGGCGCTCAAGATAGATCTTCATTTCCGGCCGGCTCTGGAATCGCCATCCCGTCGCGAGGCTGACGACTTCGATTCCTTTGTCAGCCCAGTCTGTACGCAGTTGCTCAAGCATGGTCCGAATGGTATCGGCGCCTATATCATCGCCGTGCCCGTCCTGGTCGACAAAGAGCTTCTTCATGCCGTTGATCGACAAAGGCTCATGAGCGCACAGCAAGGCGGTTTCGAGGACTTTTTTTGCCTCAGCGGTATTCATTCGTAATTTATTGTCCGGCTTGTGGTGCACATTCCAGTGTTTGTATTCAGCAGCAGCCACTTGTAATGGCTACCCGGCAAAAAAAACCGTTGATGCTGCGTTCCGTCGCCCATGCAAGGAGGAGATATTTATGAGCGGGAAGTTTTTTTACTGATGTTTTAACGTTTTAACTGATGTTAGAACTGATGAGACTTGGTTGCGGGGACAGGATTTGAACCTGTGACCTTCGGGTTATGAGCCCGACGAGCTGCCAGACTGCTCCACCCCGCGTCTGATTGGTCGAAATATACAGCGTATCGAGTGACTTTGCAACGACTTCGCCGGGCATTTCGCAGTGATACACTTGGGTCGGCGCCGATATTCTTCGCGCCACGGACCTGCGTATCAAAGCCTTCGTTAAAGCCTTCGTTATAGCTTTCGTTATAGCTTTCGTTTTCACGACTTTGTTTCCAACTCACAAGTGGCCTGCCATGAAATTTTGTTCCGAATGCGCGCATCCAGTTGCGTTAATGACCCCTCCCGGCGATAACCGGCTGCGCTATGTGTGTTCGCAATGCGGCGTGATCCATTACCAGAATCCCAAACTGGTAGTCGGCGCCATCCCGGTATGGGACCAGGACGGCGACACCCAGGTACTGCTGTGCCGACGGGCGATTGAACCACGCCTTGGATACTGGACCCTGCCAGCCGGGTTCATGGAAAATGAAGAAACCACAGCCGATGCAGCCCTGCGCGAAACCGTCGAAGAAGCCGGCGCGAACATCCAGCTGCATGACCTCTTCAGCATGATGAATGTGCCGCACGTGCATCAGGTGCATCTGTTCTACCGCGCCACGTTGCTGGACCTGAATTATCTGGCCGGCATAGAAAGCCTCGAAGTGGCGATGTTCACGGAATCAACGATGCCATGGAAAGACATCGCCTTCCCGACGGTCACGGAAACCCTGAAGCACTTTTTTGCCGACATGCGCAAGGTCCGGGAAGGCGCTCCGTTCGGTTTTCATGCACGCGACATCATGAAACCCATGCGCGCCGCCACCGAGTAACTTGCCACCCACCATGACGTGTTTATCCACAGGCTGCTGACCGGATGATTCCCTGGCTAGAAATCGATACGCCATTTCCTGATGTCGACCAGGCGCTGACTGAAGCCGATGGTGCGGCAGGACTGCTGGCAGCAGGTGCCGATCTGTCGCCGCAGCGGTTGCTGCAGGCCTATCGGCAAGGTATCTTTCCGTGGTTTTCGGAAGATCAGCCCATCCTCTGGTGGAGTACCGCACCGCGCATGGTGCTATTTACAGATCACCTGATCGTGTCAGACAGCCTGAAAAAAACGCGCCGCAAAATGAGCCGGGATGCGCGATGGGAAGTACGTTTTGACGGGGCATTCGAGCAGGTCATGCGTGCCTGTGCGGAACCGCGTCGGGACGGTCACGGCACCTGGATCAGTGAAGACATCGTCGCAGGCTACTGCGGCCTGCACCGTCTGGGCTTCGCGCATTCCTCTGAAGTCTGGTTCGACGGCAAGCTCGTGGGTGGTGCGTACGGCGTCAGTATCGGCACCATGTTTTACGGCGAATCGATGTTTGCACGCGTCAGGGATGCGTCCAAGATTGCCCTCGTCCACCTGGTAGAATTCCTCCAGAGAAACGGTGTATCAATGATAGACTGCCAACAGGAGACTGCACACTTGGCGTCGCTGGGAGCGCACCCCATCTCGCGGGCCAGATTTTTGCAGCACGTGCGCAAGGCGACGGCAGAACCGCAAATCGACAACTGGCCGGTCGCGCAAGTGGCTGCGGCATCGGCAGGCTCGGGAACCTTCACTGCGAAATGACTACCCATGGCGCACACACTCCTGTTTCTCGGCTTCCACCATGACGCATCTTAAAGAGCTGCCCTTTTCGACCTTGCAGTTTTATGCAACGGCGCCCTACCCCTGCAGCTATCTGAGCGACCGGATGGCACGTTCGCAAGTAGCCACGCCCTCCAACCTGATCAACGCCGACGTCTACTCGCAACTGGTCAAGTCCGGATTCCGGCGCAGCGGTGTTTTTACCTATCGACCGTATTGCGATGGATGCCAGGCCTGCACACCAGTGCGCGTGATCGTCAATGACTTCGTGCGCAACCGCAGTCAGCGTCGGGCCTGGACCCGGCACCGGGATTTGACAGTGGCCGTGACCAAACTGGCCTACAGCCACGAACACTATGATCTGTACCTGCGCTATCAGGCCGCACGCCATGCCGGTGGTGGCATGGATCAGGATAGCCGCGACCAGTACGCGCAGTTTCTGTTGCAAAGCAAAGTCAATACGCGACTGGTCGAGTTCCGCGAGAAGGACGGCACGCTGCGCATGGTCAGCATCATCGATGTGCTCGACGATGGCCTGTCGTCGGTCTATACGTTTTATGAGCCCGATCTGGAAGGGACGTCCTTCGGCACCTACAACGTACTCTGGCAAATCGAGCAAAGCAAAACTCTGGGCATGCCCTATGTCTATCTGGGTTACTGGATCGAAGCCAGTCCCAAGATGGCGTACAAAATCAATTTCAAACCGCTTGAAGCGTTGCGCCTCGGGCAGTGGGCGCTGCTCTGAGCTTGCTCTGAACTTGCTCTGAGTAGCACCAGTCACGACCGCACCACGCTTCGTCATTTCAACCTCTTTTTTCTGCCTCACTCGTGTCCGATAAACTTCTCTACGCTGCTACCCGCCCGCTGCTCTTCCTGCTTGACGCCGAAGATGCGCATAACCTGACCCTGCCCTCGCTACGCCGCGCAGTCGCATTGGGACTGACCCGTTTACTGCCAAAACCGGCGGCCGATCCACGCACCGTGATGGGTTTGCGTTTTCCTAATCCGGTTGGCCTTGCTGCCGGACTGGACAAGGACGGCGCCTACATCGACGGCCTGGCTGCGCTCGGATTTGGCTTCATTGAAGTCGGCACCGTCACGCCGCGTGCGCAACCCGGCAATCCGAAACCGCGCATGTTCCGGCTGCCACAGGCCAATGCACTGATCAACCGGATGGGCTTCAATAACGGCGGCGTCGATGCGTTCGTGCGCAACGTACAGGCGTCGCGTTTTCATCAGGAAAAGGCAGGCATCCTTGGCCTGAACATCGGCAAGAATGCCGACACGCCGATCGAGCGCGCGGCCGACGACTATCTGGCGTGCCTCGAAAAAATCTATCCCTACGCCAGCTATGTGACGGTGAATATCTCGTCGCCCAACACCAAAAACCTGCGCCAGCTGCAAGGCGCCGACGAGCTCGACGCGCTACTGTCGCAATTGAAAAATGCCCAGCAGCGCCTGGCCGATCAGCATGGCCGCTATGTACCGCTGACACTGAAAATCGCACCCGATATCGATGGCGAGCAAATCAAGACGATTGCCGATGCATTGCTGCGCCATCGCATCGACGGCGTCATCGCTACCAACACCACCGTCACCCGCGACGCCGTCAAAGGACTGGCGCATGCCGACGAAACCGGCGGCCTGTCAGGCGCGCCGGTGAAGGCTCTGTCGACCGCAGTAATCCGGGCGCTGAAGGCAGAATTGGGCGACACCATTCCGATCATTGGTGTCGGCGGCATTCTGTCTGGCGCCGATGCCAAAGAAAAACAGGATGCCGGTGCAGCGCTGATCCAGCTCTACACCGGTTTGATCTATCGCGGTCCCGCACTGGTGCGCGACTGCGCCAGCGCCTTACGGAGTACGTCATGAAAAAAATCCAGCTGGGAACCAGCGACCTGCAGGTCTCCGCCGTCTGCCTTGGCACCATGACTTTCGGCGAGCAGAACAGCGAAGCCGAAGCGCACAGTCAACTCGATTACGCGCTCGAACGTGGCATCAATTTCGTCGATGCCGCCGAGATGTACCCGGTCATGCCGCGGGCCGAAACCCAGGGCGCAACCGAACGCATCATCGGCACCTGGCTGAAAAAAACCGGTCGGCGCAACGACATCGTGCTAGCCACCAAAGTCGCCGGCCCCAACCCGAACATGACCTGGATACGCGGCGGCAAAAACAATCTGGATGCCGCCAATATCCACGCCGCTGTCGACGCCAGCCTGCAGCGCCTGCAAACCGACACGATCGACCTGTATCAGTTGCACTGGCCCAGCCGCAACGTACCGATTTTCGGCCAGCTGTCCTTTAATCCGAACGCCGAACGGCCCTGCATCCCGATCGCCGAAACCCTCGATGTGCTAGCCGGCCTGGTCAAGGCCGGCAAGATTCGGCATATCGGCGTCTCCAATGAAAGTGCCTGGGGCGTCAGCGAATTCGTAAAGCAGTCCGAACTGCACGGCACGCCACGCATTGCCTCGATCCAGAACGGCTATCACCTGGCCAACCGCAGCTTTGAAGGCGCGCTGGATGAAACCTGTTTTCGTGAACAGGTCAGCCTGCTGGCCTACAGTCCGCTGGCGTTCGGACAACTGACCGGCAAATATCTGACGGACCCGAATGCCAGTGGCCGACTGACACTATTCCCGCCAACCTGGAGCCCGCGCTACCTGCGTACCAGCGTGATCGAAGCAGCACGCCGCTACGCCGCACTGGCAGCTGCGCACGGGATGACGCCGACTGCATTGGCGCTGGCCTGGTGCTACTCGCGCTGGTTTGTCGCCTCGACGATCATTGGTGCGACCAGCGTGGCGCAGTTGAAAGAAAATATCGATGCGTATTCGGTCGTGCTGCAGGACGACGTGATCGCGGCGATTAATGTAATTCATGCCGAGATGACGAATCCGGGGCAATGAATCTGGCGGCAGAAAGCGAATGACACCGGCTTCGGCCGGGCTTCATTTGCGCCGCTGATCAGATCACGTTCCTCACCGCATGGTGGACATCGGCCCGTGTCGACGGCCGGGCGAATTGCACGCATAGAAAAGGCACCCTGTAGGCCCGGCTACCAAACTCAACCTGCATCATCAGCTGCAAACCACCGCTGCATTTCAGCAACAGTCACTCTCCCCATCACTGCCAGCGGCAATACTTGCAAGACAACTGCTGATCCGGCCAATTGCCCGTCCCGATATTGCGCTTCGCAGACCACCCGGCTTGGCCCTTCGCATAAAAACGTTGTGCGCCCGACCACGCCAGCACCTCAATTTGCACGCCGTGATGAAGAACTCCCGGTGTCACCGGTAGCATTCAACAACCGATAGTTAGTGTCATCAACTACCGGAACATCCTGCGTCTGCTGGCGCGACTTCCATTCTGAAACATGACATCCCTGACCTCCCGTCGCGGTTCCGCAATGATCGAATTCATCGTGATTGGTCCTGTCATCACGCTGATCGGATTGGCAGTCCTCCAGTACGGCCTGGTGTTTTTCGCCAGGAACCACTACAACCACGCCAGTTTCATGGCTGCCCGCGCCGGCAGCACCGGTCACGCCAACCTGACCACAATCGAACATGCCTACGCCACCGCGCTGGCGCCACTCTACGGCGGCGGCACCAATCCGGCAGCGCTTGCGGCATCGGCCGCCCGGGCGCTGGCCGATATCCAGACCCACGCCCAAGTCGAGATACGCAATCCTACCACCGAGAGCTTTCAGGACTTCAATGTCGCGGCATTACAGGCCCGCGTCGGTAACGGCAAACGCGTGATTCCGAACAGCGGCCAGCAAACCCGAACAGCCGTGATCGGCACGCAATCGGGCCAGAGCATCCAGGATGCCAACCTGCTCAAGCTGCGCATCACGACCGGCTACAAACCGCAAGTGCCCTTGGTCGGGTCGCTCTATCTGGGCTTGCTGCAATTACAGGATGACGGCACCAGCGGCATCCGCACCACGTTGCTGCGTGCAGGGCGCATTCCGGTGGTGACCGATGTGATGGTGCAGATGCAATCGGACGCGATCGAGGGAAACAACCTCTCCGGCCCGGGCACCGGCAATGGCGCCGATCCCGGTAATACGGGCAATCCGCCACCAGTGACGCAACCGCCGGCGGGCTGTACTTCCCCGCCATGCAACACACCACCACCGTCATCACCTCCAGGCAATCCGAGCCCGACCGAACCCGGTGGCAATTGCACTGGTGGCGTATGTCCGATCTGCCCTGACCCGGTAGCGGTCACCGTCGTCGTCCCGGGCGATATCACCTTTGCCTTCGGGCAGGCAACGCTCACCGCAGCCGGCATGACGCAACTCGACACGCTGATTGCCTCAGCCAATGCGGGTGGCTATACCTCGGTCAGCGTCGATGGTTACACCGACCAGATCGGTAACGACAAGACCAATCTGGCGCTGTCAGCGGCACGTGCCCAGACTATCAGGACCTACTTGCTCGGCCACGGCCTGTCGGGCTTGCCGATCCGTGCGACCGGACATGGCGCGGCCAATCTGAAGGTGGAACTGGCGCAATGCGCGGGCCAGACCGGCGTCGCGTTGCAACGCTGCCTCGCACCAAACCGACGGGTCGATGTGACCCTCAATCCGTAGGCGAGCTGCAATTGCCCTTCATTGATACGACCTCCGACCGACTATTGACCGCCATGACATCGACTTGCCACCTCTTTCGCACGCTGTATTTTCTGCTGCTCCTGGTGCTACTGGCGGCGTTCCCGGTGCACGCGCAGAACAAGCAAACCCGGCAATGCACGGCACCCACCGCCGGCAATCCGGGCGTCGCCTGTGCCGGCAATCCGATCAACCTCATCACCGGCAACAAGTACCAGCGCGACACCGACTTGCCGGCCCTGCCGGGTGTGCTCGGTCTGGAAATCGTACGACACTACAACAGCGCATTCGGCACACCGAACGTCCCGAATGGCCTGATCGGACGCGGCTGGCGCTTGTCGTATGAAGTCGAACTGATTGCCGTCGGCAACACGCTCCAGCTGATCGAAGCCGACGGTCACCGCATCATCTTCAACCGTGACCCGCTCAACCGGTCACTCTGCAGCACCAGCGATCCGGCCAACGGCAGCATCGAAATCCTGCGCACTAGTCGCGGCGATGAATTTGTCTGGCAACGGCATGATGGCCAGGTCTGGCGCTTCAATCACCAGCGCAAGCTCGAACAAATCACGGCGCCCACCGGCGAATTCGTCAGCCTGCTGTACGACAACGCAGGCCTGCTGATTCAGGTCACTGATCCGCAGGGCCGGCAACTGCAGCTGAACTATCCGGACCGCAAGACAGCGCGCAGCCGCACCGGGTTCAATGGTGTCCAGTCCATCGACAGTCCGGTCGGACGCTTTGATTATCGCTATGGCAGTACCTCGCCGGCCAATACCCCATCAAACCTGCTCGCCAATCTGATCCGGGTACGCCTGCCAACGCGCACCGAGCGCCACTACCACTACGAAGATGCACAACACCCGACACTGCTGACCGGCATCAGCGTCGCTGAAAGTACCGGAGCCGCCCAGCGCGTTTCGACGTTCGGTTACCAGG